>DATNCJ010000051.1:0-12967 GCA_035607215.1 Candidatus Eiseniibacteriota bacterium
TTTCGATTATCTTTTTACAACTCGCCGCAAAAGAGCGGCGAGATCGGGGATGGCTGCATTTGCGACGAAAGAAAAATGGCAGGGCCTCGACATGAATCGAGAGATAGCAACGAACGGCCACGTCTAAAGTGAGATAAATCACACGTAACTTTATGAATTTCGTATGTGCAGGCGGCAGATGTAGCGTTCCGTTTTTGCAAAAACGCGGGCGGGGAGTTGCGTTTGGGGTTGCGGCTAATGCCTGGGGCTTGTCGGCTGAGAGTTCAGCAACTGCAAGTTTTCGCGGGCCAGCTCATTTTCGGGGTTGAGTTTGAGGGCCCGTTGGAAGTGAAGGCGAGCTTCGGTGCGATTGCCGGTTTCCGCCAGGGCGCTGCCAAGATTGGCCTCCGCACTGGAATCTTCCGGATTCAGGCGAACGGCGGTGCGAAAGTGCGCCAAAGCCTGACCAAAGTCACCCTGTGAGGCCAGAGCGTTGCCGAGGTTGTAGTGCGCGTCGAAATAGTCGGGGCGAGCTTTCAGGGCGGCGTCGAGGTGCGGAATCGATTCGCCTACCCGGCCCGAAGCCAGCAGCGCTGCGCCGAGAGCATTGTTGGCAATCGCGTCGCCGGGGCGAATCCGGAGAGCCTGAAGAAAGTGGTTGATGGATTCGTTGAGCTGGCCACGCATTTGCAGCAGCGCCGCAAGATTGTATTGGGCTTCAAAATCCTCCGGATTCTTCTGCAGGTTATGGCGGGCCATGGCCTCCTGAATGACCGCTCGCGGATCAGATCCAGGTGACGCTTTAGGCAGAACCTGCAGCCACAAGTGCGCCATTTCGTCGACCGCTCGGTTGCCTCCGTGCACCCGCTGCGGAGGATGATTCGGATTGCGGACGTTCTCCGCGGAATTGTCGTACACGAAGCGCATGGAAATCTGTGTGCCCGCTGGCAAGGAAACCGGCTGGGCGTAACGGAACACCGCCTGCCAATTCAGATCCCAGCGGCGGATGTGGATCAAGGTTTTCGTCGTGCCCTCGGGGAATGTAGCCAAGGCTTGCAGATCGCTACCCAGATAATGCGCGTGCGGATAGATCGCCAGGACGTTCACATCGACGGGGATCGTGAAATCGTCTGTGACGAGAAATTCCTTTGTACCCGCGGGGATATCCAGCGCTCGATCGTTTTCCATTTGGAGCAATATGGGATGCAGGGTCGCGGGCTTGTCGGTGAAGTACAAACCCAACGACGGCTGGATCGACTCCGGCTTACCAGACGGCTGCAGATGGGTGTTGAGGACCAGATCGGTGCCCTTGTCGAGCCGCAGCGCCATGCCGTCGGGTTCCACATAGGGCGCTGATCCCGGCTTCCAGAAAAGGAAATGGCTATCTGGATCGAAGACTTCCGACGCGATGATCAGCTCCATCCCTGCAAAGCCCGCGCCCGGCTGCTTCTCCTGATGACGCGCGTTCTCCCCGCGGTCGACCAGGACATTGGCGTGATGCACCAGGCGCTTGTCGCCTGGGCGAATTTCGATGGCTTTCAGCCAGCGGGTGCGATCAACGGGAGCGCGAAAGACGAAATTCCAATAGGTATCCGAGCCACTGGCGGGCAGCGTGTAGGGCGTTTGTGCGCGCGCGATCACATCGGGTTTGCCGAGTTGCCAGCCCTCGGCAAACTGCGGCTTCGGCGGCAGGTCGGCGAGATCTCCTTCGGGCGCGCCCTGAGCGACCCAGCTTTGCAGGATCGCAATTTGTTCGGGGGTCAGTCGCAAGTCGTCGGCAAAGGCAAAATCACCACGCTCAGGAAGCCATGGCGGCATGATGCGCATGCCGGTGACCGCGGCGATTTGGCCGGCGTGCGTTTTTGCATCCGTGAAAGTCAGCAAGGAAAACGGCGCGGCTTCGCCGGGATGATGGCAGGGCGCGCAAGAGTGAAACAAGATCGGCGCAATGTCATGAGTGAAGGTGACGGTCCGCGCCACCTGGTCCTGACTGCGCCACGCAGGTTGGGACTTGGGTGAATTAGAGGCTGTGGTGTCGTGCGGCAGCGCGGCGGCGCCAACGGCGAACCCCACCGCCACCAGCAGTAGTGCACCGGCAACCCAGGTGCTCGTGCGCGCCCCTTCGCGAGTCATTCCAGATCCGAAATGTAGCACCCGACCGCGGGCACGGCGTCCGCGGGTAGAGATTTGCCATGGAGTGCCGCCTGGATGGCATCGTCGAGCTCGTGCGTGGTAGGCGCGCGGCGCGCGCGGCCGAAGTCTTCATAGAGATCGTCAATCCGCCCGTGATAAATGAGGCGGCGATTCGCGTCGAAGACTGCCGCTTCCGGCGTGATTGCGGCATGGCTTTTTTTGGCCAACGAATGCTGCAGATCGCGAGCGGCAGGAATTTTGAAGCCAAAGTCCCGTTCGTGCTTGCGGATCATTTCCGCCGATTCGTTTCGCGCCGGATAGATCAGCCAGAACGAAGCCTTGTCTACATACGCCGCACTGAGCCGCTTGATTGTCGGGGCATAACGATTGGAAATCGGGCAGTCGGTGCGCACAAAGATCAACACGGTGATCTTGCCGGGGACAGATTGCAGCGGATCCACTGGCGCCCCGGACAAATCCACCACCGGAGCTTGCGCGGCGATGATGGCATTGCCGGTGAAACAGAAATACCCAGCGACCGCGAAAACGATCAGCGTGAATGCAAGCAATCGGAAGGAATGAAGGCCACTACCCATTTGTGCCCGAGCCTCTCGAGCCATCTGGCATCTTATGCCGGAGCAAACGACCTGTCTATTTCGACGAAGCCGCCGCTCTGCCCACATGAAAATACGGCTTTACGTAACGCCGTGAGTAGCTGCGGTGAAATCCCAGGAAGCGGAGCTTGCAACGGAGGCATTCGTACGGCCACACGAACGCGAGCCGATGCACAACTTGTTCGTGGAATCCTCGGCGCGGTGCGCGGCGCACGATCGAACTCTGGCACTGCGGGCACTCCTTCATCCTCTTCGCAAACCAGAGTTTCATGGTCAATACCCGGACCACATTTCTTGCGCGACGTCTTTGTGTAACACGCCGATTCCCCAGGCTCAACGAAAGCGAGCAAGAGCGTTTCACGTCAGATACTAGTCGCAAAGAAATGTGACGTCGCCGCGGCCGGGAGCTGTTACTGCAGCAGGCGAACGGAATTTCTTGAATTGTTGAGAGGTTAGCGAAGGTCGCCGGGCTCGATGCCGGCTTTGCGAGCAGCATCTAGCAACTGGTCGATGGCGTCTTCGAGTCTCTTCTTTTTCTCCTGTAAGCGCCGGAGCTGTTCTTCGACCGAAGAGGAATCGTAGTTGAAGGTGTTAGCCTGCAGCCCGCCGGCGCTCTTGGCTTCGCCTTTGCTTTGCGCTTTCAGATCGGAATATTGCTTGTTGACGATGTTGAGTTGCCCTTGCAGGCGGTGAAGCTGGTCACGAAGACTGGCGACAACTTTAGGATCAATCGATTCGATCGTGGCGGCGGGCTTGGGCGAAACCTTTGAGCCTTTGCCGCTCGGGGTCGCGCTGTTGGCCGAGCCGACCACCGAAATCGTGCCGCTCGCGTCGCTGACATTATCGTTGGTCCACGTCTTTTTCGGTTTGGGTTTGGTCGATGAAGTCGAAGAAGAAGACGGTGCGGGCGTTGCGGCGGGAGCCGAAGCAGGGCTCTGTGCCTGCGATGAGGGCTGCGACGCGTCCTGCCAAGACGGCGTGCGAGCGGAAGCCGCACCAATGGGCATGGCTGTGAAAAGTAAAACGGAGGCTGCAACCGCAAATTCGCGACCCATAACTACTCCCACCGAACAGGTGAGCGCTCACGCTGGTTATGTTCCGAGTATAGCGAGCGAGGCTTATGGCTCGGCGACCGTGGCGCGGAGCTTGCCCAATTCAGCACGGATGGTGACCAGCGCTTCTTTGGGTGGGCCCACGTAGTGGTATTGCGAGTAGAAGGTCCGCTCGTGAATCCCGAACGAGACAAACAGCCGCCGCCCGTCGAAATCATACTGCGCGTAAGACGGGAACCACACACCTGACGCCATCTCGTAGCGCTCCTGCATCAAGTGGCTGCCCTTGTAAATCTTGGCGAGAAATCCTCCGATGGAGATGTCTTCGGTGACCTCGAGTTCAGCGCGTGCGAGCTGCGCGGCTGCTTCATCGATCCACAGGAATCCGCGCACTTTCGCGAAAATCGATGTCGCGCGCGATGTCGCCTTGAAGGCGGGATTTGGTTCCATGCGAAACTTAGCCAGAACGCGATCGGCGCGCATTTCCCGTGCAATGTAGGTAAAAGTAAAAGCATTGCGCGCCGCGTCGATCAGATCGGCGCGCTCTTTCTGTTTTTTATCGACTTTGTCGTAGGCCTCGCGTTGGGAACGGCCGCTATCGGACGCCCAGAGCAAGGATTTCTCCAGCTTCTCCAGGTCCGTGCGATAGGCGACATTGTCGGCGGGCTTGCCTTCTGATCCAAGCGGAATGCGTACCGTACCCGTTCCCGCGGGAACGGAGCGCGTGATTTTTATTTCCGGAGGCGTGCCCGGTGGGCCCTTGCGCGATTCCACGCGTTCGACGCGTTCGTAAATTAGCTGCGCTTGTTCATTCTTTTTCTGATTGGCAATGACCCTATCGAGAAGGGCTTGTTTTTCCGCCTCGCTGGGAGCCGGCAGCTGGATCTCCGGCGGTGCGACCTGTGCCGGAACTTGGCCAGGGCAACCCAGCGCGAGGATCAGAACGAAGACAGAAATCGGAATCGCCAGCCGCATAAGCACGCGTAAACAAGCTCCGTCAGACTAACTTGGTTGGATTCGATGAGTGCATGGATTGTTGCACGCGTGCGCTGTGGCGGCACGAAAGCGTCAACCCTGCAACGTTCCTCAGATTTGTCGATGCCATGTGCCCAGCTTCCTCCCACACGCCCCCGCAACTCCCCGAGCGCAGGATCTACTGTTTCGGTTTGTCGCCGGATTTCTGCTGTTGCTGCGCTTCCTCGGTCCACGGCGGAGTGATCCCGTTCATGCGTGCGTACGCGATCGACTGGCCCAGGTGTTCGCCGGTATGACCGGTAACCATGATGAAAGCGCCGCGCTGTGTCGTTTGGCGGCCGAACACCTTCATGGGCTTGTCTGAGTCTGCATCACTGAGCGCCAGTATCGCCTGGCGGAAGTGTGCGAACGAGTCCTTAAGACCTTGCACATCCTTGGCTTTGTCGAGGGCGTTGGCACCGATGGACTTGGGATCCACTCCGGCAGGAGGTTGCGTCCCGAACGCGCGAGCGATCCCGTAGTTGGCGCCTATGATGTGCGCGAAGACCTCGCCGATCGAGCGCACCCCTTGGGCTGGTCGCCAGCTGTACTTTTCGGCCGGAACGGCTTCGGCAAGACGCGTGAATCGCTCCTCATAGTAGGCCATTTCCGCAAGAAATTCGGCGCGCGGGCCGGAAGTCGGAGCAGCGGTTGTAGCTGCGGGCTTCTCCTGCGCTGGAGAGTTGGCCGCCAGGCCGGCTAGGGATAGCACAAGTACAAGAAAACAAGTTAGTTTGTGAGGCAAGACGGGATCCTCTCTTCTCGGTTGGTATCGACTCCAAAGGGACGCCCATGGGCGAGTTTCAGAATGAGATCTTGCCAGAAAGATATCGGCTGCCAGTCCCGCTCTCTCGCACAGTGGAGAGCCTACACCGTTGCCTCAGGCAAAACCAAGAGGGGATAGGCGCGTCTAAGCTGGCGAACCTTTCCGTCCGACAGCGAAACAAATCACACGGGGTTTCTCGTATTAGAATATGACCAACGTTAAACGAGGTCGCATTTGGGCGTAGCTCCCTATGAGGGGTTGACCGGCCTTCCTCGAGCCACCAAGCTCGTACCGAAGACCCGCGTCTTGACGCTGGCGGGATTGCACGGGAGTGCGGTCACCGTTCTGGAGACGTTCCGACTGGCCCTGGACGCACTGCGCGCTCATAAGCTGCGCAGCTTCCTGACCCTGCTAGGCGTGATTCTGGCGGTCACCACGCTGGTGGTGGTGATGAGCGTCGTCGCCGGACTTAACTTCTATATTGCCGATCACGTTGCCAATCTGGGTTCCAACGTTTACCTAGTGCATCGCTTCGGCATCATCACCAGCTACGACGCCTGGATCAAGGCGCAAAAACGGCCGCTGATTACCATGGCGGAGTACGAACTGCTTCGCGACAACATGAAAACCGCCTTGCAGATCGCCGCGGTGGAAGACCAGGCCGCCGACACGCGGTCCGGTAAAATCCTGCTGGAAAGCACTACCATCATCGGCGCCACTCCGAACTATCTGGAGATCCGAAACATCCAGCTGGGCCTCGGACGCATGCTGACCGAAGCCGACAACACCCATCATGCGCCGGTATGTTTCGTCGGTCCGGACGTGGTGAAGAAGTTGTTTCCCGACGTCGATCCGATCGGCAAGACCATCCGGGCCGGCTCGCATTCCTATGAGGTGGTCGGCGTGGGGCAACCGCTGGGCAGCACCTTTGGGCAGTCACGCGACAACTATCTGCTTATACCCATCACCACCTTCTATAAAGAGTGGCACCGGCAAACCGACACCATGTACGTTTTCATCCAGGCCCCCAGCACGGAGACCATCGAGGCCTCGCAGGATGAAGCGCGCATGATCATGCGCTCTACGCGCCACTTGCCCTGGGCTGAGGAAGACAATTTTAAGATCTTCGGCTCCGACTCCATCATGCATTTGTGGAAGGAACTTACGGGAAATCTGTTCGCCGTCGCCGTGGCGCTGACCGCCGTGTTTCTGGTCGTCGGCGGCATCGTGATCATGAACATCATGCTGGCCAGCGTGACCGAACGCACCCGCGAGATCGGCGTTCGCCGCTCGCTGGGCGCCCGCAAAAAACATATCGTGCTGCAGTTCATGACCGAGTCCGCGGTGCTCTCTGCCGTCGGCGGAGTCATCGGCATACTGCTGGCCTGGGGGCTGGTGACGCTGGGCCGCACGATCACTTCCATACCCATGCAGATGCAGGTGAGCGCGGTGATTTTGTCCCTGGCAGTATCCACCGGCGTCGGCTTATTTTTCGGAATTTATCCGGCGATGCGGGCCGCTAAGCTGGATCCCATCGAAGCACTGCGCGCTGACGGATGACCCTATGGCACAGGCACACGGCGAAAACCTGAAACAAGCGATGGACACGCTTCGGGCGCACAAAATGCGCAGCGGGCTGACGGTATTTGGCGTGGTCTTGGGCGTCAGCGTGATTATGCTGGTTTCCGCGCTGATCACCGGTTTCGACGAAAAGGTTCAGGAGGAGATAAAGCAATTCGGCGCCGACACCGGCTTCATTTCGCGCTGGGATCACGGTCCGCGCGACGGTGCGCGCCGTCCTCTTGAGGAGCGACTCCGCAAGCCGTTGACCCTGGAAGACGCCGAAGCTCTGGAGGCGGCCTGTCCGGCAATCAAAAATGTCACCGCAAACATAACCTGGTGGGAAAAGATGCACACCGTGCGCACCAAGTCTGGCGAAGTTTCCGCCATCGACTATCACGGTGTACAGCCCAATTACGGGCAGGTCTACGCGAACGCCACGATTCTGTCGGGGCGTTTCATCAGTGAAGGCGACGATATCCACCGCCAAAAGGTGGTGATGCTGGGTGAAGACGTCGCACCCGTTCTGTTCCCGGGTGTTCCCGCGGTAGGCAAAGACATGCTGATTGACGGCATCGATTTTCAAGTGATTGGCGTACTGGAAAAACCAAAAGGCGGCTTCGGCAGCGAAGACGAAGATCGCCGCGTGTTGATTCCCTACAACACCTTTAAGAAAATTTATCCCGGCGCCTACGAAAACGGAATTCGCTTCCAGGCTTATCCCAACATGCTGAATCAGGCCGTGGATCAGGCCACCGAAGTGCTGCGTCGCCGTCGCAATGTGGCCTACAACGCCAAAGACAATTTCGCCATTGAGACCGCCGAGATGCAGGTCCGCGAATTCCACAGCATCGTTGCCATGGTCGCGGTTGCCACCGTGGTGCTGAGTTCGATAGGGCTGCTGATCGGCGGCGTTGGGGTGATGAATATCATGCTCGTCAGCGTCACCGAGCGCACTCGCGAAATCGGAATTCGCAAGGCTATTGGCGCCAAGAGCAGAGACATCACCTGGCAATTCCTGCTCGAAGCGATGACGCTAACCGGCGCCGGCGGCTTGCTGGCGCTGATTCTCGTCAACGGCTTGGTCGCGCTGATCAGTTTCACTCTGGAATGGCGCGCCCGCGTTCCGCTGTGGGCCGCCACCACCGGAATCGTCGTCAGCGTTGCCGTCGGCTTGATCTTCGGCGTATGGCCGGCAACCAAGGCTGCAAAACTCGATCCAGTGGAAGCCCTGCGCTACGAATAAGCGTCGGGCCTCATTCCCACTTCTATGTTCAGCGTCCGTACCGTCTGATTTGTGAAGGGCTCGCTTGTCGGTTGTTTTCGACTTCTTGTCCGGAAGGCTTACTTCGTCGAAGCGGTGAGGCTTGCGGGCGCTGCCGCGCCTCCGCCGGAAGGCTGCATTGCGCTCGGCCAAGTCACAACCAGCGAACGTTCGCGCTTCAACAACAGTTTCGATTTCACGCCTACATGAATTTTCAGAGCATTCGGGGAATCCGTGCGAATTTCTCCCAGCCCTTCCTTCATCACCTGCAGGCTCTTGTCCGGACGGTAAAGCGCCACTCTCAGTTGATGCGGACCCGCCGCCAGCGTGCGCTCCAGCTGTACTGCATGCCCATCACGCAATTCCGTGGTGTACACCACAGTCTGATCCGCGAAAATCGCCAGCGCTCCGTCTTTCACCGTGGATTCAATTTCAATCCGCAGCGGCGCGCGTTCCACTGTGCGCACCAGGGCCGTGGTGGTTGGCGCCGGAAGTTCGGGAGCCGAAACGGCCGCGCTCAGATTGGTTTGCTTGCTTGCGGGAGCAATAGCCCTGCTCGGTTGGTTCCGCGTCACGGAGTGCGCAACACGTGCGATGCGGGCCCTCCGAGCGGGTTGAACCCTTTCCGGCACGTTCTCCTGCGTCTCATCGGGCACATACCACATCGAGGATTGCGAATATTGGGTCAGATCTTTCGGCGGCTTCGGAGCCGCCATTACTGTTGGCGGTAGCAGGGGAACGCCCAGGCGTGCCGAAGCGCTGTAATATCCCCACCCGGTCCCGATAACCAGCACCATTGCCGCCGCGGCAACCCATGCATCGGCGGCTTTGGTGGGTCGCGTGAGCGAGGAACTTGCGGCGGATTTCTTCGTGGTGTCGACGGCCGGGGCGGGCAGCGATTCAGCCAACGAGGACGCCGCCAGTAGCGATGCCGAGGTCCCTAGGGAAAACGGATAGAGAGAGGACGCGAACGCTTCCGCGGACGGATAACGGTCCGCCGGGCTCTTCGCCAGGCAGCGCAAGATGACGTGATCGAGCCCCGCGGGCAGCGCAGGGTTTCGTTGCGAAGCGGGCACCGGCTCGGCCGAAAGAATCTGCGCGCACACGGCGCTGACCGAACTGCCCTCAAACGGCGCAACTCCCGTCACCATCTGATACAGAAGAATTCCCAACGAAAACAAATCGGAGCGCGTGCTCTGCGTTTCGCCCAGAATTTGTTCCGGCGACAAATACGCGGGTGTGCCCATCAATTGCCCGGATCGGGAGACCTGCGTGGCGAATCGCGCGATTCCGAAATCGCCCAATTTCACCTTCCCATCTTCGGTGACTAGGATGTTGGCAGGCTTGATATCGCCGTGAATTACCCCCGCGCGATGCGCGCCACGCAATGCTCCGGCGAGGTCGGCGGCCCATGCGCAGGCGCGTGCCACGGGAATCGGCCCGGCAGCGAGCACCTGTTGCAGCGTTTTACCCGGAACGTATTCCATCACCAGGTATGCGATGCTGCCTGCTTCGATGCCCACATCGTACAAGTTCACAATGGCGGGATCGGAAAGTTGGCTGACGATTTGCGCTTCGCGGAGGAATTGCTTTTGATCCACTGGCGCGCCGAAGGAATGCACCAGCGTCTTGAGTGCTACGGTGCGGCCCAAAATCGTGTCGCGGGCTTTGTCCACGCGACTGGTCGCGCCAGAGCCCAGCGTTCCCAAAATCTCGTAGCGAGCCCTCGACGAAGTGGTTTGCATGGTCACAATGTTTCCCGGCGCGTGCGCGTATCATCTCCTCGAAAATTGGGAAGCGGAATGGCCCGCCGGTACAGGGTGTGTCGAATCTTTCGTACTAAAGTAATGTCAGTAGAATCATGTAGTTACACTGGAGCGCGGGGCCACGGCTCGTGCGGACACCTGTCCTCAAAAGCCAGGCTCGATTCGCGTGGGCTTAGAATCTAGGCAGAACGCAGCAGCTTTGCCGCGCGGTCACGAAACGACGAAGCAGCCGGGACGGCAGTTTGTGTGGCCGGCTTGCGGCGGGCAAAAGGATAAAGGTCGTCGGCGAGATCTTCCGCCGAATGGCGGCGATGCGCCGGATCTTTCGTTAGGCAAGAGGCCACGAGGTCGTTGAGCCCGGCCGGCAGCGAGGGGTTCGAGTGCGACGGCGGCAACGGCGTTGCCGACATGATCAGCGAGCACATGCCCTGCAGCGAATCGGCCTTGAACGGGCGCGTGCCGGTAATCATTTCGTACAGAATCACTCCCAGCGAAAAAATGTCCGAGCGTGAATCCTGCGGCTTGCCAAGAATTTGCTCCGGGCACCAATAGGCCGGGGTGCCCAGCAGCGGCGTATCCTTCGTATCGTTGCTGGCCAGCCGCGCCATACCAAAGTCCGTCAGTTTCACGCGGCCTTCTTGATTGATCAGAATGTTCGCCGGCTTTACGTCTCCGTGAATCACGCCCTTGCGGTGCGCTACGCTGAGCGCCACGGCGATGTCCGCCGTCCAGGCACACGCCCGCGGAAACGGCACGCTGCCTTTTTCCAGAATCCGCTCCAGCGACTGCCCTTCCACGTATTCCATCACCAGGTACGGCGTTCGCGTCGACTCTTCGATGCCCATATCGTGCAGCGCGATGATGGAAGTGTGGGCGATCTGGCCGACCACGCGCGCTTCGGTGAGAAATTTGTCGCGCCCGGGGCCCGACGCCAGCGCCGGCGAGAACAGCTTGATGGCCACAGTGCGGTTGATCATTGGATCAAAACCCCGCACCACGCGGCTGTTCGCACCCGTACCGATCGTTTCCAGAACCTGATAGCGGCCGACTTGCACAGTACACTTCCCCTCAGCCGGAACCTTCCGGCATCCTTCAATCTCATAGACTATCGGCATAAAGTGAGCAGGGGAATAACGCACTGGTCCCAGTAGAAACAGTACGAAAGTACTTCATTAAGAAGCTCTCAGACGTTTCCAAGGCGCCGATTTCGCGTGCAAATCCTGCGGGAAATCGTTGGAAAACGCCCCAATTTAGACCCTGATATTTTGTTGAATGCATTGCAATCACCGATTTACTTCGTTACTCTGCGCACCAACTTCATGTAGTCGCGAGTATGTAGATGCGCAGCAGCATTTTTCTCGCGCGTAGCAGCTTGGTCAGATGCTCTCATCGAGTGCGCAAAAACTATTTCCGGAAAGTTGCGGAGCAAATTTTGATTTGAACGCATGCCATGTGCAGGCCGGGCGAAATTTTTTCCTCACGCATTCCACAAATAAATTTTCACCCGAATTTTTTCCCGAGGCGAAAGAAAACAGAACAGTTGCGGCCGCAAGACCACCACTACAAATAGACATCGTGCCAAAATAATAACGACATGTCGCGTTTTCCTCTTGACAGCTTTTTCACATGGATCGATACTGCGAATCCAGATTCGGGGGAACGTGGAAGCGCCAGGCGGACCGAGTCGAGGATGTTCACCCGTGTCCGCAGGGCCACGATAACCAGCCCGGGCTCTAAGCAAAAAAATCGAGCGCGACCCTTCCCGCGCCCGCATGTGATCCGTGAAGCGCTGCTGTGAAGGCTGCGTGGTTTCACCGGCCAACGGCTGAGCGTTGCGTTCGCATCGGTTTTTCGGTTACTTCGGCCGCCCATGGTGGTCGAATTTCTTGCTTCGTTACCCTGGCGAACCGGTCGGATCGAGTTGCGCCGCTAAATACAACGGCCAGCGCCTCTGCCCGCAGCAGAGGAGTAAACTATATGGGTACCTCCGCCTCGGGGGAACCCGGTCGGAGGAATGGGATGGCGACGGTGAAGCCGGCACTGAATGGCAAAGCGCTGCAAACTGGGGTGAGTGCGGAGAACACTTCCGGAGTAGATACCGGGCTGGTGTTCGAGCGCTATTTCACCGATGGCAAGATCTCTCCGTTCGACAACGTCGAATGGGAAAAGCGCACCGCGCTGATCGGCAACGAAAAGGGCGTCACCATCTTCCGCCAAGAAGGTGTGGAAGTTCCCAAGAATTGGTCGCAGACCGCCACCAACATCGTTACCAGCAAATATTTTCACGGTAAGCCCGGCAGCCGCGAGCGCGAAACCTCCGTGCGCCAACTGATCGGCCGCGTGGCCAACACCATCGTCCGCTGGGGCGATGAAGGCGGGTACTTCGCCGATGCCGAAACGCGCGAAGCTTTCCGCGACGAACTCACCCACCTGCTGGTCGAGCAGAAAATGTCGTTCAACTCCCCGGTGTGGTTCAACGTCGGCGTGCAGCCCAAGCCACAGTGCTCCGCCTGCTTCATCAATTCCGTGCAGGACAACATGGAATCGATCATGGGCCTGACCCGTACCGAGGGCATGCTCTTCAAGTGGGGCTCCGGCACCGGCACGAATTTCTCCGCCCTGCGCGGCAGCAAGGAAACCCTCTCTGGTGGTGGCATCGCTTCCGGCCCGGTCAGTTTTATGAAGGGCTTCGACGCCTTCGCCGGCGTCATCAAGAGCGGTGGTAAGACCCGTCGCGCCGCCAAGATGGTGATCCTCAACATCGATCACCCGGACATCGTCGAATTCATCGAATGCAAGATGAAGGAAGAGCGCAAGGC
>DATNCJ010000059.1:0-58406 GCA_035607215.1 Candidatus Eiseniibacteriota bacterium
CAGGTCCTCGACAAGGAAATCGATCGCCTGGACGCCGTAGTGAAGCGCTTCCTGGATTTCACGAGGCCCATGGACGTGCGCCTGGAAGCCACGCAGCTTGCGGACATCCTGCGCGACGTCGTGGAAGTGGCCGCGCCGCAGCTGCGCAAAGCGAAAGTGGAAGTCGCGCAGCTTCTGCCCATCGATGTGCCGGAAGTCTACGTCGATCGCGCTTTGCTCAAGCAGGCATTGCTGAACCTAGTGCTCAACGCCGTGGAGGCCATGCCCAACGGCGGAAAGCTCCACGTGGTGCTGAGCCGCCGCGGTGAAATGGCGGAGATCAGCGTGGGCGACACGGGGAAAGGCATTCCGCTGGAGAACCGGCAAAAAATCTTCCAGCTTTTTTTCACCACGAGGCCGGGGGGCAGCGGTATCGGACTTGCCAGCACGTTCCGAATTGTACAGCTTCATAACGGTTCGATAGACTTTACGTCGGAGGTCGGCCGGGGCACGACATTCCGGATCGAATTGCCGCTCGCAGCGTGATGAAACTCCCAGTATCCATGTACGCCCGGCCAAGGTCGGGCCATGCTCCTGCGCGAGCCTGGCTGGCAGCTCTTTGCGTCTGGGTGGTCGTGGCCGGAGGCTGCGCCGGGCGTGGCGTCAAGGCGAAGGTAAAATCGTATCCCTGGAGCGCGAACGCCAAAGCCCGTCCGATCGTGCCGCATGTGGTGAACGCCTCGTACGAACAGGCGGGTGGCAGCGGTCCGGCAATGGATTTGGAGGTTGCGCCGCCGCCGTCACCGTTGGTGGCGGCGAATGCGGCCCCGGCGCGACCGCGCGTTCCGGTGGTTCCTGCCGGCGGAAGCGCGGCGGCAAAATTCGAGCCGCCCACCATCGTTCCCCAACTGACCACGCAGGAAGCGGAGGCCGCGGAGCAGCAAACCAACGCAAGCCTCAGCATCGCCGAACGCAACGTCGGCGCGACGCGGGGACGTACGCTGAATCCGCAGCAATCGGATCTGGTTTCGAAAGTGCGCAGCTTTGTCTCTGAGGCTCGCGAAGCGGCTCACAACGGCGACTGGATGCGTGCCAGCAACGCCGCAAAAAAGGCCCAGGTCCTCTCTGAGGAATTGGCTCGCTCGCTGTAACCGATGCAGATTCGCTTTGTCCGTGTCGACCTCGGTTTCTCAGCTTCAACTCGATTATTTCTCTCGTCCCGGGCTTCGCAGCCCGGAAAACGTGCTCGCCACACCGGATGCGATAAGATTGATCCATGAAGTCATTTGACGTGGCAATCGCCGGAGGCGGATTGATCGGCGGCGCGATAGCGCTGGAGCTCGCGCAGACCGGTCTGCGCGTGGGCTTGTTCGATCGCGCGGAGCCTGGGCGCGAAGCTTCGTGGGCGAGCGCGGGAATATTGTCACCGGCTCCGGAAAATCCCGGCGCGATTCCGATGGTGCCGCTGGGCAAGGCAAGCCTGTCGTTATATCCCGAGTTCGTGGCGAGCGTAGAGGAAATTTCCGGGCAACGGGTTGGCTTTCGACCGAAGGGCACCATCGGGGCGCTGTTTTCCGCCGATGCGGTGCGCGATCTGAGCACCGTGATCGCCCTGCATCATGGCCTGGGATTGAAGGCGGAGCCGTTGCGGCCCGAGGACGCTCGCGAGCTGGAGCCGGCGCTGAGTCCGGAAGTGGAAGCCGCGGCGCTGCGGCCGGATGAGGCCTCGGTGGACAACCGGCTACTGACGCAGGGGGTTCTGGCGGCGGCGCAACGCAGCGGCGCGGAAATTTTCGCCGGGCAGGTGGTCGAGGGGATCTGGCGGGAGGGTGGGCGCTGCGCGGGATTGCGGCTGCGCGGCGAGAACGCGGCGGCGAAGTGGACGGTGGTCGCGGCGGGTGCGTTTTCATCGCAGATCGACGGCGCTCAGGCCTATGCACCGGTGCGACCGGCGAAGGGACAGATTCTGGCGTTGCGCGTGGACGGATTGGAAATGGAGCGTGTGCTGTGGTCGGACAAGATTTATCTGGTGCCGCGCAATGACGGGCGGATTGTTGCTGGAGCTACTGTGGAGTATGTCGGATTCGAGAAGGGTGTCACCGCAGGCGGCGTCGAAACAATTCTGGCAGCGGCGATAGAGTTGGCGCCAGGGTTGGCCGACGCGCGCATCGACGAAACCTGGAGCGGATTGCGGCCGGATTCTCCGGATCATCTGCCAATTTTGGGGCCGACTGACGTCGATGGGCTGCTCATGGCAACCGGGCATTTTCGCAGTGGGGTGCTGCTGACTCCGATTACGGCGCGGTTGATGCGGGAGTGGATCACGTTGCAGCGCGTCAGCCTGGATTGGGATCGCTTCAGTCCTCTGCGATTTGTGCAGGAGCGGCAGAGCAAGACGGCGTGAACCCGCTTTTCGGCCAAGGGAGGGGTACGACGCCGGCGGGCTTGCAGAGCCGCCACAATATTAGAAAGACGAGTAGAAAGACGGCTTCAACAAAAAACTCAACGGGGTGTGGAAGATGGGATTCATCGGAATGGTTCGATGGGGATTTATCACGTTGCTGTTGGCTGCGTTGATGACGCCGCTTGTGGTTTGGGGCCAGCAGAATACGACGCCGGCGGCGGGATCAAGTCCCACGACGGGTGCGGCCGCTTCCGCGAAGAGTGCGGCGCAGGCGGGAGGGAAAGCTTCGCAGAGCACGCCGGCTACGAAATCGCGAACCGGAGTGGCGGGCGCCAGGACTGCCACGCCTCTGGTGCTCAAGACCGACAAGGATAAAGAGAGTTACGCGCTGGGCATGAATGTCGGCAAGAGCTTGAAAAAAGATGGAGTGGAAGTCGATCCGAAGATCGTGGCGCGGGGGATTGCGGACGCTCTGGCGGGCGGGAAGACGTTGTTGAGCGACGAGGAGGCGCGTGCGGCGCTGGTAACGCTGCAAGGCGATGTGCGAAAGAGGCAAACCGCGGAGCTGGAGGTGCTGGGTGGCGCGAACAAGCAGGAAGGCGACGCGTTTCTGGCGGCGAACAAGGCGCAGCAAGGGGTGACCACAACGCCGGATGGGTTGCAGTACAAGGTCCTGAAGCAAGGCGATGGGCCGAAGCCGACCGCTGGCGATTCGGTGGTCTGCAATTACCGCGGCACGCTGCTGAACAACAAGGAGTTTGATAGTTCGTATAAGCGCGGGCAGGCTGCGACGTTTCCGGTCAGCGGCGTCATCAAGGGCTGGACCGAGGCGCTACAGCTGATGCCGGTGGGATCGAAGTGGCAGATCGTGGTGCCGCCGGAGTTGGGCTATGGGGCTCGGGGAGCCGGTGCCGATATTGGTCCCAACTCGACGCTGGTCTTCGAGATCGAACTGCTCTCCATTCATCCGAAGGACACGAAGTAGGCCTCGCGTAGCGCCTTGATGCGTCGGCGGAATCGAGCGCCGCTTGGGTACCATGCGGTCTTCGTTCGGTCCAGCCCGCGTGATCCCATTTCATTGTCGAAATCGGGCTCGGGTCGTCAGAAAAAAGACAGAGAAAAATCAGTCCAAAGAAAGGACCGCGGTCGTGTAGAGAGTTAATACTTCTGCGTCCGGGCCGCCTGTTCTGGTCGGATATGGCAGCGCGCGGCGGCTCGAAGGAGAAGGAGTACACATGTTTAGCAGAATTGCAGCGTTTTTGTATGGAGTGGCGTGCTATGCGGTGTTTCTTGGCACGTTTTTGTATGCGATCGGATTTATCGGAAATTTCGGAGTGCCTAAAGCGATGGACTCGGGTCCACAGTCGGCCTTGCTGACAGCGGTGGCGATCAATGGTTTGCTGCTGACGGTATTCGCGCTGCAGCACAGCGTGATGGCGCGGCAGTGGTTCAAGAATGCGTGGACGCGAATCGTACCGGCGCCGGTGGAACGCAGCACGTACGTGCTGTTTTCATCGCTGGCACTGGTGCTGCTGTTCTGGAAATGGCAGCCGATGGGCGGTGTGATCTGGAGCGTGGATGGCGCGGGGCGCCTGGCGATTTACGGCCTGTATGCGCTGGGCTGGCTGACAGTGTTGGCCACCACGTTCCTGATCGACCATTTCGACCTGTTTGGCTTGCGGCAGGTGTGGTTCTATCTGCTGGGCCGTCCTTACGTAGCACTCGGGTTCCGTACACCGGGCCCGTACAAGATGGTGCGGCACCCGTTGTACGTCGGATGGCTGATGGTGTTCTGGGCCGCGCCGGTGATGACCGCAGCGCACTTGTTCTTCGCCCTGGCCACCACCGCGTACATCCTGGTCGCGATTCAGTTCGAGGAACATGATTTGGCGCGCATCCACGGAGAGTACGAGGAGTACCGGCGCAATGTACCGATGCTCTTGCCGATCGGCAGATCCAAGAGGGCGTTGCCGGCAAACGTGCGGACGACCGTGAAGCAGGTCAGCTAGCGATTAGATTCGCCTGGGAAGGCGAACGGCGTTGCACATCCGGTGCCCCGAACCGGCGCAACGCCGGTTTTGTTTTGTAGCGCAAAAGCTGCATCGTGGAAGATTAGCGGCCCTCGGAGAGCGGCTTGCCGATTTCCCAATGGTGGCCAAAGGGATCGAGGACGCGGCCGAGCCGCCAGCCGTAGTTCTCGGCGACTGGCACGATGATTTTTGCGCCCGCTGATACAGCACGATTGAAGGAGGAGTCCGGATCGGCGACGGTGAGAACCATGCGGGTGGTGCTGCCTTTGAGAGTCTCGGGGCTGAAGTTTTGATGCTCAGGCGACTCGTCGGCGACCCAGAACTCGGCCCCCTGCACCGATAGGCGAGCGACGACCGCGCCGTCGGGCGCGTCGATGCGGAAGGCTTCGGTGGCACCGAAGGCGGATTTGTAGAAGTCGATGGCCTTGGCGCCTTTGCGGACGGAAAGCATCGGGGAGATCGAAGTGCCGGGTTGCTTGGCGGCGGCGATTTTGGTCATGAGTTTTTCCTCGCGATCGGGAGTTGGTTTGACGATCAGCGTTTTTTCGCGGCCGCCTTGGCTTTGTTCTGGACGACGCGCATACGCACGATTTCCTGGATGAGCGGCACGGGCAGAGGCTTGTCGAGCGGGAAGCGGATGGTGCCCTTGGCGGTCTGGAAGCCCTTGAGCTCGTTTTTGAATCGTTCGATGGCGGCACTGCCCATGGGAAAGAGGCTGCAATGGTTGCGGAACGCGGCGTAGCAAACGAGGCCGCCGTAGTATTTGAAGGCGGGCATGCCGTAGCTGATGGTTTCGGTGGCTTCGGCAGGGGCAACTCCGCGGATGGCGGAGCGGAGTTTGACCAGCATGCGCAGGCCGGGCTCCGGGACCTTGTCGAAATACTCATCGACGGTGGCGGCGGAGATGATGGGAGATGAAGAGGATGAAGATTTTGGTTTCTTCATAGGCGCTTCGTGCCGGAAGCGTAGCACGCGAAAGCTTTCCGGTGAAGGGCAAGAAGAAAGCAGACGCCGGGTTTGAGTCGGCGTCTACATAAGTCTCGATGTGCAGCGATTGCTCCGCATAGAGGCGCTGCTGGTGATTACTTGAGCGAGGCCATGTCGATGACGAAGCGATACTTTACGTCGCTTTTGAGCAGGCGGTCGTAGGCTTCGTTGATTTGCTGGATTTTAATGAGCTCGATATCGGAGGTGATGCCCTTCTCGGCGCAGAAGTCCAGCATTTCCTGAGTTTCCTTGATGCCGCCGATGGCGGAGCCCGCCAGCGAGCGGCGTGGCATTAGCAGATTAAACGCCGCGAGCGGTGCGGGCTTCTCCGGAGCGCCTACCAGGCACATGGTGCCGTTCAGATTGAGCAACTGAAGGTAGGCGTTGAGATCGTGGTCGCCCGAGACGGTGTCGAGAATGAAGTTGAAGCTTTTGGCGTGCTTTTGCATTTCGTCGGCGTTTTTCGAGATGATAACTTCATCGACGCCGAGGCGCTTGGCATCCTGAGACTTGTTGGGTGAGGTGGTGAACAGCACCACGTGAGCGCCCAGCGCTTTCGCGAACTTGACGCCCATGTGACCCAGGCCGCCGAGTCCGACGACGCCGACCTTCTGGCCTTTGCCGACTTTCCAGTGATGCAGCGGCGAAAACGTGGTAATCCCCGCGCACAACAGCGGAGCCGCGCCCGCAAGGTTCAGCTTGTCGGAAATGCGGAGGACGAAATTTTCGTCCACGACAATGCTGTCCGAGTAGCCGCCATAAGTGACGCCGCCAAGCATTTTGTCCTCGGAGTTGTAGGTGAGAATCGGGAAGTTCTCACAGTATTGTTCTTCGCCAGCCAGGCAGTTCGCGCAGTGACGGCAGGAATTCACCATGCAGCCGACGCCAACGCTGTCTCCGGCCTTGAATTTCTTCACAGCGCTGCCGACTTTGGTGACGCGGCCGACGATCTCGTGTCCGGGAACGACCGGATAGACCGTGGGCATGACCTCTTTCCACTCATCGCGGGACTGGTGCAGGTCGGAATGACAAACGCCGCAGAACAGAATTTCGATCTGCAGATCTTGCGGGCCGGGCTGGCGGCGTTGAAAGGCGAACGGCGACAGCGGCGTGGTGGCGCCATGCGCGGCGAAGGCCTTGGCCGGGAAGGTCTGCGTTTTTTGGACAACGGCTTGAGCTGCTTCGGACATTTATTTCTCCTATTTGTCTTGTTGCGAGATTTGTCTGTTAGCCTCCATGCCTGCCGCTCGCGGCAAGCCATATCAGCCGGGAGGGCGCCTGACTCTCCCATACATGGTTAGCGCGGCGCGCGCCGAAACATTTCGGTTTCGGCCTTGATCATGGCATTTGGTGTGGCTGCCGGTGCGTCTGACGGGGACGCGGGTTCAGATGATCAGCGAACCGCGGAGTTGGCGGCGTCGAGAAAATCGATGGACGCGGCAAACTCGCGCCACCCTCGTTCGGATGCGGGGGTGCGGACGGGGGTTACAAAGGAAATTGTAGAGAAATCGCAACAATCGTAGCGACCAGGCGCGCAGGGACCGCGGGGCGATTTATTGCTGGCGCGGCGGCGGCGTGATCGGCGACGACGCGCCCACGTTGGTGTACTGAATCTGGCTGCCGTCGAGCAGCACGGCGCGCTCGATCACGATATCCAGCGTGGAGCCCCGGGGCAACTCTGCTTCCGGTCCGCGGGTCAGCAACACCGCGCCGAGTCCCGCCAGTCCGCCGATGCCGGCTCCAATGCCCGCGCCCTTGGCGCCGCCAGCGATGGCCCCGACTCCCGCGCCCGTCGCGGTGGTCGTGGCGACAGTGCCTGCGTCGTGGCCTTTGCCGCCTCCGCCGGTGGTCTTGCCTTCCTCGTCCATGGTTTCTTTGCCGCCGCTATCGGCGCTACGCGGCACGGCGTTCAGGTCCACGGTGTAGCCGTTGGGAAAAATCAGAGAGTTAAGCTTCATGCGGAATTCGCCCTTGCCTTTGATGCGGCCCGGGCGCTTGGCTTCCGTCAACTCCCCGCGCATATAGGAGCCCACCGGCACGATGATGCGATTGCCTTCGGTCACCGGAAACGAAGTGCGAAAGTACAGCGAGTCTCCGGGCTTGGCGCTGCGCGTGGAGATACCATTTTCGAGTACCACCGAAAACCGCGTACCCGCTGGTATAGTGATGCGCTCGCCCGAATAGATCTGTGGCGCGTCTGGCGGCCGTGGAGCAAGACGCACCGGGGAAGGCGCCGAGGCCTGCGGGCCGGCAGGCTGTTGAGCGAAAGCGCGCAGACCGCCGGCCATCAACATCGCGGCCGATGCGAGAAGGATCGTGCCCTTGCGGTCCATGGTGATCTCCTTTTGTCAGTCCGATGCGGCGAAGGAAACAGCGGATGCCTGTGACCAGAGTATACCTCCTACGCACGTCCCGCGAATAGTACCTCCCGCCTGCAAGATGGTTTGACCATCGTGTTGGCCGGGGCTACGCTCAGACGAGCGGCGGGAGGGCCAAAATGGCAAAGCTGGCGCTGGTCTACGGGATGCGACTGTTGCCTGAAGAAGACTTGGGCGAGGTAAAGGACGCGACGGTGGTGCTACAGAACGGCCGCACCGCGCGAGTCGCCATGCATTTGATTTCCGGAACGAAAGAAGAAATCGAGGCTACTTTTCGAGAGTCGATTGAGGCGTTTTTCGAGATGTATCCGGAAATTTAGCCACGGAAACCGGAAAGGAGAAAGCCGCGCTATCGGTTGCCGAAATTCTCCGGATCGTCGTTGGGGTCGCCGAGAGCGTCGTTGATCAGCACCGTGGATTGGCCGGTCAGTTCGAATCGTTTCCGGCACTTAAAGCAAGCAACCAGATCATCGAGGCGCACCATATACGAGGCTGCCTTGGCGAATTTGCGGCGGTCTTCCTCACCCGCTCCGCGCGGCAGTTCCTTCTTCTTGCGGCAGACCTTCCATCGCACTGGAATTTCCGATTCCTTGCGGCAGCTCGGGCACACCAGTTTGAGCTTCCGGGTCTCTTCGCGTTCGGTGTAAAAAGCTCGCTCATCCATAATCAAAGAGCGGGAGCACGCACCGCTTCTTCGATTGTAACAAATTCCAGCCCGAGGTCACGCCAGCGAGGCAGCCAATACTCAAGCGCGGCGAATGTGTGCGAGCGGTCGGCATTCTGGCGATGGTGGCTGCCGTCGTGGACGCACAGCACGTCGCCAGCGGATCGCCGCCTTCCCGTGCGAGCGGCGTGCCGCGCTCGATCGGCGATCGGCGCCGAGCGCCGGATCAGCCATTGATCGGTCGGCGCGCGCCAGTCACCGGGAAGCAGTGACCACATTACTGTGCGCAGATTCAGCTCCCCGGCTGCGCTAGCTAGCCAAGGACTGCGAAATCCCCATGGCGGGCGAAAAAATTTCGGCGCCGCACCCAGTGCATCTCCAACCGAATCCTGACAGCGCCGTAATTCATCGCCAGTTCTCAGCGGCCCTGTGCGGAGCAGATTCGGGTGCGTCTGCGTGTGATTGCCGACCACGTGGCCCCGCGCGGCCAGCTCGCGCACCAATTCCGGGCATTGCCTCGCGTTTCGCCCGATCAGAAAAAACGTCGCCCGCGCGTTGTGCCGCGCCAGCAGCTCCAGAAACTTCGGCGTCATCGACGGATTCGGGCCGTCGTCAAAGGTAATCGCCAGCTTCCACGGCGAATTGGTTCGCGAAATCACCGGACCAAACAGTTGGGCATGCGGATAGCGAGCGGCATAGGCAGTCAGACCCGCTCCAGCGGCGGCCAAGACAGGCGCGGCGACAATCCACGGATTCACGAGCATATTCTCGCACGGCCGGCCGAAAGGTTGCCGATCGCGCTTCTCTCTGTCAGGATGCTGGGCACAAAGCAGGTTTTTCGCGGCAAACACACCGAATCCAAAGGAGAACCAACATGGCAGCATTCTGTACCAGCTGCGGATCGCCGCTGAGCGAAGGCCAGGTCTTTTGCACCAAGTGCGGCGCGCGAGCAGCAACGCCGGAGTCGCCTTCAACTCCATCGCCCTCAGCTCCCGCGCAAGGCGCGCCGGTAACGCCGGCCTCGGCGCCGCCAACGTATTCGCCAGCGGCTGCGGCCAGCGCGGCACCGGCTCCCGCGGCGGCCACCGGGGGCGGCGGCGCGTTCATCAAGATTTTGCTGATCGTGGTCGGCGTGATTTTCGTTTTCGGCGCCATTGGAGTCGGTGCCGTGGTGTACATCGGCTATCGCGTAAAGCAGAAAGCGCGCGAGATGGGCCTGAGCTCCGAGCACATGCACGAGCGTCGCGCGGATGCCCTGGGCCGCCCCATTGACGCCTGCAAGTGGCTGTCGAAAGAAGACGTCAGCGCGGCGATCGGCATGACCGTGGTGCGCGCGGAGTCCACTAGCGGATCGGATGCAGGTTGCTCCTACAGCGTAATGGGCGATGTCAACGAACTCACCATGAAGCATGCCATGCAGCTCAACAAAGCCCAGGCCAAAGAGATGAGCAAGCAGGATCAGGAAAAGATGGAGACGATCGGCAAGAGTATTCTGCGAGGCGCTGCGCACGATAGCGCCAATTCCGAGCATCCCGGCGAAGTGGTGGTGCTGGCGCTGGGTGTCGATGAAAATGCCGCGCAATTCCAGATGAAGTTGAATCGGGGAATGCTGAATGGCCTTGGCCCGATGGCCACGCAAAACGTGTCCGACCTGGGCGATGAAGCCTTCGCCGCGGCAGGCTCAATGCTATTCGTGCGCAAGGGCGAATCGCTGTTGCGCATGACCTACACCCAGTGCCCTTGCGGCACCGAGGAGATGATTCCGCTGGCTCGCAAAGTAGCCGGAGCGCTGTAAGAGCACGATCGCGTTACTCCGGTTTACGAAGTTGCTGCAAGTCGATGCCGAGCTGCTGGCACTTCTTATAAAGGTGGCTGCGCTCCAGACCTAGCGACTTGGCCACGTTGGTCATGTGGAAGTTGTTCCGGCGAATTTCTTCCAGCAAGGTTTCCCTTTCGAACGCTTCAGTGCGTTCGGCAAGCGTTCCAGCGTGGGTTGTGCCAGATCCCGCGCCGTTCGGCCCCGCAGACGGGCCGGCTGCGGGCAAAACCTGACGCACCTCGGCTGCGGTGATCGAATCCGCCGCGGCCAGCAGCACCAATCGCTCCACGATGTTACGCAGCTCACGAATATTGCCGGGCCAGGAATAGCGGCGAAGCTCGGCGATGGCCTCGTCAGCAAACACTTTCTCTTTCCAGCCGTTCTGCGCCGCCACTTGCCGCGCGAAATGCTGGACCAGCGCCGGGAAATCTTCCGGCCGCTCGCGCAAAGCCGGCAGGGTCAGCGGAAAAACGAAGATTCGATGAAAAAGGTCGCGGCGAAACGCGTTCTGCTTGACCAGATCCTCGAGATTGCGGTGCGTGGCCACCACCACCCGCACGTTCACCTTGACAGGCTTGTCGCCGCCGACGCGTTCCACTTCACCTTCTTCCAGAACACGCAAGAGTTTCGCCTGCATGGCCACGGGCATGTCGCCGATTTCGTCGAGGAACAACGTGCCGCCGTCAGCCTGCTCAAATTTGCCGAGATGCTTCGCGGCCGCGCCGGTGAACGCCCCTTTTTCGTGGCCGAAAAGCTCCGATTCGATCAGTTCTGCGGGGACCGCCGCGCAATTGAGGGTGACGAAGGCGTTCTCGTGACGCGGCGACTTTTCGTGGATGGCGCGCGCCACTAGCTCTTTGCCCGTGCCGGTCTCGCCCAGAATGCAAACGCGGGTCTCGCTGGCCGCCACGCGTGCAATCTGCGCCAGCAACTGCGTCATTGCGGGCCCGGAGCCCACCAGCTCATGTTTGCCTAAGCGGCTGCGCAGCTCGCGGTTTTCCGCCTGCAGCCGCGACAATCGCAGCGCGTTCTCAATGGTGACGAGCAGTTTATCGGTGGATGCCGGCTTTTCCAGAAAATCGAGCGCGCCAAGCTTCGTGGCTTTCACGGCCATTTCGATATTGGCCTGTCCGGAAACCAGCACGATGGGCGTTTTTACGCCCGCTGCCTTCAAATCTTCCAGTAGCTCCAAGCCACTTTTTCCCGGCATGACCACGTCTGAAAGCACCAGGTCGAATGTTTCCGTGCGCATCAGCTCCAGTGCGCGAGCCGCATTGTCGGAGACGGTCACTTCATGTCCCTCCATGCGAAACGCGCGCGATAGCGAAGCCAATGTGTTGGGATTATCGTCGACGATGAGCAGATGAGCTTTGCGAGGCAACCGTCAATCCTTCGATTCAGTCCGACGCCGCGGCCAGCGATGGGGGTGGCGGCAGCGTTTTGGGCACCGGCGCAGCTTCTTCGGCGCGCGGAGCTGGTTTGCCGGCCTGGCGTTGCGGCAATTCGATGTGAAACGTCGTGCCGCGCCCTTCCTCACTGGAAACGCGAATGGTTCCGTGATGATCGCTGATCACCGACTGCACGATTGCCAGGCCCAGCCCGGTGCCCTGGTGCTTGGTCGTGTAGTACGGTGTGAACAGCCTCGCACATTCTTCGGGGGTCAGACCGCTGCCGGTGTCGGAGATCTCGATGCGCACGTTGCTGCCGTGCTCGGAAGTGCGCAGCGTCACAGTGCCTCCGGTGGGCATGGCGTCAACGGCGTTGAGCACCAGATTCTGAAAGGCGCGATGCAGCAGCACGGCGTCGGCATCGATCAGCGGGAGCGGATCGGTCAGAAAATATTCCGGCGTGATGGGTGGCTTGCCAACTACGTTAAATTGCGGCTCGAACAATCGAATGATGTTGCGCAGCGCCTCGTTCACGTCAACTTGAGCGAATTGCGGCGCGGGCATTTTCGAAAAGTCGCTGAAGCGCCCGACGATGCTGTTGAGATTGGTGAGCTCGGCCTTTAGCGTCGCCGTGGATTCGTTGAACACCTCCTGGAATTGCTTCGCGTCGAGTTGCTTCGCGCGCTGCAAATTTTCCACGGTAATCTGCAGTGGAAACAACGGATTGCGCAGTTCGTGCGCCAGACGGCGCGCAAGCTCGCGCCAGGCGGCCACCCGCTCGGTTTGCAGCAGCCGCTCGCGCTGCGTGGCCAGCGTGCGCGTCATATCGTTAAACGCAATGCCCAGTTGTCCGACTTCGTCGATACCCTTGACGTCGATGCGCGTCTCCCAGTGTCCGGCGGCCACTTCGCGCGCTCCTTCGGCGAGCTCTTCCACCGGCCGCGTGATGCGCGCAGCCACCCAGTAACTGATCAGCAGCCCTGCCAGCAGCGCGCCTGCGGCCACCATCGAAGCGATCGCTACGATGCGTTCGGTCAGCACCACCAGTTCACGCCGCGAACTGCCCACCAAAAGAACACCGAGCAACTGATTATCGCGCCCGGGCAGCGGGATCGCGTGGAATGTCTCTGCCGACGCGGCGTCGGAATCCCAGTTGATCGTATTGACCACCTCTTGCTTTTGTGCGCGAATCTGATCGATCAGCGGCTGCAACTTTTCCGGATGCTCGATCGGTCCCTTCGTGTCCGTCAAATTCGCCGCCACAAAAGAATTATCGAGGTTGCGATACAGAAGCGCGCGGAGTCCGGCGGGAAGGACGAGCGTGGAAAGAAAATTTGAGTCCAGCGGCTTGCCGCCAATGACGTAGAGATATTTGTCGTTGCCGCCATTAACTGCGCGTACGGCAAGTACGCCGAGCGCGACGCTGTCGGGCAGCTCTTCCCTGCGCAGAAAGGGCGGCGTCTCGTTCCAATCCTTTCTCTGGGTGACCCACTCGTTTTTGTGGCCGACGCGCGTGGGATACTGCGCCGACGAGATGATCGTCCCGTCCGAGCTGACGAATTCGCAGAACTCCAGTTCGTGATCCTGAGCCGCGCCAACAGCCTCGTGGGCGTATAGCGATTGGTCCAGATTGGGACGCGCGGCCAAGTCGATCGCCACGCGATAGGTCAGCTCGGCTTCGGCAATGTTCTTGACCTGGCGGGCGATCTGTTCTCTGCGCGAGTTGTATTCGTTGCGAAACTGGGCGGCTAACGCTTCGGTGAGTTGGTGATCGCGCTGCTCGAAAGCGATGCGCGTGTAGTGCGTCACCCCGTATGCGACCAGGGACACGGATGCCAGCACGGTGATCAGAAAAATCAGGAAGACCTTCGACCGGAAGCTCACCGGCCGGCTCCTTCGGCTTCCGCGCTTTGAAACCAGCTAGGCATAGGCGAACAGAAAGCATAACCCGATCGCTCGCGAGGCAAAAGCGCGGAGGCGCGATGCGGTGCTTTTCGCAGCGGAATTTTGCGGCGGTTCGACGAATGCGCCCGCAGCCAGAACTGGCAGCCGCGAAGCGGCAAAGGATTGACAAGATTTTGCTTGGCGTGCACGGGAACGCAGGCCGATGATATCACGGCCGAATCGCGCCGGATGCCCGCCACAGGCACGCCGTTTCATATCGGGAAACTTTTTCGCGCGCGATGCGTCCTTTGTAGGGGCTGGTTGCGCGTTAGTTGTGTGTCTCGGCTTGTCTTTGAATCAATTACCAAGAGTAAGCTGACAGGAGAATGAGATGAGCAAGCTGCTTGTGCGAGTAGCCGTATGCGCGTCGCTGTGCATTGGCCTGTTGGTGAGCGCGCGCTGGTGGGTGCCGACCCGGGCGGTTTCCGCCGCTTCCGCCTCCGCGGCGGAGCAGCCGCCGGCAGGCCCCACCAAGCTGCTCCGTTACGCCGACATTTCCAGGGACGCGGTCATCTTCTCCTACGCCGGCGACTTGTGGTCCGCGTCACGCCAGGGCGGCTCGGCGCACCGGCTGACGTCTGGACCCGGCGACAAGCTCTATCCGAAATTTTCTCCTGATGGCCAATGGATCGCATTTACCGCTTCGTATGACGGCAATCCGGAAGTGTACGTAATCCCGTCAGGCGGCGGCCAGCCCCGGCGGCTGACCTTTCATCCCACCAATGACATCGTGCTGGGCTGGACGCCGGACGGCAAGAACGTGCTGTTTCGCTCGGATCGCCTGACTGCTCCGCCGCAGCGCACCACGCGGCTGTTCACCGTTTCTGTCCAAGGCGGTTCGGCTAAGGTGCTGCCCGTACCGCGCGGCGACCTGACCACGTTTTCTCCTGACGGAAACAAGATCGCGTACATTGAGACGTCGCAAGAAAACCGCACCTGGAAGCGCTATCGCGGTGGCTGGAGTCTGCCGATCGCCATCTACGACCTGAAAAAGAACACCTACGAGGAACTTCCGAAATCCGAGGGCATGGACCTGTTCCCGATGTGGCACGGCAATGCCATCTATTTCATCAGCGATCGCGACGGCGTGATGAATCTGTTCTCCTACGATCTGGCGAGCAAGCAAACGAAAAAGCTGACCGACTACAAGGAGTACGACATCAAGTGGCCCAGCGTCGGGCCCGACGCCATCGTGTATGAAAATGGCGGCCTGCTCTACGAATACAACCTGCAGAGCGGCAGCGCCCGCAGCATTCCCATCGAAGTGCGCGCCGAGGATCTCGAAGCACGCGTGGAATTCAAAAACGTGGTGAAGAATGTCGCCGTGTTTGCGCTTTCGCCTTCGGGCGCCCGCGCGGTGCTGGAAGCCCGCGGCAACGTTTTCACCGTGCCTGCCGAGCATGGCAGCATCCGCAACATTTCCAGCGAGCACTCCTCGGTGCACGAAATGAACCCTGTGTGGTCGCCGGACGGCAAGTCCATCGCCTACTTGTCCGACAAAACCGGCGAGTACGAGGTGTACACGCGCCCGCAAATGGGCGGCGCGGACACGCGCATCACCAGCGATGGCGGCGCCTATCGCTATGGTCCGGTGTGGTCCCCCGACAGCAAGAAACTCTTGTATTGGGACAAGCTGCACAAGCTCTGGTGGGTTAGCGTCGAAGAAAGGAAGCCGGTGCAGGTCGATCAGGGAGATTACGGCGACATTTCCGACGGAAGCTGGTCGCCCGACAGTGCCTGGATCGCCTACTCCAAAGCGGATCGCCGCCAGGCCGGCCAGATGTATCTGTATGCGCTGGATCAAAGGAAGGCCACCAAGATCTCCAACGGTTTCTACAACGATACGAATCCCGTGTTCGATCCCGACGGCAAGTACATCTTCTTTCTCTCGCAGCGTTACTTCTTCCCTAGCACCGGGCAACTCGATCAGCGCTTCAGCTACTACACCACCGATGGAATTTTCTCGCTGACCCTGAAGAGCGACGAAGCTTCGCCTTTCAAACCGGAGAGCGACGAAGAAAAAGCCGCCGACAAGGATAAAGATAGAGACCAGAAGGACGACAAAGCTGCCGCCGCAAAGAAAGACGACGCCAAGGCGGCTAAGACCGGTAAAGACGAAGCCAAGAAAGATGAAAAGAAAGACGAGAAGCAAGAGGAAGCGCCCAAACCAATCCAGGTCGATCTCGCGAGTATCGAAAAGCGCATTGCCGCCGCCCCGATCGCCGGCGGTATCTACGGAAACCTGTCCGCGCGCAAGGGCAAGCTTTTCTTTCTCAAGCAACCGCAGGAAGCTCGCGCCCAGGGCACCGACGAAGACGACGCGCCGCGCAACGTGCTGCATGTCTTCGACCTCGAGAAGCGCGAAGACAAGGAACTCCTCACCGCCATCGACGGCTACAACCTCAGCCACGACGGCAAGAAGGTTATCTACAAGGCCGGCCAGGTCTACGGCATTCAGGACACCGAGCCGGGCAAGGCCAAAACCGGCGAGGGCAAGCTCGATTTGGGCGGCCTGCAGGTGCAAATCGACCCCCGCCAGGAGTGGCGCCAGATGTTCCACGAAGCCTGGCGCAACGAGCGCGATTTCTACTGGGATCCTGCGATGACCGGACACGAGTGGGAGCAGATCGGCAAACGCTACGAAGCACTCCTGCCGTGGGTCGCGCATCGTACCGATCTGAATTACCTCCTCGGCGAAATGATCGCCGAGCTCAGCACGTCGCACACCTACGTAGGCGGCGGAGATCTACCGCAGCCTCCGCGCATCAATGTTGGGTTGCTCGGCGCGGACTTCGAGGCCGACGGCGGGTACTACCGCATCGCTAAAATTTATCCCGGCGAAAATTGGGGCGACGACACGCGCTCCCCGCTGACCGAGCCCGGCCTGAAAGTAAAAGCCGGCGACTACCTGATCGCCGTGAACGGCCAGGAAGCAAAGGCCACGCAAGACGTCTACGCCTACTTCCAGAATCTCGCCGGTAAGCTAACCACGCTAAGACTGAACAGCAAGCCCAGCTCGGATGGCGCGTGGGAGATCACCGTCAAGCCCACCGGCAACGAAAACGGCGTCCGCTACCTCGCCTGGATGGACGCGAACCGCAAGCGCGTGGAGGAAGCCACCGGCGGCCGCATCGGTTATATGCACGTTCCCGACACCTCCATCCCCGGCGTCATCGAATTCGACAAAGCCTTCAACGCCCAGCTCGATAAAGACGGCATCATCGTGGACGAACGTGACAACTCTGGCGGCCAGATCCCCGACTTCTACACCGAAAAGCTAAAGCGCCAGCTTCTTGCGCTCGTCGCACCGCGCGACACCAAGGACGTTCCCTGGCCGCCGGTCGCGATTTATGGCCCAAAAATCATGATCGTCAACGAACTCGCGGGCTCCGGCGGTGACGCCTTCCCGTGGTTCTTCCGTCGCGAGAAAATCGGCCCGATCGTGGGCACGCGCACCTGGGGTGGCCTGGTCGGCATCGGGAACGTTCAGCCGTTGCGCGATGGCGGCGCCGTCACCGCGCCCGGCTTCGGCTTCTGGAGCACTGACAATGGCGGCGAATGGATCGTCGAAAATCACGGCGTCGATCCCGATTACGTCGTGCCCCAGCGGCCCGACCTGGTCGTAAGCGGCCACGATCCGCAACTTGAGAAAGCCATCGAGCTGGCCAAGGAAGCGCTGAAGACCTACAAGGGCACTCCGGCTCGCCCGAAATATCCCGAAGTGAAGCAGTGACTCCGGGCTTCTGCGCCGCGCCGTTTTTGGCGAAAAGGCGTAGAATGTGCCTATGGCGAAGAACAATCCCAACGCGCTGCAGGTTACGTGCCCCTGCTGCCAGGCCAAGCTCACCGTTGATGCCGCTCTCGGCGTCGTGCTTTCGCATGAAGCTCCGCCCAAGGCCGGCCCTAACGTCGATCTGACCGACGCCGCAGGCATCCTCGCCGAACAAAATCGCCAGCGCGAAGATAAGTTCCGCGATTCCTGGTTCCAGGAGTCCAACAAGGAAGACATCCTCGCCAAAAAATTCGAAGAAGCCATGAAAAAAGCTAAAGACGCTCCGGCAGGCAAACCCATCCGCGACTTTGACCTCGACTAAGGCTGTTTTTTCGGCCTCCGCCCACGCTAAACTTCCTTCGCCTTGATCACTCGCAAAATTTTCCGCATCCGCCTTCGCAAAAAAACGCTCGTCCTTGGTCGCCGCACGCTGCTCATGGGCGTTCTCAATGTCACGCCGGACAGCTTCTCCGACGGCGGCAAGTTCCTCGATCCAAGCCGGGCCATCGGCCACGCCCTCGCCCTTCAGCAAGCGGGCGCCGACATCCTCGACATCGGCGCGGAATCGACGCGTCCTGGCTCCTTAGGCATCCACGCCGACGAAGAACTCCGCCGGCTCCTTCCCGTGCTGCAGGGCCTCCGCGGCCGACTCAAGATCCCGATCTCCCTTGACACCCGCAAATCCGCGGTAGCCGAAATCGCTGTCGGGGCCGGAGCCCAAATCCTCAACGACGTCTCCGGCCTCAATTACGATCCTCGCCTCGCCGAAGTCGCAGCGCGCCGCAAAGTTGGGCTGATCCTGATGCACATGCGTGGTGAACCCCGCACCATGCAAACCGCGCCTTTCGCGCGCGATGTAGTGAAGGATGTCACTCAGGGACTTCGCGCTTCCATCCGCAAAGCCCATCACGCCGGCGTCGCAAAATCCCAGATCATCCTCGACCCCGGCATCGGCTTCGGCAAAAGCTTTCAGCAAAACTACGAACTGCTGGCGAAACTACAACAACTTGCGAGAATGGGCTTTCCGCTTTTGGTTGGTACATCTCGTAAAGGTTTTCTCGGCAAGACGCTCACCCGCAACACAACACCCGCCCCTCCAAACGAGCGCTTGTGGGCCACCGCCGCCACGGTCACCGCTAGCATCCTGGGGGGAGCCCACATCGTGCGCGTGCACGACGTCGCGGAAATGCTGCAAGTAGTGCGCACCGCCGATTGCTTGTTACACCTAGGCCTCTGAATTCATGAAAGCGCTCACGCCAGGCGCTGCGTCGACAGATTCTTCCGTGCCTTCTCGCGCATCAGCGCCACAATGACGGCAACCATTCCAAGCGCCCCGATCCCTCCAAACATCGACATCAAACTAAACATAAGCGTCTTGGAGATTTGCTCTCCCACTCCCGTTCCCACCGCCAGCGCCACCTCGGGTCCGTTCGCCTCAGCTTTATATGCGCATGCGAACCGATACTCCCCCTGCTTCCCGAATGGAGAATTCCATTACTGAGCGCCCCGAACGTCCGCTAAGAGAGTAGCTAATTGAAGAGCTCGCCTTCCTCATCAAAATATCGCCACCGCCTGCATTGTTTTGCCTCACCGAACACTTCAGCCCCACGATCGGTTTCGCGTTTGAAAAAATCCGGCCATTCACCACAGATTGCTCTTCCAAAAAAACGGTGTACCTCCCGGGCCGGGTCAATTTCAAATCCGCTTCGCCAGGGACCACAATCTGGGTCACAGGATCGGTCATATGCGAGAGGCCGTTCCACACGAAGTAAACGAATAAACCGCAACCAACTGCCGCTAAAGCTACACCAACCGAGAGATACCACCAGCTGGGCCGAATTGATGCTCCGTCGTTCATGGAACCCTCTAACGGGACCTACCCGGATGTCCCACTTTCTAACCCAGCTCTCGGTCGCAAGCAAATCTGTTAGCTGGAATTTTTCTTCTGGTGTGAGCTTTAATTCCCAGCTACAATGCCTTTCAGGAAATTCCTCTATTGCGCACGACGCTTCCGCGCAATCCCGGGTGACTCGATGAAGAACGTCATCGTACGACCGTCCGTCATTCTCTGATCCGCACCCGCGGACCCTGCTCCCTCGTTCGTCTCGAAGTTTAATTTTCAACCGCGCCCAACGCTGCATCGTTCCGTGCGTTCGCGCAGAAACATATAGGTCTATATGGAAACGCAGGACATTACGGCGGCACAGCCACCGGCGTCCCCGCCGCCGCTCTGGTCATCGATCCGCGAAGCCATCCGCGGATCGCACCAGGACTTCACCACCGGTAACCTCAATCGCGCCATTTTGCTTTTGGCAATCCCAATGGTTCTGGAGATGGTGCTGGAATCGCTGTTCGCTGTCGTGGACGTCTTCTGGGTCGGCCGCCTTGGCGCAGACGCGGTCGCCACCGTCGGCCTCACCGAGTCGCTGCTCAGCCTGGTGTTCGCCGTCGGCCTGGGCCTGAGTCTCTCGACCACTGCAATGGTCGCGCGCCGCATCGGCGAAAAAGATCCCGAAGGCGCAGCCGTCGCCGGAGTCCAGGCCATCGCCATCGGCCTGGCAATCTCCGTGCTCGTCGGCGTGCCTTGCGTGATCTACGCGGCCGAGTTGCTTCACCTGATGGGCGCATCGCAGCAGATCGTCAGCGTCGGTAGCGGCTACGCGCGCATCGCCCTCGGCGGCAGCGGCGCGATCATGCTGTTGTTCCTCAACAACGCCATTTTCCGCGGAGCAGGTGACGCCGCCATCGCCATGCGCCTGCTATGGGTGTCGAACATCATCAATCTCGTGCTCGACCCTTGCCTGATCTTTGGCCTCGGTCCGTTTCCCAAACTCGGCGTAACCGGCGCCGCTCTCGCCACTTTCACCGGCCGCAGTATTGGCGTGCTCTATCAGTTTTATCGCCTGCTGCGCGGCACCGAGCGCCTGCGCATTTTACGCCGCCAGATTCACCTGAACATGCCAGTGCTGCTCCGGCTGCTGCGCGTCTCGCTGACCGGCATCCTGCAATTCGCCATTGCCCACACCAGCTGGATCGGACTGGTCCGCATCGTCAGCATCTTCGGATCGGCCGCGCTCGCGGGCTATACCATCGCCATCCGCATCGTCATCTTCATCATTCTCCCCTCGTGGGGACTTAGCAATGCCGCGGCCACGCTGGTCGGCCAAAACCTTGGCGCAAAACAACCCGAGCGTGCCGCCACCTCCGTCTGGCGTACCGGCTTCTACAATATGCTTTTCCTGGGAGGCATCGGCGTGATCTTCCTTGTCTTCGCCGAACCCGTCGTGCGCCTCTTCACCAATGATCCGGAGGTGATTCCGCTGGCGGCAGCGTGCCTGCGCATCATCAGCTACGGCAACGTCGGCTATGCATATGCCATGGTGATGCTGCAAGCCTTCAACGGCGCCGGCGACACCGTCACGCCCACCATTGTCAACTTCTTCGGCTTCTGGCTTCTGGAAATCCCGCTGGCGTACTTCCTGGCGATCCACGCCGGCCTGAAATCCAACGGCGTCTTCATCTCCATCGCCGTAGCCGAAAGCGCCATCGCCGCCGCCAGCATCGTCCTGTTCCGCCAAGGCCGCTGGAAGCGCCAGCAAATCTAACTCCCAGTAGTACAGACACTCTTGTCCGTGCTCCGTCGCTCACGCGCCCGAACGTCGGCCGAAAATCTCAACCGGAGCAACAATTAAAGAAATCGTCACCCCGACCGAAACGACGCCGCTTTTTCCGGCGCACGTCTTCTGTGCGCGGCGTCGCGCAGTGGAGGGACTGTGGCTCGATCTCAACCGCGCTCAGATCGATGAGAACGTTGCCGCCCTTCCCCACTGCATCTGCTCCCGGGGTCCGCAACATCAAGCCCGCCATAACAAACTCGCATCATCAACAACGCCATCTCAAGCGCAAACCCAATCCCGCGCTACAATAATTCCAATCGATACTTCGATCACCCAAGGCAACTCGCACCCATGAACTCTTCTCTCTGCGTCATGAAATTCGGCGGCACCTCCGTCGGCGATGCCGACTGCGTCCGCCGCGCCGCCGACATCGTCAAATCCGCCGCCACCCGCCACCCCGTCGCTGTCGTGGTCTCGGCCATGAGCGGCGTCACCAATCGCCTGATCCACGCCGCCAGGCGCGCCGAAGCCGGCGAACAGGATTTCATCACCCTCACCGCCGAGCTTCGCGACCAGCACATTCGCGCGCTCGAAGCTCTGGTCCGCGATCCGCAAAAGCGCGTCCCGATCGCCGCCACCCTCCAGCAGGTCCTCGACGAGCTCGACCGCCTTCTCCGCGGCACTTCCCTGCTCCGCGAACTCACGCCTCGCGCGTTGGACGCCATCTCCGGCATCGGCGAACGCCTCTCAGCCCCGCTCGTCGCCGGCGCCGTCGCCGAACTCGGCGTTCGCAGCGTCGCCATCTCCGCCACCGACGTCATCGTCACCGACCCGCATCACGGTCGCGCCGAACCTCTCATGGCGCCCACGCGCGCCAAAGCCGAAGCATGCCTGCGCCCGCTGCTTAATGATGGCGTCATTCCGGTGGTCACCGGTTTCATCGCCGCCACGCCCGACGGCATCCAGACCACCCTTGGCCGCGGCGGCTCGGACTATTCCGCCACCATTCTGGGCGCCGCGCTCGACGCCCAGGAAACCATCATCTGGACCGACGTCGACGGCGTAAAAACCGCCGACCCGCGTTTGGTCCCCGCGGCCCGCACCATCCCCGAAATTTCCTACAATGAAGCCGCCGAACTCGCCTTCTTCGGCGCAAAAGTCTTGCATCCGAACACGCTGCGCCCCGTCACGGCCGCCGGCGTGCCCGTCTGGATCCGCAACAGCTTCGCCCCCGAAAGACCGGGCACAAAAATCACCGCCCACGGCGTGCCCACCGGCGGCGGCGTCAAAGCCCTCACTGCCATTCGCGACGTCACCCTGATCACCGTCGGCGGCCCCGGCATCGTCGGCCTCACCGATGTGCTCGCGCGTTCCTTCGCGGCCACTTCCGCCACGCGCACCAACGTATTCCTCGTCTCCCAATCCTCATCCCAGAACGACATCTGCTTCGTCATCTCCAGCGCCGACGAAAAGCGCGCCCTGCACGCGCTGCGCGAAGCCTTTGCCCCCGAAATCGACGAACAAACCGTCGAGCACGTTACTGCCAACCAAGACATCGCGATCGTCGCCGTGGTAGGCGAAAACATGCGCGGCGCACCCGGCGTAGCAGGCCGCACCTTCACCGCCATGGGCCGCGAAAACATCAACATCATGGCCATCGCCCAAGGCTCCTCCGAATACAACATCTCCCTGGTAGTGCAAGAAAGCGCCATGCAGCGCGCCCTCACCGCCCTCCACCACGAATTCCGCCTCCACGAATCCAGCCCCGTCGCCGAAACTCCATCCCTGCTCAGCAACTCGTAGTGGGGTTAGCAGGCGCTCAGCCTTCTCTCTCGGCACGCTTGGTCGGTCCCGTTATCGTGAACGACTCGTCTTGTCATCCTGGCATTTGGGCAGCGGCTGAATTGGAGAGTGTCATCCCGACCGGAGCGACGCCGCTTTTTCCCGGCGCACGCTTTTTGTGCGCGGCGTCGCGCAGTGTAGGGACCGTGGCGTGATGTCAACAAACGCTACGCTCGATGAGAACGTCGCCGGGAGTCGGGTGCCGCACCCTTCTTCTCCCTCAGCTTCGAAGGGCGGTCTTAGAACGGCGCGCGTTCAAATTCAACTTAAGCCACCCATAAGTCCTTTTGTCTACAGCACATACGTGTATACTCGGGTATGGGTACCGCAAAGGCGAAGCCCAGGCGAAACTCCGTCGCTGCACTCCTCACTGTCTCCGCAGCGTCGCGCCACGCTCGACCGGTTTCCGCTATACTTCGCCCGCCCAAAACCGGCCCATCCCGCTGGGACCGGTTCATCACAAGCGAGGTGTTAGCGTGAACCGGCTCCGATTCTTCATCGTTACTTCGTTACTCCTTTGCTTCCTTACTTCCCCCCGCTCAATCCAGGCCCAGCTGGCGGCCAAGCCCGATCCGCTCACCCGCCAATCCGCCAGCACCGCCGCAGCCTGCTCCGCCACCGAATCCTCCTGCGCCGCAGCCGCCGCTAAAATCCTTCCCGTCGTCATGGGACCCTCTCCGCTGGAAGAGAATCTCCGCCGCCTCACCGACGAAATCGGCGGCCGCGTCACCGGCTCCCCTCAGATGGCTAAGGCCGTCGACTGGGGTGTCGCAGCCTTTCGCGCCGCAGGTATCGACGTTCACACCGAGAAGTACACGCTGCCAATCACCTGGGCCGAAGGCGACACTCGCCTAGAGCTGCTCGGCCCTGAAAAATTCCCAGTCCGCCTCGTCGCCGAGGGTTGGTCGCCTTACACACCCGCTGGCGGCATCGAAGCCAATCTCATCGACGTCCAGGACGGCTCCGCCGACGACTTCGCCCGCGCCGGCTCGATCAAAGGCGCGATCCTTCTGGTCCACAGCGAGATCGGATCCACTTGGGCCGACCTCTTCAAGGAATATTCCCTGCCGCCTGGGATCATCGACCGCGCCACCAAAGGCGGCGCCGCAGCCATCCTCTGGATGGCCGCCCGCGAACGCCTGCTCATGTACCGCCACACCAACACCGGCGAAGATGCTCTCGATGTGATTCCCCAAGCGGTCCTCGCACGCGAAGATGCCTTCCGGCTGGCCCGCGCGATCGCTGCCAATCCGCGGAAAGTCCGCGCGCACTTCGCCATGCCCAACAAAATCGGCGGCCCAGTCGATCAATTCAATGTCATCGGCGAGATTCGCGGGTACGAAAAACCCGACGAAGCCGTCATTCTCGGCGCGCATCTGGATTCCTGGGATCTCGGCACCGGCGCTCTGGACGACGGCTGCAATGCCGCCCTCGTCATCGAAGCGGCCCGCGCCATCAAAGCTACCGGGCTGGTCCCGCGCCGCACCATCCGCTTCGCCCTGTGGTCCGGCGAGGAGCAAGGCATGTTCGGCTCCTGGCAGTACGTCAAGGCCCACCAGGCCGAACTCGACAAGATTCGCGCGGAAATTGCCTTCGACTCCGGCACCGGGCGCTCTCGCGGTTTCCAGCTCAGCGGCCGCCGCGACACGCTCGATGCGATCAACGAGATCCTCAAGCCGCTGGCGTCATGGGATGTTTCGCACAGCTCGCTGGACGGCGACATCGGCACCGACAACTGGGATTTCGTCCTCGAAGGCATCCCCACGCTGATCGCCAAGCAAGACGAGGCCAACTACCTGCCGAACTATCACGCCGCTTCCGACACCTTCGACAAAGTGGACCTCCGCGAAGTGAAAATAAACACGGTTATCGCCGCGGTGACCGCTTGGGGCATTGCCGATCGCGTCGAGCCGCTCGGCAAGCGCTACACGCGAGCCGAGATCCAGCAGCAACTTAAAGAAACCGGCCTCGACGAGCAAATGAAGCTGCAAGGCTACTGGCCGCTCTGGGAAAACGGCGTCCACGGCCGCAAACCTTGAGAGCCGGCCGGTGATCCAAGGTGACGCGATGGAAGGCGACACGAAACAAGAAAGGCGAGCGATGGAACCAGCGAACTCTGCGCGCTGCCGTCACGCGGTTTGCTGCCTCGCGCGTCTCGCTTGAGCGGCCCGGTTATACTGGTCAGGTGACATTCGACCGTTCCTCCCAGGAAATCCGCCCGAGCGAAAATCAGCGCACGCGCATTCTGGGAATAGACTATGGCCGCGCGCGCATCGGCCTGGCGATCGCCGACGCGCTCGTGGCGTTACCGCAGCCGCTCGACACCCTCGAACGCGTCAATCGCAACGAGGACATGCGGCGCCTGCGTGAAATCGCCCGCGACCACGCCGTGAAACAGATCGTGGTTGGCTTGCCGCTGCGGCTCGACGGCACGCACGGCGACATGGCCGATGAAGCCACGCGATTTGCGGAACGCGTGCGCAAGCAACTGGGTTTGCCGGTGGAAATGATGGATGAGCGGCTGACCAGTTGGGAAGCCGAGCGTTTGCTGGAAGAGCAAGCAGGCCGCGTCCTGCACAAGGTAAACGAACATACGGCGCACAAAGCCAAAGGCGGCGAAAGAAAAAGAAAAGTGCCGGGCGAGCGCACGGTCGACGCCATGGCCGCCGCGGTGATCCTGAAGGAGTATCTGGCTAAGCAGCAAGCGGCGAAGGAAAGCATCTAACAAGAGACCCGGATTGTGGAAGGCAAAAAGGGGATGAAGCTAAAGTGAAAGCCGTTGCCGCCGTTTTCTTGATCTTGCTGCTTGTGGCGGGCGCCGCCGCGGCATGGCTGTGGTTCGGCCTCGCGCAGCCATATCGCGGATTTCCCGCCGAAGGCGTTTTCGTGAATTTGCCGCACGGGGCGTCCAGCCGCGCTGTGGCTCACCTGCTGAAACAAAACGGCGTAATCCGCAGCTCCACGGTTTTTGAACTTTACGCGCGCCGCCATCCGAAACGCCGACTGCAGGCCGGCGAATATTTTTTCAACCGGCCAATTTCCGGGCATGACGTTTTCTGGCAGATTGCCGATGGCCACGTTTTCGAGCAGCCGTTCACCGTACGCGAGGGTGAAACGATTTTCGATATCGCCCGCGAACTGGAAGCCGGAAAATTCATGAGCGCGAACGAATTCCTGACCGCCGCGCGGAATCCCGAACTGATTCGCGACATGTCTCCGAACGCAAAGAGCCTGGAAGGTTATCTGTATCCCGCCACTTATAATCTGCCGCGCCATCCGGTTGCCAACGAACTGACCGCGCAAATGGTGAAAAAATTCAAGGAAGAGTGGAATCGCATCGCTTCGGCGCAGCCGATCGCGCCCTCTGCGGCAATTTCCGGGCACATCGTTACACTGGCTTCCCTGGTGGAGCGCGAGACGCCCAAGCCCGATGAGCGGCCGCTGGTTGCAGGCGTGTTCGAGAATCGCCTGAGCAAAGGTATGCGACTCCAATGCGACCCCACGGTGATCTACGCGTTGGAACTGATCGGCCAATACAACGGCACCCTGAGCGGCGCCGATCTGCAATTCGATTCGCCCTACAACACGTATGCTCACGGGGGGCTGCCGCCTGGACCTATCGGAAATCCGGGCGAAGTTGCGCTGCGGGCGGCCATGACTCCCGCAAAGACGAATTATTTATACTTTGTGGCCAACACAGAAGGCGGACACTTTTTTTCGGCGACACTGGAAGAACACAATCGCAATGTGACAAAGTACCGGCGGCTGCTGGCAGGACTTCCGGCCGATCCTCCGCCGCCCCCGGCCGCCGCGTCGAAAAGGGCGGCGGCAGACAAACGGCACGCCAAGGGCGCCAATCGATGAGCGATTCGCTGCGAACAAAAAAAGAATTGATCCTGGAAACGGCGAGAAAAATTGGAGCGCAGACGTATACACCCGCAGAAATCGACCAACTGCGGCGAAGGCTGATCGCCGAGCACGGGGAAGACGGCAAGACCGGCAACGACTACATCGCGGACGTGCTCAAGAGCGCGGGATTCAAGGTCGCCCTAAGTTTGCAGGAAGAAGCCGAGGACCAATACGAAGAAGAATTCGAGGATCTGCTGCACTTCAAGACGCTGGGCGATGCGGAGGTGAGCATCATGCGGCTCGACGAATTGATGCGCAAGTTTCAGTCGCATGGCGAACGCGCGGCCGTGGAACGCGTGCTCAATGTCGCTCGTCTGGGCAAGCGCCGCGCGGAAATGATCGCGCGCAATCCAAAAGTGGAAAAACCCAAGCGCGAAGAAAAGGAAGAAATCGCCAACTGGTTTCGTATCTGGCTGGAAATGCCGGACACGTTCTTCGATTGGTTGGACGTGCGCAAGCAGTCCGTGGAATTTCGCACAAAATTTCCGCAAGCGGAGGCCGAAGAGTGAGCGCGATCGGCAATGCCCCCACGAGCGACGATCCTCTGGAGCTGCCGCCGTATTCGCTCGACGTGGAAGCACTCGATCTCGGCGCAGACACTACCGCTGTCGGCCTCGAGCTGCTGGAAACCGAAAGCCGCGAACCCGTGAAAGGCAAAGAAGCAGCGGCGATCTGGGCGGCGGTTTTTCCTGCGCTCTCGACCAATGAATGTTTGGTGATGGATTTTTTCAGCCACATCGATCGCGTACGCGAATTTTGCAAAATGAACGATATTCATTTTCGGGAAGCCGCCGAACGCTGCCTGGTGCTGAGCAAACCCAGCGAGCCTCAACTGGAAATGCTGTTCGGCCGCTTTGAAGGCGAAACTTTTGGCATGCGCGTGGGCGCGAACGCAGAATCGCCGGACGCCGCATTGGAAAGGGAATTGTCACACCGCGGGCTGGATGCCTATCAGACGGCGTACGAGCGCTACACCTTCTGCGCGGTCTGCGAACCCGAGGACGGCTGGGTTACTCTGCTGAGCAAGACGCTGTGGCCTACGGAAATTATTCGCCGCGTACGGCCGGCGGCGCAAAGATTCGACGTGTACATCTCTCGCCCACAGTGATGCGCGGCGTTGCCGGGCGCCGCCCGAATATATGTCCACACGTTTAGACAACAATCGCGCGAGTGATTCCACCGAACGAAGCCTGCAAGATCGGCTGGGGCAGGACTTCCGCTACGCCTTCCGGCAGATGTGGCGCGCTCCGGGATTCGCGCTCACCGTCATTCTGACCCTGGCGCTTGGAATCGGCACAAACCTTGCCGTCTTTCAGCTTTTGCACGCGGTGCTTTTCGCGAAACTCCCGGTTGCACAGCCTGAACAGCTTTATTCGCTGCACGCAGTGAAGTCTCCATTCGATGGGCAATGGTTTTTCTCCTACCCGGCCTTTCAAAGGCTCCGGCAGTCGACCGCCAGCACCGCGCCGATTCTCGCACGATCGATCGTGGCGCAGGGGCTTCTCCAAGCACAAGGCGGTTCGCCCGAGCGTGTGCAGTACCAGCTGGTTTCCGATAATTTCTTCGACGTTTTGGGCGTTTCCCCGATAGGTGGCCGATTTTTTGAAGCGAGCGACACGAACGCGTCGCGCGGCGACTGGCCCGCGGTCCTTCGCTACGGACATTGGCAGCAGGCATTTGGCGCAAATCGCTCGGTGGTCGGAAAGAGAGCGAGTATTAACGGCGTACCCATCGTAATCGTTGGAGTCGCGCCAGAAAAATTCTTCGGGGTCATTGCCGGTCAGGCGCCGGATGTATGGCTGCCGCTGGAAGCGCAGGCGACGCAACGGTTCAGTTCGTGGTTTGACTCGCTGGGGCCCGGCAGCGGTGCGGAAGTTCGCGCTCCGTATATGGATCAGCAGAATGTCTACTGGCTTTGGCTACTCGCACGCGTTCCGGAAAACCAGAAAGCGCCGGTCGCGGCAAAATGGACAACGATCTTGCAGCCGGATCTGGAATTGCGCGCCAGCATTTCCAAGGATGCACACGATCGCGAACAAGTCCTCGCGAGCCGCGTGCAACTGATTTCCGCCGCGAGTGGCGAAGGCACCCTTCGCGAAGATTATTCGCAGGCGCTGCTGATTCTGATGACCATGGCGGCGCTGGTGCTTTTTGTCGGCTGCGTGAATCTGGCGAATTTACAGCTCTCTCGTTTGCTGAGCCGCCAGCGCGAACTGGTGGTTCGGACATCGCTGGGCGCGAGCCGGTGGCGGATTTTGCGGCAGTTACTGGCGGAGGATTTGCTGCTGGCAGCGATCGGCGCGGCACTTGCCGTGGCGGTCGGCGCAGTCTCGAGCGCGCTGCTGCTGCGATGGGCCTCGGGAAGCGACGATGCTATTTCGCTGGACCTGCGCATGGGCTGGGAGATGTTCGCTGTCGCCGCTGTGCTTTTGTTGATCGCGCTGGCGGCGTTCAGTTTGTTCCCCGCGTTGCGCGTCACCAGCCGCAATCTGGCCGGCAATCTGGCTTCGCGCGCGAATCCAGCGCTACAAACGAAGGGCTCGAGCCGAATCTCCTCTCTTCTCCTGACCGGGCAGGTCAGCCTTTCCGTGCTGCTAGTCGGAGTTGCGGGACTTTTCGCGCAAACGCTGCGAAACCTCGATCGCATCGACGCTGGCCTCGATCGCGATCACGTCGTTTCCGTTCATCTCGATTTTTCGAACGTACATTACGAGGAGAAAGATCTCGCGGCCTTGTATTCGCGGATGCTCGCAGGCCTGAAGGAATTGCCCGGCGTGCGCGACGCAGCAGTCAGCATGTGCGCGATTCCGGGGTGCATCTGGAACACGGCCATTCATGTCGCCGGCCACCCGGAAATTCCCGAGAAACAGCTGCACGGCGAAGAAAACCATGTCAGCGCCGGGTATTTTCGCACCATGGGGATTCCAGTGCTGCGGGGCCGTGAGTTTGAGGAGCGCGATGGGCCCATGTCGCCGAAGGTGGCGGTGCTGAACCACTCCTTCGCGCGACAACTCTTTGGAGACGAGAACCCGATCGGGCACCAGATCGGTTACCAGCCTGCGCCACACGATGCCGACTACGAAATTGTGGGAGAAGTGGCCGACGCGCGTGTGGATGATCTGCGCTCGATCCCACCGCCAGTGGCGTACTTCTCCACGGATCAACATCCGGCAATCGCCGAGACCATCGAAGTGCGAGGCGTCGGGCAGGCAAGTATGCTGGCCGCGGCGATTGGCCGCGAACTCCGCTCGCTAGATGCGCACCTGCCGGCCACAAAGGTCGTGCCGTTGAGCGACGAGTACGCCGAGGGCCTCTCGCGGGAGAAATTGCTCGCGCGGCTGACGGGAATTTTCGGTGCACTGGCTCTCGGGTTGGCCACATTGGGATTCTACGGCTTACTGTCGTTCAATGTCGGCAGGCGAACCGCGGAGATCGGAATCCGTATGGCCATGGGCGCGACGCCCGCGCAAGTCCATGCGCTGGTCCTGCGTCAAACGTTGTGGATTCTAGTCGCCGGCATCGTGCCGGGAATCGTTTTGACCGAATTCGCAAGCCGGGGAGTGCAATCACTGCTCTACGGTTCCGGCGCGATCGACGTCTGGGCGTTGATGTTCGCCAGCGCCGTTCTCGCGATGGCCGGCTTTCTCGCCGCATGGCGCCCCGCGCGGCGCGCGTCGGCAGTTGATCCGATGGAAGCACTGCGCGCGGAGTAATTGCTTACTGCGCGTGCTTGGCGGCTGATTCGGCCTGCGACAGCAAAAGATCGAGTGCGGCGCGATCGTAGAGGCGGCCGTTGGCGATGACCGCTTCGATTTTTCGCGTGTTGTTGATGTCCGCCAGCGGGTTGGCGCTAAGCAGCACTACATCGGCGATTTTGCCTTGTTCGATCGAGCCCGACGCACTCTCCGTCCCGAAAAACTTTGCGGGATTGCTGGTGGCGGTTTGCAGCGCGTCCATCGGCGACAATCCTGCCTCGACGAAATTCGCCAGCTCATCGTGCAGGCTGAAGCCGGGCAGAACGTAGATGGCCGGCGCGGTATCTGTGCCGGCGAGGAATGGAACACCGGCGCGGTGCTGCGCGCCGACCACCTGCAAATTGCGCGCGAAGTATTCGCGGCGCAGCTCCAGCGGATCGCGTTGCAGATCCGGCAGCATCTCGTCGAAAAAGCGCTTCCAAGTGACCTCGCGCCAGTAGGCCGGAACGAATTTGTCGAGCGGGTCGTGTTTCAGATCGCGCTGGTCGAGGAAGGTGCCGCCGCGCTGCCACGCCAGCGTGGGACATTCCCAGGTCTGCGTTTGCGCCAGCCTGGCGATCAGCGCATCGCATTTCTTTTGGTCCACGGCGGTCAGCAGCAGGTTCAAATTGCCCTGACCGCGAATAAATTTTTCTTCCTCGCTGGAGCAGCCTTCGAAGCTGCCCATCAGATGCTCGATGCTTTTCTGACCGGCGGCAATCACTTCGTTGATGCGAACCTTGTCCGGAACGTGGCCGACAATAGGAATTCCGATCTTGTGCGCCTCGGCGGCGGCGGCCAGATAGGCATCGTGGGAAATCACCGATTGCACCTTGATGAAGTCGACTCCTTGCGACTTCAGCGAGTCGACCGCGGCTGCGGCGCTGGCGGGGGTGGTGACGGCAACCGAACTCGGGAAACGCAGCTTGCCGTCTTGGAGCGCAGCGTCGAGCATCGGGCCGGAGATCATCATGCGCGGGCCAACGATGTCTCCAGCGGCAATCTGTTTGCGCCAAGCGAGCAACACCGGCACGTCGCCGCCCATGTCGCGCACACCAGTGACGCCGTTGGCGATGAACAGCGGCAGGATGATGTCGCGCCCGCCAGGAAACCAGTCGCCGAAGGCGGCGTGCACGTGCATGTCCCAGAGGCCCGGAATCAAGTAACGGCCCGAGCCGTCGAGGATGCGCGCATTCTTCGCCGGGGTTACAGCGGGCGCCGCGCCGGGAGACACCGCGATGATGCGGGGCCCCTCGATAACCACCGTGGCGTTGGGGACGACTGAAGAGGCGCCGGGATTGATGATCGCGACGTGCGTGATGATGATTTGCGGCGGCACCGCGGGAGGTTTGGATTGCGTAAGCGCGGCCGAGGCAAAGAATGCGGACAGCAAAAGCGCTGCGAAGAAAGACGAGACATGACGCAAGCTGGGTGTCATGGCGCAGAGGTTACTACGAAACCCCGCGTGGGGGCGGCGCAGTCATAAAAGGCTACGGCGCCCTTCGCCATTGCGAAGAGCGCCGGCGGTGAGAAGGCGCACGCATCGCGGGGATGCGCTTGTTGCGTTGGCTTACTGCACGATCAGGGTGAGCGGCGTTGTCGAGGTCTGGCCGCTGACCGTCGAGGTGACGTTGATGGTGTAGGTGCCGGCAGGCGTGCCCGGAACCGGAGTCGGAGGAGGCGTCGAGCTGGAGCCGCCGGCGCTGGCGCAACCGGTCAGCATGGCGCCCATGGCGATGGGCATCAGCACCAGGCAAGCGGTGACTGCGAAGCGCACCGCGCGCATTCGGCCGGCCGGATTTTGCATCCAGGCCAACATCATGGCGATGCACAGTAGCAGGCTGACGATGGTGAGAGGCAGGAAGCGCATCGCCGCCGGACCCTGGACGCTCGGTTCAGAGAAGGGCACGAGGGTGCTGGATGCGGTCGTGGAAACCGTGACGGTGACCGCGGTCGGTGCGGCCGGAGTGACCGTCACCGCCGAGGTTGGCACGGTACAGGTGGCTTTGGATGGTGCGCCGGAGCAGGCGAAAGTGACGCTGAAGGTGTCCGTCGGAGCGCCACCGATGGCGGTGAGTTGCAGGGCGTAAGTGGCGGTCGCGCCGGCCTTCACGGTCTGCGAGGTTGAGGCGCCGCCGAGAACAACGGAGACGCCGTTGCCGCCCAAGCCCACGATCTGGTTCGCAGGGCTGGTGTTGTCCGCGATGGTAATCAGTGCGGTACGAGCACCGGCTGCCGTCGGTTTGAAGCTGACACTGATGGTGCAGGAAGCTTGCGCCGCGAGGGTGTTGGGGTTGGTGGGGCAAGTGGTGGTCTGGCTGAAATCGCCGGCGTTTGGGCCACCGATTGAGATGCCCGTGATGAGCAATGCAGCCGTCGCGCTGGTGTTCTTCAGGGTGACGACCTGAGCGGTCGCCGAGGTCGTGCCCACCAGTTGATTGGCGAACGATACCGGCGAGCCGGTGAGGGTAACTGTCGGAGCCGCCGAGAGGCCATTACCGCTCAGCGTAACCGTCTGCGTGATGGTAGCGCCGTTTGCCGACGCGTTATCGCTGATGGTGATCGTGCCGGTGCGCGCGCCTACGGCGGTCGGAGTGAAGGTGACCGTGATGGTGCAGTGCGCCGCGGCCGCGATGGGGCTAACGCAATCGTTGGTTTGGCTGAAGTCGCCGGTGATAGCGATCGCCGGGTTCAGCGTCAGAGGCACGGTGCCGTTGTTGGTCAGCGTAACCGTTTTGGTGGCCGACGAAGTGTTGATGGTCTGATCCGGGAAAGTGAGCGTGGTGCCGCTCAGGTCCGCGGTCGGAACGGCAGCGGTGCCGGAGACGGCGACTTGTTGCGGGCTTCCCGGGGCGTTGTCTGCAATCGACAGCGACGCGTTGCGCGTGCCTGCAGCCGTGGGAGCGAACTTGACGGTGATGGTGCAGCTGGCGGTCACCGCGAGCGTAGCGCCGCAGGTAGTGGTCTGGGTGAAGTCGCCAGAATTGGCGCCCGTAAAGGTGAAGGGGGTTGGCGCGGTGAAGTTCAGCACGGCGGTGCCGTTGTTGGTTACGGTGACGGCCTTACCGGTGGCTGAGGTAGTGCCGACCGCTTGCAGAGCGAAAGCGGGGAGTGTCGTCGGAGCGACGGAAGCGCCGGGAATGCCGACGACGCCAGTGCCCGTGAGGCTGACCGCGCGCGACTCGGGCACGGTGTCGGAGATGGTCAGGGTTGCGGTCTCCGCGGCGGTGACAGAAGGCGTGAACTTGACGTCCACAGTGCAGGTGGCGCCGGCGGTCAGGGTTGCGCCGCAGTGATTGGTGAACGCGAAGTCAGCGGAATTGGTTCCGGTGATTTGCGGGCCGTTGAGGGTGATAGTGGCCGCGCCAGTGTTCTTGACGGTGATGGTCTGAGCGGCGGAAGTGATCAGCACGGCCTGGTTGCCGAAATCCAGGAGCAGTTTGGAAACGGTCAGGGAAGGATTGCTGGTCAGGTTGGCAACGCTGCGAACGCGATTGTTGGCGGAGTCGGAGAAGTACAGGCTGTGGGCGGGACCCTGGGCCATGCCTTGAGGCGCGCTGATTTGGGCGGTCGTGGCCGGGATGCCGTCACCGTTGAAGCCCGCGGTGCCGGTGCCGACGACGGTGTAGATCGAGCCCTTAGTCATTCCCCCGCCATCAGCGAAAGGAACCTCGCGAATGACGTTGTTGCCGGTATCGGAGATGAACACATTACCGGCTCCGTCGACGAAAACGCCGAAGGGATTTTTGAGTTGGGCGGAGGTGGCCGCGGTGCCATCCGGGCTGAAGCCGGCCGACCCGTCGGTACCGGCGAAGACTGTGAGAGTGCCGGTAGCAGCAGAGATCTGGCGGATTACCTGGCGATTGGTGTCGGCGAAGTAAACGTTGTCGTAGCTGTCGACGAACATGCCGGTCGGCGAATTCAACGTGGTGCCCGTGGAAACGATATAGACGTTGCCACCGGTGCGCGCAGGTGTGGTTGTGGTGGTCTTCCAGAGCACCCAGATCACGTTGTTCGTGGAGTCGGCAAAGTACACGTTGCCGGCAGAATCGGCGGCGACGCCGGTGATTTTGCCCAGCTTGGCGCTAAGGGCGGGACCGCCTGCACCGGCAAAACCGCATTGCGGAACGCTGAAAAAGGGCGCGTTGACGGGATCGGGAACCAAGGGAAGCGTACCGGCAATGGTGGTAATGATGGCGTTCGTGTCGATCTTGCGCACCACGCAGTTGTCGGTGTCGGCCAGGTAGCCGTTGCCTGCGGCGTCGAGCCAAACGTTGTTGGTGTTGATGACCGCGTTGTCCTTGATCGTCGCGCCCGTGGCAGAAATTCCGTTGCCGAAGTAGCCTTCAAATTCGGGCTGGCCGGTGATGGTCAGGATGGTGCTGTCCGATGCTTTCACGCCGCGAAGAAGCTTGTTTTTGAAATCGGCGATCACCAGGTCGAAAGTGGAGAAGGTGGCAAGTCCGGCGGGGGCGTTTATTTGGGCGTCAACCGCCAGTCCGCCGTCGCCGCCAAAGGACACGTGTCCATTGCCGGCAAATGTGCTGATGTCTGCAGTAGCGTGATCTACGAGGCGGATGGACGTGCCGCTGGAATCCGCGATCAACAGGTCTCCGTTAGCCTTCAAGAACGTGCCGACAGGATTGGACAGTCGTACCGCGGGATCGGTTGCGGGATTGCCGTCACCAGCGTAGCCGTGCAGGCCGAAATTTCCGGCAATGATATAGATATTTCCAGGGGTCATCCCGGCGGGAGGCGCCACAGAGCCGGGAACTTCACGAACCACGTTGTTGCCCGGATCACAGAAGATCAGATTGCCGTTGGAATCAACGGACATGCCTTGGGCGGCGCTGAGGGCAGCACTGGTCGCAGCGACGACGGCACCGGTAGTGTCACCACCAGAGACGGCGCCGGCAACGGTGTAGATTTTCCCGGCGAGTTGGGTGCCGTGGTCAGCGGCCCAGATGACACGAACAAGATTGGCCGTGGGTGGCGGGATCGCGGGAGGATCAGGAGCGGGATTGCCAACCAGGCCGATGAAAACGTTGTTGTTGGCATCGACGAAGACATCGTAAGGGCCGTTCAGCGCGGCGCTGGCGGCATTGGTGCCGTCGGCGGCAACGCCGGCGGAAGGCGGAGTAGTTCCCACACCATCACCCGCGCTCACAAAGCTGTAAATGTTTCCGGCGGCGAAGGAGCCGAAGGGCGTGCCGGTGATAGCGATACGGATGGCGTTGTTGCCACGATCTGCGATGTACAAATTGCCGCGAGTATCAAATCCGCAGCCATCTGGAAAATGAAGGTTGGCGCTGGCCATCGGGCCGCCGTCGCCGCCAAACAAGAAGTCTGTTGGGGTCTGGACACCAACGATGTCGTAGACGTGCCCGAGCTGTTCGCCAGGGTTAGCACCCGTCAAGCTCACCAGGATCTTGCGCATCAAGCCGTTGTCCGAGTCGGCGACCCAGACGTTGTCGTGAGCATCGATGCACATGCCCACTGGTCCACTGAATTCCGCGTCGACGGCCAAGCCGCCGTTACCGTTGTAGCCGTCCCTACCGTTGCCGGCGAACACCGTCAACTTGCCAGCGTTGGGCTGGCCGGTGGCCGCGATCTTGTAAATGCGATTCGCGGAGTTATCTAGAATGTAGGTGTTGCCGATGGAGTCTTGGCGAACCGCTACCGGGGCGCCAACGCTAGATACGGTAGGATCGAGATTGATGGGGCCGCCTCCGGCCACCGTGGAGATGTTTTGCGCGCGAGCTGCGAGGGGAGCAATGAAAGCGAATGCCAGGGCCAGGAGTCTTCGCAAACGCATAATGTTTTGGGTTCCATCCCTTCTTATCGAAGCCGGAAAAGGTGATCTCAAAAACGTGTCCCGGCAGGTTCAGCGGACCTGCCAAAAATCGTCGGAATTCGTGCCCGTCTGGCCGCGCCCTCGAATGCATGCCGACGCTGTTTCGCGAAGAGTGCGCGCATGGCTAGACTAGTGTCGGGCCGGACACTGGCCAATAGACCAGGAGTCACGTTTGTGGGTCCTATGTGGTCCGAGGCTCAGTAGGACTAGTGCTCTAGTACTCGAAATCCAGCACCGACGTCAAGCTCAATCCTTCAAATAGCAGATATAAAAGGGGATACGATTGTCGCCTGTCCAGGGGAAGCGATGCCTAACAGGGTGAATTCGACCACAGTTTTCAGGGTACTTTTGCGACTAACCAGCCACAAAGACACGCTTGGAAAGGCCGCCTCGGCCGATCAAAGCCGCTGAGATGCCGACATGGTGGATGCAGGATTGGAACCAACGACCAAGGTCCGGCCGCTGGCCTTGGGCACCAAGGGCAGCAGGTTTCGCAGGCCCAGCCACGCATTGACGCGCCCCGGCACGGTTGCTAGATTGCTTCTCTTGTGCGCAAGGGACGGAACTCATTGATTCAGGGTGCGCTGGCTTGGCTGGTGTTGGCGACACTGGCCGGGGTTGCCGTCGGTTGCGGCAAAGGGACGAAGGTCAGCACCAAGACGGTGGTGCCTGCGGCGGCCAAGCCAGTGGTGAAGGATGCCCCCAAGGAAGAACTGCTCGACAAGTACAACCAGATCGCGCTGGGCGTGAAGACGGTTAACGCCACAGTGGAGCTAAAACCCACGGCCGGCTCGCGGTATAGCGGGGTGATCGAGGAATACCACGAAGTGAAAGCATTCTTGCTGGCAGCCCGGCCGGCGAGCGTTCGGATGATCGGCCAGGCGCCGGTGATCGGCACGACCGTGTTCGACATGGCCAGCGACGGCGAAATGTTCCGGGTCTCGATTCCATCCAAAAACAAGTTTCTGGTAGGCCAGGTGGCCGCCGAACGGAACAGCACCAAGCCCATCGAGAACTTGCGGCCGCATCATTTGCTGGAGGCGTTGTTGTGGCCGGAAATACGCAAAGAAGAGCCCGTCGTTCCAGAGGAATTCAACGATGAGACCGCGCGGTATTACGTGCTGACGGTTTTGCGGGGCGGATATCGCATGGAGATCCTACGCAAGGTATGGTTCGATCGCGCGGACCTGCGGGTCGTCAGGCTACAGACTTATGGGCCGAAGGGCATCCTTGTTTCCGATATTCGCTTATCGGATTGGCAGCCGCTGACGGCAAATCCGGCGCAGGCGGGAGCGTCCACAGGAGGCGCGGAAACAGCCGCAGTTACCGCATTTCCACGCGCCATCCGGATCGATCGGCCGCACGACGACTACCGGCTGGAGTTACAACTCACGAAGGTTGCGGTGAATGAAGAGATTCCGGCCGATCGATTCAAACTGGAGCAGCCCGCAGGCAGCGAATTGGTGCGTGTTGGCGAGAGCAGCGACAACAAACCGACATCCGAGAGTAAGTCCCCCGAGCACAAGCGATGATGGGCGAGTTGGTGGTCCGCAATCTGCTGCACCGGCCGCTGCGCACCCTCATCGGGGTGATGGCAGTGGCGGTGGAAGTGGCGTTAGTGGTGCTGATTGTAGGACTCACTTCGGGGCTGCTGCAGGAGACCGCCAAGCGCATCCAGGGAATTGGCGCGGACATCATGGTGCAGCCGCCCGCCGCGTCGATCTTCCTGGGATTCAGCGGTTCGCCGATGCCCATCAAAATCGGCAGCCGTCTCTCGGAAATGAGGTACGTGCAAGCCGTGGCGCCCGCACTGCTGCAATTCAATTCCAGCGGCGGCGTGGAAGTGATTTACGGCATCGACCCGGAGAGCTTCCGGGCAGTATCAGGGGGGTTCGCGTTTCTGCAAGGGCATGACATGGAGGGTCCGGACGATTTGCTGGTCGACGACTGGCAGGCGCGCGCGAAAAACGTAAAAGTCGGCGATACATATTCGGTGCTGAACCATGACTGGCACGTAGTAGGAATTTTCGAACATGGAAAAGGAGCGCGGTTGTTCGTGCCCATCATCACGCTGCAAGAACTGGTGGGCGCGCGCGACAAGGCCTCGATCTTCTTCCTGAAATGCACGCGCCCGGAACATACCGAAGACGTGATGGAAGAAATTCGCGGCGTGCTGCCGGGTTACACGGTGCGGCCACTGAAGGATCTGCTTGCGCTGATGACCTCAACCAACGTGCCGGGCCTGGAAACGTTTATCCACGCGATGATCGCGCTGGCCATCGCTATCGGGCTGATGGTGATTTTCCTGACCATGTACACCACGGTGATCGAACGGACGCGCGACATTGGCGTGCTGAAATCGATCGGCGCGAATCGCTCATTCATCGTGCGGGTGTTGATCACCGAATCGGCGGCGCTGTGCGCTTTTGGGGTGATCGCGGGAGTAGGCCTAAGTTATCTAGTGCGCGCCGCATTCCTGGCCGGCTTCCCGACGCTCTCGATCCTGATCACCACCGCATGGATTGTTCGGGCGGCAGCAATCGCATTTGCGGGAGCAGTGTTCGGGGCCAGTTACCCAGCATGGCTGGCGAGCCGCAAGGATCCGGTGGAAGCGCTTTCGTACGATTGAGGACGATGTGGTGCGTAACTGGCGCAAAGAACGTAACTGGCGCAAAGAAGAAGATGTAACGCGGATTTCAGCCGCACGAGACGCGGAGGCGCGCCACTGCGGCGGCTAGGCAGGGATTGCAATCGCGGCTACAATACGAGACTTGCCGAAGGACTGATTTTTCAAGGCAAAAACAGTTGGAGCCCATACTCAAGACAGAAAATTTGTGGAAGCTGTACCGCGCGGGCAAGGTCGAAGTCCCGGCTTTGCGCGGGGTGAACTTCGAGGTGCTCCCCGGCGAATCTGTGGCGGTGATGGGCCCATCGGGGTGCGGCAAATCGTCACTGCTGTACCTGATCGGCGGCCTCGCGCAGGCCTCTCGCGGCACGGTCCTGGTGGACGGTAATGATTTGACAACGATGGGTGACGCCGCGCGCACCAAACTGCGACGCCATAAAATCGGATTTGTGTTCCAACGCTTCAACCTGCTGCCGACGCTAACGGCCAAGGGCAACATTGCCATCGCGCAGTTCATACACGGCGACGGATTCGATCCGCATCGGTTTGACGTAGTCACGAAAATGCTGGGCCTGGCGGGGCGTCTGCATCACAAGCCTTCGGAAATGTCGGGAGGGGAGCAACAGCGCGTGGCCATCGCGCGGGCCATCATCAACGAACCGAAGATCCTGCTGGCCGATGAGCCGACGGGAAATCTGGATTCGAAAAATTCCGAAATTGTGCTGCAAATGCTGCGGCAGTTGAACAAGGATCTGGGTCAAACCATCGTGATGATCACACACAACCCGGAAGCGGTTACGTATTTCGACCGAGTTGTGCACATGCGCGACGGTGTTATCGTCGACGGAGTTCCCGCGGACTGACATGGCCAGCGTTGGAACCATCCTGAAACGTACCTTTTTCTGGGCCTACGAGCGCGGTACGTGGCAATACGACGTCGCAGTAGTAATCATTCTTATTTTTGTGTTTCTGCCGCGTGGGTGGTTTCACGACGAGCCGGTTGTGGGACTTTCCGCCAGCGCGCCCGGACAAGTGGCACTCGTAGCCGGAACCGAAAGAAGCGACCGCCAAACCTATCGCGTGGATGCCCGCGTCCTGGCGCCGCCGGAAAAAACCCCAGCATTGCAAAACGAACTGCACCAGGCACTGCGAAAGGCGCTGCCTGAGCTGCGTAACGTGCGCTTCTCGATCGTCAATATAGAGCCGGTGCGCGACGAAGAAGGCACGGTAATCGCCTACCAGGTGGAAATACGCCGCTGATGACGTAACTGAGCAAGTGCGCAATCCCGGGAACGGGCCAGCGCGCAAACGCCTCGCGCAATTCGCGCATCCATTCTCTATGTCAGGTCCTGTATGCTAGGAGGGCCTCGGTTAAGCGGCGGCAGTCAAATTCAGGCGCGTAGGGACCTATTTTGAAACGCAGACTCTTCCTACTGGCAGGAATCGCAGCGCTCATCGCGCCAGTCTCTCCGGTAAACGCCGCCGCGCAAAATGCCAATCGCGCAACAACCGAGTCCGTGCTCGCGATGATGGACAAATCCGCTTCGGACTTTCGCAGCCTGACCGCCGACCTCGAAAACACGAAGTACACCGACGTGGTAAAAGACAGTTCGGTGGAAACAGGACACATCTACGTGCGGCGCGATCAGAAAATGCGCATCGAAATTACCAAGCCCGATCCGCGGACGATTTTGCGCACTGGCGACAACCTGTTCATGTACACACCGAAGGTGAAGCGCGTGGAAGAATTCGACCTGGGCAAGAATCGCGCGATGGTCGATCAATACGTGCTGCTTGGCTTCGGAACGAAGAGCCAAAATCTGCAGAAGAGCTATGACGTCAAGCTGACGGGCGAAGAACAACTGGACGGCCGGAGAACGTACCTGCTGGAGCTGACGCCGAAATCCGATGATGTGCGCAAGAAAATCACGAAAATCCAGATGTGGATCGATGCCTCGTCATGGCTTCCGGTCCAACAGAAATTCTACGAAAGCGGATCGGCGGACTACATCCAGTTCCACTATTCGAACGTGATGAAGAATCTGAAGATTCCTGATTCACGCTTCAAGCAGGACTGGCCCAAGGATGCTACTCGCGTCAAGCCTGGAATGTAGCCAATTTTGGCGCGTGCAAACGACACCCGAATCCCATACATCTCGATTCCACTGCCTCTCGGGCGTCGCAGCACCTTAACGCCGCGGCCGGAAGGCCACGGCTAGAGGGATTTCACCCAGCCGTCTGTTCCTGGGCGAGCAATTGCTGTTTGCGCGAGAGTCCCCAACGATACCCGGCGAGGTTGCCGTCCTCGCGAATCACGCGATGGCACGGCACCACGATGGAGACGGGGTTTGTAGCGCACGCTCGGGCCACGGCGCGTACGGCTCTGGGATTACCCATGGCCTTGGCGACCTGAGAATAGGTACGCGTGGAACCGCGTGGAATCTGCTGCAACTCCTGCCACACCCGCCGCTGAAAGGCGGTGGCCTGCAAATCCAGCGGCAGCTCCATGCGTGGCGGCTTCCCTTCCACGCGCTGGACGATCTCCTTCACCCAGCGCTCGAAGGTATCGGTAGCCGGGGCGATTTCTGCTCGCGGATATTCCTCGCGCAATTCCGCTACCAGCTTGGCATCCGTGTCGCCGAGATAAACCGCCGAGACGCCACGATCCGTGGCCGCGACCAAGACTTTGCCCAACGCTGACTTCGCAATGCTGTATCCGATGTTCATGCCCTTTCCTCCCTTTTGATAAGTTGCCGGCGTCATTCCGAGTTGCGCGTTGCTGCGCTCGTAGATGCGACTCGACGAACCGTATCCGGTTTCATACAACGCGTCAGTGATGCTCTTCCCTTCACGTAGCATTTTTTTGAAGCGCACCAGGCGCAGAGCCTCGGCCAGTTCCCGCGGGCGCAATCCCGTCACCCGCAGGAACGCTCGACGCAGAGTGGCGGGCGTTGATCCCAGCTTGGTCGCCAAGGCTGCGAATCGCACGGTATCCTCGCGTGACTCTGCCAGCTCACGGGTGGCAGCCTGGACCAAGGCCACAGGTCCGGCGATTTCATTCGGCTTGCAGCGGAGACAAGCGCGGAAGCCCTGCTTCTCGGCCTCTTCACCAGTGCGAAAGAAAAGCACGTTGCGGCGTAACGGTCGCCGAGCCGGGCATGAAGGCCGGCAATAAATATGCGTCGACCGTACCGCCAGCACGAAGGTCCCGTCGGCACGCGCATCACGCGACATGGTCGCTTGCCAAAACCGCGCGGCGGCACGTGCTGGAATGCTTGATCCGCTAGTCCTACTGTTGTGCTTGTTCATAGCCGTCCTCATAACAAGCCCAAGTTAACGCAGCCTCGAAAACAAATCTATCCGCAAACAAGCGTCAATGTGGGTATGGGGAGTGTGCAGGCCCGAAGCGGCTTTTACCGCGAAAGTGCAGGCGGGCTGCAATGCTAAGTTGGACTTTCGTCAGGCTTCCGCGGCTTTCGCAACGGTACGAGCTGCAGGAATTGCTTCGCGATGGGGCACCGTAATCACCAACAGAACCGCTGCCAAAATCACTGCCGCCGCCAAAACCGTGCGCAAAGAAATGGTTTCGCCGACAAACAACCAGCCCAAAAACAAAGCCACGACCGGATTAACCAGGGCATAGGTCGCTACACGCGTCGCCGTACTCTTTTTTAGAATATAGACGTATGCCGTAAATCCCATCATCGAACCGAAGAACACCAAGTACCCGATGGCCATCCAGGAGCGCATGGAAACGGCCGCCAAATGCAGCGAGCGCACCTCGCCGGTGAAAAAACCCACAACCCACAAAGCCACGCCGCCGCACAAGCTCTGCATCGCCGCTCCCATCAACGGTGAAGGCAGGGCGCCATGTTTCGAGTACAGCGAGCCGCACGCCCAGGCAAACGAAGCCACGACCAGAATCGTCACGCCGGCCGGACTTACGCGTTCGGCCCCGCCGAGATTCTTTGGCCCCACCAAGAACACCACACCGGCAAATCCAAGGATCACCCCGATCAGCACTCGGGCCGCTGGCCGCGTGCCCCCGGGCCGCAGCCAATCGACGAGTACCATCCACAGGGAAACAGTAGCCACCAGCAATGCCGTCAGTCCCGACGGCACGGTCTGTTCTGCGACGCAGACTCCGCCATTGCCTACAAACAGCATCAGGAACCCGGTGATCGCCGCGGTCCGCCAATGTTCCGAGGTCGGTCGAATCCCGGTTTTCCAGCGCAATATGGAGTAGAACAAAAGTCCGAACACGAGATGCCGCAGGCCTGCGACCAGTAGCGGGGGAAACGACTCGACCCCAACGCGAATCGCCAGATAGGTAGATCCCCAGATGACATAAACCGCTGCAAATGCCAGCAGCACCAGGGTTGAAGGCCCATGCTTTGGCGCCAGCGCAGTGCAAGCACCGATAGCGACCCGAGTCTGAGGCACGGTAGCCGACATAAGAATGGAACGGTTCAGGCGCGCCCGATCGCGCCAAGTGACTAACAACTACAGTAAGAGTTGTGGCCGATGGTGTCGAGGACCATATTGGACGACGCTTTGGAAAGCGAATCTATCCGCAAAAGAGCTTCAAACGCGTGACAGCAGACGTCGTGGGTGCGCGCGGGAAACTTGCGACAAATGCCCTCAAATGCATGGGTAACATGTGGTACCATTACGAAGTATTTGATCTTACGGCACTTCGCCCGTTTTCCACAGGTTGACGCCAGCCCCCCTGTAGTGGCATTTTAACGACCCCGCCTTCTGCGGGGTTGAGTCTCCACTTTTTGGTGACTCGAGTCGTCGGGGAAGCAACAAGGCAACGTAAAATCGCAGTGGGCGTCTCTGAGGGCGAGATGAGCGCGACGAACCACGCACGAGTAGCTGAGAACTTATCGACGAGGTCCTCGGCGGATGCCTCCAAGTCCGCCGCCTCGGCAACTCCATCCAGCGCCCGGCAGCCTCAACCGACGCTCGTTCCGAGCACCGGGAGCAGCCTACCGGTGCCGGCTACTGCAAACATTCCGTCACTGCGTGTTTTGCCGCTACTCACCGACACGCACACCAGACGTTTCGTACGAGTTCCCACGCACGCGGTAGGCGTGCACCCCGAGCATCGCTCCTATCCGCGGGCCACTTTACGGCTGCCACTGCGGCTCCGTAGCGTCAACAATGTGCCGGAGCAATTTCCGATAACCCTGGTTACGCGAGACATCAGCTCTACCGGGGTGTACTTCCTCTGCCCCAAAGCCCTCACTCTTGGGACCGAAATCGAACTGGAAATCATTCTAGTAAGCCGGCCGATGGGCCGTGGCAATGTGGTGGCCGCGTCCATGGCGCGCGTCCAGCGAATTGAAACTGCGGCCATGCCCGGGTGGTACGGCGTCGCCGCCACCTTTGACGAACTGGCCTTCGACCGCGACGATCGCGTGCCCTCCCGCTTCCTCAAGCCGTAAGCATCTCTGTTGCGATTTTTTCAATATTGTCGTCCTAAAGTTTCCACAGCCTGATAACTTGCCGTTCCCCTAACTGTTGCCCTACACTCTGTCCATACAGTTTTCCGCAGGTCTTCCAAAACAAGTCCACGGAAGCGTCTACCTAGCGGAAGAGGGGATGTCTGGGGGGATAATGAAAAAGCTGGTTTGTTGGTTGTTTGTGCTGGTGTCCGTATTGATGTCCGCGCCGCGCGGTTGGGGCCAGGCGCAAATTACCACAGGAACGATTCAAGGCGACGTTCTGGATGAAAAGGGCGGCGCAGTTAGCGGCGCATCGATCGAAGCCAGAAACTTGGAGACCAACCTGGTTCGCACGGAAACGGCGGACTCCGACGGGCACTTTGCGTTCCTGAGCGTGCCGCCGGGGCGGTACGAGCTGAAAATCAGCCAGCAGGGTTTTGCGACTATTTTGCAGCAGAACTTGAATGTCACGGTCGGCTCGGTGCTCAGCATTCCAGTGACGATGAAGGTTTCCTCGGTCTCGCAGCAGATCATCGTCACCGACGTTCCTGTCATCGAAGTCACCAAGACCGAAAATTCCGCGACGCTCGATGAGTCCGCGGTCGCCAACACACCTGTCCTCGGCCGCAAGTTTGAAGACCTACTCACGCTCACGCCGGGCGTCAGCATTTCTCAGGGCCCCGACGGCGACGAAATCAACATCAACGGCCAGCGCGGTATCTTCAACAATATCTCCCTCGACGGCGGCGACTACAACAACGGGTTCTTCGGCGAGCAGGCCGGTGGCCAGCGCGCCGCAATCGATATCACCCTCGAAGCCGTCAAGGAGTTTCAGATCATCGCCAGTGGCGCTAACGCCGAATTCGGCCGCACTGCCGGTGGCGTGGTCAACGTCATCACCAAGTCCGGTACCAACACCATTCACGGCAGCTTATTCGAGTATTTCAGAGATGAATCTCTAACCGCCGCCGCTTCCGACGGCACGCCGCTGACCGGCTTTCGCCGCAATCAGTTCGGCGGCACGCTTGGCGGCCCGATCAAGAAAGACAAGCTGTTCTTCTTCGTGGCTTCCGAAGGCATCATGGAAGACCTGACGCGCGCCAACCTCAGCACCCCGCTCGGCACGGCTTGCGGCATCACTAATCCCACTTTTAACGCGACGATCAGTGATGCGGAGATTTCCGCCAGCCCGGATTGCCAGCGCCAGACGTTGCTGAATTATTTCCAGACAAATTTCGGCGAAAACGAAGGCTTGCCGATCGATCATATTCAGCGCAACGCTTCGGTTTTCGGCCGCGCGGATCTGAACCTCGACGCCAAGAATCAACTGTTCTTTTCCTACAGCTTCGACCGTTCCAACAATCCGAACCAAACCTTCGACGTGCCCACTTACGGTACGACCGCGAACGGCATCGAAGGCCCATCGCACATCCAGTCGTTCAATGTAAACGCCACCAGCTCGATTACCAACAATGTGCTGAACGAGGCGCATTTCACCTATTCTCGCGAGACACGCCCACGCTCTGCCGTCGACAGTAACTCTGTCCCGGATACAGCTATGGGCTTCTTCCCGAATTTTCGGTTCGGCCAACCGTTCTTTCTCGAGCCGAACGTCGATGAATTGGTGGACCGGCACGATATCCGCGACAACATTTCCTTCGTGCACGGCAGGCATACCTTCAAGTTTGGCGGCGAGTGGCTGCACACGTACAACACACAGATCTTCCGCGGCTTCTTTACGGGACGCTATATTTTTGACAGCACCACCGGTTTCCTCCATTACGCTTCCGACCCTGCGCTTGGGCCGGGCTTCGGGCCTACCACTGCGGAATGCGCCGACGGGTCCTTTACGGATATTTCCCTAGTGACGGGTATTACCCTGAATTCCAGTGGAACCTGCCCGAGCGGAGCCGCCTTTACCGGGGGACCGTTGCTGCTATACCTGCAGCACGGACCCACCACTGCCGGCCAGACCTTGGATTCCTCCGGTCAATCCGCCATTGCCAATGAAGACTTCTCGCTCTTTGCCCAGGACACCTGGAAGCTCTGGCGTAATTTCACATTGAACTATGGCCTGCGCTGGGACGCCCAGCGCTTTCCGGATCCCACCATTCCTCCGTCACAGACCGCGTATGGCGCAGACCTGGCCAACCCAGCGTTCCCCTCGGATGGCAAGCTGCACAGCCAATGGAAGGAATTCCAACCGCGCATCGGTTTCGCGTGGGACATCCGGGGCAACGGCAGGTCTGCGTTGCGCGCCAGCTACGGCATCTATAACGCGCGCCAGAACATGCTCACGCAGGTTGGCGCAATTACCACGAATGGCGTCCAGCAGCAGTCAATCGCTGCGGGGAGCTGCCTGTTCAAGTTTGAGACCGGGGCACCTGGTGGTCCTGCACTTTGCGGACAGAACTCGGCAGGCGGCCCCCCGCCTTCGTATCCGGGCACTGTTCCCGTGCCGCTGCTGGCACCGGGGACGTTCCCGTTCCAGTCCGGTGTCACCGTTTTCGACAAGGACTACGCCAATCCGCGCATCTACTCGACCAGTGTCGGCTACGAACAGCAACTGTTCGGCGAGCTGGCCGCATATTTGGATTTCACAATGTCCAAGGGTGTGCACCTGACGCGTTTCACGAATCCAAACGCCGGTACGGGCTTCCTGCTGCCCACCGGTGGTGCGGACACGGTCACCTATACTGGTGTTCACGAGGTGTTTCGGGACCTGGGCGACGTGACCAATACGGTGAGTTCCGCCAAGTCTCTCTATCGCGGCTTCACCGCGGGCGTGCGCAAGCGCATGAGCCATCGCTTCCTGTTCGACTTCAACTACACCTACTCGGTCGACAAGGACGACGATTCCAACGAACGCGACCCCTTCACCTTCCGCTACGCGAACCTGTTCAATCTCGCCGCGGAATATTCGGATTCGGATCGCGACGAACGCCACAAGGTCAACTTCTACACGGTAGCTAATCTGCCGTGGGGATTTGACGCCAGCGTTCGCATTCAGGCGCATTCCGCGCAGCCAATTACCGATAACGTCAATGGCAACGGCACCGGCGCACCGTGCAGCGAGCAGAACTCGATTACCCGCTTTGTATCCGACGGAAGCGGTGGGGTTGTTGATTGCGGCCGCAATCACCTGCGCAAGGACAACGCCTTCTTCACCTTTGACTTCGGCCTGTCCCGGCGCTTCCGCATCGGCGAGCGTCTGGCCATCGTTCCGAAACTGGAAATGTTCAACACCTTCAACAACACCAACAACGTGAATCCGCTGTCGTCGCCGCAGCTTTTTGACTTCAACGGATTCCTTCGCGTCGGTGTGGGCGATCCGCGCCAGGCACAACTCTCGGTTCGCATCGAGTTCTAACCCAATTTGAGGCGAAAAGCAGATCGCATAACATCCGGTTACACTGACAAGCAGCTTCGAGGGTCCACTTCATGCGTAGTTTGCAGGAGGTGGGCCTCTCAATTTCATGGGCCAGTTGTTCATTGGAGCCTCCCACGACACAACGCGATTTGCGGTAAGCTGAATAAGAAGGGACAAGCTTCTTTCGGCGCCCTTGACGGCATCCAATCGAATATGAGCCGGAATCTTGATCCGTTGAATCTGCGATGGAGACTATTCGGCGTGCGTTGCGCTTGCCTCCTTGGCCTTTCTTTGTTTGCACGCATGGTCACGGCCCAGGAATCGCCGCAGGCGCCGATGACACCACCGCCAGAGCACGACGTCCGCCGTATGTCCAACGCACCTGAAGCGCCCGCTCCGCCGTCGTTGCCTCCTGAAGAAATCATCAGGAAGTTTTCGCAGAAAGAAGACCAGTACCTGGCCGCGCGCGCTGGCTACGGATTTCGCAAGACTATCCGCATCGACGAATTCGACCCCGACGGAAAACTGATCGGCCAGTATCTTTCCGTATCCGAACAGATTCGCGCCGCCAATGGCCGGGTCTTCAACAAGATTGTCGAGCATCCGCAGTCCTCGCTCCATGTGGTCCCGCTCGAGCCCGAGGACGTGAAGGAACTCGAGCGCATCCCGCCGTTTCCCCTGAATAGCGGCCAGCTTGCCAAATACGACCTGAAATACATTGGTGACGAGCAGATCGACGAAATCCTCTGCTACATTTTTCAGGTGAAGCCCAAAGGCGTGGATCGCACCAACGCGTACTTCGAGGGAGTGATTTGGGTGGATTCGAAATACCTTGAAGTCGTGAAGACCTATGGGAAATGGGTGAATGAGCTGGGCGACGTGAAAATTGCCAACATGCCCTTCACCACCTTCGAGACCTATCGCGAGAATGTGGATGGCAAATACTGGTTTCCGAATTACCAGCGATCCGACGAAACCGTGCATCTCAAGAACGGCGATTTTCCCGTGCGGCTGGTGATCAAGTGGAGCGATTTTAAGCCCCTGCCAGCCGCGGGAGCGGCTTCGCCGGCAACGCCCTCGTCAGTCTCGTCAGTACCTCCCGCTGCTGGCGCGCCGGATATTGCCGCGAAGCCGACGGATGCGGCCAAGCCAGGCGAGGCTGCAAAGCCGGCGGACCCCGCAAAGCCACCTCAATTCTAACGTCGCGTCCAGTTCAACGCTCCTGGACATGTCACGCTATTATCTTCGGTCTTCTCTGCTACCCTTCCTGTTTCCTATGTCCATCAGATCTGACGACAGTATCCAGGCCGTGCTCTTCGACTGGGATGGCACGCTCCTTGATTCCTACGATGCCGATTCCGCCGCGTACCTCGCGGCATTCCAGGAAATGGGCATTCCCTTCACGCTGGAGGATCTGGCCCGTCACTATTCGCCTAACGGTCACGCCGTTTATCGCGCGGCCCGGCTGCCACGCTCGCGATGGGATGACGCCAATCGCGCCTGGCGCCAGCAGTATGCCAGTCATAAACCCCAGCTGATTCCTGGCGCCCGCCGTGTTCTCTCGCAAATCGGGAGAAGTCATCAGCTGGGATTGGTCACCAGTGGCGATCGCGATCGCGTGCACAGGCAGCTGCGGCAGTTCGGCTTGACCCGCCTATTCGCGGCGCGAGTCTGTGGCGGAGACACCGTGCGCAAGAAGCCGCATCCCGCCCCCTTGCGTCTGGCGCTTCGCCAGATGTGCCTACAACCCGAGGTGTGCGTCTACGTGGGCGATTCCGCGCACGATCTGGAGATGGCGCGACGCGCCGGAGTCCGCGCCGTCGCTGTCCTCGGCCGATTCCCCACGGAAAAAGCCATCCGGGCCGCACAACCCGAAATCCTCCTCGAATCGATTACCGAACTGCCTGCCGCGCTGGCTTCACTGCGTGAGTCGTGAACACAGACCGGGTCCGTTACTGCGGCGAACGGGACGCGCGAACGCGGCTTGGGGTTCGTGGGTGGTCTGCTACAATTTTCGGGTTTGTGACGAACACAAAACAAGCGAAGCGATTTCTGGTGTCGGGATTCGTGCAAGGCGTGGGCTTCCGCTACTTTACGGAAAACCGTGCAAAGCGCCTGGGGATCTCCGGCTACGTTCGGAATCTGCGCGATGGCCGTGTGGAGGCGTATGCGATCGGCACGCCCGAACAACTCTCGAATTTTCGCCTGGCCCTGGAAAACGGCCCCGGCGCCGCTAATGTCATGAACGTAGTCGAGGAGCTGGATACGATTCACCCGCAGTACGCGGATTCTTTCACGATCACGTATGACGCCTGAACGATTTCGTGCCGGAGAGCCCAGGTGTGAACTAATTCCGCCGTCGTCGTGCGCGAGGGGCGGCAACACTGCTCAAAGTATTCAGGAGATTGGTGAATGGACGAACTGAAAAAGTTAATCCGTGAAGTTCCCGATTACCCAAAGCCGGGGATTCTTTTCTACGACCTGACGACGCTCCTGAAGGACAAGAAGGGATTCCAGGACCTGATCGATCGTCTGTGCGAACACTACAGCGGTCACACGATCGACATTGTGGCCGGAATCGAGGCTCGCGGATTTATTTTTGCGCCTGCGCTGGCTTACCGGCTCGGCGCCGGCTTCGTTCCTGTGCGCAAGCCGAAAAAACTTCCTGCAAAGACGGTAGCGTTGTCATACGCGCTCGAATACGGCAAAGACAGCCTGGAAATCCACGAAGACGCCATCAAGCCCGGCGATCGCGTACTCATTTGCGACGATCTGCTGGCCACTGGCGGAACAGCCGCCGCTACCGCGAAGTTGATTCAACGACTGGGCGGAAAAGTTGAGGGCCTGGCCTTCGCGGTCGAACTCACGTTCCTCAACGGCCGCGCGAAGCTTCCCGGACTCGACGTTTTCTCCCTGATTCAATACGACAAGTAAGCCTACCTACCACGTCTTTGCCGCAAAACCTCAAATAGAACGACGCCGGCTGCGACGGAAACGTTTAGCGACTTCACCGGCCCAGTCGTTGGCAGCGATACCAGGAAATCGCAACGCTTGCGGGTCAGTTCGTGCAGGCCTTGGCCCTCGCCGCCGAGAACGATCCCCATCGGCGAAGTGTAGTCAGCCTGGGTGTAGGTCTTGTCCGCGCGTTCGTCGAGGCCCGCCAGCCAATAGCCGGCTTCTTTCAGTTCCTCCATGGTGCGCGCGAGATTGGTAACCTTAGCTACTGGCAGGTGCGCAATCGCGCCAGCGGAGGCGCGCGCCACCGTATCCGTTAAGCCTGCGGCGCGGCGCTCGGGAATCACCACACCGTGCGCGCCGGCAGCTAGCGCCGTTCGAATGATGGCGCCAAGATTGTGCGGGTCTTCGACGCCGTCGAGCAGTACGATCAAACCTTTTTCGCCGTGGCCGGCGCCGGCATTTGCTGCGGCCAGAATGTCGTCCAGCGTGGCCGCGGCGCGCGCAGCAACCAGGCCCACGATGCCCTGGTGATCCTTCGAATCTGCCAGGCGATCCAGCTGGCCGCGGTCCTCGAAGCGCACCGAGATACTTCGCTGCCGCGCGAGTTGCACGATCTGTTCGATGCGCGTGTCCTGGCGGCCGCGCGCGATCACGATACGATCGAAGGCGCGGTTCGCTTCCAACGCTTCCTTCACCGCATGTATGCCCGTGAGTTTGTCCATGGAAAATGGAGCGCCTCTAGTCCCATGCCGCGCAAAATTCCAATGTTCGTTCACGCACCGTTTTTACTTTCGCCGCAAACGAAGCGGCTGCTGCCTCATCAACCAGTAAAATCACGCGATCCAGATCGCCATCGCCGGCTCGCCCGGCCAGCGCGAGGCGCAGCGGTTGAAATAATTCGCGGCTACTGAGTTCGGAGGTCGCTTTGAGCGTGGTGACAACTTCCTTGAATCGCTCGGAGTCAAAGCCCCCAGAGCCTTCCACGAGAATCAGCCGCGCCAGCTGTCGAAGCGCATCGCGCGCAGCGTGTCGTGACATGGTCACGTGCGTCTCGGACTGCGACATCAGTTTCGCGGCATCGTAATGAAAGACCAGAGACAGCAAATCGGCAAGACCGCTGCGATCGCTGGCTTGCGGACCCAGCATTGCGGCGGCCCGTTCGCACCAGGCCCTCTGCGCCGCAGAAAGTTCGGCAGTCAGCCAGCCGCGCTCGCGCAGAATTTCCGCGACATCGGTGACCGCAAACGCAATCGCGGTTACTTCCGTGGTTGCAGGCACGGCTTCCGCATTTTCCTCGGACGTCATGGGAGTAATTTTAATATCGGCAAGAAAGCGTCGCGATCACGTAAGCGGCGATCGCTTGGCCGCGTCCAATGGCGTCCACGCCTTCGTTGGTCTTGGCTTTCAGGTGGACCAGGTCAGCCGAAATGCCGAGCGCGCGGCCCAGAGTTTCACGCATTTTCGGAAAATGAGCGCCGAGTTTTGGTTTTTCCGTGATCACCACGGCATCAATCCAGTTGATTTCAAACTTTTTCTCTTCGAGCAGCTTCTTTGCGTGCTCCAGAAAAATCAAGCTGTTCGCACCCTTCCACTTCGCATCGGTGTCGGGGAAATGCCTGCCGATATCACCGAGCCCCGCGGCCCCAAGCAGCGCGTCGCACAACGCATGCGCGAGCACGTCGCCGTCGGAATGGCCCACCGGGCCTTTGTCGAAGGGCAATTCAATTCCTCCGACGATGAGCTTACGTCCTTCCTTCAAACGGTGGAGGTCGTAGCCGATGCCGCAGCGCACACTCATGATTTGGCGCGCTCGCGTTCCAGAAAAAATCGCGCCAGTTCCATATCTGCGGGCTTGGTGATTTTGATGTTGCGCTCCGAACCGAGCACGACGTGAACATCGTGACCCAGGCGCTCGACCAGTCCGGCTTCATCCGAAGCCATCACGCCGTCGGCTTGCGCGCGCGCGAAGGCTTCCCTCAGCAATTTTGTCGCGAAGACCTGCGGCGTTTGCGCCAGGACCACGCGTTCTCGCGGGATAGTTGCGGTGATCAGTGCGACGTCTTCGGGCAAGCTCGCGCGCTTTACTTCCTTCACGGTATCCATCGCGGGAATCCCCAGGATCGCCGCGCCGCAGCGCCGAGCTTCTTCGATGACGCGAAGGATCTGCTCGCGCGTGACGAAGGGGCGCACTGCGTCGTGCACGGCCACGAGTTCGGTATCGCTAGGAACCTCATCGAGAGCTCGCGCTACCGATTCCTGCCGGGTATCGCCGCCGCGCACGACGCGAATTTTCTGGCTCAACTTTTCTGCAGCGATGCGCTCCTCCAGTTTAGCGATTCCGTCAGGACGAGTAGCCACGATAATGTCAGTGATCAGATCGCATGCCGCAATCCGCCGCACGCTTAAAATGACAATGGCAACGCCGTCCAGTTCCAGAAATTGCTTGGGAGTTTCGGCGCCCATGCGGGTTCCAAGACCCGCGGCAGGCAGAATGGCGACAATGCGGCTCATGTTTTGTGACCCGAAGCACCTCAAGTGGAATCGGTGACTTACGGCTGACGAGGCCTGTGCGTTTTTGCGAGCAAACGAGTGTACAACAACGCGTGCTGGAGGCGAAGAGCAGAGCCGGAATCACTGCACCTCACTGGAAGTGAAGGGCTTGTTGCACAACTCCAACAGGCTGACGTCAAAGGTGGTACGTTTTGCGTCATGCTGTTAGCGTAAGATTGCTTCATGCCGCCCGGAGCAAGCCTCAATCTTTGGAAGAAACAACTTGGCACGGTGCCGGATTGGGCGTGGGAGCGAACCGATATCGAGGCACTGGTGCTGGCGGACAACGGCCTGACGAGCGTGTCTGAAAAAATCGCAGCTCTGAAAACGTTGCGGATGCTGGATCTTGGACACAATCAGCTGGCACAAGTGCCTGCGGCGCTTGGCGAACTCCAAGGCCTTACAGATTTCCTCTATCTGCACGACAACCAGCTGAGCCAGTTGCCGGCGGCGCTCGAAAAGCTAACCAAATTACGCTACCTGAATATCAGCGAGAACAAATTCGAAGCGCTGCCGGAGTGCGTCGGCGCGATGAGTGGCCTAGTCGAGTTGCGGGCGTCGGACAATTTGTTGACGGCACTGCCGGAATCAATCGGACGCCTTCATCATTTGCGGGAATTGCACCTGCGGAACAATCGGCTGACAGCCTTGCCGGAATCCATTGGAATGTTGAAGGACTTGCGGCAGATCGATTTGCGCGGGAATCCGATCAGCGGTTTGCCTGAGAGGATTGCTGCGTTACCGCGCCTTGAAAAACTGGATTTGCGTTGGGTAACTACGTTGGAGTTGGAAACGGACTGGGTAGCTGCGATGCAGTCCCGCGGCTGCATGGTTTATCGATAAAGTTCGGCTGAGAAGCAATTCACTGGCTGAAGCTATTCCTCGACGAGACTAGTCGGCGTCGGATTCCGGCGACATCGGGCGGGGTGTGCGGGCCACCGAGCCGGGATCGGCGGCGCGCGGCGAACCGTTGGTGTCGGTCGGACGGCTGCTTTCGCCGCGGGTTGCGCCAGCCGTGGCCGAACGCGCGCCTTGTGCGGCTTCGAGCCTTTCGTCCATGCGGCCGAAGATCATTTTCCCCGCGGCGCTCTGATGCACTGAGGTCACCGTCATGTCGATATTCTTGTTGATAAAACGGCGCGCCCCGTCGACTACCACCATCGTGCCGTCGTCCAGATAGCCGACTCCCTGGCTGGCTTCCTTCCCTTCGCGAATAATGAACACACGCATGGATTCGCCCGGCAGGACTACCGGCTTCAAGGCTTGCGCGAGCTGGTTCACGTTGAGCACTGCGAAACCTTGTACCGTGGCAACCTTATTCAAGTTGAAATCGTTGGTGATGATCTTCGCGCCAAGCTTGCGAGCAAGATCAACGAGCTTATGATCCACTTCGCCACTGGCGGCGGCATCGTTGAGCAGTATGCGCACCGACAATCCGGGAATCTTGCGGATGCGCTCCAGCACGTCGAGCCCGCGGCGCCCGCGCTGACGCTTGAGGGGATCGCTGGAGTCGGCAACCATCTGCAGTTCGTGTAGCACGAATTGTGGGACGAGCAGCGGGCCATCCAGGAATTGCGCGTCGCAGATTTCGGCGATGCGCCCGTCGATCAACACACTGGTGTCGAGCAGTTTGGGAGACTCTACTGACGGTGGCGGATGCCCCGTCACTAGGTCCCCGATTTTTTCCAGGCGCACTCCTCCGCCTTTTTCGGAGCCAACCACGAAGCCTAAGTAGGCAAAGGCGAACAGGGCGGTGTACTCGAGGAAGGACTTGGTGGGTTCCGGCTGGGAGGTGTGAGAGATGACAAAAGTGACCAGCAGCGCAGCAAACAATCCCACCACCGCTCCGAAAGCGCCACCTAACAGCCCGCTCAGGGCGGCGCGGCGCAACCGCAGCTCAGCCAGTAAGATGGCGACAGCCATCAACAAACCCATACCCGCGGCAGCAAACCCACGCAAATGAAAGGGCCCAAGCGTATAGCACGTCGCCGCAGCTACAACGGTGAGAATGACGCGAATGATCCAGGAATCCCAGCCAAGCCCCGGCGAGCGCGACGCGCGCCGGTCCGTACATCGATCATTGGCTTCAGGAGCCGCAACGTCCGCAGCTGAGTTGACGGCGGGGCGCTCTGTGTCTGGAAAAGCTCGGCTCATGCGACCTCACAGGACTTGCACAATCACTGCAAAATCGGTGCCGCTTTCCCGCAGAAGCGCGAAACTCCAGGCTGGTGCGGGATTGAACTCTAGTTACGTTCCGGAGGTGTATATACGCTTCTGAAGGCAGAGCGTCAAGGCTAGATGCGAAGACCGGCACATAGTCTTCACGCTATGCCCGCAACGTGGCGGGCGAGGGCTTCTAAGAGACGTACATCCGTGGGACGCGCGCACTGACGGCGCAAAGTAGATCAGAGGTTACCGTACCGATGCTGTGAGCCACGAGGTTGGCGGGTTGGACTTGGTCGCCGTCAACGCCGTATATGGTACACACGTCGCCACACTCCACAGATTGGATGTCGGTAACGTCGATCATGGTTACGTCCATCGAGACGATTCCCACGATTGGGGCGCGTTGCCCTTGGATCAGCACGCTACCCTTGTTGCCTAGGGAACGGTGTACGCCATCGGCGTAACCTGCTGCAAGAACGCCAATTACAGACGGGCGCTGGGTGACGAATTTGCCGCCATAGCCCACACCGGTTCCCGCGGGTACCTTTCGCAAGCTCATGATGCGCGTGCGCAAGCTCATGACCGGCTTGAGCGGGAGCAGGCGTTCAGCTTCAGCACGTTGCTCGATGGGATCATAGCCGGGATGATAGCCGTAAAGGATGACGCCAGGGCGAACCATGTCTGCCCAGGTTTCGGGCCGCGAGGCAATTGCGGCGCTATTGGCGAGATGGACTATGCCGGGATCAATTCCGAGGCCACGCAGCCGGTCAAGCGCGAGATAGAAATGCTCTTCCTGCTCGCGGGTCTGCTGCCCCTGAGATGATCCGGCGAAGGCCTCTGAAGAAGCGAAATGCGTCATGACGCCGCCAAGCCGCAGGTGGCGGCACTTCGCATAGCGCTGCGCGAAGCACTCGATATCCTGAACGGGGATGCCGATGCGATTCATGCCGGTGTCGATTTTCAGATGAAACGAAATCTGTTTGCCGCGGTGGCGGGCGGCAGCGCGGTCGAGTTGCTCCAGCTGCTCACAACGGTGAACCACCGGAACGAGATCGTGCTTGAGCAGTGCGGGCTCTTCGCCGGGCCAGAAGCTGGTAAGCACTAGGATAGGCTTGCGAATGCCAGCTTTGCGAACCTCGGCACCTTCGGAGGCGGAGGTCACGCCAAACCAGTCGGAGCCGGCTTTTTCCAGGATCTTCGCGACTTGCGGGCCACCGTGGCCATAGCCATTGCCTTTGACGATGGATAGAACGAAGCGTGGCGTTTCGCGCTGCTCCTGCGGGGGATTCACATGTGCGCGAATGGCGCGGAGATTGTAAGTCAGCGCAGAGGCCGAGACTTCGGCCCAGACCTGTCGGCCTTCGACTTTAGTGTCGCGATTTCGAGCGGCATTCTTTGTTGCCCCCGGCTTGGGAGCGTCCTGACTCGGCGGAGTGGCTTTCTCCGGCATTGTGAGCGTTTGTCCCATGATATGGTCCCTGAAGAGAAAAATAGTGTACGACATCCGCGAGGCCCGGGCCGAAGGACCGCGCCGATGCCGCGTGAAAGACAACAGCCTGAGGAAATAGCAATCCGCGAGCCAGTGCCGTTGGGGTGGATCAAGAGGCAGAACAAAGCGTAAGCCCTTTAGTTTGTTAAGCGAACACAGGACCCGAGGAACGAAGGCTGGGTATCGGTTGACGCGAGTGCGTTTCGCCGCACACATAGATACTGGCTGCTTCCCTGGGTCGAAGCGTAGAATCCACGGCAGACGCGTCCATGCATAGAGGCTCATCCTCGCAACCATCGCGAAGGGAGAAACCACGATGAGACATAGCGAAGGGAACGGGACCACACACTTGGCGGCACTGAGCGTTCTAGGGCTAGCACTGTTTGTGTTGGGCTTATCGTCGATGCCGTGCGCGGCGCAGGAAGGGGCGAGCGGCAAACGGGATGTGGACCTGACGGCCGCTGACAGCGTCAAGCTGAAGGCGACTTACTATGCAGCCGCTAAGCCGGGGCCGGGGGTACTGCTGTTGCACCAGTGCAATCAGCAGCGAAAAAATTGGGATGACTTGGCCACCCGACTTGCTGCGGCGGGAATCAATGTATTGACACTCGATTATCGCGGATTCGGCGAGAGCGGCGGTCCGCCGGCCAACGAAATGTCCAACGAAGATCGCACCAAAATGGTTAACGAGAAGTGGCCAGGCGACGTCGACGTGGCATTCAGCTACTTGGTGGCGCAAGCTGGTGTGACACGCGGCATCGCTGGAGCCGGGGGAGCGAGCTGTGGCGTCAACCAGTCGATCCAGCTGGCACGGCGGCATCCGGAAGTGAAGTCTCTGGCGCTGTTGTCGGGAAACACGGATCGCAACGGCCGTGAGTTCTTGCGGAAGTCGGCGAAGCTGCCCATCTTCCTTTCCGCCGCCGATGATGACGACGGCGCAGTGGACTTGATGCAATGGTTGTACGGGATCTCCACGAATCCGGGAAGCAAGTTCGAGCACTATGCGACCGGCGGGCACGGGACGGTGATGTTCGCGGAGCACAAGGACCTCCCGGGAATGATTGTGGATTGGTATGTGCAGACGCTGGTGAAAACCCCGGGCAGCGCTCTGGCCCAGAGTGCTGCGGGACGCGCGGCGCACGCGCCGGGAATCCTGGAAACGATCGATTCGCCGGGCGGCGCCAGCAAGGTCGCCCAACAACTGGCTGATACCCGAAAGCGCGATCCCAAGGCCAGCTTGTTCCCGGAAGGAATCGTAAATATTCTGGGTTACGAGCATTTGCAGACGGGCGATAACAAGGGCGCGGTGGAAATCTTGAAGCTCAATGTAGCGGCCTATCCAACTTCGCCGAATGCATATGACAGCCTGTCCGATGCGTACCTCGCAGATGGGCAGAAAGAAGCGGCGAGGGAAAATGCGAAGAAGGCGCTGGACCTGCTGGCCTCTGATACCTCCGGCGGAGAGGCGCAGCGCAA
>DATNCJ010000062.1:0-128703 GCA_035607215.1 Candidatus Eiseniibacteriota bacterium
CCCTCGCCGCCACCGTCTCGTCCACCGCAGCGACTGGTTCCGCGCCCTCCAACACCGTCCAGTTCTTCGTGGGCAGCAACCCCCTCGGGGGACCGGTGACCTGCGCCTCCGGTGGAACTACGCCCCCTAAGTGCACGGCAAGTCTAGCCACTACGTCCCTGCCCGCGGGCTCGCACAGCGTCACCGCTCAATATGACGGCGACACCAACTACGCCTCGTCCACCTCAACGGCCGTTACCGTCACGATCAATGGAACCAATACCACCACGACGGTCGTGCCCAGCGCCACGACGATCACCTCGGGAGGCAGCATTACTTTCACCGCGACGGTTACGGGCGCCGCTGCTGCTTCTTTGCCGCCCAGTGGAACCATTCAATTTAAGAACGGCACGACCTCCTTGGGGAACGCGGTCAACTGCGTTGCCGCTTCGGCCACTAGCTGCACCGCCTCGCTGACCACTACCCTCTCGTCTCTACCGCCATCTATGGTTCGCGGGCCGCGGAATACCCCGCATGCGCCGCTCCGTCCGCTCTACCTCCTCACGGCAGTTCTGTTCCTCGCTTACTTGCTGACCCTGCGATTGGCTACGCCAGCCAAGCGCGTGCGTTACGCGTGTCTCGGCGTAACGCTGTTCGCCTTGGCCACGATCGGCATTGCAGGGTGCGGCGGCGGCAGCAGCAACGGAGGGGGAGGCGGCGTGACCCCGCACAATGACAGCATCACCGCCGTCTATAGCGGCGACACTCTATACAACGGTTCCACCTCAGCCGCTGTACCGATCTCGATCCACTAATGGATACGATAATTTCTGGGTGACGCCGACCAGTAAAGCGAAGTCGTAACAACCAGAGTAGAGTTTCCGAACATCAAAATGCGGCAACTCCAACGGAAATGAGGCGGAACTACGCGGCGTCGCTGTCGTCGACCTGCACTTCCAGCTTGCCTTTGGCCTTCTTGGCCATCAGGTACGAACGGATGAACGGATCGAGGTCGCCGTCCAGCACGCGATCCACGTCGCCGGCCTCGAACTTGGTGCGATGGTCCTTGATCAGGCGATAGGGCTGCATCACGTATGACCGGATCTGGCTGCCGAACGAAATATCCAGCTTGGTTTCGTCGAGTTTGTCGGTGGCCTGCTGCCGCTTCTGCATCTCCAGGTCGTATAGCTTCGATCGAAGCATCTTCATCGCCAGTTCGCGGTTTTTGCCCTGACTGCGCTCTACCTGGCACGCCACCACGGTGTTGGTCGGGATGTGCGTGATGCGCACCGCGGTCTCCACTTTGTTGACGTTCTGCCCGCCCTTGCCACCGGCCCGGAAGGTATCGACGCGCAGTTCGTCCGGCTTGATGTTGATTTCGATGCGATCGTCAATTTCCGGAATGACGAAGACGGAGGCAAACGACGTATGCCGGCGCGCCGCCTGGTCAAACGGCGAAATGCGCACCAGTCGGTGCACTCCGGTCTCGCCGGCCAGTAATCCGTAGGCATTTTCGCCTGCGAATTGCACGGTGGCGTTCTTGATGCCCGCTTCTTCGCCCGGGGTTTCGTCGAGCACTACGGCGTTCATGCCCTTGCGTTCCGCCCAACGCAAATACATCCGCAGCAGGATCGATGCCCAATCCTGAGACTCGGTGCCGCCCGCGCCGGGCTTGATGGTCATGATGGCATTGAGGTGATCGGTTTCGCCCGACAGCAGCGTGCGGGTTTCGAGTTCGGCGATGTAATTCTCGGCGCCGCTCAATTCGCGGTCGAGATCCTTCAGCAATTCGTTGCGCTGCTCCGCGTTGCTCTCTTCGCGCGCGAGGGTGACGTAGGTTTCGATGTCGCCGGTCAATGATTCGAGTTTCGCTTCGGCAGCGATCTGGTCTTCCGACCGTTTACGGTCGCGCAAGACGGCCTGCGCGGCTTCCTGATTGTTCCAGAAATCAGGCTGGCCGATGCGCGCTTCCAGCGATTTCAGCTTTTCCCGATGTTGCGGGGCGTCAAAGAAAACTCCGAACCATGGCGATGCGGGGCTTCAGACCTTCGTAGCGGTACTGCAAATCTTCAAGAATCATTTCGGTGTGCCTGGGCGAAGGACCTGCAGCTTGTGTCGACTACACGGCGGTCGCCAGCGTAGGCGCCGCGTCGACAGGAATCAGGTCTTCCTCGCGCGCGATTGGTCCTTTCCAGAAAGTTGACGCCAACAGGATAGCGGAAACGATCACGCACAGCCAAGCGAACCAATCGCCGAAGCGCGTGTATAGCGTTTCGTCAGTGCGAAAGTCGTAGGGCAGGTCGGCGGCCGCGCGCGTGTCTACCGGAAGCGGGCTGTAGATGCGTCCATAAGGATCGACCGAAGCGGTGATGCCGCTGTTGGTGACGCGCAACAGCCAGCGGCGATTTTCCACCGCGCGGACGCGTGCCATGCGCAAATGCTGCTCGGCCGCGGCAGAGCGCCCAAACCAGCCGTCGTTGGAAATGTTGATAAGCAACTGCGCGCCGTTGGCCGCGAAACGCCGCACTTCCCCAGCGTAGATGGCTTCGTAACAAATGAAGGTGCCGTACGTGAAGTCGCCTGGCAATTTCCCGATTGCGTAGTTCGCGCCTTTGCGGAAGCCGCCAACCTCGCTGGACACGCTCGATACCACGCGATGAATCAGCGGAAACGGTTCGTATTCGCCGAACGGGACGAGATGGATTTTGTCGTAGGTGAAAACGGTACGCCCATGACTGTCCAGCATCACCGCGCTGTTGTAAGGAACGAGAACGTGACGGCTCCCGGCTTCCGAAGAATCGACCAACGGACGCCACTCGATCGTCCCCGCAAGAAATGGAAGGCCGGTGCGTGCTGCCAGGGACGTGGCGCGTTTGGCGAACTGCAAGTCCTCCATGGAAAAGGGCGCGGGCGCTTCAGGCCAGACCAGCAGATCGACTGGATTTCCCTGGGATGCGAGGCTGAGTTGCTCCAGCTCGTCCATCTCAGCGGCGTGGAGCTGAAACCAGTTCTGCGGGTAGGATTGAGCCTCCGGGAAATTCGGCTGGACGGCGCGAGCGGTGTGGTTCGGGCGTGAAATCGGAATGAGCCGGGGCCCGAAGAACATCACCGCGATTATCACCGCGCCGGACACACAGAGAATCGTGAGGCGTCGCGCGATCGATGGCGTTCGCGCAGCGTCGAACCAGGCCACCAGAGCGTTGAATGCAGCAACCAGAAACGACAGGCCATAAATCCCCGTAATCGTTGTGATTTGCAGCAGGCCAAGGTTTGCGGAAGCCGGGTAGCCGAGCAGATTCCACGGGAAACTGATCTCCGGCAAGTGCGCGCGCGCAAATTCGAATGCCACCCATACAAACGGCGCGCCGATACACGCAAGCACCATGCTGCGCTGCCACAGCCGATTCACAATCCACGCGAAGCTGCCGGTGAGTAATCCCCAGGTTGCAGCGATCAACAACAAGATGCCCCAGCCACCTGCTGCCGAAAGGCCGCCATGCTCGGCGAGAACCGTGGCGATCCACGGCACCGATGTTAGCGTGAAGAACAGCGCGTGAAGAAAGCCGCAGCCGAACGCGACCCTTGGTGTTGCTCCAAACAAAACGATGAGGAGGATTCCGACGGAAATCCAGGAATAGATGCTGAGATAAAAGCCGGTATAGGAAAAGGAAAGTGCGGCACCGGAGAGGGCGCCAAAAACCAGGCGGAACGATGCGGGAGTCGCAGTTGCAGGACGAGGGCGGAGGAAATCAGGCCACGCGCGACGCGGCATCAGTGCTTCACGATGGCCTTGAAGCCGGCGCTCTCGAGGCCTTTCTTGGCAGCCTCCGCTGATTTTTGATCGGCGTACGGACCGACCTGCACGTGGAAATATTTATCGGACTGTGGGGCGACGACAAAGGCGGGAAACTTTTTCTTCTGCAGCGTCACCGCCACGGAATGCGCGTCGACTTCACGACGCAAAGCGGCAACCTGCACGGTGTAGCCGCCTGCTGCCTGAGCCGGCACCGCCGACTTCGACGAAACATTGGCGGTGCGAGAGGCACTCTTACTGTTGGATATTGCCGGCACTGTCGATGGCGAACCGGACGGAGCGGACTTGAGCGTATCATCTGGCGGAGTTTTGCCCGCGCTGTAAAAACCCCAGTCCGAATCGGGCTGCGCGTTCACTTCACTAGGTGGCTCGGATGCAGGAGCAGAAGCGGATCCAGACGCTTTGTCTTTATTGCGTCGCGTGGAGAGTTCCGATTTTGGCGAGATCACCGGGTCGGGCGTGGCGCGCGGATTGATCCCGGCAGCGCGCACCTGACCGTCGTACTGATTGCGGCCCATCACAAAGCCCAGCGCGAAGAAGACACCAGAAAAGACAAGCATCAGCATAAACAAGCCGATGACGTGCTTGCTCTCCAGTACGCGCTCTCCCGCGCCCCCACGATTACCGCGAGAAGCCATGCTTATTTTTTCTGTCCTCCCAAGGCTTGAACCCAACTGTTAATGATATCGATGGGGAGCGGAAACACAATCGTTGTGTTCTTCTCGACACCTATTTCAGTAAGGGTCTGGAGGTAACGGAGCTGGATGGCGGAGGACTGGGTCTCGAGAACCTTGGCGGCATCGGCCAGTTTTTGCGAGGCTTCGAACTCGCCTTCGGCATGAATGATCTTGGCGCGGCGCTCGCGTTCGGCCTCGGCTTGCTTGGCGATAGCGCGCTGCATCTGTTCGGGGATGTCGACCTGTTTGACTTCGACTTTGCTGACCTTAATGCCCCAGGGCTCGGTGTCGGTGTCGAGAATGACCTGCAGCTTGGCATTGACCCTGTCTCGTTGCGAGAGGATTTCGTCGAGTTCGAACTGACCGACGACGCTCCGGATGGTTGTTTGCGCGAGCTGCGAGGTGGCATAGGTATAGTTCTGCACCTGGGAGAGCGCCATATTGGCGTCCACGACGCGGAAGTAGCACACGGCGTTCACTTTTACCGAGACGTTGTCGCGGGTGATGATGTCCTGCGGGGGAACGTCGAGGGTTTCGATACGCATGCTGATACGCGTGAGGGTTTCGATCGGATAGAAAACGAGGCGAATGCCGGCGCCTTTGGCTTCTGGTAGCAATCGGCCCAGGCGCAGGACTACGCCGCGCTCCCATTCTTTAATGATGTAGATGGAATTCCAGAACCAGATCAGGATGATCGCCAGAACTACGAAAGTGCCGAGACTGAAGACTTCAAACATGGGAGTGCCTCCACGCGCGTATTGAATTTCGCTCAGTAAGGGAGAAAGAGCAAGTGTTGCCTGGGAGCACAAAGGGCTTGAGCGCGCCTCCAATATGCTGGGAATCCTGACCGAGGCTATCCTGCGCCGGTTACTTTGCGAGCGATATCCCGTCCCGGCACCACGTCCACCTGCAACTTCGGATCGGCGGCGGGAACGTTGGTTGTGGGCAAGCCCAATTCGCGGCGCACGATGTTGCAGCCCTGGGCGATCGCACTGGCCTTATAAAACGCGATATCGCGGTTGCAGCCCTGGCGGCCGAAGCCACAGTCGCTGGACAGAATCAGGCGCTCGGCGGGAATGTACTTCAAAGCTTTGCGAATTTCGCCGGCCACTTCTTCGGGACGATCGGCCTGAAGAGTGCGATGGCTGACCACCCCGATGGCGATTTTTTTCTTCAGGTCATGTTTGAACGGTTCGAATAGTTCGAGATCTTTCTGATCGCGGTCTTTCATCTCCAGCGTCCACACATCGCCGCGGCATCGCTCTAGATAGATATCGATGGAATTTGCATAACTGGTGTCATCCATGACACGCTGCATGTTTGGATTGCCCCAACAGGTGTGAATCCACAGCTCCACATCGTCCAGGCCCTGGACTTCGCGGTTGAAGGCGTCGATCATGAACTTTACTTCTGCGTGGTCTTTGCCATAGCTGTTGGCCATGAAGTGAAACGTGGGCTCCTCAATCTGAATGCAGCGGCAACCGGCGTCGTGTAGCGCGAGGAGCTCCTTGTTCATGGCCTCGGCCATATCCCAGATCACCTGACGCTTGTCCTTGTACTTGGGCGTATGAATATCCAAGAACAGCGCCATGACTTGCGATGAGCACGTGCCGAACTTGACGGGCTTGCGGGTCTTGGCCTGCGCCATGCGCCACAACTTCGGATAGTCTAGCGGCCGGTGCTTGATCTTGTCGACAACGCGGGGCCATCGCCAACCGGTGTAGATCTCATTCAGCAGCGTGCCGGGAGGGTAATGCAACCAGGGCGCGGTGGTTTCTTCCGGCTGTAGATAGTCACCTTCAAAACCGTCCCAGCGCTGGAGCGGATAGTGATGCCATGCACGACCGGCAAGATCTTCATCCAGGTGAAAATCACCGTGAGTGACGATGTCGAGTCCCGCGCGCTCCTGATCGTTGATCACCACCGCCAGAGCATCTTGAAATTTCTCGCGAAAGCGGACGTCGAGCATGCACGTGTCGAGCGGGCGCCCCCACATGCCTACGTCGAACCAGCGAGGCCTGGGAAACGAGCCCGTAACGGTACTTGGAAGGATCAGATCGGCGGTAGCGGTGAACATCGGCTCCTCCGTGCGGCATTATACTTCTGCTGGACTAGTAACCGGTGCGCCAGGGAGTCAATTGCCCGAGCGAAGTATCGCGATCCGGCCCGCTTCGAGTGTCTGGACGGGCTTCAGCCACCCCTCCTCCGCGACCGTCGCCGTGCACGGGCCAAATGTGCAGACTCGAATCTCGCGGCTGACGGCTTCCCGCTGCAACCGATCCAGCACGGCGCGCAAGATCGTTCCACGGAACGGCGAATAGAGATAGAACATGGTACCGCAGGAAAGATCCGCTTCTCGCGCATCCTGCTGCATGAACGTTACGTTGTTCACTTTCAGCTCGTCGGCACTTTGCCGCGCGCAATTCACATAGACCGCATCCAGCTCGATCCCGACGCTGCGCGCGCCTGTGCACATAGAGACCAGCAAGGGAACGTGACCCAGCCCTGAACCAAGATCGATCAACACGTCACCCTCCGTGAGCTGCGCGCGACCGATCAGGTCGAAGATATGGCGCGCCGGCGTGGGCTGATAGGACACCATTCCGGCCGGCAACTGGGCGATCCGGCCATCGGGCTTCACGAACCGCAAAATTCCGCTTACCAGTTCATCGAGATAGTCGTAGCTTTCCCCGGCAGCCAGACGAATCGTATCTGAAACACTGCCCGATTTGAATGCCCAAGACAGCAACGCATTCGGACCGGCACCGCGCTGAATCTCGTCACGGATGCCGTCGTAGAACTCCAAGTTGGTGGCTTCCAGTCTGGAATAGAGGGCACTTGCCCGGCGGTAGAGCGCCGCCTCGAAGGACTCAGAATCGACAGTCGAAAACTGCGTATCCAAGGGATAAGCATCAAGGCGGTCCAGCGCCTGGATGCGCTCGCGAAATCTGGTCGGTTCGCCCAGCGAAAGATCCGCTTCCAGTTCCCGGGTCAAGTTATGAAGCGCACTTATCTCGCGTCTCAAGGTCCGTTCGCTAAGTGGAACGACTTGTGGGCTCTGCTGGTTCAGAGTACCAACGTGGATCCAGGTTTGATAGCAGTAGCGGACCGACCAACCTATGTTGTCCGCGTATACGCTGAACGGAATTTGGTCAAACGTTAAGGTTCCCTCGCCGGCGGAGTTACGCCAGGGGCTGTGGATGCGGTGCCTTTCGCGTCATCTGCTGCGCATAAACTCGGGGTTAGGGGTCGTGCCTCTCGGAAAATGGAAGGAGGAGGCACATCCCCTTGCGTCGGTTCGTTGCGCCTTGCGTGTTGGTGGGAGGGCTTGTCTGCGGCTGCCACACGTCGCGGGAGGTCTCCCCCGCTCAGCAGGCTCGGAAAGATGCGGTGCTCGTCACCAAACAGCCAGCCGCTTATGCGAGCCACACGTTTGATCCGCTAGCGCCGCCGGCCGACATGCCTCCTCTGGGAGCGGGGGAAACGGCAGAGTGCGATGCCAATTTCCTGGCCAGATCGAGCGTACGTGGCCAGCCGCGAAGAACGGACGCCACGCACGCAACCATCACCGTCACGCAGGTAATGGTGACACTGCAACTCCAGATCAATGTGTGGTTGCCGACCGAAGCGACCCCGGTTGTGGCCGATCATGAGGAAGGACACCGGCAGATCGCGGAATATTACTACCAAACCGCGGACAAACTGGTCGAGCGAATCGCCGGCTCGTATATAGGGAAGCGCGTGGAAGTCAACGGAACGGATGTGGATGCCGAAACCAACAAAGTTCTGCTGCAGGTGGCCACCGAAATCACCAACGAGTACACCAGGGCAATAAATTCAAACCCCACGCAACTGCTTTACGACTCCATTACGGACCACGCGCGCAATGGGGTAGTCGCGAAGGATGCCGTAGACCACGCCATCAAGAACGCCGCAGTTGAAGCCACACAGCCAACCCCGAATCCAGGAAACTGAACAAGTATTGGTCCAGATCGCGCAGCACCTAAAATCCTATGGGCCGAACAACGCGTTTACACGGGTTCGACGTGGAGTTTGAGGCCTTCGACCTTTACGACGCGCACTTCGCGGCCTTCGGGGACATTGGTGGGAGAGACAGCGCGCCAGAGTTCGCCGTGGATGCGGATGAGGCCTTCAGCGGTGGCTGCCAGCGGCGAGACCACGACACCCTGAGCGCCGAGTAGCTCCTCCCGCCCAGTGGACGATTTCCACTGGCGCGAGCGAAGAACCAGACGCATGAGGAAGACCGTGATCGCCGCGAAAGGTAGCGTCACGGCCAGTGCAATGCCGAGACTGACACCACCCGACGTCAGCGGCGAACGAATCAGGAATACCGCGCCGAGAAGCATCGAGATGATGCCGCCAACTGCCAGCACCCCGTGGCTGGTGAATTTCGCTTCCAGAATGAACATCGCAATGGCCAGCAGGATCAGCAGAATGCCAGCGATATTCACCGGCAAAAGCTGCATGGCGTACAGCGCTAGCAACAGACTGATTCCGCCCAGCACGCCCGGCACGATCATCCCCGGATGAGTGAATTCGGTATACAAGCCGAGCACGCCGACGATCAGCAGCAGAAAGAAAATATCGGGCGCGACTATCCGCGCGAGAAATCGCTGGCGGCCGGAAAGCTGGAATTGCGCACGCACATGATTCACTAGCGCGAGCTTGATTTTCGTGCCGTCGAAACGCGTGATCTCGCGGCCATCCAGCTTGTGCAGCAAATCTTCCTCGGACGTGGCAATCAGGTCAATCATCTTTCCGTCGAGCGCTTCCTTTTCCGTGAAGGCGCGGGCTTCGGTGACGGCGGTCTCGGCAAGCTGCGGATTGCGCCCGCGCTTGTCCGCGAAGCTGCGCAGGAAGGCGGTGGCATCGTTGGTGATTTTACGGCGCAGCGTTTCGTCGATCGCTACCGGATAGGCGCCGATGCCAATGAGCGGCGACGCGGCGCCGGTGTGCGTACCGGGAGCCATGGCGGCAATGTCAGCGGAGAGCAGGATGAAGAAACCCGCCGAGGCGCCGCGTGAGCCTGTCGGCGAAACGTACACCACCACGGGCATTGGCGCGTTAAGGATGTGCTGGATAATGTCTTTCATTGAATCGGAGAGGCCGCCAGGTGTGTCCATGGTGATGACCACCAGTGCCGCTTGGCGACTGGCGGCATCAGCCAGTCCCTCGTCGATGTATGTGGCCAGGATGGGATTTACTTCGCCTTCGAGGCTGAGATCGAGGACAGTGGTAGCACTTGAGGCGTGCTGGTCGGCGCAGGTGGGCCACGCGAAGAAAAGCGTGAAGGCGGCCGCCGCGAGAAATAAAGCCCGACGCGGAAGGACGTTCTTCCGGACGAAACCCGCGACGTCGCGTGCGCTAAGCATGGGTTGACTCTAAACCTAACAACGCCGTTGTGGGAGAGAAAATTTTCGCATCTGAATCCAGCGCGCCGGCGCTTTCAGACCGCGGATAAAATAGAGCGGCTGCAAAAATCGACGCGATTAGTGCGTACCACCTGGCTTGGAATTTTGCAAGTGGTCGAGGAGTACTTTGGCTTCTGTGTAGTTGGGCGCGAGCTTCAGCACCCGCTCCAGCTCCGTGCGAGCGAGATCGATCTTCTTTTGATCCAGATAAACCTTTGCCAGCATGGTGCGAACGAACGCGGAGTCGCGCGACTGAAGCGACGCCTGCAATTCTTTCACCGCCTCATCGAGATTTCCCCGCCGGCGTGCAACTTCGGCAAGTCCGCGATGGGCCGCGGCATTCGGAGGATCGCTGGCGAGCGCGGCGCGAAACTCCCCTTCTGCGCCGTCCAGTCGACCGATGGAAAGTTCCTGACGCCCACGGCGAATGCGTGTTGCAGGTGTCTGCTCGACGACCCCGCCGGAAGCAGAACTGGCGCTGGAGGTGCCAGGCGTCTTCGTCGGAGCGCTGGCGGACGCAATTTCAAGCCGCAAGGGAGCCACGTCCAGGTCGGTCTTGAGGCGTTCGAGGCGTGAAAGCGCGTCTGCCTTATCCGCCTCCGTCTTTGCAACGTCGCCTTTGTTGGTTTCCGCCTTGGTCTCGATGCGAACGGCGGTAAGCGCATTCGGACCCAAGGCCTCAGCGGCAGCTTCGCGTTCTTCATCCGCCTCGGTTTTCTTCCCGGCCTTTTCCAAAGCCTGGATGAGGAACGCGCGATCTTCGGGGCTGTCCGGTTCACGTTCCGTGGCTTCGCGGAAGAAAGCCGCGGCGTTGGCAAACTCCCCGGTGCGCAGCGATATCAGGCCGAGATTAAAGGGATAGTCGTCTTCGTCGGGATCCATGTCGGTGGCGCGCCGCAGATTGGCGAGTGCCGCGGGAACATTCCCCTGCCGCGCCAGGGCGATGGCAAGATTGTTGAGCACTTCGGGCGGATCGGCGCTGCCAATCGCCGAGAACCCGGATTCGCGTTTGGTGCGTTGCCGCAGCGAATCCTGCAACGCGGTGTAGATCTCCTCGGCCTTGTCGGGCTGGTTCATCTGCAGACGGCAGACGCCGATTGCGAATGCCGCCTCCACGTAGCGCTGGTTGGTCTTGGGGACACGCGCCAGCCACGGGAGCGCGGAATTGCAATCGTTGCGCGAGGCGTAGGTTTCCCCGAGAGCAAAGTCCGGGTCGGGCCAGTTGGGCTCGAGGCGCGCCGCTTCCTTCAGCTCCCGCAGGCGCGGCTCGTCCTCGTTGGCCAGCACACCTCGAACGAAATGTTCGAAGGCGTCTAGCCGTAAGGGCCGCTGCATTTTTGCGAAATCCTTGAGCGCAAGCGGATAGGCCCGCTCGTTGGCGGCAACCATCTTCCACACCAGGCCGGTTTGCAGCTCCATGAGGGAAGAAAGAGGCGCGGATTCTTTTATCCCCGGGAGCAGTGCCGGCGGATCGACGCGCAGCACCCGCGAATTGACGGTAAGCGAGGTGCCGTCGGAATTGAACGAGCCGAAGACGACGTAATCGGCGTCCAGATCTTGCGCGATGCGCAGCATGGTGGCACGGCTGAGTTTGGCGGTGACCGGCAAACCGTAGCGCTCGAATTCACCGGCCCGGCCGGCGTGGGAATATACCTGCTCGCCACCGTCGGAAAGATATTGGATCGTAAGTTCTTCCAAGCCTTCGCCGAGCCAATCGAGGCGCGGAGACGAGCCGGCATTCTCAAACGGGAAGACCAGGTACAGCCCTTGCTGCGAGTAGACGGCCGCCGGAGCTTGCGCGTGCAGCGAGGTCCCCATCGACATCGAAAGCGCAGCGCAGACAATCAGGGCGATTCGGCGCATGAGGAGTTCAGTTTAGCAAAGCGGTTGGAGACGGGAGCAACGATGCTGGAACTTGCGGTGAAGAGGTAATGAGAGAAGAAAAAGCGGAGGTCAGCGGAACCCAGATAAGCCTGTGCCGCAGCCGTTAGCGGGCGGGAACGCTGAATGGCATTCGAACGTGCGTACAGAGCCGTTGAACACCGACAAAACAGACATTTGGGTGTTCCTTAGGGTTGTTCCGTCTCAGCGGGCTTGGGAGCGATCAGGTTTTGTACTTCTTCGTTTTTGAGTAGGGCCGCAAAGGCCTTGTCTTTCTTCACGTCGGCGATCAACGTGGCGAAGCCCTCATCCTTCGCCTTGCGGAGGTAGAGGATGGCGCGCTCCTGGTTGCCGGACTCTGCGAATGACTTGGCCAACAGAAAGTAGAAGCGGCCACGGTCAGACACCGAACGGTCCTGCAGCAACGAGCCATTGCGCGAAGAGTTGTGCTCGAAGAATTGCGGATCCTTGCTCAGCGCAATGCGAAACGCGGCGATCGATTCCTCGTAGCGCTTGTCGCCGAAGTACGCATAGCCGAGATTGCTGTACAGCACCGGCATATCATCGCGCATCTTGATGGCTTTTTCGTAGGCCTTGATGGCCTTGCCGTATTTCTTACGCTGATACCAGACCGTCCCGATGTTGTTTTCGGCGTCGGCATAGTGCGGGTCATACTTCATGGCCCGCTGGTAGCACTTGAGCGCCAGACTCAGCGCTTCCTGCTGGTGCAGTGCTATGCCCAGCTTGTTCAGATAAACCGCGTTACGCGGTTCCTTGTCGGTGAGCTGCTTGTAGGTCTGCGCCGCTTCGTAGTATTGCTTGCGCGCCATGAACAAGTCGCCCATCTCTTCGGCCGTCAAAGGTCGCGTGGTCGGCTGCGTCCCTGCAGCAGACACTTGCGATGGCGTTTGTATGGGCGCAGAGCCCTCTACAAACGAACGGCGCACGGTGCTACTATCGGTCGGACCTGTCGAAGGATTCGTCTGACTGTTGGTGGGAGTTGCAAGAGTCAGAAGGAGGAAAACTGCCGAAACCGCCAGAGAAACTAGCTTCATGGCGAGTCTCCTTTGTTGTCCGGTTTAGGTTTATCCGGATCCTGCTTCTTCTTGCCTCCAAAGATACCAAAAATCTTCTGTAAAGGGTTCTTTTTCTTTTCGATGGGCTTGCCGTTGGCGTCCACAGTGGGTGCCTGCCCCTGGCCGGTGGCGTTGGGCGGACGATTGGGATCGTAGGGCAGTGGCTGGCCGTTGGCGTCGACGCCCTCTTTCTTCTCCTTGTCGCCACCGCCGAAGACATGCGATAGCCACGATCCGGTGGATGACAGAATATTGTGCCCACCGTGTATTTCGCAATATTGCGTAGGACCGGAGCCGGCTACATAGACCTCATCGCGCGTCGCAGGACAGTTCGGCGTGGCCAGCTCCAGGGATTCGGGATCGATCGATACCGTCTGCACACCCTCGGGTGCCGGAAAATCCTTCACATCTTTGTAAGCCGGCAGCGACGTGGCACGAATCATGAAGTCGGCCCAGATCGGGGCCGCGGCAGTACCCCCTGGCAGTCCCAGGTCCCGGTTGTCGTCGAAGCCAATCCAGATTACGCACACCAGGTTGTCCGTGAACCCCGCGAACCAGCCATCGCGCGAGGTACCGGTTTTTCCAGCCGCAGGGAGCGTGAATCCGCGCGCGCGGACACCGGCAGCGGTGCCCTTGTTCATTACGTCCTTAAGCAGGCTATCGACCAGATAGGTGACGCGGGGATCGAGCACCGCGTGCGTTTGCGGCGTGCTCTTCTCTTCGTTGGCGCCATCCGCGGTCCGGATGTTGTGGATGAATTCAGGCTCTGCGCGCACCCCACCATCGGCAAATGCCGTGTAAGCAGCGGCGACGTCCACGGGCGTCATTTCGTAGGCGCCCAAAGCAACCGCCGGTGTCGCGCGGATGTTGTTGCCCAGGCCCATCTGGCGCGCCACCTGCACTACCCGGCCGTAGCCGATGAGCTCGGCCACTTTCACGGTGGCTACGTTAAGCGAATTGGTGAGCGCTTCGCGTACGGTTACGCGGCCCATGAATTTCGCGCCGAAATTATTAGGCGTATATTCCTGGCCGTCGAACTCGAATGTAGTGGGCTCGTCGTCGATGGTGGTAGCCGGCGTGACGATGGGCTGCACGCCGTCGATGGCGCTGTCGAACGCCGCGGCGTACACAAAAGGCTTGAACACCGAACCCGGCTGACGGTGCGCCAGCGCGTGATTCAGCTGGCTTTGGCCATAGTCGCGGCCGCCGATCACCGCTTTGATTTCTCCCGTTCGCGGATCGAGAGCTACGAGCGCGACTTGCGCTTGCGGAATCGGCTCGTTGCTGGCTTTCTTGGCCGCTTCCTTGCGCCAGCGGTCATATTTCTTCGCCAGCAGCTTGTCGACATTCTTCATGCCGGTATCGACAGCGGCCACGGCAGCGCGCTGCAACTCGGGATCGAGCGTGGTGTAAGCGCGGAAGCTTTCGCTTAGCAGTTGGATTTCGGAATATCTATCCAGCAGATGATCCTTAACCATGTCGACGAAGTACGGCGCTTCGCCGCTCGATATGGAAGTATGGATGATCTTGATCGGGGCGCGCTTGGCGTCCTGCACATCGGCTTCGCCAACATACTTATTCTCCAGCATTTGGGCGAGCACGCGGTCGCGAGCCTGGGCGCCGCGCTCGGGATGCCGGTCGGCGGAAGAGTAGTAGTTCGGCGCGCGAATGATTCCCGCCAGATACGCGCATTCACCCAGTGAGAGCTGGCGCAGGTCTTTCCCGAAGTAGGCAACGCTGGCTTCCGAAAATCCGCGAATGCCGAAGCTCCCGCGGTTGCCGAGGTAAATCTCGTTCGCGTACATCTCGAAAATCTTCTGCTTGGTAAAGCGGCCTTCCAGCTCCATCGCCACCATGGCCTCGGCGACTTTGCGCCGCCAGGTGCGTTCATTGGAGAAGAAAAACGTCCGCGAAACCTGCATCGTGATGGTGCTGGCGCCCTGGTAGTGATTGCTGCTGTGTCGTAGATCGGCGTACGCGGCGCCCAGAATCCGGACGATGTCGAAGCCGCCGTGCTCGAAAAAGCGCTTGTCTTCAGCGGACAGAATCGCGTGCACCAGCTTCTCCGGCAGATCCTCGTACCGGATCGCGCGGCGCTTCTCGCGGGCGCTGTCGAATAGATTGGTAATCAGCTCGGGCTCGATGTCCGCAGTGACCAGATCCGAGCCTCCGCCAAGCGGGCGAATCGCCTTGATGGTCTTGCCGCTGAATTGCACGGCGATCGCATTGGAGCCCCCGAAGTAGGAAAGCTTCGATGGGCGAATGTCCACGACATTGCCCTGAATCGTGTACTGGCCGAGTGCATGGTCGTCGCTGGCCGGGCGATAGCCCACCCGTTGGAGGTAGGAAGCAAGTTCCTCGGCGCTCCAGACCTGGCCGTCCGCGATGCGCTGCGGAGCGGAAAATATTTGTGTAGTGTTTTGGAGAATGTTTCCAGAGAGCCGCGCGTCAATCATGCGCTTGTACTTGACGTAATAGTAGGTGAACAAACCGAACCACGACAAAACAAAGGCCAGGGCCACTCCCAGAATCGTCAGCCCCCAGATAGACGTCCAGAAACCCTTCTCGATGCGGATGCGCAACTATGGCTCCTCAGCTGGAGTCTTAATTGTCTCGCAATGGACTGCCGTAAGGAAGGCGGGTTTCCATCAGGAAGAGTACTCGATGCCACGGACACACAAGTCGATGCGTGCGGCGAAAAACCCGCCGCTCGCAAACGTCCGGCCAATCTAAGCAATCGGGCTAAACGATCGACTTGTTCTCGCTCTCAGGGGTGAAATGCAGATCGATGTGGTAGACAAGAAGGTCGACCGGAACGGTGTACTCCAGCGAAATTTTGACCGTCGACTTGTTCGCGATGATCTTGATGTCTTCGCGCTTGGCGGGTATCTCCAGCTCCTGCATGGTCTTGAACACCGTCTCGCGGATCTGTTCTTCGGGATACTGATTGACCACCGCAAATCGCGCCTGCTCAGCCATCTTGTCCGCTAACTGGTATTCCGCCACATAGGCAGGAATAATCTTGTACGCCACGAACGCGCCATATACCAGGACCACCGTCCACAAAATGGCTTTGATCGTTCCTCCGCCATGTTCATGGCGGGAGGGTCGGAGGGCGCGGCGGCCCCAATGGTCGGGACGAAACACCAAAATTTTTTCTCCCATGCCGGTCGCAAGACACTTACCTACATCGTTGACCGAAAGAAATGCTGCGGTTCCACTGTCTCCCCAAGCTAGCATTCGGGTCCTAGCCTGTCTAGAACTAGGCACGTGGGATGTTCCCGGAGAGGAAATGGCGAGGGGGTTACACGCCTTGAACGGCATCAGATGGAACACGCCTGCGGGAGCACCGCGCGTCTATAACTAAATCCTTTTAAATTAATCAGTTAGTAGGCGCGGGCAAAGATCGCCTGTTCGGCTGCGGCCTTGCCGCAATGTACGCACGTTCCTGCCTCGCCAGTCTGCTGCAGTGGGATACATCGCATCGTCGCGCGCGTCTCTTCCTTGATGGTAGCCTCGCAGTCGCCGCTGCCGCACCAGTGCGACAACGCAAACCCGGTCTCGACTGCCTTCTTCAGCTCATCGTAGGTCTTGGCTTCCACTGTATTCGCCTTCCGGAACGCCAGCGCCTTGTCGTGCATTGCCTGCTGGATCTCCCCCAGCAGCTTCTGAATTGTCTGTGGTAGATCCGCTAGTGCCGCGCTGACTTTGCCTTCCCTGCCGGGGCGATCCCGCCTCGCCAGCACCGCGGACTGCTTCGCTACGTCCTTCGGGCCGAGCTCCACACGCAACGGCACGCCGCGCATCTCCCAGTCGTTGAATTTCCAGCCGGGACTGAAGCCTTCGCGCTCGTCCAGCGTCACCCGAACGTCAGCCTTTACAAGTTCCGCCTTCAACTTCCGCGCCGCGTCCATCACCGCGCTCTTTTCCTCGTCGGTCTTGAAAATCGGCACCACTACGACCTGCTGCGGAGCTAGCTTCGGCGGCAACACCAATCCCTGATCGTCGCCATGCACCATGATGATCGCGCCGATCACTCGCGTGGACAGCCCCCACGACGTCGTCCAGCAATGCTGCAGTTCGCCTTTGTGATCGAGATACCGCACCTCAAACGCCTGTGCGAAATTCTGCCCCAGGAAGTGCGACGTCCCCGACTGCAGCGCCTTCCCGTCGCCCATCATCGCCTCGATGGAATAGGTCACATCCGCGCCGGCAAATTTCTCCGCATCCGATTTCCGGCCCGGAATCACCGGAATCGCGGCATCGTTGATTGCGAAGTCCGCGTAAATATCCAGCATCTGCCGGGTCTCGGCCTCGGCCTCTTCGCGTGTCGCGTGCGCCGTGTGGCCCTCCTGCCAATAAAACTCCAGCGTGCGCAAAAACAGCTTCGTCCGCAGCTCCCAACGCACCACGCTGTTCCACTGATTCATCAGCACCGGCAAATCGCGATACGACTGGATCCACTTCGACCACATGTGCCCGATGATCGTTTCCGAAGTAGGCCGCAGCACCAAAGGCTCCGCCAGCTCTTCCCCGCCCCCGATGGTAACCACCGCCAGCTCGGGAGAAAAACCTTCCACGTGGTGCTTTTCCTTGTCGATGAAACTTCGCGGAATCAGCAGCGGAAACGCCACGTTCTGGTGCCCGGTGGCCTTGAACCGCCGGTCCAGCGCCGCCTGCATGTTCTCCCACAGCGCCCACCCATATGGGCGCACCACCATGCAGCCGCGCACCGGCGCGTAATCCGCCAGCTGCGCCTTCAAAACCAGCTGGTTGTACCACTCCGAAAAATCCTGCGCGCGAGTCGGGAGCTTTTCTTCGGCCATGCGGAGTCGGGTCCGTTCCTCTCAGCAGAGAAAAATCGTTGCAAGTAAACTAAGAAGCGTAACGAACGCGTCACACCATGTCAACGAACCCTGCTCCGCTCTTGCAGCCGCCTTATTCCGAGCGTTTGAGGCACTCTGCAACAATGCCAACAACACGAGCTGAGCTCGACGCGCCCACCAGCCCTTCACTGCTTCGGAGCCGGCGCATCGTTCCGGGGGACCTTCCGCTCGCCACCGTCCTGATAGAGAATCGCCTGAGTCACTTTTCCACTAACCGTCTTCGTGAACCCAATTTCAACCTCCGAGACCTTCAAGAAAAATCTCGTCGGCGTCTCCGCAAACAAGGGAAACGCTGCTTGGCCTGGCATCTGCAAGGTCAAATGTCCGTTGGCGAATCCGACTATGACCGCGCCATCCCGCGAATTGTATTGCCCAACGTACGTGCGCAGCGCATCCGCGGGCACGTCCACGCTCTTACGCTCCTGCAAATCCGTAAAGTGCGACAGCTTCTCCACCACGATTTCTGATTGCTCCAACTGCACCAGGTGCCCCGAATTGATAATCACGTCGCGCTGCGCCCCGGCGATTCCCTCTTCGATGGCTCCGGCGTGCCCGTGCACATCGGAGATATCCATCTCACCCACCAGGATCAAAGTCGGCACATGAATCTCGCCCAGCCGCGAAACCGATGGCTTCTCGTTCGGAATCTCGAACTCCCCTGTGTATTTCAGATTTTGTGGATTGTCGGCCAATGTCTCGCGTAGTTTCTTCCTCGTGCCATCGTGCCGCTCGCCGATTATGTACGGATCGTTCGACCAATTTTCCGCCGCCGCTTTGACATCCCCGTTTTCCAGTGGCTCATTGTTTTTCCGTCCGCGATCAACAAAGGATTGGCTCACATCCTTGCCGTTCACCACCGGCCCGATCAGGAACAATCCCTCAACGCTTTCCGGATGCGCCAACGCAAAATCGATCGCCAGCGACGCCCCTGAAGAATTGCCGGCGACTACCGCCTGCTGCACGCTCAGCTGTGCAAGCAATTTCTGTAAATCCTCCGTCGGCGAGAACTGCGCTTTCGGGACATCCGACCTCCCGTATCCCCGCCGGTCGTACCGCACCACATGATATTTGCGGCACAACGGCTCCCACACCGCATCCCATGTCACCGAATGCATCAACCCGTCATGCAGCAATACAATCGATGCTCCGGAGCCGCACTCTTCGTAATAAATCTTCCCGCCGCTAACATCCAGGTGCCCGCTGTGCTTTTCAATCGCGGCTGGCTTCTGCGGCGCGGGTGCCTTCTGCGGCGCTCCGCCTTTTTCAATCGTGGCGAACTTCTCGGGCGCTTGCGCGCACACGGGTTCCCCTAAAACGCCAAAGAGCAGCAGCGCTAGCATCGCCAACAAATTTCGCGGCACAACTTTCTGCACTTAGTGAAGCCCTCAGAACCAGTCGCTCCGGTAAGCGATCCACCAGCTCGCGATGCAGATCGGAAACGTCGCCGCCAGCCCCCACCAGAACGGCAGCGCCAGATCCGCAAGCAGTCCCAGCGAAGCGAAAATGATCCAGAACACTTTCCGTTGCATCCGCCAATTCTAGCTGGAATGCTCGCGCGGCGGGCTCAATCCTGTTGTTTGTGCTTTCCGAGCATCGCTGCCAGCAGCCACTTCTTCAGCACGTTGCCGAAATAGGGTTTCAGATCACGAAAAGCCACGCCCATGCCCGTCCCGGCCTGCGCGTACGCCACCGTCGCATGCGCCTCAAAGAAGCTGTCTTCGGCGAAAACCTTTAGGAGTAGCGACGTCCCGGCGGGAAAAGGAGAAGCCGTGTGCAGGTAGCAGCCATTCAAGCTGATTTTGCTCACTCGCACTGCCAGCGTGCCTTGCGCGTGCTCGTCAGACACTTCTGCCGCTGCGTCAAAGGGATAACGAGCCGTTCGCCGTCGTTCCACGCCCATAATTTCCTGTTGCCGCCCCGCGAGTGGGATTCTACCTTGAAAATAGAATGCTGCTGTCCACACGAGTGACGTAAGACGCGGGGCCACAACTAGCGGCCACAAGTGCCGGGCGGGTCACGGCAATGCGAACGCAAATAGCGCGCTTCCGGCCCCGACCGCCACATATTGTTTCCCGTCCACGGCAAACGTCATCGGCGACGAATACACCGAAGCGCCGCACTGGAAATGCCACAAGATCTTTCCCGAAGCCGCCTCGAACGCCATGAAATTTCCCTCCGCGTCGCCGCTGAACACCAATCCGCCCGCGGTCGAAAGCACGCCGGCCCACGTCGGCGATGGATGCTTCCACTCCCATTTCATCTCACCGCTTCTTGGATCCAGAGCCCGCAACGCGCCCCAGAACGGCGCCGCGTCATCGTTCGGGAAATACGCGCTGCCATAATAGGCGTGACCTTTTTCGAACGCTTGCGGCGCAGTGCTAAAGACGTCGCACTGTTCGCGCGCCGTCACATAGAACAATTTCGTTTGCGGATCGTAAGTCGGCGACATCCAGTTCGTCGCCCCCGCCGCCCCCGGGCATGCCCGCGCACCTTCCGGCGCCGGATTTCCGCTCTGATCGGCCACCGGCCGCCCCTCGGCATCCTTCGACTTGCTCCACGTCACTTTCGCGTACGCACGGGAAGACAGCAGCTTCCCTGTCCCACGATCGATTACATAAAAAAAACCGTTGCGATTTGCCTGCACGATCAGGTGCCTGTCCCCGTCGTCGATCATCACCGGAACCTGCGTCGCGTCGTAGTCGTGATCGTCGTGTTTCGTGAATTGAAAATGCCATTTCAGCTTGCCGGTATCCGGATCGAGCGCCAACAACGTGTTGCTGTACAAATTGTCGCCCGCCCGTCCGATTCCGCGATTCGAAGGCGACGGATTTCCCGTAGTCCAGAACGTTGTATTGGTCGCCGGATCAAAAGTTCCCGTGATCCACGCCGGCGCCCCGCCAATCTTCCACGAATCGCCTTCCCACGTGTCGTGACCCGGCTCACCCGGCCCCGGCGTCGTGTAAAACCGCCATTTCCGTTCGCCCGTCGCGGCGTCGTAGGCGTCAATAAATCCGCGAATCCCATATTCGCCGCCGGACACGCCCAGTATCACCAGATTCTTGATGGCCAGCGGCGCCAGCGTGAAGCTGTACCCGCCGCGATAATCCACCGCGGTCACATCCCACACCACGTTCCCGGTCTTCGCATCCAGCGCGATCACGTGCGCGTCCAGCGTGCCCATGAAAACTTTGTCGCCCAGAATTGCCAGCCCGCGATTCACGCGCCCGCAACAAGGTCGGATATCCGCCGGCAGCGCCCGCTGGTATTGCCAGATCGGGCGCCCCGACTTCGCATCCAGCGCATAGGCGCGATCGTCCTGCCCGGTCCCGTACAAAACGCCATCCACCACCAGCGATGTAGTCTCGAATTTTCCGCCGGCCATCGTCTGATACGCCCACTCCGGTACCAGCGATTTCGCGTTCTCCACATTAATCTGATCCAGCACGCTGTGCCGGTGCCCCGCATAGTCTCCCGAATACATCAACCAGTTCTGCGGCTCCTTCGCCGATTCCAGCAGCCGCTGCGGCGTCACCTGCGCCCCGGCACTGCCGCAAAAAAACGAAACCATCACTAGAGCGATCACAATCGCTGCGGCCTCCGCCTTCAAACTGCGGAATTGGGACGCAACATCATTCCAGTCGGAACGACGACTGGTATCGAGCCGTAAGAGATCTCTTGGGTGCCCCATCCTTTGCGCGTTTTGCAAAGGGTGGGCTCCTCCGGCCGCGCCCAGCCCGATCCGATCACTAAATTCGCCGCCCACAGCTTTTTTCTCGGCCCGCGGTTCATAATCGACCACTCTCCGGCCTCTCACTTACCACCGCCCGCGTCCGCTTCCACGCCCTGCAGAAACGCAATCAAGTCCCGCAAATCCTTCTCCGGCAACATCTTCTCGTCGTACGCAGGCATCAACGACTCCCGCGATTTCTCCAGCGACTTCAGCTTGTCTTTCTCAAACAAATGCAACTGATCCCGCGTATCGATCATCTGCAAGGTGAAATTATCTTCATTCAAAATCGTGCCCTGAAATTTCTGCCCCTTCCCGTCCACGACCGTCACCGTCGCATACTCCACGGAAAATTCCTTCATCGCCTCGATCAGCCCTTGCGCCAATCGCCGGCTCGGATTCCGCACCGACTCTTCCAGATACTCCCTCGATCGCGCCGACGCCGTCCCCGTTAGATCCGGTCCCAATCGCCCGCCTTTTCCCTGCACCATGTGACACGTCGCGCATGCCCCCGATCCAAAAAATAATTCCCGCCCGTGCGTCGCATTTCCTTCCGCACCGGCACCCGCTTTCTTCTGCACGCTGCGAATATAGGTGATGACCTGCCAGATCTCGTCGTCGGTCATCCCCACACCTTGCTGGGTCGCGCCATTAGGTGGCATCGCTGTGCCCGGCACACCCTGGCTGATCGTCCGGAACAAATCCCCATCCGCGTTCCCGTGTTTCTTTTGTGCCCGCGTCAGATCCGGCCCTCGCCCGCCGCCTCGCGCCCCCAGGCCATGGCAAAACGCACAGTTCGCCCGAAACTGCGACTCGCCGACCTTCGCCGCGTTGGCATCACCCGCAAATGGATTCTTCCCATCTTGCGCGCGAACCGCCGGCACAGCGAGTCCGCTCGCGCAGAACAAGCTCCACGCGCAGATTAGTGCGTGATTTGATCGTTTTCTTCGCATCGCGCGAAACTCCTTGGGCAGGCACGCAATCGGCGGCAACTATACCACTCACCGCGTGACACAGATTACGGTCTCGTAACAGACCCATCGCATTAGCAGTGGCTCGCCTGCGGACGGTCATTTCACGTTCAGAAACGATCTGTTGGGGTTAAGCTGGTCGGCGCACTCGCATCCAATCCAGAAAGACGCCTCAAAGAAAATGATCGTTACCACGCAACACGAAGACATTCCGCTCTCCGGCTCACCGATGCGCACGTTCGTCGCCGCGCCCAAAGCGGATGGAAAATATCCTGGCATCTGGTGCTACTCCGACATCTTCCAACTCACTCCGCCGCTGCTGCGCTTTTGCGTACGCCTCGCCGGATACGGCTTTGTCGCCGCCGCGCCGGAAATCTATCGCCGCATCGAGCCGCCCGGCACTGTCATTGCGTTCGACGACGCCGGTCGCACGCGCGGCCAGCAGGACGCTGCGAAAACTCCAGTTGCGCATTTCGACGCCGACTGCCGCAGTGGCCTCGACTGGCTCGCCGCGCATCCGCGCGTCGCGCCGGGAAAAATCGGCGTCGTGGGTTTCTGCATCGGCGGCCACCTCGCCTTCCGCGCCGCCTTTCAGCCTGACGTGCGCGTCACGGTGTGCTACTACGGCACCGGCATCCACGACGGCAAGCTCGGCCAGGACGCCGACGCCGGTTCGCTCGCCCGCGCCAAAGAAATTCGCGGCAGTCTGCTCATGATCTTCGGCACCAAGGATCCGCACGTACCTGACGCCGGCCGCGCGACCGTCGACGCTGCCCTCCGCACTAGCGGCATCCGCTACGACACACTGCTGTATCCCGCCGAACACGCCTTCACCCGCGACGAAGGCCCGCGCTTCGATCCCGAAGCCACCGACCAATCCTTCGCCGAAATGATCCGCGCCTTCCGCGAAGCCTTCGCCATCTGACGTTGCTCGACGGTCTGGCGCTCCGCACCCGCTGCCACCAGCCATCTCTCTCGCCGTCTGAGCGCCGGCTGCGGGGTGGAAGGACCCTGGCTTGATCTCAGCCCCACTCAACCGGTTGCCGGTTGCCGCACCTTTCGGTTCTAAAGGGTGTAGGAATGTCGTTGATCTACGCTATTTCTCCGACCCGTTTAGAAAGTTTGTTAACCCATCGGGTTGTCCATCCGTGTCAATAGTCATCTCTATTCTGGCTTGATTCGTTGCGTATAGGAGCTCCTCTATTTGTTCCTTGCTCATTCCGATGCCGAGAATTGAATGCCCTCCTAGCGCGAGGCAAAGGAATAGCTTGCGCAAAATGCTTTTGAATCGCATCAGCTCCCCCACTCTCAAGTAGAGAAATCCAATCCAGCAACGGATGGAACGCGACGGAGCGCGACGACATGAGATGGCCAGGTTGCTCCGTTGCCGGAACGACGAGTCAGCTGGGAAACGAACTACGCTGCAGGAGGAGGTCTAGGAGAGAAAACTGGGAAAGCGAATATTGGAAGCGCTTTGCGGACCCCTCGCGTGAGGCAAGGAGAAACGCCGGGAACGTCAACTAGAAGGAAACAGAAAACGGAAAGGGCAAAGAGAGCAAAAACAACTGTAAGAACAGGCTTTGTAACTATCACGAACAGAGCAACCGCAACGCTGAAAAACGCGAACAGCGGATGCGACAGGTATCTAACCCTCACACCCTTATGGTACGCCCAGTAGCGACATTCAAGCGACCAGATTGTGCAAACTTGTGAGTTGAATCTCTGGAGGAGCAAAGCTAACTCTGCGAGGCCATATCGGCCTGCGGCCCGTTGCGCAAATCCAGTTTTTCCCGCGTAGGTGCTGGGAGAAACTGGGGACGAGAAACGGGGACGAGAAACTGGAAGAAACTGGGGACAGACGGGACGATTTCCCAAAACTTGGGCGAGCGGCCTAGACGCTGAATTCTTGATCCGAGATTCCTTGCAACCGATCCAGGGTAGAAACTTCGATACTTCTGCAACCCTAAGAATGTATTCCCCAACTCGGGTTCGAGGCTGTCTTCTGCTCCACACCCGCTGCCCTCCGCCATCTCTCTCCGTCCAAACGGTTTATAGTTATCGCTTTATAATAAGTACTAATATGTTATCATACCGGTGTTTATGTTCGGGCCATTGCCCCGGCTGCCCGCCTCGGCGATTCCGCGAAGTCCTTAATTTCTCTCGCAAATGGAAAGGCATCCCTAACTCCCTTTTTATCTGAGCGTTACGGACACCAAGGAAAGGCCTTTAGAATGAGTACGATACAAAAACCATAAGGGGAGGGGGCATTAACCAGATTACCTCCGCGCAAGGTAAGATGGTGCCACTCTGAATTCCAAGGATCCTAGATGACGTCTACGCACACCACCGATTCCAACTCCCGCATGCAGCGGTCGCTCGACTCCGTAGATCCCGCCATCGCCGATCTCCTCCGCGAAGAGGCCAAGCGGCAGGCTACCGGGCTTGAGCTGATCCCCAGCGAAAATCTTGTCTCCGAAGCCGTCCTCGAAGCGATGGGGTCGATCTTCACCAACAAGTACGCCGAAGGGTATCCCGGCAAGCGCTACTACGGCGGATGCGAAGTGGCCGACAAGGTCGAGCAGCTGGCCATCGATCGCGCCAAGGAGGTCTTCGGCGCCGAACACGCCAACGTGCAGGCACACTCCGGCACCTCCGCCAACGTCGCCGTCTACATGTCTACGCTGAAGCCCGGCGATACCGTGCTGGGCATGAATCTCGCTCACGGCGGCCACCTCACCCACGGCCATCCGCTCAACTTCTCCGGCCGCATGTACAAATTCGTCGCCTACGGCGTGAAGAAGGACGACGAGCGCATCGACTACGACGAAATCGAAAAGCTGGCCCAGGAACACAAGCCCAAAATGATCGTCGCCGGCGCCAGCGCGTATTCGCGCATCATCGAGTTCGAGCGCATCGCCAAAATCGCCAAGGCCGTCGAGGCCCTCTTGTTCGTAGACATGGCCCACATCGCTGGCCTGGTCGCCGCAGGCGTCCACCCCAGCCCGGTCCCCCACGCCGACATCGTCTCCACTACCACGCACAAGACGCTCCGCGGCCCCCGCGGCGGCCTGGTTCTCTGCAAAGCCGCTTTCGCCAAGGAACTCGACAAGCTCACCTTCCCCGGCACGCAGGGCGGCCCGCTAGTCCACACCATCGCCGCAAAAGCCGTCTGCCTGAACGAAGCCATGGAGCCCGGCTTCCGTGAATACCAACAGCAGGTGGCCGCCAATGCCAAGGCCCTCGCTGCGTCCGTCGCCAAACAAGGCTTCCGCATCGTCACCGGCGGCACCGACAACCACCTGTTCCTCGTCGAAGTTCACGGCCGCGGCATCACCGGCGCCGAAGCGGAAAAGGCCTTGGACCGCGCTGGCATCACGGTCAACAAGAATGCCATCCCCTTCGATCCCCTGCCCCCGATGAAAGCCGGCGGCATCCGTCTCGGCACCCCTTCGGTCACCACTCGCGGCATGAAGGAGCCTGAGATGGCGCAGATCGGCGGGTGGATCGCCGACGTCCTTACCCACATGGGCGACGCCGCCACCGAACAGCGCGTCCGCAAACAAGTAGCCGACCTCGCCGCCCGCTTCCCGATCTACGAATTGCGAACAAAGCCGGCAGCCAGCCACGCCGGTCACGCGCGATCTTAGGAGGGCAGTAAGGGCCAAATCTTCCTCACAAAATAAACGTCGGGAGCGGCTTGATGGGAGGAGCGTCCTGCTGTCCCAAGACTGTCCCACGGAGCAGTAGCGCCCGACGTCATCTGCGCGTACCCTCGCCGTTGACTGGGATGGGAACCCCAAGCGCGACGCTGCTCATCGCTCCCATGTTCGGCGCTCCTCGGAGCCCGGGCGGCCGGAGCCGGTTCCAAGCAATTCTTGCCTCTCACCAGGCGGTGTCGACTTCCTCGAAGGCTGCGTGGCGTTTGTGTGCCCGGTTTCCTACACCAGGGCGGTGCGACCGCAGAACGGTCGATGAGGTGGAATAATGCTCGACACGGAAGCCTTCCGCGAATTCAAGCAAGGGCTAACCCTGTTGCGTGACAACTACGCCATCCGGGCTCTGCCGCATATGCAGAAAGCCATGGATCTGGACAAAAACAATCCCTACTACATGTCGTACCTGGGAGTAGTGCTGGCGCGGTCCGAAAGGAAATGGGGAGAAGCGGAGCGGCTGTGCGACGCCGCGGTGCGCATGAAGCGCAATCAAGCCCAGTTGTACCTCAACCTTGCGGAAGTCTACGCCACGGCGGGCCGTCGCGATGAGGCCGTCGAAGCACTTCAGGCCGGGCTCAAGTTCGCGCGGCGCGACGTGCGACTTTCGATCGCTCTAAACCGACTGATGCAACGGCGCGAGCCGGTGTTTTCGTTCTTGTCGCGCAGGCATCCAGTGAATCGGCAGCTTGGCCGGCTGCGGCATCGCGCGCTGCAAATCTTCACGCGAAGCTAGTTATTCGCAGGTTCGGCTTCCCAATAAACTTCGGTTGAGCATGAAAACGGAAAGGGCGTCCCGGAAACCGGGACGCCCTTTCGCTTTTGCAGATCTGGAGTTTTGCAGCAGCGCTTACTTGCGCGAAACGGAGTGGCTGGTGTACGAGCTGGCTTGCATGCCGATTTCCATGAGGATCTTGAAGCCGACGCCGGTCATGCTGTTGGCGAGCGCGTCCACGCGCACCACTTCGGCGAGATACTCGCGGGTCATGGCGTGCGCTTCGTGGGAATAGGGCATGGTGACGAACAGGCGCATGCCGATTTCGTAGCCGGTTTCGCTGGTCTGGAAGTAGACACCAGAGCGCGAAACGCTGATGGTGCCGCGCATATCGTCGAAATTCTCTTTTTCGGGGTCGGAAGGGCGAATGCGCATCAACTGGGTAATCTTGCAGCGCCGGCTGCCGCGGCGTTCGGTCTGCGTGGGAACGCGGCCCGCGATGGGAGTCTTGCTCATAAAGTCCTGTGTGGCCATGGCTGAATCGCCTCTCTCTATAGCCTAAAGAAAAACCGACCTTGATAGAGAAAAGTGTAAGCCGCGGCAGAAGAAAAACCTATAGAGGGACCGTACTCGGAAGGAAGTAGGACGCTCTGGGAGCATGGTAGTACGGAAGTACCGAGAAAAAAAGAGGGAGCGAAAGAAAAGCGATGCAAAGGTACTAATTTGGCTGGGAAAAAGGCGCATTTCAGAGGTTTGGGGAGTCCCGAAGTGGTGTTGAAAAGCGGCGTAGTACCGCGTTGGGACTTCAGAGTTGGGCCCAAATTCCCCGGGGTGCCGGTAAGCGGCGGCGGCTTTGGAAGATGGCAAGCATTGGGACGGTTTAGGTACGGGAATATCGAATTGCAATGAACACTTCGCCCGCGGGCCAACGCGGTTCGTTTACTGGCCTCTGGAGTCCCCGGTTTAATGGAGCCTGTCATGAATGCTGCGACAAGAACTAGTCCGCTTCCCGGAGCCGACGGACCGTGCGGTGGTGAGGGTATGCAGCCTTGCGTGTCGCCGATTGTGGGTAGACCGGCCTCGCCTCACGCTGGCGTGGATGCAGAACAGAAAGGACGGCTACAGCTCGCGTGTTTATCGCCGCCGAAAACCGGCTGTTACGCGAGGCGTCGGGCCGAATGTTGAACAGGCGAGGCGGAATTGAAGTCATCGGCTCGGACAGCGCGGGCCCATTTCAGAGCAACGACTTGTTGGAAGGCCAGGTTGATGTACTGTTGCTGATCTCCGGCGGAGACCTAGAGGAGGACCTGGCGATCGTACGGAAGGCACATTCGGCGGCGCCAGGTGTTCCGATCCTGGTGATCGGAGCGACGCTCGAAAACGGGGGTTTCTACAATGCGGGCGGGCGGGGATCAGCGGTTTTTGTGGCGCGAGGCATCCGCAGACGATGTTGTGGCGGCCATCAGGGCAGTGCCGGCGAGGCGGTGTGTCCGGGAACGCTCTGCACGGCGCTATTTCGCTACTTTGAGCAGGAGTCGAGCCCGGTGCCTTGCGCGGGCGTAAGACAGCGGATTGGATTCACGAGGCGGGAGCAGCAATTCATCCCCTTGATCGCGAGGGCATGACCAACACGGAGAGCGCCAATCATTTTTGCCGTCGGAGCAGACGGTAAAGAATCATCTTGTACCGCATGAAGCACTAGATCGGGGCGGACGACCGCCTAAGCATCGTGCAGCGCTATCGGACCCAGGGTTTTTTGTTGTAGTTTCGAGCGATCAACGACCGAGCACAGCCAGAAATGACTGTGCCACGGTGGTGCACGAACCTGAACGATGCGCCACCCAGGAGCAGGCCGTGACCAGAACCTCAGGGCCGCAAAGTACATGTTGGGGCTAGGATTTCCTAAGCGGGCTTGCTCATGTCGGGAACTTCTTCGCCGAGGGCGGTGGCGAGGTCGATCTGGTGATCTTGTTCCTGCATGAGGATTTGGCGGATTTGCTCGGCCATGGTGAATTCGCCGAGGGCTTCGCATTGGCGGACGCGGTCGCGATAGTTGCGGACGGTTTCGTTTTCGTTGTCCAGATCGAAGCGCAGCATTTGCCTGGCGTCTTCCGAGGTTTTTACCTGCTTTGGAGTGAGGGTCGGCATTTTGCCCAGGTAATCGATCTAACGGGAGAGCGTGAGCACGTGCTGCAGTTCCTGCGCGGTGTGCAATTGCAATTGGTCCGCGATATTCATGTATTGGGCGCCTTTGCGCACCTGTGAGTACACCACGTAGGCGATGATGGCCTGATACTCACGGGCCAGATCTTCATTGAGAAGTTCCGCCAAGCGATCGCGTGAAATGGTTTTCTCGTCGTCTTTCGGTTTGGAATCTTTCGAATTTGGCACGCCGCAGCTCCTTCAAATAGTGTAACGACTTGCTTTCAGCACGCAGTTTAGATGCAGCAGCGGGCAAGATGACTTCGCCGAAGGCTTGTGCGATGCTCTGTTCGCAAGACGGTGAGGAAGGGCGGAATGCTGAAAAAGTTCAAGGATTTGAGTGAAAAGGAGATTCTGGCGCTGGCGATCTCTTCGGAGGAGGAGGATGGGCGCATTTACGGAGAATTTGCCGACGCCCTGCGCGAAAGCTATCCGGCAACGGCGCAGATGTTCGAAGAGATGCGAGAAGAAGAAGCGGTGCATCGCGACCGGCTGCTGGCCATGTTCCGGCAGCGCTTTGGCGACCACATTCCGCTGATCCGGCGGGAAAATGTGAAGGGATTTCTGCAGCGCAGGCCGAACTGGTTGATTCGCCCGCTGGGCGTCAACGTGGCGAGAAGACAGGCGGAGGTGATGGAACTAGAGGCGCAGCGCTTTTATCAGCGAGCGATTGCGCGAACGTCAGACGCATCGACACGAGAATTGTTGAACAAATTGGCCGATGAAGAGCGGAAGCACACGCAGACGGCCGGTAACCTGGAAGAAAAACACCTGACGCAGAGCGCCAAGCAGCAAGAGGACGAATCGCACCGCAAATTGTTTCTGTTGCAAATTGTGCAGCCAGGGCTCGCGGGATTGATGGATGGGTCGGTTTCGACGCTGGCGCCGCTGTTTGCGGCGGCCTTCGCCACGCACAAAAGCTGGGAGGCGTTCCTTGTGGGTCTGGCGGCATCGGTAGGAGCGGGAATTTCGATGGGGTTCGCGGAATCACTGTCGGATGATGGATCGCTGACCGGGCGCGGATCGCCATGGATTCGCGGACTGGCGACTGGACTGATGACCACGGCGGGAGGCATCGGACACACCTTGCCATTTTTGATTGCGGACTTTCGGTTGGCGACCACACTGGCGGTGATCGTGGTGGCAATCGAGCTGGGTGTGATCAGTTACATCCGACACCGTTATATGGACACGCCTTTTTTGCAGGCGGCGTTTCAGGTGATTGTCGGGGGGATTTTGGTGTTTTTGACGGGTTATTTGATTGGGAGTTCGTGATGGCGCGCAGTGAACCGTCTTGAAGACTAGGCTTAGGCAAGACACAGCTGGGAGAACAGGACGCAGTGGTTTTGCCCAGATGGGCCGCAGCATGCTGCGCCCCGGATGGATGCGGCGAGATCAGGGTTTGGTGAGGCGTTTGACGAGGTCGTAGAGGAAGGCTTGGCCTTCGTAGAAGGATTGGACGCCCATGCGTTCGTCGCGGCCGTGGAAGCGAATGTCGTCGCGATCGAGGAAGAATCCCTGGATGCCGTAGGTGGGGATGCCGGCCATGCGCAAGGCCTTGCCGTCGGTGGCGCCCATCACCATGATTGGAACTACCGGGACGCCGGGCCATGAGGCGGTTGTGGCGTCGGTGACCGCTTTCAGAATATCGGGACGCATGGGCGAAGCAGGCCCGGCGCTGGGCTCACCCACCAGGTTGAGGGCTACCTGATCGTCGGCCACCGCTTTTTTCAGCGCGCTGCGCACATAGTCGACGGAATCTTCGGGCAAGACGCGGCAGTTAACGGTGCCCGCCGCGCGCTGCGGGAGCGCGTTCATGGCATGGCCGCCTTCGAGCTGCGTGGCAACACACGTTGTGCGCAAGGTGGCGTTCCAGCGCGGGGAAAGCGCGGCTACTCGCTGCATGGCCTCCTGCGAACCGTCCGCAACTTTGGCGAGATCGTCCTTCGTAGAGGACGTATCGATTTTGGCCATGCGGCGGAAATATTCGGCGGTGACTTCATTGGTTTTCAGGGGGAAGCCGAAGCTTGATAGCCGCTGGAGCGCGGCGGCCAGCCGATAGATGGCATTGTCGGGAACCGGCAAGGAGCTGTGTCCGCCCTTGTTGAGAACTTCCAGACGAAAATTCACTACGTACTTTTCGCTGACTTGCAGGTCGTTAGCGATTTTCTTGCCGTGAGCTTCGTCTCCCCAACCGCCCTCGTTGAGCGCTAATTCGGCGTCGATCAGGTCGCGGTGATTTTTGATGAGCCAATCAACACCGTTGTACGGGCCGCCGCCCTCTTCGTCAGCGGTAAGCGCGACGATGATGTCGCGGTCGGGCTTGTAGCCTTCCTGCTTGTAGCGGATTAGATTGGCGATCCACACGGCGGCTTGCGCTTTGTCGTCGCCGGTGCCACGGCCATAGAAAAATCCATCGCGCTCGATGAACTGGAAGGGGTCCATGGTCCAATCTTCGCGCTTGGCCTCGACGACGTCGGTGTGCGCGAGCAGGAGAATCGGCTTGCGTGCGCCGGTGCCGCGATAACGGACGACGATATTGCCTTTGTTGGCGCTGGCGCCGCCCAGGAAGATGTCGGAGTCCGCGAAGCCGGCGGCCTTCAGGCGCGCGACAGCGGCCTCAGCGACCGGAGTGGTGCTGCCGGTGGTGAAGCCGGATTGGATTTCGATGAATTGTTTGTAGATGTCGTGCGCGAGCTGTTTTTCGGCTTCCGGACGCGTGACTTGCGCGCGGAGGGCCGAGCAAGAGAGAAAGAACGCCAGCAGAGCGAATCCGAGGGCGCGGCAATTTCTGTAATCGAGTGATTTAGTGTTGGACATGGAGCGGCATTCTTCCATGTCAAGCCGGGGTTTGTCATCCAGACGCGGAACGCCGGACGCAAAGGCAGATTTGTGTTGCAACAAAGACTTGGCGCGTCGCGGGCCCGAACCGGCGGCTTCGCGGCTTTCTAATTGGGGAAAGACTGCGATACCGTTGAGTTGGGAGCGCTCTCGTTGGTGAAGCGATTGGGTGACGGACGATAGCCGTTGCGGGTGCGCACGTGATATTTCTTGGCGCCTTCGCCGACGAGTCTGACGCTGATGGCGCGCCAGCCTTTGTTCGGATTGGGCTGCGGGTAGTAGCTGAAGGAATAGAGATGCGCGAGATCGTCACGAATGGAGGCGAAGGCGCGCTTTTCGTCGCGCCAGCTGTTCGCGAAATAGGCCTTGCCGCCGGTGGCCGCGCTCATGCGCTCGAAGACTACGGTGGAGACGGGCTCAAGACGCGCTTCGCGAGTGCTGATCATGTATATCGGGATGCCGACGGACTGTGCGAGCTCAGCAACGTCTTCGGGCGGCACCATGCTGGCATTGTCCGGACCGTTGGAGAAAACAACGACGACTTTGCGGCCCTGATATTGGGCGGCGTCTTTAATGGTCAAGAGCAGCGAGTTGTAGAGCGCGGCATCGTCGCCGGCGACGGTGGTGCGAACTCCACGGACAACCGCGGAGCGATCCGGAGTCAGCGGGGCGGAGCGAAACAGGTCGCGGCTGTAGGAGTAGAAGGCGATCTTGTCGGCGGTCTCCAGCGAGCGCACAAAGTCGGCAATGGCATCCTGGGCGAACACGAAACCTCGGTACATATAGTTGCTGGTGTCAAAGAGGATGAAGACGTTGGAGCCGGCAACCAGTGAAGCGAGCGATTCCGGCGAAGCCTCGGAAGGGCCGCCTTCGGCGGGAGAACTCTGGGCCGAGCGTTCGGATCCTGAGGCGAGATCGACCAGCCGGCGCGAGGGACCGCTGCCCTCTTCAAAGGTGGCGAGCTTTTCGGTGATGCCGTCTTCGCTGATGACGAAGTCGGTGGGCTTGAGACCGGTCACGTAGTTGCCCTTGTTGTCGGTCACGGCGACGTTCAATTGCACCAGGTCGACGTTAATGCGGAAGCGCGTGCCGTCCTGTTGCGCGCGCATGCGCGTTGCGCCGAAAACACCGAGGATCACGACAACGACCAGCAGACCTTGAACAGTGCGTTTGGCCATGGCTTTTCTATTCCCGTTGATTGATGTTCTGCCCGCCGAAAGGAACGGTTAACGGCGCCGCTCCTTACGGCAAGCGAGTCTTATGTCACTGCACGGAAAGGCCGCCGCCGTGCTCGTTGAGCGCGATCTTTCCTTGCCGAAACTCGTCGCCAGCCTCGTGAGTGGCGCGGAGGAGCGCCTGCACATCCTCCAGATCGGTGGCGAAGATCTTTTCCACCATGCGGCGCGTGAGTTCGGGGACCAGGCGGTTGAGCGTGACCGGCGAGTAACCCTTTTCATCCGCGAGGCGCGCCCAGAACAAATTGTTGGAGTCCCAGGACTCGGCCAGAAAGCGGCTGGAGTAGCCCATGAATGCCGGAAAAGGCGGGACGTTGAGCAACGCGCGGCCGTAATTTTGCGCCAGCGTTGGGTGGGGTATGCCGAAGTCGCGGGAGAGGCGCTCCCAGCTGACCTCGTCGGGATATTGCTTGTTGAGGGCGTCAAGATCGGAGCAGGCCGTGCCGCAAAGGTCAGTGTGATCCGCGAATCTGCTGCGATATTCGGCGGCGAGATAAAAGGTATCGGCGGGCATGACCTGGGCGATGGCTTGGGGAACGTGGCCGCCGCGCAAGGAAATCTCGACGCGCTCGGCACGCTGCGGAGCCATGCGCTCAAAGAGAATGCCCATGACGCGGCCGTGCAATTCTTCATTCTGCGCGGCGTTCCGGAGCAATTCCTCGCCGGCTTGCTGATACAGTGCGACGGCGTGCAGTTCGTTTGGGCTGACGTTCCACCAGCGAGGGACGACGGCGCTGGTGAGGAGACCGGGAACCACCTGGCGCCAGATCAAGGCCTGGACGTTTTCGGGGGCGATGAAATCCTGTTCGGCGTCGGCGAGAACGTAGGGAAGATCGGCGAGCGACCCGACCAGGCGCGCGCCACCTCCTGCTGGGGAGCCGGCACCGAACAACTGCGCAGCTTGCCAGGCTTGTCGCTCGACTCCGGTGACGGTGTCGCCTGCGAAATCGTGGGAGCGCACGAAGAGTGGATTGTTATGCAGAATCTGCGCGCCGGGCGGCTCGTAGTAGGCGTAGTTCAAGCCCACCAGGGTGTCGCGGAAGAGGGGAGCGAGCTGGCCGCGGGCTTCGGTGAGCTGCTCGGCGGAGGTGGGAGACTTGACGACCTTGGTGAGGTCGGTCTTCATCTGCATTTCGGTGTGGCGATTGTTGTAGATGCCTGCGGCCCACTGGTCGCGCTCGCTGTTTTTGAAGATGGGCTGCGGCATCTCAAACTCCCGAAGCTCGCCGGCGAGCGGAAGCAGCGCGTCGCTTTGGGATTTCACGTGGGCGACGTCGCGCAGGCCGTCGCCGAGGGTCAGCAAGGTGTCCAGCGAAACTAGGCGTTGGGCGTCCATGACCGCGCGAATGCGATTGGCCATGGCTTGATGCATACGCTGGGCCTCGGGCGAAGTCTGCGGCGGTCCGGCGAGCAGATCGATGAGGATGTCCTGCGAGCCTTCGGGCTTGCCGGTGGCGGCCATAAACAATTGCTTGAGGGAGTCGCGGCCGGCGTCGAAAAGCTGCGGAGCGGCGTTGATTTTGTTGAAAGGCTTAATAATGCGATCCCAGGAAGCGTTGAGATCGGCGGTGGCAATCTGGCCCTGACGGGCAAGAATTTGCCACATGCTGACACTGGCCTGGAAGGTTCCCATGGCGTTGCCGCGCACGCTTTGGTTCTTGATGCCGCTGAGGCTGCCGGCAATGTTCAGAAACGAAGAGATGGAGACATCGTCGAGCGCGGGAAATTCAGAAAAGATCAGGTATTGATCGCTGAACTCGGAATATTTGGAGGCGAGAAGCGCCACGATGTCGGGACTCAAGTGACGTCCCGGTCCGCGCCGGTAGTCGAGATCGCTGGTCAGCAGGTAGGCTTGCAGAGGGCCGGCTTCGAGCTGCACCCGCGACAACGCGAACATGGCCTCCAGAATTTGCTGGGGCGTGTCGAAACTCTTGGCCTTGCGTCCCCAGTAGCGCACCACGTTGGATTCTGACTTCTGGTGCAGAATGCGCTTCCAGGTTTCGATATTGCCGGGAATGTGGGGATCGCCGTTGGGCTCCCACTGCACGCGGGTGAGCAAGAGCAATAGGCGCGGATCGGCACGGAACACGCCTCGGGCCGCATCACTTGAGTTGTCCTTGCCGCGTAGCGCGTCGTAGTAACGGCGCAGCGTCTTAGGTTCCACGAAATGTGCCTGCTGCGCGGCGCTGACGCGAGAAAGCGAATCGAAATACGCGGCCAGCCACCCATTGTCTCTGGAGATCAGGCGAGGAATAAATTCTCCCGGAGAATCCGGGCTTGCGCCCACCAATTCCCGCCAGCCCGCCTCGGCGCGCGTGCCACCGGGAACGATGACGCGTCCATTGTGAATGCGGATGTGGCTACCGTAAAAATCGACTACGGGTGCGTAGGGCACGAGCTTCTTCAAGCCCGGCGATTTCAGGATGGCTACTTGCGTCTCCGCATCCATGCGCGCGACGCCCCAGTAGAGGCGCGCCAGCAAAGGCTCGTGCAAAATCATGTCGATCAAGGTGTTGTCTTTATTGCTGGCACTTCCCTTTCGCGCGCTGAACCATTCATTTTCGGTGAACAGCGAGGGGACGCGCGAGGTCGGGTAGGGATAAGCGAAAGGCTTGCTCTCCTGCAGGGCCTTCTCGAGTTCGGGGAGAGGAAATCCGGAATCGATGGTGAGGAAGGCGCGCTGCGGATCGACGGTTTCGAGATAAGTGCCCTTCTGCCCGCAATCAGGGCGCACGCGGTAGCCAAGAACCTGGAGGAGCGGCTTGGCGTCCTCGCAATTGGTGACATGGATGACGTTTCCCGAACCGGCGAGGTTGACCAGTTCGCGCGCTTGCAGTACGTAGCGATTCAGCAGGGTGAGAAATTCGGTCTGGCGGGCCTGCGACTGTGGCCCTTCGTAGCCGAGCAAATAAACGTTGCGCGCGAGTAGAGGCGTAATTTCTTCGGGCGAAACTTTCTGGCTGATCGCGGCCATGCGCAGAAAAGAGCGCGTCGGGCCGGGGATAGCGATCATTTCGGAGGGGGGAGCGGGATCTTCTGCAGCGCGAGAGGCAGCAGGGGGAACGCCACTCTTATCAGCACCAGTGCCATCGGAATCAGTGGAAGGATGCGCAGGAGTGGCGGAGCACAGTAGCAGAAAAGCCAGAACAGGAAAGACAAGATGAGATTTCATGACTGGAGCCCTCTCCGAAACAGGAGACATCCAGCAACGCGAGGTTGGCCTGGCAGCACCACACTGCCAGGAACAGAATGGTCGAGGTCACGCTTGCGCGGTACAGCGGACCAAGCTCCGAAAGCGCACGAAGAGCTTTACCCCTTCGCGACTAACATTGGCAACCGTCGGAGTCGTACCAGCTTCCGTCTGTAGGTCTCCCGTCCATGGGTCTGGACGGCGCCAAACAATAATTCATCGCCCGGACGAAGCCAAGCGGTTTTATGTCTGCTGGCGGTCACAGAAATGTCTCAACGGGCGGGGAAACGTGGAGAGGCATTTTGGGCCGTCCCCAGACTAAGCGACCTGCCTGGAAACTTCCGCGCCTCCATATAACAGCGATTGGCGGCACTTGTCCAGTGGTCGCGTTGCCAGTTGGCGACATCATCCACCGCTTGGATGAACGGAGGAGCCGGGAAGATTGCGGGTATCAGTCAGATTGTGCCGGAACCGGGGAAACTGAGGCGGCCCGGCGCGAGCGGGAGCGCTGGATCCAGGTTTGCAAGCGATCCAGATACAAGTACACGACCGGAGTGGTGAACAACGTCAGCATCTGGCTGACGATCAGGCCGCCCACGATGGTGATGCCCAGAGGGCGGCGGAGCTCGGAGCCGGTTCCCGTGCCCAAGGCCAGCGGAAGGGCGCCAAGCAGCGCGGCCATGGTGGTCATCATGATGGGCCGAAAACGAAGCAAACACGCCTGATAGATGGCCTCCATGCTGGACGTGTTGCCCTCGCGTTCAGTCTGTACCGCGAAATCAACCATGAGGATGGCATTTTTCTTAACCAGCCCAATCAGCAGGATAATGCCGATGAGCGCGATGATGCTGAGGTCCATGTCGAAAAGGCGGATGGCCAGGAGAGCACCGACGCCGGCGGAAGGCAGCGTCGAAAGGATCGTAATCGGGTGAATGTAGCTCTCGTACAGAATCCCCAGGACGATATAAACCGCGGCCAGCGCTGAAATAATGAGCAGGCCTTCGGTCGAAACTGAATCTTGAAAGGCTTGGGCGGTTCCCTGGAAGGTGCCGTGGACGGTGGGCGGCATTCCGAGTTCCTGTTGCACTGCTTGAATCTGCTCGACCGCCGGACCGAGCGAGGCGCCGGGCGCCAGATTGAAAGACAACGTGATCGCCGGAAAAATTCCCTGGTGATTTACGGTCAGTGCGCTGAATGCCGGCTGGAAATGCGCAAAGGCGCTCAGCGGGATCATCTTACCGGAGGAGGAGGACGCGTAAATGACGCTGAGCGTTTCCGGGGTGCGCTGGAATTGCGGCAACACTTCCAGCACCACGTGGTACTGGTTGATGCCTTTGTAGATGTTGGAGACCTGACGCTGTCCGAAGGCGTCGTTGAGGGTGTTGTCGATGGCGGAGACGGAAACGCCGAGGCGGGCGGCGGTGTCGCGATCGATGATCAACGTTGCCTGCAACCCGTTCAACTGCTGATCCGTGTTTACATCACGTAGGTTGGGAATCAGAGCCATGCGATCCTTGAGGCGCGGGGCCCACTCGATCAGATCGCTCAGGCGATCGGCCTGCAATGTGTATTGGTATTGTGCGCCGGCGAAGCGGCCGCCGACGTTGATGTCCTGCACGGCCTGCAGGAACAGCGAGGCGCCGGGAATTTGCTCCAGCTTGGGACGCAGGCGCTCAATCACTTCGTCGGCGCTGATCTTGCGTTCCTTCAGCGGCTTGAGCTGGGCGAAAAAACGGCCGGAATTATTGCCTCCACCGCCACCGGTGAAGGCCGTCAGCGTGTCGATAGCGGGATCTTCGCGGACCACTTCCTGAAATTTTTGGACTTTCTCGCGCATGGAGGCGAACGAAACGTCCTGGTCCGCCTGAATGAATCCCATGATGCGGCCGACGTCCTGCTGCGGGAAAAATCCCTTGGGCGTGGAGATAAACAACGAGGCGCTGAGAAACATGGTGCCGATGGTGACGCATAGCATCAGCAGCGGATGCCGAAGCACCGCGCGCAGGCAAACATCGTAGGTGCGCAGCAAGCGGTCGAAAGCGCCCTCGGCAGCATGGTAGAGCCGCCCGTGGCGGCCAGGATCTTTCTTCATGAACAGCGCGCACATCATCGGTGTAGTGCTGAGCGACACCAGCAGCGAGATGCCCACGGCCACGCTGAGTGTCACCGCAAATTCCCGAAACAACCGCCCGACGATCCCACCCATCAGCAGAATGGGGATGAACACCGCCACCAGCGAGGTGCTCATGGAAATCACTGTGAAGCCGATCTCGCGCGCGCCGCGCATAGCGGCTTCAAAGGGCTTCATGCCCGCTTCCAGATGCCGCGTAATGTTCTCGATTACCACGATCGCGTCATCCACCACGAAACCGGTAGACACGGTCAGCGCCATCAACGACAGGTTGTCGAGGCTGTATCCGCATAGATACATCACGCCGAATGTTCCAACCAGCGACAAGGGAACGGCAACACTGGGAATAATCGTGGCCCAATAATTCCGCAGAAAGACGAATACGACGAAAATCACCAGGATCACCGAAATCACCAGAGTGATCTCGACATCGTGAATGGAGGCGCGAATGGTAGTGGTGCGGTCGATGATCACGCCCAAGTGAATGGAGGGGTTGATCGAGGCCTGCAGTTGCGGAAGCAGAGCGCGCACGCGATCCACGGTCTCGATCATGTTGGCGCCGGGTTGCCGGAAGATCACCAGCACGATGCCCGACCGGCCGTTGATGAAGCCGGCGTTGCGTACATCCTCGACCGAATCGCTCACCGTTCCGATGTCGGCCAATCGCACTGGCGACCCGTTCCGCCAGGCGACGATCAGCGGCCGGTATTCGTGGGCCCTGAAGAGCTGGTCGGTGGTGGCCACGCCCCAAGCGTGTTCGAGATCGCTGAGTTGTCCCTTCGGCCGATTGGAGTTCGCCGCGCTGAGCACGGTACGCACATTTTCCAGGCTGATGCCGAAGGTGTTCATCAACCCAGGATTTACCTGAACACGAACGGCAGGCTTAGCGCCGCCTCCGATGAAGACTTCGCCAATACCGGGAATCTGGCGGAGTTTTTGCGCGATCACGGAGTCAGCGGCGTCATACACCTCCGGTAGAAGGATATTGTCCGAGGTCATTGCCAGCAGCATGATCGGCGAATCTGCGGGATTCACTTTCCAGTAGCCGGGCTGGCCCGGCAGGTCGGTGGGGAGCTGCCCGCGCGCCGCGTTGATGGCCGCCTGTACATCGCGAGCGGCGGCATTGATGTCGCGGTTCAGATCGAATTGCAAGGTGATGTTGGTATTGCCCAGCTGGCTGGTGGAAACCATCTGGTTCACGCTGGCGATGCGGCTGAACTGCCGCTCCAGCGGCGTGGCCACGGCAGACGCCATGGTCTCCGGGCTCGCGCCGGGGAGATTTGCGAACACGCTGATGGTCGGAAAGTCCACCTGCGGCAGCGGAGCGACCGGCAGAAACCGGAACGCCACCGCGCCTGCCAACAGGATGGCCAATGAAATCAGAGACGTCGCCACCGGGCGACGGATAAAGGGGCCGGAAAAATTGGAATTGAAGTTCACTGACCTGGGTCCGCAGACCCCATTTTAGACGATGGAGCGAGCGGAAAGAGAGTGGTAAATCTGCCAACGAAGAACGTGGGATGCCGGCTTTTAAGTCTGCCGTTAATCCGAGTGCGCAGACGCCGGCGAAGGCGCAGGAGCGTGGCGGCACACGCGCTCGATCCAAGATTGCAGGCGGTCGAGATAGACGTACACAACCGGCGTAGTAAAGATGGTCAGGAGTTGGCTCACGATCAAGCCACCGACGATGGCCACGCCCAAGGGCCGCCGCAGCTCGGCGCCATCGCCGCCGCCGATGGCCAGGGGCACGGCGCCCAGCAAAGCGGCCATGGTGGTCATCATGATCGGGCGGAAACGCAACAGCGCGGCTTCGTGAATGGCCTCAACCGCAGAGGTCTTCTTATTGCGTTCGGTTTGCAGGGCGAAGTCGATCATCAAGATGGCGTTCTTCTTGACGATGCCGATCAGCAGAATGATTCCAATCAGGGCGATGATGCTGAGATCCATTCCCACCAGCCTAAGCGCCAGCAGCGCCCCGACACCGGCGGAAGGCAGCGTCGACAAAATCGTAAGCGGGTGAATGTAGCTCTCGTACAAAATGCCCAGCACGATGTAGACGGCGGCCAGAGCCGCGAGGATCAGCACCGGTTCTGACGACAGTGAATCCTGAAAGGCCTGCGCGGTTCCCTGGAAGGTGGCGTGAATGGTGGCGGGCATACCGATCTGCAGCTGGGTGCGCTGAATGTCCTGCACGGCATTCCCCAGCGCCGCGTTCGGGGCAAGATTGAACGACAGGGTGATCGCGGGAAAGACGCCCTGGTGATTCACGGTCAACGCGCTGTTGGCGTGCTCAAAGTGCGCGAAGGCGCTCAGCGGCACAAGTTTGCCAGTGTTTGAGGCCACGTATACCTGCTCCAAGTACGTGGGGCTCTGCTGAAATTCCGGCAACACTTCCATCACCACGTAGTATTGGTTGATCCCTTGATACATCACCGAGACTTGCCGCTGTCCGAAGGCGTCGTACAGCGTGTCGTCGATGGCCTGCATGGAGACGCCCAACCTGTAGGCGGTATCACGATCGATCGCGACCTTGGCCTGCAAGCCCTTGAGCTGCTGATCGCTGTTCACGTCGCGCAACTCGGGAATCTTGCGCATCTGCTCCATCAGGATCGGCGCCCAGTGCGTCAGATCGTTCAGATCGTCGCCTTGCAGCGTGTATTGGTATTGCGCGCCCGAAAAGCGGCCGCCGACGTTGACGTCCTGAACTGCCTGTAGGTAGAGCGACGCGCCAGGAATTTTCGCCAACTTGCCGCGCAGGCGCGCGATCACCTGATCGGCGCTGATTTTCCGTTCGCTCTTGGGCTTGAGCTGCATGAACAAACGTGCGGTATTCGTGCCATTACCGCCGCCGGTAAAAGCCGAAACGGTGTCCACTGCAGGGTCTTGCTGCACGATGGCCGCAAACGCCGCCATCTTCTGGGTAATCGCTTGAAACGAAATGTCCTGATCGCCCTGCACAAAGCCGTTGACTCGTCCGGTGTCCTGTTGGGGGAAAAAGCCCTTCGGAATCATCTTGAACATTTGCACGTTGAGGGCGACGGTCGCGATAAAGATCAGCAGCGTCACGAACTGATGCCGCAGGACCCAGTTGAGGCAAGTACCATACACGCGCACCAGACGGTCGAAGGCGTTCTCCGCGAAGCGATGCAAGCGGCCGTGCTTGCCTTCGTCGTGACGCAGGAAACGCGCAGACATCATCGGCGTAGTCGTCAAGGACACCGCAAGCGATACCGCGATGGCCACGCTCAGGGTCACTGCAAACTCGCGGAATAGCCGTCCGACGATTCCGCCCATCAGCAAAATCGGAATGAACACCGCGATCAGTGAGATGCTCATGGACATAACGGTGAAGCCGATTTCTTTGGCTCCCTGCATCGCGGCTGCGAATGGCTTCATCCCGTCTTCAATGTGCCGTGTGATGTTCTCCAGTACCACGATGGCATCGTCAACTACGAATCCGGTCGAAATCGTAAGCGCCATAAGCGACAAATTGTCGAGGCTGTATCCGCACAGATACATCACGCCGAACGTGCCTACCAGAGACAACGGCACGGCCACGCTGGGAATAATCGTGGCCCAGACACTCCGCAAAAAAATGAACACCACCAGAATGACCAACGCGACCGAAATCATCAGTGTGATTTCCACGTCGTGAATCGACGAACGGATCGTCGTGGTGCGATCGATAATCACACCCAGGTGCATGGACGGATTGATCGAAACCGAGAGAAACGGCATGAGGGCGCGGACGCGATCGACGGTTTCGATCATATTGGCGCCGGGCTGGCGAAAAATGACCAGGATGATGCCGGGCTTGCCGTTAGTCACGCCGGAGTTGCGCACATCGGTGACCGAATCGATGACATTGCCGATGTCGGACATGCGCACCGCGGCGCCTTGCTTCCAGCTCAGCACCAGCGATTTGTATTCGTCCGCCTTGAAGAGCTGGTCGGTGGTGTTGATGGACCAAGAGCGCTCTTCGTTCGAGGTTTCGCCCTTGGGCCGATTGGCATTCGCGCTGCCCAGAACGGTGCGAACGGTGTCCAGGCTGATTCCATAACTGTTCAGCTGTTGCGGGTTCACCTGCACGCGCACCGCGGGACTCGAACTACCCCCAACGAAAACCTGGCCGACGCCTTCGACCTGCGCGAGCTTTTGCGCCAGCACGGAGTTCGCGGTGTCATACATCTGCGGAAGCGTCAGATTGTCGGACTGCAAACTCAGCAGCATGATCGGCGCGTCGGCCGGATTTACTTTGCGATAGGTGGGTTTGGTCGGCAAGTTGGCGGGAAGCTGTCCGCGCGCGGCGCTGATGGCCGCCTGAACGTCGCGGGCCGCGGCATTGATGTCCCGATTCAGATCGAATTGCAAAACGATTCCGGTCTGGCCCACCTGGCTCGTCGAGGTCATCTGCGTGACGCTGGCGATGCGGCCAAACTGCCGCTCCAGCGGCGTAGCAACGGCGGACGCCATGGTCTCCGGGCTGGCGCCAGGTAAGCCGGCGCCCACCGAAATTGTCGGAAAATCCACCTGCGGCAGCGGGGCCACCGGCAGAAACCGAAAGGCAATAGCGCCGGAAAGAAAAATGGCGATCGACAGGAGCGTCGTCGCCACGGGACGGCGAATGAACGGCGCCGAAAAGTTAGAGTCGAAGTTCACAGCTCAGTCCGATTGTGCGGGCTGCTCCATCGGGTCGGCCACGTGGAAGCGCTCGCGCGTGCGGCGGGCCAGCGTGTCGAACGCGAGATAGACGACCGGCGTGGTGTACAGCGTCAGCAGCTGGCTGAGCAGCAGCCCGCCAACGATGGTGATACCCAGAGGACGGCGCAGCTCCGAACCGGTGCCGCTCCCCAGCGCCAGAGGGAGGCCGCCGAGCAGCGCGGCCATGGTGGTCATCATGATCGGCCGGAAACGCAGCAGGCACGCTTCGTAAATCGCGTCCAGCGGCGCCTTCCCTTCCTTGCGCTCGGCTTCCAGCGCGAAATCGATCATCATGATGGCGTTTTTCTTCACGATGCCGATCAACAGGATGATGCCAATCAGTGCAATGACGCTGAATTCCGTGCGGCACAGCAGCAGAGCGAGAATGGCGCCCACTCCCGCCGACGGCAGTGTGGAAATAATGGTGATCGGATGGATGTAGCTCTCGTACAGCACGCCCAGGACGATATATACGGTGATGATCGCCGCCAAAATCAGAATTGGTTCGTTCGCCAGCGAATTCAAAAACGCCGCCGCGGTACCCTGGAACGTCGCCTGAATGCTTTCCGGCATGCCGATTTCCTGTTTGGCTTTGTTGATGGCGTTGACCGCATCGCCCAGCGAAGTATTCGGCGCAAGGTTGAAGGATAACGTCACCACCGGGAATTGCCCCTGGTGATTGATCACCAGCGACGACGATCCGTGCTCGAATTCGGTGAAGGCGCTGAGCGGGATTTGCTGCCCACTGGAAGACTTCACGTAGATATTTTTCAGCTGGTCGGGACTAGTCTGGAATTGCGGATGCACTTCCAGAATCACGTGGTACTGATTGAGCTGCGTGAACATCGTCGAGACTTGGCGCTGGCCGAAAGCGTCGTACAAGGTGTTGTCGATGGCCGCCGGCAAAATGCCGAGGCGCGACGCGGTGTCGCGATCGATGGTCAAAGTCGCGAGCAGGCCGGAATTCAACTGGTCGCTGGCTACGTCGCGCAACTCGGGCACTTGCTTCAGCTTGTCCATGAAACGCGGTACCCAGTAGCCCAGCTCTTTGGCGTCCACGTCTTCCAGGCTGTACTGAAATTGCGTGCGGCTGACGCGATCTTCCACCGTCAAATCCTGCACCGGCTGCATGAACAGCTCGATGTCCGCCACTTTGGCGACGTTGGGCTGCAGCCGGCGAATCACATCGGAGGCGGAAATCCCGCGCTGCTTCAGCGGCTTCAGGTTGATCTGAATGCGGCCGCTGTTGATGGTAGCGTTGGTACCATCGATTCCGATGAACGATGACACATTGTCCACCGCCGGATCTTTCAGGATCACATCCGCGAGATCTTGCTGCCGCTGCGACATGGCGGCGAAAGAAACGTTCTGCGCCCCCTGGGAGACGCCCAGAATGATGCCGGTATCTTGCACCGGGAAAAATCCTTTGGGTACATAGATGTACAAAAGGATGGTGCCCACCAGGGTCGCCACGGTTACCAGCAGCGTGGTACGGCGGTAGCGCAGCACAAACTGCAGCGTGCGCCCGTAGAAAGCGATCACTGAATTGAAGCCGCGTTCCGAAACGCGGTAGAACCAGCCCTGATCTTCTTCTCGCTGATGCTTCAGCAACTTCGCGGACATCATCGGCGTCAGCGTCAGCGACACGAATGCCGAAACGATGATGGTCACCGCCAAGGTGATGGCGAATTCGCGGAACAACCGGCCGACGATGTCGCCCATGAACAACAGCGGGATCAACACCGCGATCAGCGAAACCGTCAGCGACAAAATGGTGAAACCGATTTGCTCCGATCCTTTTAGCGCCGCCTGTAGCGGCGATTCGCCTTCCTCGATGTAGCGGCTGATGTTTTCGATCATTACGATGGCGTCGTCGACCACGAAGCCGGTGGAAATGGTTAAAGCCATGAGCGACAGGTTGTTCAGGCTGTAGCCGAGCAGATACATCACACCGAATGTGCCCACGATGGACAGCGGCACCGCCACGCTGGGAATGATCGTGGCGCGAACGCTGCGCAAGAACAGGAAGATTACTAGCACGACCAGCCCGATGGTGAGCATCAGGGAAAACTGGACGTCTTCCACTGAGGCGCGGATCGTAGTGGTCCGATCGGCGAGAATCTGCACCTGCACCGCGCCGGGCAGCGAGGCTTGCAGCTGTGGCAGCAGCCGCTTCACGCGATCGACTACGGAAATAATGTTCGCGCCTGGCTGCCGCTGAATGTTCAGAATGACAGCCGGATGATCGTTGGCCCACGCGGCCTGCTTGACATTTTCCGCGCCATCGAAAACCGTCGCCACGTCGCTGAGGCGAATCGGCGCGCCGTTGCGATACGCAATAATCAGCGGACGATAGCCATCGCTTGTCAGCAATTGGTCGTTCGCGCCAATCGTGTACGCCTGATGTGGACCGTCGAAGTTCCCCTTGGCCTGATCGACGTTGGCCTGGCCCAGCGCCGTGCGCAAATCCTCCAGACTGAGCCCGTTCGCCGCCAACGCCGTCGGATTCGCCTGAATGCGCACCGCGGGCCGCTGGCCGCCGCTGATGCTCACCATTCCTACGCCGGGAAGCTGCGAAATCTTCTGGGACAGCGTGGTTTCCGCCAAATCTTCCACTTTGTTCAACGGCAGGCTGTTAGAAGTCAGCGCGAGCGTCAGAATCGGAGAGTCCGCGGGATTGATTTTGCTGTAGATCGGAGGGTTCGGCAGATCCTGCGGCAGCAAATTTGTCGCCGCGTTGATGGCCGCCTGCACTTCCTGCTCGGCAACGTCAATATTGAGATCGAGCACGAACTGCAGCGTCACGATCGAGCTTCCGAACGAACTCGTCGAAGTCATCTGATTCAGGCCAGGGATTTGGCCGAGTTGCCGCTCGAGGGGCGCGGTTACCGAGGAGGTCATCACATCCGGGCTGGCACCCGGATAGAAGGTCAGCACTTGGATGGTGGGGTAGTCGACCTGGGGCAGCGCGGAAATTGGCAACTGGCGGTAAGCCACGAAGCCAACCAGCAGAATCCCGACCATCAGCAGCGTGGTCGCGACTGGCCGTAGGATAAACGGCCGTGATGGACTCATTGACGCTTGCCTTTGCGCGCAGGCTGGACGGGTTGCTGCTGTTGGGAGTTCGGACTTTGCGTTTGCTGCGGCTGATACGGGGCCGTGGACTGCTGTTTCCCCTGAGATCCGGAGGCGTCGCCTTGCGCGCTGGTTCCGCCGGTCGCCGTGTGCGGCTCGACCTTGCTGCCGTCCTGTAATTTATCGGTGCCGTCGGTGACCACCACGTCGCCGGGTTGAATGCCGTTGCTGATGCCAACCTGGTTGCTCGCGGACAGCACGATGGTCACCGGCTGGATCTTCACGGTATTGTCCGGAAGCATCACGTAAACGTAGGTGCCCTGTGGACCGCGCTGAATCGCCGGCGTGGGGATAATGGTGACATTTCGCTTGGTGTCCACCAGCAAGTGGATGTTGACAAATTGATTGGGAAAGAGATCGCTCTTCTCATTATTGAAGACGGCTTTGAGCTTGTAGGTTCCGGTCGTGGTATCGATCTGATTGTCGATGGTCAGCAGTTTGCCCGTCGCCAGCTTGGTGGTGTCGTCGCGGTCGAACGCTTCTACATTGAGCTGCGCTCCGTGTAGCTTGGACATCACCTGCGAAAGCTGATCCTGCGGCAGCGAGAAAATCACTGCGATGGGTTGCAACTGGGTGATCACCAGCAAACCGGTGGCATCCGAGGCGTGAACGATGTTGCCCATATCCACCAGGCGCAAGCCGATGCGGCCGGAAATGGGCGCGGTCACGTGCGCGTATACTAGTTGGAGCTTGGCGTTATCCACCACCGCCTGATCGGCCTTGATCGCGCCTTCCGACTGCCCGACCTGAGCCTGTTGGGTATCCACCTGCTGCTTGGGAATTACGCCTTCCTTAAAGAGCAGTTGGTAGCGCTGATAGTCGACCTGCACATCACGGAGTTGCGCCTGGTCCTTCGCCAGTTGCCCCTCGGCTTGTTCCAACTGCACCTGGAAAGGGCGCGGGTCGATCTCCAGCAGGGAATCGCCCTGGTGCACCATCTGGCCTTCCGTGAAATTGATCTTTACGATCTGACCGTCGACGCGGCTGCGTACGGTGACGGTATTGAATGCCGTGACGGTGCCAAGCCCGTTGAAGTAGACAGGCAGATCGCCCTTTTGTGCCGTAGCGACCACTACCGGTACAACCATGGCCCCACCTGGCCCACCGCCTCCGCCGCGTCGGCCGCCACCCTGGCCACCGCCAGTGGCGCCGCCCGCCTGCGCATTCTGCGCTTCGGTGCCTTTGCCATGGAAATACCAGTAGCCGCCACCAGCGATCAGGGCCAGAACAATGACCCAAACCCACCATCGGCCGCCAGAGGTTTCCCCTTCGCGCGACCCAAACTGGTCCTGGGGAACACCACGTTCCCGCAATTCCGCAGATTTCAGATGACCCATTCCTGCTCTCCTGTCATATTGACAGCGGTGCCGGTAAGCATTGGCCAACAATGCGATTCCGCTCGTGAGCGCGTGTTGCGGCTGGTCAGATGACGGACAAAGCCTATCGAAAAATCCAGCCTATGCCTAGATAAGACGGCCCGCCCCGAGAAAAGGTTACGATTCGCACCCGAACCCAGATGCGTCATGTCCCTGTATCCCACGCATTTTCTTAGGGTAGAAGGTGCGCCGAGGAGCGCCGCAGGTACTGCCGGGAACTTGGACGTGGCCGAGGCGGAATGACGCACAAGCCATCGAGGAGACGCGAGACATGTTGAAGGCGCTGTTGATGGGCATCCTGGTCGGAGTAATTCTGGTTTTCGGCGGTGTGTGGATTTATTTCACGGGCGGGCACGCACCGGTCGCCGTCGCCGATCCGCCGATGCCGTTGGAGCGCAAGCTGGCACGCTCTTCCCTTCACGCTTATTTGGACAAGCAAAAGCCGGTCGAATCACCGATACCAGCCGATGAAAAAAATCTCCTCGCCGGCGCCGAAGTCTACAAGCAAAACTGCGCCGTTTGCCACGGGCTTCCCGCCGAGCCAGAGACCGCCATCGCCCACGGCATGTATCCCAAGCCCCCTGAGCTTTTCCACGGCACCGGCGTGAGCGATGATCCGGTCTGGCAAACCCACTGGCTCGCCGAAAACGGCATTCGCCTCACCGGCATGCCCAGCTTCAAGGGCCGCCTCACCGACTCCCAGCTCTGGCAGGTGAGCCAACTTCTGGCCAATGCCGATAAGGTTCCCCCCTCTGTGAAGGTAGTTCTTGTTACGAGCACGGCAACTCCAGCAGCAGCGCCGCCAAGCCCGCAAACGGCCGTGCCCGGCACCAAGTAAACGCCGTGATCGGTAACAGACTTCGCGCTCTGGATCTACTGATGGTGGCTCAAGCTCCAAACGAAAGCGGACAGCGCAGATAACTGTTCGGGTGTTAGTTGCGCTCCACCCATGGCAGGCATCGGTGCTCGATATTGTTTCGGTTGCGACACCCCGTCCGCGATCGTCTTCTTGATCGCACCGTAGCTGCCGTCGCCCCATAGCCATTTCTCATCGGTAAGGTCGGGGCCCAGCGGGCCGCCCTTGCCGGTTTCACCGTGGCAACCCACGCAAGCTGCGTCGCCGACCTGCCCGCGATAAATCTTGCCGCCCAGCACTACCATTTCTGGGGTCACACCTTCTGGCAGCGCCGCGCCGCTGACGTTCTCATGCGTTCCTTCGGGAGGTTTTGCCGGCGCAGCCACGATTTCCCCCGCTGGAGCCGTGGCACTCGGGCACGGCGTCACGCTACCCGCTGCGCCAGCACCACCGCTTCCGCCGCGATACACGATTCGGTAAATCCGGCCCTTCACGTCATCCGAGACGTACAGCGCCCCATCGGGCCCGACCGCCAAACCGCTCGGCCGATGCGCGGCACCTTCCGGTGATTTCACCGCGCCCGCAAATCCATCCGCAAAGATTTCGCAGTTGCCCGCCGCCTTCTCGCCATTCATCGGCTGAAACACGACATTGTATCCGCCCTGCGGATACGGCGCGCGATTCCACGATCCGTGGAAAGCGACGAACAGGCCGCTGCGATAGCGCGCCGGGAATTGTTTGCCGTCGTAGTGCAGCAGCGCATTCGGCGCCCAGTGCGCGGGGAATGCGGCGGCCGGCGGAGACTTTTGCGCGCACAGGCCAATTTTCTTGCCGCCGTCGCCGCCGTATTCCGGAGCCAGCGCTAGTTTTTGTTGGAACGAGTCGTAGTAGCAGAACGGCCAGCCATAATCGCCGCCGCTCTTGAGCGACATGATCTCTTCCGCGGGCAGTGTCGCTTCCTCGTCAGGTTTGTAAAGTTCCGGCCAGTTCGCGTGCAGTTGATCGCGCCCGTGCTGCGTCACAAACAGATGGCCGTTGGCATCCGTGGCAAATCCTTCGCCGTTGCGGATCCCCGTGGCGAAGCGATCTGCCTTGGAAAATTTCTGATCGGTCTTGTTTGCGTCATACTTCCAGATTCCGCCGCGCGTCTCGAGTTCCACACAGGGATCGGCGCCCGGCGATTTCAGCGTGCGATTCTTTAACTGGCAGGCGTTGCTCGCGCTCGCGACATCCACATACATCGCGCCTTTTGTATCGATCAGGAACGGATGCATGGGGTGATCGCCGCCCAGGGGCAACTCGGAAACCACGGTCGTTGACGCGCCCTGCGGCACGATCGAGCCCGACTCCATGGCGTTCTTCACGATTTTGTCGTTGGTCTCCGCGTAGATCGCGCCTTGGTAAATTCCGATTCCCGTGCCGCCATGTCCGCCGGTCTCCACAGTTTCGCCAAAGCGCTCCTGTACATCGGCTTTGCCGGCGCCGGCTTTATCCTGCAGCGCCACCAGAAAACCTCCGTCGTGCGGCTTGTCGTTGGCGTAATATTCGCCGGACCAGGTATTCACGTACACGACTCCGCTCGGCGCGACAACCATGTGCCGCGCATGTCCCACGCTATCGGCGAAAACGGAAGCGCAAAATCCCGCCGGAAGCTTCAGCCCGCTGTCGTCGTTCGCGCAGCCCTCTGGCCCGCCACCTGCCGCGCTCGACTGAATCGGCCCAGATGAGAGCCATAGCCCGAGAGACAAAATCGAAATCGCCACGAACGCAGAAAATATCGCCTTGCCGATGCGGGACAAAATCATCACACCCTCCGAATATCACCGATGCAATCCGTCAAGGTTTGCCAAAACATACTACACGGATGCTCTTCGCCGTCGTCAAGTCACCAAATCACAGTAAGGCCTTTGTAGAGTTTGAACGCGCTATCCGCTGTGATGACGGCGATCTGTTCTGCCAGCGCCTGCGCGATGATCTGGCGGTCGGAGGGGTCGGCATGATGCAGCGGAAGATCGAACAAACCCGCGGCATGTTCACTGCTGTAAGGCAATACCCTGAGCTGAAGATCGGCAATGCCCTGCGCCACGTCCTGCTCCCCGAACGTGAGCTTCCCTCTCGTTTGCTTGATCGCAATTTCCGAAAGCGAGATCACGCTGATCTCCCGCACAGCGCTGCTCCGCGTAAGAGCAGACATCGCCTTGCGAGGCCTCATCCCGGTGTATTTCGCCTTGATGCCAACGGTGGCGACCCCTTCCTGCTCCTGCCCGTCAAGGCGCCCGTCGATCCGCTGTGTTCCAACGATGGACACTGGGTTGACTATCACAGACCAGAGCCGCCGGCCGCCCAGTTTCGGATGTCCATCAACGGAGGGAACTCGGAGCAACTAAAGTTACCTAGAGATGCGGTCGATCTGTTGTCGCTTCTCCGGACGGCCAGAGTCTTTTGCTCGATACGCTGGACGTGCAAACCCTGGCTGCCGGCATAAAGATCCTCATATCGTCGATTCATGGGGGACCCGCCATTCACACCTTTGACAGAATGATAGGTGCCGGGCTGAACCAGGAAATTTGGGCTCCGGACGGGCGCGCAGTGGACTATGCGGTGCAGCGCGGCGGTGTGGAGAACGAGTGGCGACAGCCCTTGTCCGGTGGGCCGCCCAAACAGCTCACGCACTTCACCTCGGGCCAAACCTACAACATCGCGTGGTCCGGCGACGGCAAGACGCTGGCAGCCGCGCGGCACGCGCTCGGCAGACATTATCCTGTTGAAGGCCACCAAAACTCCGTAACAGGGTGGCGGAAAAGCGGGTCGCGGTGTCACCTCATCGCCTCTTCTTCTTTCAGCTCGGTTACCTGCGATACCTGCACAGGCGTCAAGCGATCCGCCTTACGCAAGGCCGGGAACATCCAGGCCCACAGCGCGGTGACGAGGATGGTGCCGATACCGCCGAGAACAACGGCGGGAACAGTGCCGAACCAGTGCGCGGTGATTCCGGACTCGAACTGGCCGAGCTCGTTGGAGGCGCCAATGAAAACCATGTCTACCGCGTTTACGCGGCCGCGCATTTCGTCGGGCGTGGCGATTTGCACCAATGTAGCGCGCACGATGACGCTGACCATGTCGGTGGCGCCCACCAAAACTAGAGCCATGATCGACAAGATGAGGCTGTGCGACAGCCCAAACAAAATGGTGCAAGCGCCGAAGCCCGCCACGCACCACAACATGGTTTTGCCCACGCCGCGCTTCAGCGGGCGATGTGCCAGATATACGGCCATCAGTGCGGCGCCGACGCCCGGCGCTGTCCGCAGAATTCCCAATCCCCACGGACCTGTTTGCAAAATCTCCTTGGCGTAAACCGGTAGCAGAGCCACCGCGCCACCGAGCAAAACTGCAAACAAATCCAGCGAGATCGAACCGAAGATGATTTTTTCCTTCCAGATGTAGCGGAATCCCGCCAGGACATTGGTCAGGTTGATGGGCTCGCGTTTGCGCGGAGGCGAAGTAGTGGGAATCCGCAGCGTGCCGAGCGTGGCGAGAAGGCCGGCGATTATGCCCATCGCATAGACGGTGGCCGGCCCGCGCGTGGCGGCATACACTAAGCCACCTAGTGAGGGCCCCAGGATCGTGGCGCACTGGAAAGTTGTGGAAGCCCAAGCGACGGCGTTGGGAAAATCCTTTTCAGGAACCAACTGCGTCAAGATCGTCCGGCTCACCGGCGCGCTGAAAGAACGGACCGCTCCGAGGCCCACTAAAATTGCGTAGATGGGATAGACAGCCCGAGTACCGTGAACGGCGGTGATGAACAACAGCGTCGAGCAGACGGTGTATCCGAGAAAGCAGACGAAGACCACCTTGGTACGGCGGTAACGGTCGGTGACGTGTCCGGAAACCAGGAATAGAACGATGCCAGGGAGGAATTGCGCCAGACCGACGTACCCGAGGTCGAGCGGGCGCTTGGTGATTTCGTAGACCTGCCAGCCAACGGCAACGGATTGCATCTCCGTGGCGAGGACGACGAAGAAGCGCGCCATCTGAAACACCAGGAAGCCCGGATACTTGAAAGCGGCGCGTCCTGAAGATATGGAAGTCTCAGCGGTGGCCATCGCGAATTATCTACTGTGCCACAGCAACTCCCTGCTTGCGTAGACGTTTTCGGAATGCGATAAATTCGTGCACGTGAAACTCTTTCCCCTTATCCTCAAGCTCCAAGACCGACGCTGCCTGGTCGTGGGCGCCGGCACGATCGCCGAAGGCAAGATCGCTGGGCTGCTCGACACGGGAGCGCGACTGACGGTAGTTGCGCCCCAGGCCACGCCGCTGGTTCTGCTGTGGGCGAAGTCCTCGAAGATCGAGTATCTACAGCGGGCATTTGAGACAACCGACCTCGACGAGATGTTTCTCGTGGTGGCTTCAACGTCGAATTCGGCGTTGCACCGACAGATTTTCGCCGAGGCGCGGAAGCGCAGTATCCTTTGCAACGTTGTGGATGTGCCCGAGCTTTGCGACTTCTACTATCCCGCGGTGGTGCAGCGCGGATCGCTTCAAATCGCTGTTTCGACCTCCGGGGAAAGCCCCGCTCTGGCGCAACGGCTTCGGAAGGAGCTGGAGGTCCAATTCGGGCCTGAATACGAAGGCTGGCTGGAGACGCTAGCCGTAGCCCGCACCGAACTGCAAGCTAACAGAACATTGGACCCGGAAGAGCGTAAACGACGACTTCACGCGCTGGTAACGGAAGAAGCCTTTGCCGAATATCGCCGGGGACACGGGTCGAGCCGGTGACTTGCCCAAAATAGATTCGAGGCCAGAAAAATCATGCTTTAGTACCTGATGCGATTTGAGGGGTATGCCACACCGGGTTTGAGTATGTACTGTAGCTGAAGGGCTTACGGGCACGTTTTTGAAGTGTAACGTAATACAGGATTGGGGTACGTTTCGGAGTATTCTTCCTAGGGCTTCCTGGCGGTTCGTCCGAGCGCCCGATCGACGATATTTGCCAACCTGCCTCCGCAAAGCACTTATTTAAAATGGCTTACAAGACAATGAGCAGGGGGCTAATTTTTGAGGGATTTTCGGCATAAAAAGAAAATGCCGGGTTAATCCCGGCGTTAGGTCGCAATTTTCTACAGGCGGCATCTTACCAAAAATGCATCTGTTTGTCAAACGGAGAGCTGCAACGAGATCAGGAAGGGACGGACTTGCCTTGGGCACGGCGAATCTCTTCGTTGAGGATGATGGCTTCGGCGACCTCGCGCATGGACATGCGGCGCTGGCGACTCTGCTTCTGGAGCATCAGGTAGGCTTCCTCTTCGCTTAACTTCAGGTCGCGCTGCAGGATGCCCTTGCCACGCTCGATGACCTTGCGCGATTCCAGCTCTTCGGAAAGTTGGGAGTTCTCTTCTTCCAGCCGTGCGCGTTCGATTTCGGCGCCGACCAGGAAGCCAATGGTGGAAATGAGCTGGATTTCGCTGTTGGTATAGGTGTGGGTCTGGCGATGCTGAACGTTGACGACGCCGACGAGTTTGTTGCGGGAAAGGATCGGCACGGAAAGAAAGGCTTCGTATCTATCTTCCGGCAGCTCGTTGAAGCGCTGGAAGCGGGGGTCCTGAAAGGCGCGCGTGGCCACCGCTACAGGTTGCAGGTGCTCGGCTACCCAGCCGGTAATGCCCTGCCCCATCTGCATTTTCAGGCGGTCGACGATTTCGGGATGCGGATTTTTCGAGGCGCGGAGGACCAGTTCTTTGGATTCGAGGACGTAAACGAAGCAGGAGTCACATTTTACGATGGAACTGACGAAATCGACGATGCGCTGCAGGACTTCGTGAAGCGGATCGGCAGCCGCCATGCGGCTGCCAATTTGATGGAGAAAACCAATCGCCGGATCTTGCAAGGGAAGGATCGTCTCGTCCACGGAGGTGACGGTAATGGGAGGGATGCCGCGGGTCAAACGCAAAGAATCGTTCGGATAGAGAAAGGATTGTGAAGGTTGGGGTGGCTGTGTCCCCTGCCGCTTCGCGGCTCCGGGTGACGGGTCTAAAGAACCCGCCACTACATTGGCTGTTACATTCTGCTGTGGCGGGCGTCAAATCAGGTGTAGCGTTTCGGGGCTTTTGATTCGACTGGAAATTTGTTGGTTGCGTTTGGGGTGCGGTTCGGGTTACGGTATTTGTGCATGAATCCTCAGGGCCAAAAGACGGCGCAGACTTGCTGTTGTTCTTGTCGTGCGCGTGTGTCTTTTGGCGAGGGGAAACCAGGCGTGTAGCCGTCTAATTCCAGCCTGAGTTGTTTTTGAACCCATCGCCAGAGCGTCTTGACGATGGGTTTTTTGTTTTTTGCGGATGATTTTTCAGCCTTCGCGGCGAGTGAGCGAATAGCGAAGCGGCTCTGAGGAGCCCAGCACCAGGAGAGGGCAATGACGGCGGGACAAAGTTTGCGGAGACAAGGGTTGTGGAGACAAGGGGCGACGGAGTTTTTGAAGTGGGAGAGGATGGCGATGGGTGTGGCGGCGGTCGCGATGTGGATTTTGCTCGCTGTGAGCGGATCGCAAGCGCAGACGGTAGCGTCCATTTCCGGGGGAGTCACGGACTCCAGTGGGGCGGGAGTAGCCGGAGCAACGGTAACGGTGAAGAGCGTGGAAACGGGATCGCAGCGAGTGATTACCGTCGATGACGAGGGGCGGTACGACGTGGAGTCGCTGGGGAGCGGGCAATACGAAGTGCGCGTGGAAGCTACGGGATTCCGGCCTGAGGTGCGAACCGGCATCACGCTGGTGGTGGGCCAACACGCGGAAGTGAATCTGACTTTGCGCGTGGGCGAAGTGCAGGAAGCGGTGGTAGTGCAGGGCGAGATTCCGCCGGTCAGCGTGACGACGCAGGATATTTCCGGGCTGGTGGGCGAGCGCCAGGTGAAAGAGTTGCCGCTAAACGGCCGGAGTTATGATCAACTGCTTACGTTGAATCCCGGCGTGGTGAATTACACATCGCAGCGGGCGGGCGGAATCGGGACATCGAATTCCGTGGTCGGCAGCATGTTCGCGTCGTCGGGTCACCGGCCGCAGGAGAATCTTTATTTGCTGAATGGAGTGGAATTCACAAGCGCTTCGGAGATCAACAACACACCAGGCGGGGTCAGCGGGCAACTCCTGGGAGTGGATGCGGTGAGGGAATTTTCCGTAGTGCGCGATGCGTACGGGGCGGAATATGGGAAGCGCCCGGGTGCGCAGGTCAGCATCGTGACCGCTTCGGGCACAAATCAACTGCACGGCAACGTGTATGAATTTGCGCGCAACAGCGCGCTGGATGCCCGAAATTTCTTCGATCAGGGCAGCATTCCTGAATTCCAGCGGAACGTGTTTGGCGGCTCGCTGGGCGGACCGATCCGCCGCGACAAAATATTCGTGTTCGGCAACTACGAAGGTTTTCGGCAGAACCTTGGACTCAGCGATTTGACTCTGGTGCCGGACGCAACTTCGCGCGCGGCCGCCGTGGCGAGCGTGCAGCCATTGCTGGCGCTATGGCCGGAGGCGAACGGACCAGAACTGCTGACGGCTTCGGGTCAACCCAGCGGCATTGCGCGAGCGTATAGCAATCCGGTGCAAAACATTCGTGAGGATTTTGGGACGGCGCGATTCGATCAGATTTTTTCGGTGAAGGACACGCTGTCGGCGGTGTACACCGCGGATGATAGCGAAGCGCATTCGCCGACGAGCAATCCGCTCAGCCGCGTAAACATTTCTCTACGCGAACAGGTGATAAGCCTGAGTGAAACGCACATCTTCACTCCGACCCTGGTGAACCGCGCTACGTTCGGATTTTCGCGGGGCGGATTTTTCTTCGACAGCGGGACGACTGTGGATTTGCCGGGCTGGCTGCACGACGGACAGCCGGTGGGCGCGGTGGTCGTGGGCGGCGGAACGACGCTGAATGGCGCTTCACAGATCACTAACGGCGGGACCAACGCGGGAAGCAATCTCACCGCAGTTCGGAATCTGTTCACGGTAAGTGACCAGGTTACTTGGACGCACGGCCGGCACCTGCTGAGCCTTGGCGGGTTGCTGCAGCGGATTCAAGCCAATGATTCACTGATTCAGGATCAATACGGGCAGGCATCGTTCACCAACTTGCAGAGCTTTCTGAAAGGGCAGGTGAGCACTTACACGTATGCGCCGACAGCGACGCCGCTGGGCTGGCGTTCACTGCAGGGCGCGCTGTATGCGGAGGACGTGATCCGCGTGAAGCCTTCGCTGGAGGTGCGGATCGGATTCCGTGGAGAATTGACGAATGGCTGGAATGAAGTGAGCGGCCGCGCGTCGAACTATGCGTTTGATTCGAATGGCGTGATTTTGACGCAGCCGGTGATTGGGGGATCCGCGCTGACCGAGAACAACGCAAAATTCCTGCCGGCGCCGCGAGCGGGAATCGCCTGGTCGCCGTTTGGATCGAAGAAGACCGTAATTCGTGCCGGCGCCGGTTTGTACTACGCGCTGATCGACAACCTGAGCTACCGGCTGGATCAGAACGCGCCGTTCAACTCCGTGTTCGCGGTGAAGAACATCGCGTTCTCCAGCATCGCGCCAAACGCGACGTACGCCGGATCGAAGCTGGTGCCGAGCGGAGTGCAGCCGGATTTGCAGACGCCGACGGTGGAATCGTGGACGCTGAAAGTAGAGCAGCAGATATCGGGCAGCACGTCGCTTGGCGTGGCTTATGTGGGTTCGCACGGATATCACGAATTCCTATCGATCGATGCGAACCTGCCGAGTCCGACGATCTGCCCGGCGTCGCCGTGCCCCGCGGGCTATCCGGCAGGTGCGTTTTACTACCCGACGGGCGCGCCGCTGGCAAACACTGCGCTGCTAAACACGACGCACTGGTTTTCCGAGGGCATCAGCTCGTATCACGGGCTGGAAGTGGATGTGAACCGGCGGCTTGCACGCGGCCTGCAGTTTCGCGGCGCTTATACGTTCTCGAAAGCCCTGAACGATGGGGACAGCATGAACACCAGCGTGGCGACGAATTCGCCGGCGTTCGCGTCGAATCCGCTGCTGCCGAGGGTCGATTACGGGCGCGCTTCGTTCGATGTCACCCATGCGGCAGTGATCAATGCGACGTACGACCTGCCGTTTGGGCGCGGGCGTTTTGCGAGTTCGAGGGCGCTGGTGCAGAAATTGATTGATGGGTGGCAGGTCAGCGGGATTCAGACGGTACAGTCGGGTGTTCCGTTCACGCCGCAGCTTTCCTACAACCCATCGAACGACGGAGATACGCGGAATCCGGTGCGGCCGTCGGTGAATCCGAATTTTGTCGGGAGCGTGATTGAGGGCGGACCGAATCAGTATTTCAATCCGAATGCGTTCATTCAGCCCTTGCCGGGGACGTATGGTAATGCCGGGCGGAATACTCTGCGGGGGCCGGGGCTGGTGACCACGGATCTGTCTTTTGCGAAGAAATTTGTACTGACAGAGCGGATGGATTTGCGATTTCGGGCGGAGTTCTTCAATTTGCTGAACCATACGAACTTCAATACGCCGAATCCGGTGGTGTTCGCGGCGGCGACCGGGGAGGCTTCGCCGACAGCGGGGGTGATTACGTCGACGGCGACGACTTCGCGGCAGGTGCAGTTTGGGTTGAAGTTGGTGTGGTGAGAATAGGCGTGATAGTGGGCGACGGTGTTCGGGTTGAGGTCCTTCGGTCATCCTTATCGGAGGCCCTCAGGATGACAGGTCAGCGCATAGTTGACCGTCCGGATTAGTGGGCAGGGATGAAGAGCCAAGTTGACGGTCTGGGGCAGTCGGATGCGGAGATAGTTTTTTGCAATCGTAAGGATTCGGGTTATCATGGCTGAGATGAGCTTCACGCTGAAGAACGCGGTCTGTTGTTGTTGTCGTCAGCCGATGACGGCGAGGGCCGCTGTGTCTATTTCAGCTGAAGAGCTCGATTTGTAAGCGCGACTTACACTGAAATGCAGCCGACCCACCGCCGATGATCCGGCAGGTGGGTTTTTTGTTTTTTGCGGGACTTTTTGAGTGAAGGCATGAACCAAGCATCGGGAATTTCGTTCGACGAATCGGAGCTGACGGCGACATTGCCGCAGCCGGCAGAGACGCTGCCGGTGCGGCGATTGAACCATTTGCAGGCGCTGGAAGCGGAGAGCATCCATATCCTGCGCGAGGCGGCGGCGGAGTTTGCGCGGCCGGTGATGCTGTACTCGATCGGCAAAGATTCGTCGGTGATGTTGCGGCTGGCACAGAAGGCATTTTACCCCGGAAAGATTCCCTTTCCGCTGCTGCATGTCGATACCAGCTACAAATTTCCCGAGATGATCGAGTTTCGTGACCGCTACGCACGGGAAATCGGCGCGGAATTAATCGTGCATAAAAATCAGGAAGCACTGGACGCGGGGGCCAATCCCTTCGTGCTGGGGACGCAGAAGTGCTGCGGGTTGCTGAAGACCAAGTCGTTGCTGGATGCGCTTGCCGAAGGCGGGTTCGACGCGGCGTTTGGCGGGGCGCGGCGGGACGAAGAGAAATCGCGCGCGAAGGAGCGGATTTATTCGTTTCGCGACACGCTGGGGCAGTGGGATCCGAAGAATCAACGTCCGGAGCTGTGGAACATTTTCAATTCACGGGTCGATAAGGGCGAGAGCATTCGGGTATTTCCGCTGTCGAACTGGACCGAACTAGACATCTGGCTGTACATCCACGTCGAGCGGATTCCGATTGTGCCGCTGTACTTCGCAAAAGAGCGTGAGGCGGTGATTCGCGGCGGCTCGATCGTGCTGATTCACGATCAGCGCGAGCTGCTGCCCGGCGAGAAAACGCAGATGGTGAAGTGCCGGATGCGTTCGCTGGGCTGCGTGCCGTGCACGGGCGCGATTCGTTCGGAGGCGGACACGCTGCCGAAGATTATCGAGGAGATGATTTCGTTCCGGCGGTCGGAACGCGAGAATCGCGCGATCGATCACGATGAAGAAGGGTCGATGGAGATCAAGAAACGCGAGGGATATTTCTGATGATTTCCCTGGCGCAGGAGCAGGAACCGCGGAGCTTTGCGGAGTTTCTTGAGCAGGATCTGAACACCGATTTGCTGCGCTTTACCACCGCGGGAAGCGTCGATGACGGGAAATCAACGCTGATCGGGCGATTGTTGCACGATTCCAAGGCGGTTTACGAAGATCAACTGGCTTCCGTAAAAAAGAGCCGCGTGAACCGGGCGGCGGGACCTATCGATTTTTCGCTGCTGACCGACGGGTTGCGGGCGGAACGCGAGCAAGGAATCACGATTGATGTCGCGTACCGATATTTTTCGACGGCGCGGCGGAAATTCATCATCGCGGACACGCCAGGGCACGAACAGTACACGCGGAATATGGCGACCGGAGCATCGACGGCGGACCTCGCGGTGATCCTGCTGGACGCGACGAAAGGGATTCTGGCACAGACGCGGAGGCACGCGTTCATCGCTTCGCTGCTGGGAATTCGCAATGTGCTGGCCGCGGTGAACAAGATGGATCTGGCGGCGTACCGCGAGGATGTGTTCGCGCGGCTGGAGCAGGATTTTTTGCAGCTGGCCACCGAACTGGATGTCGCGAACGTGCAATGCATACCAATCAGCGCGCTGGAAGGCGACAACGTTGTAGATCGCAGCACGAGGATGGAATGGTACGGCGGACCCACGCTGCTGGAGCATCTGGAGACGGTCCCTCTCTCCCCGATTGATGCGGACGCGAGTTTGCGATTTCCAGTGCAAGCAGTGATTCGGCCGGATGCAGGATTCCGCGGATTCGCGGGCCGTGTGGCAAGCGGGGTGGTGAAGCCGGGCGATGAAGTGGTGGCGCTGCCGTCAGGGCAGAAGACGCGCGTGGATGCGATCGTGACGTACGACGGCGATTTGCGCGAGGCGCTTGCGCCGATGTCGGTAACGCTGCGACTACGCGATGAGATCGACCTGAGCCGCGGGGACATGCTGGTGGCGGCAGAGGGCGTGCCACATGTGGCGCGCAAGTTCAGCGCAATGCTGGTGTGGCTGCATGCGGAGCCGCTGGAAGCGGGCAAGGCGTACGTGGTGAAGCACACGGCGCGGCAGACGAAGATTCGAGCGACGAGCATTCGGCATCGCGTGAACGTGAATACACTGGCCCACGAAAATGCAACGCAGCTGCAGATGAACGAGATTGCGCTGGTGGAGTTTGAGACGAACGTGACGTTGTTCTTCGATGCGTATGCCAACAACCGGGCGACGGGAAGCTTTATCGTGATCGATCCGCTGTCGAACGCGACGGTGGGAGCGGGGATGATCGAAGCCGCGTTAGATGTGAAGGGTGAGCCCGTTGACGATGACATTGCGGGCGGTCTGACCAGCGCCGGAGTGGCGCCGCAAGAGCGGTCTGAACGAAACGGACATGATTCCGGTGTGATTTTTGTGGGGAACCGGCCGGAAATTGGCGCGAAGGTGGAACGGGCGTTGTTCGATCGCGGTTTTGCGACGGTACATGTCAAGGGCGGGGCGATCGCACCGGAGGCGATTCGCGATGTGTTGCGAGTAGCACTGCAGGCGGGTTGCGTTGTGGTCGTTTCCGGGGTGGTTGAAGGCCCGCGCGTGCATGCGAGTGGACGCATTTTCGACGCGACAGCATTGGCGGCGAGCGAATCCGGCTTCAGTGAGGAGCTCGTCCGGGCAGTGCTGGCTTTCGGGCAAACGTTACGGCTGAATCCTGACGCGAACGATTCGAGGAAGGTACATTGATGAGCGTCGAGCAGATCGCAGAACAGATTGAGAAGCTGAGCGCGGAGCAGGGACTCGACGTGGTGTTGGCCGCGAATCCTAATGCGCGCGCGTGCCTGACGAGCAGTTTTCAGGCAGAAGACATGGCAGTGGCGCATTTGCTTCGGCGGAGAATTTCGGATGTGCCGGTGGTGTTTCTGGAGACTGGCTATCACTTTGCGGCGACTTATGAATATCGCGATCGGATGACGAAGGAATGGTCGCTGAACCTGGTGAACGCCATGCCGGAGCAGACGGTGGCGGAGCAGGAGTCGGCGTTTGGGATTTTGCACGTGAGCGATCCAACGAAATGCTGCCAATTGCGAAAGGTGGAGCCGCTGATGCGGTCGCTCGAGCCTTTTGATGTGTGGTTCACCGGATTGCGGCGGGAGCAGTCGCCCACTCGAAAGAATTTGAAGAAGGTGGAGTTGCATCGGCTGCCGACGGGCAAGACGTTGTGGAAGGTGAGTTTGCTGGCGGACTGGAATTGGAAGCAGGTTTGGGATTATTCGAATGCGAACGGGATTCCGCATTTGCCGCAGTACGACGAAGGATATTTGAGCATTGGCTGCGAACCGTGCACTGCGCTGCCGGCGGATCCCAACAATCCACGTTCGGGGCGCTGGGGCGGAAACAAGCTGGAGTGCGGGATTCATACTTTTTCGGAACGGGCGCGAGGATGAATCTAGCCATCGGGTTTCTGATTGCGCTAGCGGTCGGGATGACCGGAATCGGCGGCGGAAGTTTTACCGTACCCGCGCTGGTGCTGATTGTCGGACTGACAGCCGGCGAAGCGGTGGGAACGGCATTTGTGTTTGCGGGGATCGTGCGATTGATCGCGGCACCGTTTTATCTGGCCGGCAAACACTTCAGCGCGCGGTATTTATGGCTGATGCTGGGTGGGGCGATTCCGGGCTTGGTGATCGGGACATTTTTTTTGAGGCTCGTGGGGCAAGAGGCGGGAAATCCTGTCGTAGTGATTTTGCTTGGCGTGGTGCTGGCACTGTCGTCGAGCATCACATTCGCGCCGCGCGTGCAGAAGCCGGATTTTGCGCGGAAGAATTCGAGGTGGCTGCCGTGGGTGGCGCTGCCCATCGGGATCGAATCGGGATTTTCGTCGGCAGGAGCTGGAGCGCTGGGAACAGTGCTGATGTTGAACTACACGGAGATGACGGCGCCGCAAGTGGTGGGAACGGACCTGGTTTTCGGGCTGGTGCTGGCGGTGATAGGGGCGGCGTTTCATTGGAAATTCGGCGCGATGAATACGGGAGTGCTGGTGCAGTTGCTGGCGGGCGGGATTCCCGGCGTACTGTTGGGATGCGCGCTCGCGCGCATCGTGCCGGCGCGAAGATTGAAAACGGTTGTGGCCGCAGTAGCAATTTTTGCGGGGTTGCAACTCATCTGGAATGGGGCGCAGACGATGTTAGCGAAGCATCAGGCGAATGTAGCGCGGGTTGCGGCCAGTCAATCGATCAATGCAGTGCAGCAGGTGGAGAAGTAATGGGCGCAGCGGCATGCCTGATTAAGGGCTGAACGAGAGAGGATAACGCGAAGGCGCTGAGGCCGCGGAGTTTCGCGGAGATTCCAGCTAGAGATTCCCGATGAATTCAGCGACGGCGGCGCCGCGCAGATCGAAAGTGACGTCGTCGCAATGCGGTGCTACCGCAGAAGCATAGAGAGTTCTTGAGCGGCGGTGCGAAGCCGAGGCAGGAACCGCGTCTGCATCTCCTGGATGGACACGCGTTGTGCGTGAGCACCCACATTCAGCGCCGCGACCGTCTTGCCGGACGGATTCTGAATGGGCACAGCCATGGAGCGAAGTCCGAGCTCCAATTCCTGATCCACGATGGCGTAACCGTTCCGACCCGCAAGCCGGAGAATTTGTCGCAGCTTGTCCGCGGCAACGACGGTCTTGTCGGTATACCGCTTCAACTGCGAATGACTCAAGCAGTTCTCCATTTGTTGGGGCGGCAGATTCGCCAGCAGCACGCGGCCCATCGAAGTGCAAAAGGCGGGCAACCGGCTGCCAACTCCGAGATCAATGGACATGATTCGCGTGACGCTGGCACGCGCCACGTAAACGATGTCGGTGCGATCCAGCGTGGAGATCGAGCAAGACTCGTGCAGTTCGTGGCTCACGCGCTCGAGCACGGGCTGCGCAGCGGCCGCCAGCGGCATCGACGCCATGTAGGAGTAGCCCAGCGCCAGAACTCGCGGGCTCAGATAAAAGTGTCGCGGATCGTCCGAAGCCGCAAACCCCAGCTGTGCCAGCGTGTACAGGCATCGCCGCACCGCGGCACGAGATAATCCGGTCTTCCCACTAAGTTGCGAGATGGTGAGCTGCCGTGTCGTCTGTGTGAACGCCTGGATCACCAATAGCCCGCGCGCCAGCGACATCATGAAATTGGGATCGCCGCTGTAAGAATCGAGGCGCGCGCAAGGAAAGCTTTCTTGCGGCGGGGGCGGAGCGGAAACGACGAGGGCCTGAGGCTGAGGCTCGGGACGCACGCAAGCAGCTTGGGCGCGCGGCATAATTTCGCCCTCCACAAATTACGGGCTGCCAAATTTCGGCAGCATACATGATTCGGTCGATATACGCACGGTGATTCCGATAATCGCCTTGACAGCTATGTGTTGCTTTCATACATTGCGTTGCTTGCGCTTGCTGCTAGCCGCACACTATGAAAGTGGTGGCTAAGGAGAGCGCGCTCATGGCTGCGATCAAGGCCTATCGAAGATATGCTCCCGGTACGCAGCCTCCTTACTTGCATCCGCCTTACGTTTCGTCTGCCAAGCGTGCTCCAAGCCGGCCGCCGATCTACCTTCCACACACTCTTTCGGAGATCACTGGCCCAGTGCTTGGCGCTGAATTTTGCGACCTGAAGGCTAGCGATCTCACGCGCCAGCATTCCGGCGAGCCACTGGGTGAACGAATCATCGTCAGCGGCCGCGTGATGGACGAAGACGGCTGCCCGCTGCGTGACACTTTGATTGAAATCTGGCAGGCGAACTCTGCTGGCCGCTATCTTCACAACAACGATCAGCATAATGCCCCGCTCGATCCCAACTTCACGGGTTGCGGTCATACATTGACTGATTCCGAGGGCCGCTACCGGTTTGTAACGATTCGCCCCGGCCAATATCCCTGGACGAATAGCCACAATGCTTGGCGCGCGGCGCATATTCACTTATCCGTATTCGGCCCGGCCTTCGCCACGCGGCTGGTCACGCAGATGTTTTTTCCGGGCGATCCGCTTATTCCTTTCGATCCGATCTTCAACTGCACTGCGGACGAAGCGGCGCGTAACCGCTTGATCTCCAAGCTCGATTGGGACACAACCATTCCACTCGAAGCGCTTGGATATCGCTTCGACATTGTGTTGAGCGGGCGGGAAAGCACGCCGATCGAAACTCCTTCTCACTCGCACAAAGCGCAGACGTGACACTTCAGGCCACAACCTGGCAGACGGTGGGCCCCTTCTTCAGCATCGGGTTGTGCCGCCTTTATCGCGATAATCTTGCGGGACCTGGCGTCGCCGGCGAGCGGGTCGAAATCAATGGGCGAATTTTGGATGGCGATGGAAAGCCCGTGCCCGATGGCGTCATCGAAATTTGGCAGGCCAATTCGCAAGGGAAATATGCGCATCCCGAAGATGTGCAGGACAAACCGCTCGAAAAAGAATTCACCGGCTTCGGCCGCATAGCCACGGACATCGATGGCTACTTTCGCTTTTCGACGATCAAGCCGGGCAGAGTTCCCGGACCCGTTGGCCCAAATGGCAAGGCAAATTTACAGGCACCACATCTTGCGATTTCCATTTTGACTCGCGGTCTGCTGCGCCGACTGGTGACGCGCATGTACTTTCCCGATGACCCGAGCAACGCCGAAGATTTCGTCCTCAGTCTGGTGGAGGAATCGCGGCGGTCAACTTTGATTGCGAAGAAGGTCGAAGGTCGAGCAGGCTCACTGGAATGGGATGTCGTGCTTCAAGGTGCGAACGAGACCGTCTTCTTTGAACTCTGAGTGTGGCCCTCGAATCTTATCAAATCGCTCTTAACTCGCCGTTTGTTTACTGTTGCCAGATTTTGCGCGCGGTGTCAGCGACCAACTTCAGTTTGGCCCACTGTCGTTCCTCGGTAATCAGATTTCCCTCGGCGGTAGAAGCGAATCCGCATTGCGGGCTCAGCGCGAGATTTTCCAGTGGCACAAACGTCGAAGCCTCGTCGATCCGCTTGGCAAGCTGGTCGGAATTCTCCATGGCCGGGACCTTTGAGCTGACCAGTCCCAAGACCACCGTCTTGCTCTTTGGCACGAAACGCAACGGCTCGAACGTCCCCGATCGTTCGTCGTCGTACTCGAGAAGAAATCTGTCCACTTCCAGCGTTCCAAACAACTTTTCTGCAATCGCGTCATACCCGCCCTGCGCGTACCAATGACTGCGATTATTCCCGCGGCAAAGATGAATCGCCAGCGTCACCCCGGGACGTCGCGCCGCTTTGAAACACGCATTATCGGCCTTCACCGCTTCATCAAGTGCGGCGTCGGGGTCGAGTCCCATCTCGGTGCGAATCCACTTCCGCCATTTCGGATCCATATAGTAGCTGTAACGTGGCGCATCGATCTGAATGTAGGCAACACCCTGTGAAGCGAGCTCCGCGAGATCTTTTTTCATGATCTCCACGATTGCCGACAGCAGCGCGGAGTGATCTTTGTAGAACTTGTCGGTGACGCCGCGCTTAAACGAAATGGCGGGAAATTGCGTGGCGCTGGGTAACGTCATTTTGATCGGGCCGGGCGCATTGGCTTTCAGAAAAGGCAATTCGTGGCCCGTCAGCGGCCGCACTTGCCGCAAGGCCTTGCTGACGACGCCGGACACGCTGCTCACCAGCTGATTTTTTTCTTGTCCAGCCTGCCAGTCACGTGCAACCGCATCTCCCATATCAAAGCCTTCGACTGCATCGGTGAAATCGCTCATGAAATTACGTCGGCGCAGCTCGCCGTCGGTAAATATCTGAAACCCGAGCTCTTTTTGCTTGTTCAGAACGTCGCGGATGTGCGTGTCTTCCAGGGCATGGAGTCGGGCAGGATCCTTCGCGGCCATGCGCCGCGCCTCCAGCAACTCATACGGGCGGAGGAAGCTGCCGACATGATCGGCGCGAATTTCTGAGGCAGAAGACATTTTTTATTAATACTCTTTCCGGACATTTGTCCTTCGAATCGCTCGACGCGTTTGCGAAGGCCTTTCCGCCAATCCTCGATCAATTGGTAGCCGACATCTCCAACTACACAAACACGAGACCCCACCATTCAAATCAGCGAAGTTAGGCTGTAGCTGTACGGTCGGAAAGAATTAGCTAGAACTAAATAGGAACTCCATAGTTTTGGAAGCGAGCCGGTCAAACGCTGTGACCGCCAGTTCCAGATGCTCCTCATGCGTATCTTCGATTTTGTTGTGACTGATTCCACCCACCGATTGCACAAACATCATCACAGTGGGAATACCTGCGCGCGAGACTTCCGCCGCATCATGCAAAGGTCCGGAGGGCATCCGGTGCGTGGCGGGCGCAACTTCCCGAATTGCCGCATCGCACAAATCAAGCAATTTCAGATGAAAGGCAATCGGCTCGATGTTCCAGATCCGCGACCACTCCACCGTGCATCGCTCTTCCTGGGCGAAACGCTCACTAGCTTCACGCGCTTCGCGGAACATCGCCGCAAGTACGGCCGGATCGAGATCGCGTTGATCCAGCGTCGCTTCGCAACGCCCGACAACCGCGGTGACGATCCCCGGAAACGTCTTCACACTGCCCATCGTACATACCGCGTCGGGATGTTTGCCGGCGATAGCGCGAATCTCCAGCGCCAGCTTGGCCGCGGCGGCCAGCGCGTCGCGTCGGGCATTCATCGGCGTCGAGCCCGAGTGCGCTTCCTGCCCAAGAAAAGTAATCGCGTGCCGTTCAACACCTTTGGTTCCCAGCACGGTGGCGAGTGGCAGATTCATGCGCTCCAGCACCGGGCCCTGTTCGATATGCAACTCGATGTAGGCGCCGGCGTTTTTCTGCTCTCGGGTGGCTTCAGGAAATCGCTCGATTTCCACTCCGCAGCGGCGCAGTGCATCTTCCATCTTTATGCCGTCCCGGTCCGTTCGAACACGATCCGCGGCAACGCTGGACGTCCCTGCAAACGCCGACGAGCCCAGTAAGCTGCGGCCAAATCGCGCGCCCTCTTCATCCGCCCAATCGACCACCCGCACCGTCACCGGTGGCTGCCCATTGAATTCGGACGAAATGCGGCGAAGAATCTCGAGGGCCGCGAGCACATTGAGCGAGCCATCCAGCCAACCGCCGTTGGGCACGGAGTCCAGATGCCCGCCAATAAGCAACGATTTCTCGGATTTGCCAGACAGAGTCACCCAATTGTTTCCCGCCGCGTCGTAGTGATGCGCGACTGGCAGTTCCGCCAGCTTTCCCGCCAACCACTCCCGCGCCTTTATCCAAGTGTCGGTCCACGCCACCCGCTGCGCGCCGTTCTCATCACCCGTGAGTGCGCGAAGTTCCTTCAGTTCGGCAACCGTTCGTTTAGGATCGAGGGCCATGTTTCATCCTTCGAGAAAGGCGGACATCACAGAGGCGGGATAGGTTAGCAAATGCGGGCGCGAGGTTGCACTCCGGCGGGCGAGGAATCCCGGGAGTCTTCTTGCAGTCGGCCAAGGGTAGCTGCCTTTCTTTAACATTCGAACGCTTGAATTCCGCCCCATGCAGGAGTAGCTTCGACCTTGCACTCGGCCCACGCCGCACTACGCGGTCGGGCCACGAGGCCTCCTGGTAAATTCGGCTGGCGCCTTTCATCGCTCACAAGCATGGATCGAATCCCACCAGCCAACGTCACACTCTTCCCCACGATGGGAAAGGAGCACTACATGGCAACTGCAGTCAGCACTCCCTCGATCAATTCGAACGTATCGAGCTTTGTCTCTCGCAAACAGAAACTACTCATCAACGGCAAGTGGGTTGACTCCGCTTCCGGTAAAACCTTTGCTTCCTACAATCCGGCCACCGGCCAGGTTCTCGCCAACGTCGCCGAGGGCGACCGCGAAGACATCGACCGCGCCGTAAAAGCTGCGCGCGCGGCTTTCGACAGCGGTCCGTGGTCGCGCATGTCTCCCGCCGGGCGTGGCAAGCTGGTGTGGAAGCTCGCCGATCTGATCGAGCAACACCTCGAAGAATTCGCTCAGCTCGAATCGCTCGACAACGGTAAACCACTGAAGATCGCGCGCGTCGCCGACCTTCCGCTCGTCATCGAAACTTTGCGTTATTACGCAGGCTGGGCCACAAAAATTGAAGGCAACACCATTCCACTGACGTTGAGCTCCCCGTCGAAATTTCTGGCCTACACCGTCCGCGAGCCTGTCGGTGTTGTCGGCCAAATTATTCCGTGGAATTTCCCATTGCTCATGGCTGCGTGGAAGCTGGGTCCGGCTCTTGCCGCAGGCTGCACGATCGTCTTGAAGCCCGCCGAGCAGACGCCGCTGACCGCGTTGCTGCTGGGCGAAATGGTTCAGGAAGCTGGCTTCCCCGAAGGCGTGGTCAACATCGTCGCGGGCTTCGGCGAGACCGCGGGCGCCGCCCTCGCCGCGCATCCTGACGTCGACAAAGTAGCCTTCACCGGGTCAACCGAAGTCGGCAAGCTTATTATTCAAGCTGCCGCCGGAAATCTGAAGAAGGTCTCGCTGGAACTCGGCGGTAAGTCGCCCAACATCATCATGGAAGATGCCGATCTCGATTCCGCTATTCCGGGAGCTGCTAGCGCTATCTTCTTCAATCATGGGCAGTGCTGCTGCGCCGGTTCACGCCTCTATGTCGAAAACAAAGCGTTCGACAAGGTTGTGGAAGGCATGGCGCAGAGTGCGCAAAAGATCCGCGTCAAGCCGGGATTTGATCCCGATTCCGACATGGGGCCGCTCGTCTCAGAAGAGCAACTCAATCGCGTCTGCGGTTATCTCGAATCAGGCAAGAAGGAAGGCGCGAAAGCCATCGCCGGCGGCGAGCGCCACGGCACCGAAGGCTACTTCGTGAAGCCAACGGTTCTTGTGGATACCACCGAAAACATGAAGGTCGTGCAAGAGGAAATCTTTGGTCCCGTGGTCACCGCGATTCCTTTCACCGATCCCGCCGAGGTGATCGACAAGGCCAATAACACGGTCTACGGACTCGCCGCCGGAGTTTGGTCACGCGACATCAAGAAAGCCAACAAGATTGCCTCGAAGCTCCGCGCCGGTACGGTGTGGATCAACTGCTACAACGTCTTCGATCCCGCGCTTCCCTTCGGCGGATACAAGCAATCCGGCTGGGGCCGCGAAATGGGACACGAAGTGCTCGAGCACTACACCGAAGTCAAATCGGTCTGCGCCGCGCTCTAGCGTACATGAAGTTTGCAGGCCGGTTCCCCGCTCCCTGCGGGGGGAACCAAGGGTCGGTCAAGCAGGGGCTGAGGCTACTACGCCTCAGCCCCTGCTCGTGTTTTCGTCAGGCGACGGCGCTGCGCGTGGCTGTAATCACCGCCGACATATCCTGATTGCCGTGGCCTCGCTCGATGGCCCGTGTGAAGACGTCGAGCGCGGCACTCGCCGTCTCCAGGGCCATGCCATTTCGCGAAGCGTCATCGACGGCGTAACCCAGATCCTTGGCCATTAATCGCAATTCAAAATTGACTTCGGGACTTCCTGCAGCAACGCGTTCGATCAGCGCCTTGACCAGCGGACTACCCGGTGCGCCGTTCGCTAGCACCGCGAATGCCTTCTCCACGTCGAGGCCGCCTTTTTGAATTAGCGATGCCGCCTCAGCCAGCGCCGCAGCCTGCACGCCGCAAACGAAATTGTTGACCAATTTCATTCGTGCCCCGCTTCCATTCGCGCCGAGATGCAGGAGACCTCGGCTCATCGCCGCCAGAACATCCCTGGCCTTTTCCAGCGCAGCCGCCGGACCTCCTACCAGGAAAAATAATTCGCCGTTCGCCGCTTGGGGCTTCGATCCGGTCACCGGCGCATCCAGGAACTCACATTTCTTCAATGCAGCAGATTGCGCGAGCTGTTGGACCCAGCCCACTGTCAATGTGCTGGATTCGATCAAGACTGAGCCAGGCGTCGCGCCCGCCAGCGCGCCGTTGTCCCCCAACCAGATTTCTCGTGAGGCGTTGTCGTCCGATACGACGCTGATGATAATGTGCGCCTGCGACGCGGCTTCCTTTGCCGAATTGGCTAACGTCGCGCCCTTGCTGGCGAGCGGCGCGGCCTTGTCCCGATTTCGGTTGAATACCATCAGCGGGAATCCCGCTCCCAACAGGCGGCCCGCCATCCCCGAACCCATGATCCCCAAACCAAGAATTGCTACTCGCGGCTTCGACATGGCTTCCTCAATTCATCGGAATTGTGCTGATCAGATTCTGTTCTGAACCGGCGACACGCACTGGATTCCGCAACGGTCGTCCAAATCCCTCGACCGCAACCTGCATTACGTCGCCCTCCTGCAATTTCAGGCCGTCGCCAAAACTCAACGCTGCCGTGCCGAAAAAATGCACGTGTACGTCGCCCGGACGCCGGTGGCCTTCAAACTTGAAATGATGATGCTCAATATTCTGCAAGCTGTGGCACATCGCGTCTTCGCCGGTGTGGAAGGACTTTGACCAGATCGCCTTTCCGCCACGCTCGATGCTCACGTCCACCGGCACTTCGCGAAACGCGTGATCGACTACCAGTTCGGGACCCAGCGCGCACGTCCGCAGCTTCGATCCTGCCAGATTGAGATAGTTCCTTTTCTCAAACTGGTGATCCGAAAATTCGTTGCCCACAGCAAATCCGATGCGCCGCGGCCGTCCGTCGTCACCAACAAAATAGATTCCCGCCACTTCCGCCTCTTCGCCGCCGTCCTCGGCGTATGCGGGGATCTCCAGGGCTTCGCCATGGGCGCGCAGTGCGGTGCCGGTTCCCTTGTAGAACCACTCCGGTGCCACGCCGATTCGCCCCGCTTCAGGGCGTCCTTCCATCAGACCCCAGCGAAACATTTTCATACTGTCGGTCATCTGCTCCCCAGCCTTGGCTGCGACATGCATCGCATTGCGTCCCTGCGCGCTACCCAAATGTGTCAGACCCGTACCGGAAACCATACATCGCGCGGATTCTTCGGGATGGTCGAACGGAAGATGCAAGCGCCATTCGGACCGGCCCGTATGGACTTCGCCATAGTCCAGGAACTCGCTGGCAGCCCGCGACTTTGCCACGCCACTCAAATCCGAACCTCGCGAGCTTGCCGCACGCGCCAACTCGTAAACGAAACACACACCCTCCAGCAACTGTAAGCGCGGCTCTTCCACGATCGCCACACGGCGCTCATTTCGTTTTTTCAACTGCACCAATCGCATCATCAACCAGCTCGCTCCGTTTTATGCATTCAGCCAGCGACGTCAAACTGTTTCAGCGCCGCTTCATTGATGGTCAGGCCCAATCCCGGCACATTTTCGTCTAGATCGATGTTTCCGTCCTTGGCCTTAGGCTCTCCGCTGAAGATGTACCAGAACAGTTCGTTTCCGACCTCTACGTCGACGATCGGAAAGTATTCCGCCATCGGCGAATTCAGGCTGGCCATCACTACATGAAAATTGTGCATTTGCCCCGCGTGCGGAATTACCGGAATCGAATGGGCCTCGGCAAGCGCCGCGATCTTGCGGGCCTGCGAAATTCCGCCGACACGGTTCGTATCGAACTGGATGTAGTCCACCGCTCGCGCCTCGAGCAGCTCTCGGAATCCGTACAACGTGAATTCGTGCTCGCCCCCAGCGATGGGAACTCGACCGTACGATCTTAGTTCCGCGTACCCGTGAATATCGTCGGGGATTATCGGCTCTTCCAGCCAGCGCAGATGAAAAGGTTCGAGCAGCGGCAGCATGCGTTTCGCATAATCCAGCGTCCAGCCCATGTATGCGTCGGCCATCACATCAACACCATCACCTACGGCCTCGCGCGCCGTACGCACGAGCTCGACATTGCGTTGCATTCCCGCTGCGCCGTCGGTTGGTCCCCAGCCGAACCGCAGCTTCATCGCCTTGTAACCTTCGTTCTTGTAGCGCTTGGCTTCTTCGGCGAGATCGTCCAGCGGCACGCTGTACAAGCGGCTCGCATATACCGGAATCCGCTGCTTGGTTCTGCCACCCAACAATCGATACACCGGCTGCTTTGCCGATTTTCCCAGCAAATCCCACAGCGCGATATCCACCGCGCTGATGGCGGTCATGCCAATCCCCTTCCGGCCAAACGCCATCGTCTTGCGGTACATGTGCTGCCACAAAAATTCAATGTCCCACGGATTTTTTTCGATCAACAACGGCTTCAAATAGAGATCGATCACTTGCTTGCAAATCTGCGGAGCAAGCGCCGCATTCCCGATCCCGACGCTGCCATCGTCAGCGAAAACTTCGACGACCAGCCATCCGTGGAACGTGAACGTACTCATTGATGGTTGCGGAAGATCGAGCAAGTCCATCGGATTCGTGCAGAAATGCGGCGGCAGCGGAACGGTCTTGCCGCGCCAGCTCACCACGCGAGTGCGAATTTCCTTGATCTTCATCCCGAACCTCAGTAGCTCAGTTTCCGTTCCAGCGTCAACGGCAGCACGCTCGGCACCGTCACAAGAATCAACACAAATGCCGCCACATGAAAAGTCCCGGCCAACGCAAACACGACTCCATATCCGAATCCGTGATCCAACAGGTATCCGACGAACTGGCCGAAAGCAATCCCGCCCATCGCCCCGCCAAATCCTACCAAGCCCGCCACGGAACCCACCACCTGGCGCGGAAACAAATCGGTGGGCAACACCATCACCAAGGTGGACCACGACTGCTGCCCGAAATACGCCAGGCTGAAAATCAAGATCGCCCAGGACACCGGCACGCGCGGAACCAGAACGATGAGCGGCATCACCGACGCGCTCAGTCCCAACGCCAGCTTTCTGGCGAAGTTCACGGAAAACTGCCGCTGCACGAGATGGCTTGAGAACCATCCGCCTATCAGGCAACCAACGCCAGCCGCCGCATAGGGTATCCAGGCGAAGGCGCCTACCGCCTTCACGTCAAAGTTGCGCGCGTCGTACAAGTATTTGGGCAACCAGAAAAGATAGAAGTACCACGCCGCGTCGCTGAGAAATTTCGCAAACATCAATCCCCACACTTCGCGAATTTTCAGCAGATCCGTCCAGCGGGTGTTGCCTAACCCATTCGCACCGTGGTCGGCCGGCAACTCTTTCGCTTCACGCGTTTGAGACCCTTCTTCGCGCGGCGAGGAGTAAGACCGCAGCCACCACGCTGTCCAAAGCAAACCCGCTGCCCCGGTCACGACGAAAACCCACCGCCAGCTTAAGTACGTTACGATGAGCGCAATCAGTGGAGGCGCGAGGATGCCTCCTACCGCGGTCCCGGCGTTGATAATGCCCATAGCCGTCGCGCGATCCTTTACCGCGAAGCCTTCTGAAACCGCACGAGTGGCTGAGGGAAATCCCCCGCCTTCACCCATGCCGAGTAGAAAACGGCTGCCCGCCAGCATCGCGAAGTTCGCGGCAAGCGCGTGGCTCACGCAGGCCAGCGACCAAAAAATCATGATCGCCGCAAAGCCGATTCGCGTCCCCAGTGCATCAGCGAGCTTTCCGCCACCGGCATACATGAACGCGTAGGCCAACAGGAACGCCGACTGCAGTTCCGAGAACTGCTCGTTCGTCAGCGGAATGCTCTTCGAGATCGCTTTCACCGCTACGGGCAGCGTTTGCCGGTCGAGATAGCTGAGGGCGATGGCCGCGCTGACGACCACGGCAATGTGCCAGCGTTGCAGCGAGCTAGCGCTCATCGGTAAACGTATTCTCGACCGCTGACATGTTCATCCATAGCTACTCAATCTCACTTCTTATTTCGCTCCGTAGTGTTTTGTTTGTTGCGTTCGCGAATTGAAGACGTCGAAGCTGCCATCGGGCTTGGCCGTCAGCTCGAGGTAGTTTCCCGAATCCGGTCCATCGGGGTTGGCGATAAATTCGTTCGCGACATTGTGCGCGACCGCCCCTTCTTCTGAATAATGCAACTGCCAGAGATCCTCCAGGTTCGGCGCTTTCTTGATGACCTCCCAGGTCGAAGGAGCACCGCCCTTTTTCGCTCCGTTGTCCATAATGGCCACGCGAGGAGAGATCGCGTGCACGAGCACCGGACTGCCGCTCGCCAGCGATCCATGATGCGACACGATATAAATATCGACTTTGCCCAGCTTGTTGACCGGGCACATCAGGTCCATTTCCTTCTCGGAGGTTAAATCGCCGAGGTCGAGGATCCGGAGTATGCCGAAAGTGAAGTACGTGCCGAGCGAGCGCGGATTTTCCGACGGATCGTCGGCGGGTCTCGCGGCGTCATTGCATGCCGGATTTTGCTGGCCAGCTCCCGGAAGCGGCGAGCCGATCAAATTCCCATCGGCGCTGACGACTGTCGCTTTGACCCCCTGAATCGGAAGGGTGTCACCTGGTTTGACCGAAAGGCGCTTGGATTTGCCATCCGCAAAAGCCTGTTTGTACGCGCCGAACAATTTGTCGGCATTGGCTCCGGTTTCGCGCGTGTCGCCGTGATCGATAAATGTACCAACCGGGATTTTGTCAACAAGTTGTGAAACCCCGCCGACGTGATCGGCATGAAAGTGCGTGATGAGTACGTAGTCGATCTTGTTGATTCCGGCTTTCTTCGCTGCCGCGATGATGCGACCGGCATCGCGGCCATTGTTTCCTCCCCAACCCGTGTCGATCAACAGAGACTCTCCAGCTGGAGTTACAAATAGCGAAGCCTGGCCGCCCTCTACATCCACAAAGTAGATTTTTAGCCCTTGGTTCGAAGCTGGATTGGGAATAGCTCTGGCGCCAGACGAAATACTTCCGGCCAACACTGCAGCTACAGCCACGCCACCAACCAAACGACGTAGACAATGCCGGTACACGCGAAGAGTAAGTCGCATAAGGAACATGTTGATGAACTCCAGGCTAGTTCGCTGTCACCCCGCGGGTCAACGTTGTCGGGACAAATCATCAATTACGCTTTTGGCTCCGTCAAGCCGCTTTGCTGACATTTCTTGCCCATTTCTCTCGCCATCAAATTTCCACGTGCGGCAAGAATCGCGGAGCTTTTCTGATCTTTGTGGTTTGCTCAAATGCGAAAGCCAGTCGAATCAATACCGGCTCGCTCCAGGCACGTCCGAAGAAGGAGATGCCGACCGGAAGACCGGAGATGAACCCCGCCGGAACGGTGATATTGGGGTAGCCGGCAACGGCTGCGGCGGTGGAGCTGCCGCCGCCGAAGTAATCGCCGTTGACGTGATCCACGATCCAGGCGGGCCCGCCGGTGGGCGCGATCAGCGCATCCAGATTGTTTTTGTCCATGGTGGCGTCGATGCCCTCTTTGCGCGCGAGATGGTGATTCTTGGATAGCGCGTCAAGATATTCCTGCGACGTAAGTGGTCCTTTTTCTTCGGCTTTGATGAAGGTGTCTTGCCCAAAGTACGGCATTTCCTTTTCGCGGTTCTTCTCGTTGAAGTCGATGATGTCTTTCAGAGTCTTCACCCGCGCGTTCGGGTCGAGCCGCGCAAGATAGGCGTTCAAATCGGCTTTCAACTCATACAGCAGCACAATAAATTCGGAATCGCCGAATTTTCCGGAAGTCTCGATGTTGGCCGGATCGACCAGGATCGCGCCTTCCCGTTTCAGCGCATCGAGGGCGGACTCCATTACTTTGTCGACGCCTTCGTGGAAACCGAATCTCTGCCGCACAACACCGATTCGCGCGCCCCTTAAACCGTCGGATTTGAGGAACTGCGTGTAATCCGTATAGGACCTTTCGCGACTATCGAGGGTAGCGCGATCTTCCTCATCGATACCGGTGATAGCGCCCAGCATCGTGGCGGCATCGCGCACCGTGCGGCACATTGGGCCGGCACCGTCCTGGCTATGAGAGATGGGGATAATTCCTGTGCGGCTCGTCAACCCGACTGTCGGCTTGATGCCCACCAGCCCGTTACTGGAGGACGGACACACGATCGAACCGTCAGTTTCCGTGCCAATCGCGCCAGCACAGAGATTCGCAGAAACTCCGGCGCCCGATCCGGAACTTGAGCCGCACGGATTGCGATCCAGTGCGTATGGATTTTTAGTCTGACCGCCGCGCCCGCTCCACCCGCTGGTCGAGTGCCCCGAGCGAATATTGGCCCACTCGCTGAGATTGGTCTTCGCGAGGATGACCGCTCCGGCGTCGCGGAGTTTCTGCGCGACAGTGGAATCCTTGGCCGGCTTTGATCCCACCAGCGCGAGCGACCCGGCTGTGGTCATCATGCGGTCGGCGGTGTCGACATTATCCTTGATCATCACCGGAATGCCGTGAAGTGGCCCTCGCACGCCCTTGTCTTTGCGCTCCTTGTCCAGGGATTCGGCGATCGACAGCGCATCGGGATTGATCTCAATCACACTGTTGATCGCCGGACCGTTTTTATCGATTTGATCGATGCGCGTCAGATATTTTTCGGCGATCGCGCGCGCGGTGTACTTGCCGGCAGTCATACCGGCCTGCAGCTCCGCGATGGTGATCTCCTCGAATTCGAACGAAGACACGTCGCCGGCGGCGTGATCCGAGAGCCATCGCTCTCGGACGGACGCGAGCAGTGGCTGCAAAGGTGTGGCACGGACAGTGACGGCAAATGCGCCGCCGATCACGGCGGTGCGCAAAAGCTTTCGCCGCGATGGATTCTTTGCATTTTGCGTCATAAGGATCGTCGCCTTTTGTCATCCGCGAGAATCAGCGCAGCGATAGTAAGCCAAATGCGGTTTCCACCCAAGTGCGATAAGACCCAAAGCCGGCTCCGAGCGCTCCGTCGGACAATTGTGCAGGAACTTCGAACGCCCCGTTGCTTGCCACTCGCTCTACGTCCGCTACAATGGAACCCTAAGGAGTACGCGTGATTCACCGCAATATCTTTCACAATGAGCACCTGTTGTCGATCGAGAAAGTGCGATTGTCACCGGGCCAGGCCGGCTTGATTTGCGGCTGGGGCATCTTTACGACGATGCGGATCTTCCGCGGCGAAGCCTTCGCATACGAGCGGCACTGGCGGCGTCTGGAAAAAGATGCGGGAATCGTCAAGCTGCCGATGCCTTTTCCTGCAGCACGTGTGCGAGTCAACCTTCACGAAGTGATACGCGCCAACAAGGTGAGCGAAGGCGCCGCACGCGTCTACTTGGTTTACAACAACGCGGGTTTCTGGCGCGGACCGGAAGAGCAGCCGGAGACTGATCTGATCATCTGCACAGCGCCGCTGCCCGAGTATCGCGAACCGATCCGACTGGCACTTCGTGAGCATGGGCGCCACGCGGCATCTCCGCTTGCCGGAGTGAAGAGCATATCCTGGCTTCCGAACGTGTGGACCGTTGCAGAGGCGCAAAGCGAGGGGTTCGACGAGGTGGTGCTGCTGAACGAGCGCGGCGAGATCGCCGAATGCACGGCCGCCAACATTTTCATGGTGAAGGACAAGAGAGTGTATACGCCTCCCTTGAATTCCGGGTGCCTGGAGGGCGTGACGCGGGGCATTCTGTTCGAGATCGCGCCGGAAGCGGGAATCGCGGTTGTGGAACGCCCGTTGAAACCTGACGACCTGTTCTCCGCGGATGAAGTTTTTATTTCATCGACGAATCGCAACCTGCTTGGCGTTGGCGAGATTGCCGGAAGCAAGGTTACCGCAGCGCCGGGTCCGATTACCCGGCAGCTCGATGAGCTGTTTGACGCGCACGTTCATGACTATGTGACCCGGCGCCTTACCTCGGCGGCTAAGTAATCATCACAACAGCGAGATCCGAACCTGAGTGTGTGCAAACAAATCGGGGAGCCGCTTTGCGGCTGACTCCCCGAAAGTGTCGCATACAACCGTTGTCGTTAGAATTGCAACTTTAACGCGAACTGCACCTGACGCGAGGAGCCGAAATCTCCGGTCGGGAAGCGCGTGCTCTGGATCACGCCAAAGGCAGCCGAGGTCGTCGTGAGGACCGGGTTGCCGAAGTTGGGATGATTAAAGACATCGAAAAACTCCACGCGGAACTGGAGGTTGAATCGTTCGGTAAGCTTCGTGTCTTTGAGGACCGAGAAATCGGTGTTGACGAAATCAGGTCCCGTGAGTGCGTTGCGGCCCAAGTTGCCGGGAGTGCAAGTCGGCAGCGTCGCCGGAGGCACCGCAGGTGTGCAAGGCGAAACGAAAACGGACTTGGTAGTGAACCATTGCGCCGGATTGCCGGTGGTTCCAACCGGGCCGGTGAGATCGGGCCGCACAGTCAGTGAGATGCCAGGGCCGGGGCCAATCGTCAGGGTCGGATTGAGCGGATTACCCGACTGCGCTTGGGTAATTACGCCAACCTGCCAACCGGCGATCGCGCGGTTGCCCTGGAAAGGCAGCCGGTAGAAACCGCTGGCCACGAAGCGGTTGCGGACATCGAACTCGGATCGTCCGTAGTCGCCGCGCGGATTGTAAGCGTCTTGCAGAATGTAGGTTTCACCCGTGGACAGGGAGTTGTAATCCAGTGACTTCGAGTAGGTGTAGGAAGCCAACAGTTCCAGCCCCTTCGAGAAGTGCTTGTTTACCGTCGCCCACAATGCGTTGTAGTTGGAATTGCCAGCGCTGTTCACTTCGTTGATCGTGCCGAGCGGGCAGATCGGATTGGGAGCGGTGCATTGCGCCGGCAGAACCGTGCTGCTTAGCGGCAGGCTTGGGAACGGCCGAGTCGAACCATACACGCCGTTGGTAACGAAGGGCTGGTTCACATTCTGCGTGAGCTGCAGGTGTGTAGCCTTCATGCCCACATACGCGACGCTAACGCCGATCGTGGAAGTGACCTGGCGCTCGACCGTCACGTTCCAATCCTGCGCGTACATATTGTCGAAGTTCGGATTGATCGCCGCGGGTCCCAGGCTGACGCCAGTGATGGCCGCTGACGGATTCTCCACGAGGATCGCGCTGGTGGCTGATGATACGGAGATGGGAATGGCGAACGGTGGATTGCCGCTCAAACCCGTGACGGTGTTGATGGTCGGGTCCTGGGTAAGGATGGCGTAGGCGGCACGGACTGAGGTCTTGCCGTTCTTGAACGGATCCCACGCAAAGCCGATGCGCGGCTCCCAGTTCATGTTGTTGGTGTGGAACGGCTGAGTTGCCGGCACCAGAGTGCCGCTGGCGATATCGAAATTAGTAAAGCGGTTGTTGCGTTCGGAAGGAGTGGAGTTCCACTCGTAACGCAGCCCGATGTTGATCGTGAAGTTGGGCTTCCACTTGAAACTGTCTTGCGCGAACACCGCGTAGCTCGGCTGCAGAACGTTGTCGTTGCCGTTGCCAAGTAACACGGTATAGGCGGACGCTTGATCGTTCAGGAAGTTAGTCATGGTGTTGAACGTGAAGCTGCCGATGTTTTCCGAGATGTTGTTGCTGTACGCGCGGCGAATCTCTCCGCCGAACGCAAACGAGTGGCGATTCTTGAGCCAGCTCAGGGTGTCGTTGAGTACCCCTGTCGTATCACCACGTCCCTGCGGCTCTAAGGTCGGACCGCCGAAGGCAGCGTTGCCGGAAATGTTGAAGAAAGGCAGCCCTGAAGCAACGGGCGAGCCGGTCGGCTGGGTGATGCCGAAATCGGAGGGATCCGACAGCGTGTTCGGAGTGAAGATCAGGTGAATGCGGTTGAAACCCAGGCGCACGGTGTTGGTCAACGTAGCAGAGAAAGTGTGATCTTCGCTGACGGTCATCAAGTGGCGGAAGCCGTCGCGGGTATCGCCGAAGCCCGGCAAGTTGGCTGCGACTGCGCCGCCTGCGGTGGGCTCTTGGCGAAGGTCCTTCTGGACGACGTAGTATCCGTGGAGGCGGTCGCGACCCGAAATCTCATAGTCGATGTCGGCAGATCCCTGATTCAAGGCCACGTTGGCAAGCGCAGAACCAGTGAAGCCATTGAAGGTCGCGGGATCGGTGGCGTTGCCAGTGCCGACCAGGTTGGCAGCCGGAATCAACTTGAGGAGACTGAGCACGCCAGGCGAGGTCACGGTGGCAATCTGATTCGCGCTCGGCACGGTAGTGGAGACGGTCAGCTGCTGGTGCTGACGCAGGCCTTCGTACGCCAGAAAGAAAAACAACTTGTTCTTCACGATGGGTCCGCCGAAATCGGCGCCGAACTCATTGCGCTTGAACGGCGCCTGGGCCAGTGGAGCGCCTGTTGCGCTCTGCGATGGATTGAAAAAGTTTCTCGCATCCAGCGCATTGTTGCGGAAAAACTCAAACGCTTCGCCGTGGTAGCTGTTCGTGCCGGAGCGGGTGGCCATGTTGGCCACCGCGCCAGCGTTGCGGCCGTACTGCGCCGGGAACGAAGAGTTGTCGACCTTCATCTCGGCCAGCGTGTCGATGGGCGGCTGGAAAGTGATCTGGTTCTGGACTGGATCGTTCAGGTTGACACCGTTGACCAGCCAGTTGGTGGTGTCTTCGCGCGCACCGGCGGTGTTGATGCCGAACGAACCTTGACCACGCAGAGGCGCCGATAGAAATCCGTTGGCCGGCGGAGTGACCGTGCCAGTCGTTAGCAGCGTGAGGTCGGTAAAATGGCGGCCGTTCAGAGGAATTTCCTGCACAGTCTTGTCATTGATAACCTGGCCGAGTCCGGTGGTCGTGGTTTCCACAAGCGCTGCATCCGCATTAATTTCCACTTGCTGCGTGACCTGACCGACTTCCAAGCGCACGTCCTGGGTAATCGCTGTTGCCACCGTTAGTGTGAGGCCTGCGACGACGGCCTTGTTGAAACCAGGGGCGGTGACTTCCACCCGATACGTACCAATCGGCAGGCTGGGGAAAAGATACGCGCCGGAAGAGTCGGCGGTGAGGGTGGACTCGACGCCGGTTGCGATATTTCGAGCGACGACGGTGGAATTGGGTACGGCAGCGCCTGTAGGATCGGTCACGGTGCCGCCCAATGACGCAGTCGATTGTGCGCGAACCGTAGCTCCCACCTGGAGAGCCAGCACCGCGACGATCAACCATCTGTAGGCTCGATTGGGATTTTGGCGAAGCAACTTACTGGTGAACATCCAGTCCTCCTTTGAAATGCGCACGCGCGACATCCAGAGACACCCGTAGCGATGGTTCCTGGAACGAGCCGACCCTAATCCACCTGGGCGTTCAACGTAGAACGCTTGACTGTTTGGGGCCTGTGGTACGTCCGGCTTTCACGACCGGGCGGCAGCGGCGGATCGCTAACGAGGCACAGCGATCGCAATTGTGTAACCAAATCGGGAAAGCGGCTAAGTCTGTAAATAATTGAAAGGAGAGTATTTAATGATTGACATGCTTTTGACAAACGTTGGCAAGAAGTATTTCTATTAAGTGTTGTATCGGATTCAATTATTGGAACGTGATATAAGGAAATCGATGGATGAGGCTGGTTTCAATCAGTGCGGCCCGCCGAAGAGTTGCTCACACTGCTTTCGCGGTTGTGGGCCTCTTCCGGGCTGGCGAAGGCCGCTTTCAGCAGCTTCCAGTCGCGCCGAAGCTCGGCTTCTGAGGTCTTAGGAGCACGGCCACCTTTAAGCTGTTCGCGAAGCCTGGCGACCAGCAATTCCTGGACAACTTCCCGCGGTCCTTCACCATCGAGTACGTTGTCCCTGGTAATTCCGAGGATCGTCAAGGTTCCACCGGTGCGCACCTGCAAAACGGGTCGACCGTGGTCGTCCACATCGAGTTTCGCATCGGCTAGCAGATGCTCCCAGGATGCCTCTTCCGACCCAGGTTTTTCGTTGGCTCTGGTCTTGGTGACTTCCGCCAAACCTTTTTCATACGCCCTGCGTTCTTGCTTGGTGAGTGGCCGTTCCAAATCGCCGTCTTGCGTCAGGACCATGGCGTTCTTAGCTGGGCTAAAACGCCCGCTGGTTAGGTAAGCGACGCCAACGCCTCCCGCAACGAAAGGATGCAGCAGCGCCAGGGGCACCACGTACTTCTTCGCCGTAAACACCGAGTCCACAAGTCCGTGTACCGGCCGGCTGCGTCGAATGCTGCCTGGAATTTGCGGGATCACAAATTTAGTGAATTGCAGGTCCGGATGCTTCTTGCTGTATTGCGCCAGCGACTTGGCAACGTGCTTGGGCGTCGAGACGTCCAGATCGGCCACTACGCTTCGCCCAGTCGCCTTCGGGTAATAGAAATTTACGCCTTCGCGGACAAAGTCCGCGCAATTCCGCGTTACCAGCTGGTAGGCGGCTCGATTCGGTCCGGCATTGTATGCAGCGATGAATTTGTCATCTTGTTCGGCGGTGGTCTCGATCTGCAAACCGTATAGAGTTCGGTCGTAAGCCGAGCCGATCAGTTCGTACCAATCTCCAGCCGGAATCGTCCCATCGGGACCGTCGGGAGCAATGTCTTTCAGATACTTGCGCCGATACCGATCCCGAAGTGCCGCCTCCAGCTTGCTGTCCGCGAACAGCGGAATATCGCCCGGGCGCTCGACGGCGTAAAGATACGGGTAGAGCGGAATCGCCAGCCAGTCATACCCACCGATGCGGTGATAGCGGCTGATCACCACACCGGATTCGCCTGCCTGGCACCGCCGGAGCACCGTTGGCGAAGCGGCACAGACGCGGCGCAAATAAATTGCCGCATGGCCCGTGCCTGCTAGAGCGCCATCGTAGCTGTATGGCTCCTCCAGGAACACGGCAACGTCCGCTCGAGCCGCCGGAGCCAAACAGCCAAAAAGAAGCAGTCGAATTAAAAGTCGCAATCTCATCCCATCTCAACAAAAACACCCAGAAAAGGTGCTGCAACTTAGAACCCATCCAACGTCTTGAAAGTTGCAAAAACATGCGTAAGTACATGAAACAAAAGAAGAAAACACAAGGCCAACGGTGACAAGATTGGGAATTTTGCCGGTCCGGATCGAGTAAAAATTACGCGAAATGTAAGCTCCCTAGCATCGCGGACGAGTCGAGGATAGACTGCAGCACGAGTCTTCCACCCTGGTGTGTTTTCTCGTTTAAGGGCTCCACGGCATCAGCTTTCAAATTTCCACATTTTGAAGCCAAGAATCCGCCGAGAACACGCATGCGTCGCCTAGTACTTACAATCAGCTTTGTCCCCCAACTTTCCTATTGCTTCCGAGCCGTGCCCTTGCATAAATTACGCAGCGGCGCTGTTTGCCCGGCACCGCGTGCCTCGGCCCCGTTATTTAGGTGATTGGATTTATTTGGAGGATGTGAGTTGGTGCGCCTGGCCCTCAGAAATTGTCTCAACAAGTCGGCGTTCCACCAGTGTCCGCGATGTAAGAGTAGGTCGTGCTGGAAAACCGATCCGCAGAGCGCGCTCGAGGAAACCCTTCACGCCCTCCTGCGCGTCTCTCCATATCGCTGCGCCCGCTGCGATATGCGCTTCATGGACTCGAAGACGAAATCAGAAATGACCCCGGCTCGGGTGACGCGCTGGTGGGCTTCTGCACGATCCGCGGCTTCACGGTTGTTCGTGGTTTCGCGCCGCTCCCCGTTCGATGATTCCCTGCGCCTCAACTGGCTTTTGGCTCCCAAACCACAAATTAACGGCGATTCTTCGATTCACGAACCCGTTTCCACACTCACCAAAGCATCCTGATCTGTTGCCGTGCTCGATTGCTCGAAGGGATTTTCAGCTTCTCGCTCTGGCGATCTCTGATTTGCAAACACTCCCTTTAGACGCGGCACACCTGTTCTTTGCCGCCTGCGTGCTACAATCCCGCCGTCAATAGGCGATGCCGGATACCGTCCCAAATTTAGCTGAGACCGTCCTCGAGGTCGTTTCTCCCGATGGCGCGCGCCGCTATGTTCGCGTCACCCAGATGCCCTTCCTCATCGGACGCGGCGCCGAAACTGGCAATCATCTGCAGCTTGCCGACCGCCGCATCTCCCGCAACTGCGCTGCCATTGTCACCGAAGCCGGCAAGTACTACATCGAAGATCGCGGCCAGCGCCGCGGCCTGTTCGTCAACGGCGAGAAAGTCGAAAGCCGCGAGCTTCAAGATGGCGACGCCATCACTTTTGGCCTCGACGATTCTTACGAAATCATCTATCGCTCCGCCGCCAACGCCAGTACCGATTCGCTTCCGCATTTGCTTACCCGCATTGAGCACATCACCAGTTCGGAGCCCACCGGCGGCGGGCTTCGCAAACTGAATTTGTTGTTGGAAGCGACGACGCTTCTGCACTCTCAGCTCCCGCTCGATTCCGTGCTCGGAACGATGCTCGATCACGCCGTGTCCGTCACCGATGCCGATCGCGGGCTGCTCTTGGAAGTCGACGCCGGAGGCACTCTGAAGGTTCGACTCGCGCGCCGCGCTGGCGGCGTCCGTTTGCCACCCGAAAGCCTCACGCCCAGCCAGACCGCCATTCAGCTTGCGCTCCGCAAACAGTCCGCCGTCATCACCGAAGACCTGGCGCAAGCGGACATGGACTTGCAGGCCGCGCAGAGTATCGTCGCCCAGCGTTTACGCGCTGTCGTGGTGATTCCGCTATTTGCGATGTCCCGCGCCAACACCGATCAGTCCATGATCAACATCAAGCGCGGCGACTTTCTCGGCGTCATCTATCTCGATTCGCGCCGTCCCGCGGCCTTCTCCAAGCTGGATCGTCAGATTCTCGATGCCTTGGCCGCCGATGCCGCCAGCATTCTAGACAATGCCCGCTTAGTGGAACGCGAACGCGAACGCCAGCGCCTGGAGCAAGAAATCGGCATCGCGCGTGACATTCAGCAGGCTTTGCTGCCGAAAAATTTTCGCGACTATCCGCATCTCGCCGTCAGCGGCATCAATTTCCCCTGTCTCGCTGTGGGCGGAGACTATTTCGATGTTTTCCCGCTCGGTGACAATCGCACTGCCTTCCTGCTCGCCGACGTTTCCGGCAAGGGACTCGGCGCCGCTCTTTGCACTAACCTATTGCAAGGCGCGCTCTCCGGCATGACCTTGGGCACCGATCCCGCCCGCGTCTTCGTCCACGTGAATCGCTTCCTTTGCGATCACTCCGAGATTGGCCGCTACGCCACGATGTTTTTCGGAATTCTGGACGATAAAGGGAATCTTGAATACATCAACGCCGGCCATCCTTCACCCTTCCTGATCCGCAAGGGTGTTGCCGAAGATGTCTTTAACGAAGGATCTTACCCGGTGGGCTTAGTCCCTGAAGCCGAATACACCGCCGTCTGTTTGAAGCTGGAACCCGGCGACACGATGGTCCTGTTCAGCGACGGCGTCACCGAAGCCATGGATCCCGCCGAGCAACTCTTCGGCGTGCAGCGCCTTCGCGATGTCCTCAATGGCCAAGATCAAACGGCTCTCGAAGATCTCCAGCAAACCGTGCTGCAAGCCGTCGAAAACTTCGCCCGCGGCGCCAGCCAGGCCGATGACCTTACTCTCTTGCTGGTACGCTACCGCGCCACCGCCGCCACCACGGACACCGACCCCTCGGCGATCAGTGGCACCGCTGCCGCTGCCGCAACTTGACGGCTTCTTCCCAATAATAGTGTCTGGAAAACCTTGGGCTGCGCGCCTGCGCGAAATTTGACTAGCTGCCAGTTGCGACCGCCGCCACAATCGCGATCAAACTAAACGTCGCCAGCACTGCTCGCGCTACGTGGGAAAGCTCCCAGCGATCTCGCAAATACATCCAGTCTACAGGCTGTGTTTCACTGCTGCCTCGCGACCTCTTCACTCCGGTCGAAAAAAATTCCGAGCCCATGCGTCCAAGCTTTTGACTTTGCAGCCAAAAGCGATTCACCGGCTGGGTAATCAGCCAAAAGACCGCCTGCATGGCGACCAACCCGGCCAGCGCCGCCAGCGTCAACCAGAATTGTGTGCTCCCGTATGGTGTGAAGAACAAGAACAGGAATGTCGCAAGTATTCCTCCCGCCTCTCCGACGCCTCCGCCAATCGTAAATCCCGGATAGTAGATGGTCTGAACGGCCAAATATGTATCTCTCCCCACACGCATCTTTCCGGGCATCTCCAGTACGTGCGCTAAGGCCAACCCAAATGCCACTGCGACCAGCAGCACCGTCAGCGTCGCGCCGATCAGAAAGGATGCGCTCACCCGTACAGGATCTGACAGCCCTCGCAAGTCGGCAATCAGCGGATTACTGTATCCCGGACGCCTTCTCCGGAATACTCAGGTTCGCGATTCCGATGGAGTTCCTCCGAAAAGATTTGGCAGAAAAATCCGCCATTCGCATCGCCCTCTTTTATTCTGTCAGTCGGAGAATTTCGCGGCTCCATCTGCCGCCATCGATGGCGCATGCCCGACGACTCACAACAGTTTCCGCCGACCATCGTTAATCCCTGGATCGTCGCCATCGCCGTCATGCTCAGCACCTTTATGGAGGTGCTCGACACTACGGTCGTCAATGTTTCCCTCCCACACATCGCCGGCAGCCTGTCTGCCACCATCGATGAAGCTACCTGGACATTGACTTCCTACCTGGTATCCAACGCCATCATCTTGCCTCTCACCGGCTGGCTTTCTAATTTTTTTGGACGCAAGCGCATGCTCATGCTATCGGTGACCGGGTTCACGGTCGCTTCTTTTCTGTGCGGGCTCGCTCCCAGTCTCCCGTTCCTGGTTGTCTGCCGCGTGATTCAGGGCGCCTGTGGCGGTGGCTTGCAGCCAATATCTCAAGCCGTGCTGCTGGAGTCTTTCAAGCCCGAAGATCGCGGCAAAGCCATGGGCTTTTGGGGACTCGGCATCGTCGTGGCGCCATTGCTCGGCCCGGTCCTGGGCGGTTGGCTTACCGACAGCTACAGCTGGCGATGGGTCTTCTACATCAACGTCCCCATCGGCGTGGCTTCCCTCCTCATGACCCGGCTGTTCGTGTTCGATCCCTCTTACATTCGCCGCACTTCGTCACGCATCGACTACTGGGGCATCGGCATGCTGGCTCTTGGCATCGGCGCGCTCCAAGTGGTTCTCGACAAGGGCCAGGAAAAAGATTGGTTCGGAACCACCTGGATTACCGCCGTGATGATCGTTGCTGTCGTGGCCCTTGGATCATTCCTGTTCCACGAACTGCGTGTCTCCGAGCCGGTCGTCAACCTCCGGGTCTTTAAGAATCGCACCTACTCCACTGGTGTTTTCTTAATGTCTATGCTCGGCGTGGGACTTTACGGCACGACGGTGCTCATCCCCTTGATCTTGCAAACGCTCCTCGGCTATCCCGCCCTGCGTGCGGGCATCGCCATGGCTCCCCGAGGCCTGGGTTCCTTCATCGCTATGCCCGTTGTTGGCCTGATGATGTCCAAATTCGATCCACGCAAATTGCTCACAATCGGTATGGCCGTCTGTGCCTTCACCTTATTTCAGTTTTCGCGGCTCAACCTGCAAGCTGGCTACTGGGACTTTTTCTGGCCGCAATTTGAGATGGGGCTCTCGCTGGGTCTCGTCTTCGTTCCGCTTACCACCATCAGTATGTCACCCATACCGAAGGAGACCATGGGCAACGCCACCAGCCTGTTCAATCTCGTCCGCAATCTTGGTGGCAGCGTCGGGATTTCCGCGGTCAACACCTTCGTTCTCCGTCGCGCGCAAGCCAACATAAACATTCTCGGCGCTCATGTGAATCCATATAGCTCCAGCGCCACGCAAATGCTGGCCGCTCTACAGCACATGTTCATGAGTAAGGGCGCAGACCTGGTCGCCGCCGCACACCGCGCCCAAGAAGCCCTGTTTCGCATGGTGGGTCAACAAGCCAACATGCTCGCCTACAACAATGTCTTCCGCATTCTCGGTGGACTATTCTTGTTCCTGATCCCCTTCATCTTCCTGATGCATCGCCCGCAAGCAAAAGGCCCCATCGTCGGCGGACATTAGCGTATTTCGCGCTATAATCCGCGCACTGATGTCGCCCGAATCCAGCCCAATCTCTGAACGCGGCTTTCGCATGGATGCGCGCCGCAGTGAAGCCAGTCCATGTGCCGTCGTCTCCTGTCACGGCCGTCTAACTTCCGAACACGCCCCGCACCTTCGTAATAAAGTTCGCACCCTGCTTTCCGATGAAAAGCGTATCGTCCTCGACTTCCAGGGCGTTTCCTTTATGGATAGTTCCGGCCTCGGCACACTGGTCACTCTATACGTCTCCTGCCGCTCTCGCGGCTGCAAGCTGGAACTCATCAATCTCAGCGCTGCCCTCCGCACCCTCCTCGGCATGACTAATCTGCTCTCGCTTTTCGAGCACGCCGGCCGTTACGGCGGCAAAATGCCTTAAGCCACAGTTCCCGCGGTCCCTTGCAAATGTGCACCCGGATGCGGCAAGCTACCGCCTCTTTTCGGGAGATCTCATGCGTAATCTAGCCTTCGCCGCCTGCTTCGCTCTGCTGCTCGCTGCCGCCTCGATCCGGGCACAAGCACCCGCCAAAGTCACGGTCATTCGCGCCGGGGCCCTGATTGACGGTACGTCCGATGCACTCCGCAAAAACCAACTCATCTTTGTACGCGGCGACCGCATCGAAAAAGTTGCTGACGGCTCGGCGCAAATTCCTGCCGACGCCAGCGTCGTTGATCTTTCATTCTCCACGGTTCTGCCTGGTCTAATCGATTCCCATACGCATATCTTCCTTTGGGGCGAGGACCCCGCCAAAGGCGGCTACGACGCTAACATTCTCAACGCTGGGATTTCTCTCCGCGCCGCTCGCGCCACGTACGCCTGCCGGCGCGCGCTGGATCAAGGCTTCACCACCCTTCGCGATGTCGAAACTGAAGGCGCCGGCTATGGCGACGTCGAGATCAAGCAAGCCATCGCCGAAGGCACTATCCCGGGCCCGCGTCTTTTCTGTGTCACGCGCGCCATCTCCAGCACCGGCGGCTACAACCTCGAAGGCTATGCACCTGAACTGGATATGCCCAAAGGCGCCCAGATTATTGACGGTCCGGTGCAGGCCCGTAAGGCCGCGCGCGAGCAGCTCGAGCACGGCGCCGACTGGCTCAAGGTTTACATGACTCATCGTTCCTGGACCGACAAGCAAGGCAATCTTGTTTCGCAGCCCACGCTGACCGTCGATGAACTAAAAGCCATCGTGGACGAAGCGCACGGCTGGCAGAGAAAAGTTGCCTGCCACGCCTACAACGGCATTGGCATGCAGCGCGCTCTCGACGGCGGCTGCGATTCCATTGAACACGGCCTCGACATCACCGACGCCCAGATCGCACAGATGGTCCGACAGGGCACCTGGTATTGCCCGACGCTGGCCGTTTATTACGCCGACTGGGCTGCGGCCGACACCCCCGCCGGAAAACGCGATCGCGCCCGTGCCACACTCCACGAGGCTTCGTTCAAAAAAGCCATGGCCGCGCATGTGAAAATTGTGTTTGGTACCGACATTGGCGGAATTCCCTGGACCGAGCCGATCGCTCAGGAATTCCCAAAAATGGTGGGATTCGGCATGTCTGCTATGGACGCCATTAAGTCGGCAACATCACGCGCCGCTGAAATGCTGGACATGAAGGGCGAAATTGGCGTCCTGGCCCCGGGCGCCTACGCCGACGTCATCGGCGTCTCCGCGGACCCTCTCAAGGACATTACCGCCTTGGGTAAAGTCACCTTCGTAATGCATGACGGCGGCATCTATAAAAACGACGCCGCCAAATAATGCGAAATGGGAACGGAAGCGACATTTTCACTTTCGCGTCGCCATAAAAAAAGTAGCACAGCCATTTCTGGCTGTGCCCGCACCTCTGCACGCGACGACGATCGTCTGACTGTTTCTTCAGCCCTCGACGCGGATGCCCTTCCAGAACGCCACGTGATCTTTGATCTCCGCCGCCGCGGCCTTGGGCTCCGGATAGTACCACGCCGCATTGTCGTTCTTCATGCCGTCGACTTCCACGTGGTAATAATGCGCCGTCCCCTTCCACGGGCACACCGAGGTATGACTGCTGGGCTTCAAAAATTCTCTTTTCACCGCGGAGAGTGGGAAGTACTGATTCCCTTCGACCTCCACCGTCGCTTTGCTGTCCGCAATTACTTTGCCGCCCCAAGTTGCCTTGGCCATGACCTTTCTCCCGTTTCCGTCCGCAAATCCCGGCGTTTTTGCGCTTCCGTTCGCCAGTATCGCATACTCGCATCCGCCCTCTCGCGGTGCATTCCGTTAGATGCAGCAAATGCTCCGGCGATTCAGCGAATCGTGCTATTTCCATTTCCGAACGCAATCAAAAGGAGCCCTACCCATGCCTGCTGAACAAAAACTTTCCAATCACACGCGCTTTTTCCCACCCTTCCATTTTTTTGTAATACCCATGCTGCTGATCAATCTGGGCTCGCACATTTATTGGGTCATAAGAGGCGGAATCACCATTGCCGGAATCGGCGGATCGCTTTTTGCCTTGGCATTGCTCGTCGGATTTCTAAGCTGCCGCTTGTTTTCGCTGGCGGTGCAAGATCGCGTGATTCGTCTCGAGGAACAGCTTCGCTACATGCGCCTGCTGCCAGCGGATTTGCAGGCGCGCGTCGGCGAGCTTTCCGTAGCACAGATCGTTTCGCTGCGCTTTGCCGGCGATAACGAACTTCCTGGCCTCGCACGTAAGGTTCTCGATGATAAGATCCAGAATCGCAAAGCGATCAAGCAGATGGTCCAGAACTGGAAGCCCGATCACCTTCGCGCCTAGGGCCCGCGCGACCGTCGTTCTGAAATGGTGGCCCCAGACTCGACATCGAACGGCCGGAGGAGTAATGCGCACCCGCAAGCTCGGAAATTCTGACCTGAATATCACGCCCGTCGGCTTTGGCGCCTGGGCCATTGGAGGCGCTGGCTACGACTTTGGCTGGGGCCCACAAGAAGACACCGACTCCATTGCTGCCATTCATCGCGCGCTCGACCTCGGCGTCAACTGGATCGACACCGCGGCGGTCTACGGTATCGGACACTCCGAAGAAGTAGTTGCCAAAGCGCTGAGGGCATGGAAAGGTGCTTGGCCATATGTCTTCACGAAATGCGCGATGCGCTGGGACTCCCAGGGCCGCGTGACAAAGATTCACAAGCGCGATTCCATCCTCAAAGAATGCGACGACAGCCTGCGCCGCCTCCAGGTCGATGTCATCGATCTGTACCAAATCCACTGGCCCCCCGAGGACGACGGCCCCGACGTCGAAGAATCCTGGCAAGCCATGGCCGACTTGAAGAAGCAAGGCAAGGTGCGCTGGATCGGCGTGTCTAACTACAGTGTCGAGCAGATGAAGCGGCTCGAACAAATCGCGCCCATCACTTCTGACCAGCCGCCCTATTCGCTGCTGCGCCGCAAGATCGAAAGCGACGTGCTTCCCTACTGCGAGCAGCACAACATCGGCACCATCATCTATTCACCGATGCTTTCCGGCCTTCTGACCGGTGCGATGACCAGGGAACGCGCCGAGAATCTCCCGGCCGATGATTGGCGCACCCGCAATCCGGAATTCCGCGAGCCCAAGCTCTCGAAAAACCTCGAACTGGTCGAACGCATGCGCGTCGTAGGCAAGCGCTATAATCGCTCGCCCGGCGAAGTCGCCATTGCCTGGACGTTGCGCCTGCCCGCCGTCACGGGCGCAATCGTCGGGGCCCGCAATGCTTCGCAAGCCAAAGTAGTAATGTCCACTGGCGAGCTTACCCTCTCGCGCCAGGACATCGCCGAAATCGAAGGTGCCGTCGCCGTGGCCCAGGCCGCGCGTTAAAAACCTGAAAAAGAGCGACGGGAGAGCCGGTGGTTCCCTGCGCGATAGACACGAAATTCGTGGAGAGCACGAGGGAAAAGTCGCCAAGATTTGCGCTAGGGGCCGGAGTGGCGGATTGCCCCGAGCCGCCACCGCAGCCGCAGGAGTACAACCCGACCAGAAGGAGCACCGAGGACACGAACGCGGAACGCGCAGCAGAGAGCGGGAAGGTCCAGAGAAATCTTGGTATTCCAGACGAGGCTGCGCGGGCACGCAAGGACGTGAAGCCTGCACGGAAGAACCTCGGTTTCTGGGAGGGAAACCCGAAAGACGTTACAGAACTAGATGAGTAGTTGTAAAGTTGATAATATAGGCGCCGCCAGCGAACGAAAGAGGAAGCGGAGAAAACGCGAGGACCCATGAAACCCAATGCGCCACGCCAGGTGCCATGAAAGACGAAAGGCGGCACGGGGTGAGCCGGCGCCGCCCTGGTCCCAGAATCGAGCGAGACTCGCGGTTTCAGAATCGTGCGAGCGAAGAGTTAAATGGTTTTGCCGGCAGCCGCGGGCGCGGACGATTTCGCGAACGCGCTGTGCGAATCTTTGTCCTTGTCGGCGGACTTGTCGATTTCGATGGAGCCTTTGAAGTAGGCGCCGTCCTCGATCATGATCCGCGAGGTGGTCAGATCGCCGTTCACCGAACCGTCCTTCTTGATCTCGATGCGGTCCTTGGCGCGCAGATTGCCCTTCACGGTGCCGTAGACCACTACTTCGCGGGCGATAATATCGGCGGTCACTTTCGCGGTCGCGCCGACGGTGAGCTTCCGCTCGTCGAGTTGGATCAGTCCTTCGACCGAGCCATCGATCTGCAGATCTTCGCTCCCGGTGATTTCGCCCTTCACGTGCAGGCTGGAGCCGAGCCGCGCGCTCGCACTGCCGCCGCTCGCACCCAATGGACGCATTGCATCAGTAGCCATAACAGGTTTCTCCTCCCAAGATGCCGGAGCCGGTGCAGCTTTTGGCTGCGGCTGAGGCGTTTGATTCGTAATCGGACTAGCTGGCGCCGGTTGCGCACGTTGCGGCGTATCCGGTTTCTTATTTCCCCACATCAATCCCCCACAGAACAGACACCCACGACATTTACCGACCGGGCAGAGGAAACATTAGACCCTGGTGGCAAAGGCGGCAAATGAATGTGCAAAAAGTCGTGCCAGAAAGGTTACTGGACTTAAGTACAGGGTTTCGATTTTTCTTCGAAAGGAGCGAGCCGGTCACCCACATGTAGGTTAGACGCAAACAGATTAGACATCGGCGCGAGGCCGCGAGCCAAAAAAATGTCGACAACGCCGGGGCGTGGCGCGAGCGGTTGGTAGGGGCCTTCAGGTCCGTCCCTGCCACCCAACCAGCCCATCCCACCCAAGAAAACTCGATCCAGCATTCTCGATCACCGGTCGGCAACTTGACTACGCGGTAGGTCTGTCCGGGACCGGTTGCGTGGCCAGAAAATCCACGGCAAAACGGGTCGCGTAAGAATTCAGCAAAGCATCGATGCGCGCAGGTTCGGGAGATTTCACGATCAGCCCGGCGTGGTGGTACTTGGAGATGCGATAGGTAATCTCGGGATCGGTGTAAAGGCTGGTATCGGGATGTTCCTGCCGCGACAGGCACAGGATTACGCCCGCATATTCGTTTCGGATGGGAGGCAGTTGGTAGGGCTGCTTGCCGGCGCCGACTTCCAGGCGCGCCCATTCGCGCCACAGATTGATACCCGAGGCAGCTTCGACAACGTCCGAGATGTAGGCGCCACCGACGCGAGCCGCAATTTCGAGGAAGTAGATTTTGCCGTCCGAATGAGCTCGCAGGAATTCGGCGTGCGTGACGCCCCGCACCGAGCCAAGGCCTTCGATCACGTGACGGTTCACCTTGAACAGCGACTGCACCTCAGGTGCATTCCGTTGGAGCGTGCGCGTGGTGAAGACACCGCCCTGGTGGGATACGTCGAGCGGTGGCGCGCCGTAAGCGTGGGCGTCGGCGAAAACCACTTCACGCTCGGAAACCACGCTATCAACGTGGAAAACCGAACCGGGGATGAATTGCTCCAGCAGGTAATGCGACTGCTTGTCTCCCAGTTGGTCGAGCCACGGCCACAGTTCATCGGGTCGGTGGATTTTTTTCATGCCGATGCCGGACGCCTGTGAGCGCGGTTTGAGCAGCCAGGGCGCAGGCGCACGGGACATGAAGTCGCGAAGGTTGTCGTAGTTGAGAACGTGCGCAAATTCCGGAACCAGGATTCCGATTTCTTGGGCGCGGGCGCGCATCGCCAGCTTGTCCCGGAAATAGCGCACCGTCGTCAGGCCCATACCGGGGATCCGCATGTGCTCCCGGAGCGCCGAGACGTTCTCCATGTCAAATTCGTCCAGCGCCACGATGCGGTCAATGGGTTGCGACCGGGCCAGATAGCTGACCGTATTGACGATGTGCTCGAGGGGGAGTTCTTCAGGCATGAAGAAGATGTCGTCCAGCGATTCGCGCGGCCAGTCACCGTCGCGGAGCTTTTCGACGGTAAGGAGCATCACTCGACAACCCAGCGACTTGCAGGTACGCAGGAACTCCTGTCCTTTTTCATAGCTGCTGACGGCAAGGATGGTGAGCGGGCGCGATGGCGGCATGGCGAGCTGACAAGATGCCGCAGGCGCTAGGCGAGGTCAAGGGAAAGCGCTGGCGTCATAGTTCGCGTTGCTGTCCGCCGGCCTAACCGTTCACGAACTACAACATTTGTATCTTTTGTGCACAACTTGTTCCGGCGAGACTACCCACCGAAAAAATGGTAATTGCTTCCAACGTTGGCCCACCAGAGGTCACCTTGCGAGAAGCAATTTATCAGGCATTGCGCCGTGATATGTCTGCTTCCGGATAGAGAAATTGCAACACCCGCCCGATGCGTTGCGACCACGCTAATTCGTTGTGTTCGCCGCCATCCACGCGCTCGTAGTGCAGGTCTTCGCCTTCACGCCAACCCTTCTGTAGCAGAATGTCGTGAAACTGCTCCACATCAGGAACGATGCGCGGTCCCTCTTTTGTTCCAATGTCCAACCAAATCGTGGGTCTCGGCATCTCCAGACCAGGTTCAGCCGATCGCAAACGGAAGATGGGGCGCTTGCGCTGTGGCGGACCGAGCGTCACCGAAACTGCGAATTGCATGATCATGCGCTGGTGCCACCACACTGAAGGCGACAGTGCGGCGACCTTACCGAACACTTGCGGATTCTTCAGACCGAGGTACAAAGCGAGCAGTCCGCCGAGCGAGGAGCCGCCGATGCCGGTGACCCGCGGATCACCGTTCACGCGATATTCGCGCTGAATAAACAACATCACTTCCTCCATCAGAAATTTCGCGTAGCGATCGGCGCGGCCGCCGCCCAGTTTTGGCGCTTTCGTGGGCGTGTATTCGTGGATGCGCGATTTGCCGGTGTTGTAGATGCCCACGATGATCAGCGGCTGGACCGCGCCGATGCCGATCATGTAGTCGGCTGCGCCATGAACGTTCCAGTCCTGTCCCCCGAAGCTGGTGGCGCGATCGAAAAGATTCTGGCCGTCCTGCATGTAGAGAACGGGATAACGGGTAAACGGCTGATCGTCGTAGCCGGGCGGAACATAAACGATGAGATCGCGATTGTTGCGCAGGAAGCGTGACCGGAACTGCTCGTGTTTGCGCAGCTGACCGGCGCTCACGGCGCGATGGCCACTAGCAGGTCTTTGGCTTCCACATGCTGGCCTGGAGAAACCAGGAGCTTTGTGACTTTGCCGGCGATCGGCGCATAGATGTTGGACTGCATCTTCATGGCCTCAAGCGTTAGCAATTTCGCGCCGCGCTCCACGGCCTGATTCGCTTGCACCGCCACGCTGGAAACCACCGCGGCGGTCGGCGCTCCTACCTGACCCTGCTCCGCGGGATCGGCCTTGGGATGCGTGCGTTCCACAATCCGCAAAGAGCGATCCCGGACGTTCACTTCGCGCGGCTGTCCGTTCAGCTCAAAGAAAAGCGTGCGCGTGCCGTCAGGATGCGCGTCGCTGGCGGTCAAAAACTTGATGATCAGCGTTTTGCCAGACTCGATATCGACGGTGATCTCTTCTCCCGATTTCAACCCGTAGAAAAACGGCGGCGTCGGCAGCACGCTCACATCGGAGTAGGTCTGGTGAAACTTGTCGTACTTGGTGAACACGTCCGGATACAACAGGTAGCTGAGCAGATCGTCGCGCCGAATCGCGTGCCCAAGTTTTTTCTCCAGCGCCACGCGCTCTTTCTCGAAATCGGCGGGAGGCATGCTGGCGCTGGAGCGCCCTTTAATCGGTGCCGCTCCGCGCAGGATAATTTTCTGGAGTTTCTTGGGCCAGCCGCCCGGCGGCACACCAAGAACACCTGAAAACATCTCCACCACCGAATTCGGCAGCGCCAGTTCGTGTTTTTCGGGCAGCTTCAGCACGTCGGCGGGTTTCATTTCCTTGGCCATCAGGAAAAGGGTCATATCGCCGACCACCTTACTCGATGGCGTGACCTTCACGATATCGCCGAAGAGCTGATTGACATCCGCATAGGTGCGCTCGACTTCGCGCCAGCGATGGCCCAGTCCCATGGCTGCGGCTTGCTCGCGCAGATTCGTGTACTGGCCGCCGGGAATTTCGTGCTGATACAGGCGCGCCGAACCAGCCTTTGGGCCGGAGTCAAACGGCAAATAGTAGGCGCGCACCGTCTCCCAGTAGTCTGAACACTCGTTCAGTGTCTCGATATCGAGCTGCGTATCGCGCGGAGTATTGCGCAGCGCCTCCACGATCGAGTTCAGATTCGGCTGGCTGGTGCCGCCGCTCATCGACGCGATGGCAGCGTCCGCGATATCCACGCCCGCATCGGCTGCTTTCAGCACCGAAGCCGCGTTGATGCCACTCGTATCGTGGGTATGAAAGTGAATGGGGATGCCGATTTCTTCGCGCATCTCCTTAACGAGTTGATGCGCCGCGTAAGGCTTGCACAGCCCGGCCATATCCTTGATGGCCAGAAAATGCGCGCCCAGTTTCTCCAGCTCCTTGGCCATCGCGATGTAATACTTCAGCGAATACTTTGGCCGCCCGGAGTCAAGAATGTCGCCGCTATAGCAGATTGCGGCTTCGCAAACCCCGCCTGATTCCAGCGCCGCGTCGATGGACACGCGCATGTTTTCGATCGAGTTCAGAGAATCGAAGATCCGGAAGATATCGATGCCCTGCGCGTACGCCTCGCGCACAAATACGTGAATCACATTGTCAGGGTAGGACGCGTAGCCGACGGCGTTCGCTCCGCGCAGCAGCATCTGAAAACAAATATTCGGAACCCGTCCACGCAGTTCGCGCAGCCGTTGCCACGGATCTTCATGCAAAAAACGCATAGCGGTGTCGAATGTCGCGCCGCCCCACATTTCCAGGCTGAATAAATTCGGCAACCGCCGCGCGACCGCGCTCGCCGTGGCCAACAGATCGTAGGTGCGTACGCGAGTGGCCATCAGCGACTGGTGCGCATCCCGGAATGTCGTGTCGGTAATCAGCAGCCGCTTTTCTTTTCGCGCCCAGGCTGCAAATTTCTTCGGACCCAGCTGCTGCAGCAATTGACGCGTGCCAGGCGGTGGAACCGTCGCAGGCGTTGCGGGAACAGCCGCAGATTCAAACCCGTCCGGAGTCTTCTTGCCTTTTACCTCTGGATTGCCGTTCAGGATCACATCGCCCAGATACGAGAGCAGTCTGGTGGCGCGATCGCCGCGCCGCGAAAACCGGAAGAGTTCCGGGGAATCATCCAGGAAAGAGGTGGTGATCTCGCCGGCACGGAAGCGCGGATGATTTACGACATTTTCGACGAATGGAATATTGGTGGTGACGCCGCGAATACGGAATTCGCGCAGCGCGCGATCCATGCGCCGGCACGCTTCCGGCAAATCCTTGCCCCATGCGGTGACCTTCACCAGAAGTGAATCGTAGTAGGCGGCAAGAACAGCTCCGGCGTAAGCGGTTCCACCATCCAGGCGAATACCGAATCCCGCTGGCGAACGATATGTTGAAATTTTTCCGTAGTCCGGAGCGAAACCTCGCTCCGGATCTTCGGTGGTGACGCGGCACTGCAGTGCGGCGCCATACAGCGGCACGTCCGCCTGCTTGGGCAACGAGAGCGGGGCATCGTGGAGTTTGTGGCCCTGCGCGATCAGGATTTGCGCCTGCACCAAGTCAATGCCGGTCACAACTTCGGTGACCGTGTGTTCCACCTGAATCCGCGGATTGACTTCGATGAAATACCACGTCTGCGCATCTACGTCGTACAGAAACTCGACCGTACCGGCGTTCCGATAATTCGCTTTGCGGGCCAGCCGTACCGCTGCGTCGCACAATTCCGCGCGAATGCTCGATGGCAAATTCGCTGCCGGCGCGACTTCAACGACTTTCTGGTGCCGCCGTTGCACCGAACAATCACGCTCATAAAGATGCAGCAAGTTCCCATGATGGTCGGCAAGAATTTGCACTTCCAGATGCCGCGCCCGCGGCAAATATTTCTCTAGAAATACGGAAGCATCGCCGAACGCCGACTTTGCCTCACCTTGCGCTTCTTCGAGTCGCGCGGTAAGTTGCGCCTCATCGTGAACGACGCGCATTCCGCGACCGCCGCCGCCCATCGCGGCTTTCACGATCACCGGGTATCCGATATCCTTGGCGATCTTGTGCGCTTCCGCCCCGGACTTCACCGCATTTTCCGTACCGGGCAACGTGGGCACATCCGCCGTAGCAGCCAGACGGCGCGCCGCGGTTTTGTCCCCGAGTAGTTCCAGCAGTTCAGGCGTTGGCCCAACAAAAGTAATGCCGGCCTTCTCGCAGGCGCGTGCAAACGCCGGATTCTCGGAAAGAAACCCGTAGCCCGGATGGATGGCATCGACTTCATACTGTTTGGCCAGCGCAATGATGCCGTCGATATCCAGGTATGCCTGCACCGGGCCCTTACCCGCGCCCACCTGATACGCCTCGTCGGCCTTGAAACGGTGCAGCCCAAGCCGGTCTTCCGCGGAATAAACCGCGACGGTGCGCAGGCCCAGTTCAGTAGCCGCGCGAAAGATTCGAATGGCGATTTCGCTTCGGTTCGCCGCCAGTATTTTTTTGATCGGTTCAGTCTTCGGCATCAGGGGTCCGTCACAAACACGGACAAAAACGGCTTCGAAAACTTCAGATTGGTTCATGAACGCGGCAAAGCGCGCAGCAGCAGTTTATTCGATTCGGCGAAGAAACAAAATTCCTGATGAGCCGTGCCGGGGGGCACGCACCGTTGGAGCAATGTAGTTGTAGCTCAACCCTTCAGGCTTTAGGCTTTCTCGATCCAATGGCAAAACGTGAGCTGCTCGCCAGGAGCATCAAAATGACGGGGTTTGTGCCGCCGCTTCGCTTTGTGCGTTAACCGAGGTGTTCTTCAACCGTTGCAACGCCACCTGCAGCTTCGCCCATTCCTTGGGTTTCCGCCGTGTGGCATAGGGCGCGTTGGGATCCGAATAAAATTGCAGCAAATCCGCCTGCAGCCCCGGGGTCACGCCCGCGAAGTTCTGTTTCGCCAGCGCCTCCACAAGCTGCGCGCGAACATCATCATTCATGAAGTAATTTCCCGGCGGCGTTTGCGTGCCGGTATCGAAATTGTCGTTTGGGACCTCCGGCGTACCGGCGCGCGCCTGGTTCACAAGCGATTTGTAGCGGTCCAATGCATCATTGAAACTGGCTTCGAACAGCTGTTCGGTTTGCGGCGTCGGCGTGTGCAGTTGCAGCACCTTCAACGGCCCGAATTTCGGCAATATCTTGTACAGGAAAGCCAGGAAGCGCTCCCACAAAGTGGGCTTCTGATAGTCCTTGCCCCACTCCCGTTCAAAGCTGGCGCGCTTCAGATTGTAGAGAAATTTTCTCTTCGTCATGCTCGGCTCGTCGCGCATGATTTCATCTTTCTTCAGCGACCACCCAACCCGCGTGGCCTGCGGAATCAATTTGCTGACTGCTCGCCGGTACGACCGAAGGGCCTTTTCTTGGTTCGACAAAACCGTTTTCAGCTCCAGTCCGTAGGTTTCCCGAAACGCCTGCTCCAACAGCGGCGCATCCACTTCAAATCCGATGAAGTCGTGATAGCTGTCCGGTGCATAGCGTTCCTTGGCCACTTCCAGCACATCGAATCCGAACTCCGTTTTGACGTGCGCGAGCGGATCCTGCTCGTAAGTTACGTAATTCCCATATTTCTTCGCGAGCTTTGGATACAGAATGGGAACGGAAGGATTCGTACCTGTGCGATGCCCGTCGTTGTCCGCGGCGTAGTGCGAAAGCGCTCCCAGCGCGAACGCGTAGCCGTTGATATCCTTTGAATCCTTCAGCAACGCCTCGATGAAGTCACCGCTGCGCACGTAATGCGTCAGATTGCTGAAAAAATGGCTGCCGTGAGGGTAATAGCCCAGATCTTGAATGATCGCCCCGCCGTAAGCATATGCATGCGCGTGGTTCAACTCGTCCCGCGTGGCATTCGGGTAGCGAAGTAGCAGCAGCGGACGAATGCTGTTACCCCATGCAGCATCGATGATAGCTTCGTGGGCCAGAACGGAATACGCCCCGGCGCGTGGTGCCGACGCCGAAAACAACACCACCACCAGAAACAAAGTCACAACTCGGCCCGGCCAGGATCTTCTATTCATGCTCAAAGGTTTATGACCGAGCGACCTCGCGCTAAGTTGGACCAGCCAAATGCAGTGTAACAGGGTGGGCCAAACGCGCAGTACACGCCTTGCAACGTAAGTGCCTACGCGTTTCTTGGTAGCAATACTGAGTTTGGATGATGCCGGCAGTAGAAGGGCTGCACAGCGTCAGCGCTGCGCTGTGATGGATCTCTCGTAAGGCAGCGCTTGGTTCGCCCGGTCGACGCTCGCAGCCCAATTGCTCGATGCTAGAAAATCAATACTTACGCAAAACCCCGATCACGCGCCCTTGAATCTTCACATCGTTCGCCGCCACAACAATCGGCGACATCTCCGAATTCGCAGGCTGCAGCCGGATCTTCCCCGCGCCCTCGCGATAAAAACGCTTCAGCGTAGCCTCATCATTGTTCACCAGCGCCACCACAATCTCTCCGGGGTTCGCCACTTGCGTCTGCTCGCACACCACAAAATCGCCGTCCATGATGTGATCTTCAATCATCGAGCTGCCTTTCACCTGCAGCACAAACGAATTCTTCCCCCGCGCAAAATCGCTCAGCGACAACGTCTCGCGCTCTTCCACCGCCTCCAAGGGTCGCCCCGCCGCGATTCGCCCCACCAGCGGCAGCTCCTGAATCTTCCGCTCGATCACCTGTTCCTTCACGGACTTGGGCAACTGCAAAATCTCGATCGATCGGCTCTGGTTATATCCGCGCCGTATGAATCCCTTTTTCTCCAGCGTGGTGATGTGCTTGTGCACCGTCGCCAGCGAGGTCAGCTTCATGCCCTTGCCGATTTCTTCAAAGCTGGGCGCGTAGCCGTGCTTGGTCTCGAACGACACCAGGTAGTCCAGCACTTCCTTTTGCCGCTTCGTCAGGGCCATAGGACGACCTCCACAGTCGCGATGCCCGCGGGGCGCTGCAGTGTGGGCATTCGGTACTCTCACCCTAGGCGAAAAGAAAGCGAACGTCAAGCGAAAATCTTTCGCCGTGTGTGCCAAGTCATAGCTGGCCGCGCCTTCCGTATCGATTCACTTACTCGCATGGTATTCAACGTCGGTGACACTTCCTCATCGCGCGTCCGCATCGCTGACCGCCTCCGGTATCGTGGCCATTCTGGGCAGCGTCCTCACCCTGCTCGGCTTATCTCTAGGTCTGTTCGGGCTGCTGATTGTTGCAATGCCGCCGAATGCTCAAACGCCCCCGGGAATTCGCGCCATGAGCCTTGCCATGCTCTTCATCTTCATGGCTTGCGCGGTTTTTGGAATTGTCACTGGCGTGGGCCTGCTACGCCTCAAGAACTGGGCGCGCATTTCAGCGCTGGTCTGGTCCGGAATTACAGTTTTCTTCGCCGGATTTGCCCTGTTGTTGTCCTTAATCATCCCCATGCCGCCACCACGCAATGCGCCGGACTTCACAATCTATCTTGTCCGCGCGGCGCTATTTCTCATTTACGGACTACCCTGCGGCATCGGAACCTGCTGGCTAGTTCTTTTCACTAGAAAGCCTGTCGTGGCTCAGTTCGTCGCTTCCATGCCAGAGCCCTTAGCGCCGGCATCGGCCCGGAGTCCATATCCTTCTCTCCCGGCTGCGCCTGCTCGCCCGGGCCTCCCTGTACCGCTCGCGGTATTCGCCACTTTCTTGGTGATATCCTCGCCCTTGAGTATCTTGTTCCTACTCGGTAGCCATCTCCCTGCCATCTTCTTGGGGGTCGCAATTCGAGGCGGGGCCTCCACCGTTTTTCTACGGACTCGTCTGCTTGCTCTCACTGATCAGCGGCATCGGCTTATTCAAACTCCAGAAATGGAGCTACCCGCTCGCTTTGGGAATACAAGTGTTCGGTCTGGTAAACGGGGTGATCAGCTTTTTCAGCCCCCAGCTTGCGGCCTTGCAGCGAGAGATCCTGTCGCGACCCACCTATGCATCCATAGCACCTGAGCAATAGGCTTACTGGAGCGGACATCTTCGGGGTATGTCGCTGTTCGGATTGTTGTTCCCCGCCGCTATAGTTTTCTTGCTGGTTTACTACCGTTCCCGCTTCCTCGACATGCAACGCCAAGGCTTCTCCTCCGCGGTGAACCGCGATACCTGCTCTCGGCCCCCGCACCGCATGTAACCCCATCGCCGATCGCCGCGTCTCTTCTGTACGTACACATTGCCGCGCGGCGGACCTCTCTCCCCGCCGCGCGCGGGCCGGTATGGTATTCTTCCATTGTCGGCTTCCGGCGGTCAGCCTCCGTTCCATAACGCTTACCGCACCATCTCCATCCAAGAAGATCAAGCCGTCCTCCTCCTGTGGAAAACTTGGGGAGCTTATTTTTGAACTTATGGTCACGTAGCAACACGGGGTTAATGGTCCATGTCGACAGCTTTTGAAACACCCATACCGTCCCGGCTCAAGCCCGAAAAGATCGACCAGGCGGTCATCCGTTTTGCCGGCGATTCCGGCGACGGCATGCAGATCACCGGCAGCCAGTTCACCAACACGGTCGCCCTGTACGGCAACGACATCGCCACCTTCCCGGACTTCCCTGCCGAGATTCGCGCTCCTGCGGGCACCTTGCCCGGGGTCAGCGGCTACCAGTTGCACTTCGCTTCCGGCGACATCTACACACCCGGCGACGCCGTGGACGTGCTCATCGCCATGAATCCTGCCGCCCTCAAGGTCAACATCGCGGACCTGAAGAAGAACGGCATCCTGATCGTCAATTCCGACAGCTTTAAGGAAGCCGACCTCAAGAAGGCGCAGTCCGCCACCAATCCTCTGGAAGACCATTCGCTGGATGGCTATCGCTTGTTCTCGGTCGAACTGGAGCGCCTGACCCGCGTGGCCCTCGAGCATCTCGGTCTGGACGCCAAGTCCATGGACCGCTGCAAAAACTTTTTCGCGCTGGGCATGTGCTACTGGCTTTACAACCGCTCGATGGAATCGACGGCTCGCTGGATCCAGGACAAGTTCAAGAACAAGCCCCTGCTGGTCGAAGCCAACAAGCTGGCCATGAAGGCCGGCTACTCCTACTGCGAAGCCACCGAAGCCTTTCAGATCAGCTATGAGATTCCGCCGGCCAAGCTGGCACCCGGCATTTACCGCAATCTGAGCGGCAACCAGGCCTTGGCGCTCGGCTTCGTGACCGCCTCGCAAAAGTCCGGCCTGCGTCTGTTCCAAGGCAGCTACCCGATTACTCCCGCCTCCGACATCCTGCACGAGCTATCGCAGTACAAGGATTTCGGCGTAATGACTTTCCAAGCCGAGGATGAAATCGCGGCCATCACCTCCGCCATCGGCGCCGCCTACGCCGGCGCGCTGGCCATCACCACCACCTCTGGCCCGGGGATGGCCCTGAAGACCGAAGCCATGGGCCTGGCTGTGGCCGTCGAGATTCCTCTCGTGGTCTGTGACATTCAGCGCGGCGGCCCCTCTACCGGATTGCCGACCAAAACCGAGCAGGCCGACCTGCTGCAGGCTCTCTTTGGCCGCAATTCCGAAGCGCCCATCCCGATCATCGCACCGGCGACGCCCAGCGATTGTTTCTGGGCCGCTCTGGAAGCCAGCCGCATCGCCGTGAAATATATGGTCCCGGTGATCATCCTGTCCGACGGCTACCTGGCCAATGGCGCCGAACCATGGAAAATCCCGGACGCCGATGCCATTGCCGACTTCAAAGTGCAATTCGCAAAAGAAAAGAATTCGCCGAACGCCTATCTGCCGTACAAGCGCAATCCCGACACCCTCGCGCGCCCCTGGGCCGTTCCCGGAACGCCCGGCCTCGAACACCGCGTCGGCGGCCTGGAGAAACAGGATGTCACCGGCAACATCAATTACGAGCCGCTGAACCACGAAAACATGGTGCGCATCCGGGCCGCTAAGGTCGCGGCCATCGCCCAGGAAATTCCGGATATCGAACCCGCGGGCGATCCCCAAGGCGATTTGCTGATCGTCGCGTGGGGCTCGACTCACGGCGCGATTACCGCGGCGGTCAAGGCCCAGCGCGCGGAAGGCCGCAAAATCGGCCACCTCCACCTGCGGCACCTGAATCCGCTGCCGGCCAACCTGGGCGACGTGATCAAGCGCTATAAGCAGGTGCTGGTCCCCGAGCTGAACATGGGCCAGTTGCTCTGGCTCCTCCGCGCGAAATATCTCGTCGATGCCATCGGCCTCAATAAGATTCAAGGCCGCCCGTTCAAGCAAGTCGAACTGGAACAAAAGATCGAAGAAATGTTGGGAGTGGACTAAGTATGGGTACCGCAACGCTGCCGCCGATCACGCCACTGACCAAGAAGGATTTCCAGACCGACCAGGAAGTGCGCTGGTGCCCAGGCTGCGGAGATTACGCCATTCTCTCTGCCGTGCAGTCCGTTTTTCCGGAACTTGGCATTAAGCGCGAAAATTTCGTCGTAGTTTCAGGCATCGGCTGCTCCAGCCGCTTCCCGTACTATATGAACACCTTCGGCTTCCACACCATCCACGGTCGCGCGCCTGCGGTGGCCACCGGAATCAAAGCCATTCGCCCCGACTTGGAAGTTTGGGTGGCCACCGGAGACGGTGACGCACTTTCGATCGGCGGCAACCACACCATCCACATGCTGCGCCGCAACGTCGGCCTCAAAGTCCTGCTCTTCAACAACAAGATCTATGGACTGACCAAGGGCCAATACTCGCCGACCTCGGAGTTTAACAAGAAGACCAAGTCCACTCCGTTCGGCTCGGTCGATCGTCCCTTTAATCCGGTTTCACTGGCCATCGGCGCCGAAGCCACCTTTGTCGCTCGCTCCGTGGACGTCTTCCAGGCGCACCTGAAAGACACGCTGAAGCATGCCGCCGCGCACAAAGGCTCCGCTTTTGTCGAAATCCTTCAGAACTGCAACATTTTCAACGACGGCGCGTGGTTCTCACTCACCGAACGCGACGCCCGCACCGAGCATATCCTCCAGCTCGAGCATGGCAAGCCATTGATCTTCGGTAAGAACCGCGACAAAGGCATTCGCCGCAAGTCCGATGGCGACATCGAAGTGGTGGCGCTCGGCAACGGCATCTCCGAATCCGACCTGATCGTCCACGACGCCAATCATCCGCGGCCATCCTATGCCTTCCTGCTCTCGCATATGGAGCACCGCCCCGGCTTTCCTACCCCCATCGGCGTTTTCCGTGCCTGGGACGATCTCCCCCGCTACGAAGACGTGATGAATCAGCAGATCAAAGATGTAATCGCCAAACGCGGCTCCGGCGATCTCAACAAACTCCTGCACGCCGGCGACACCTGGGAAGTGAAGTAGTTAGTCACCAACGTCGCGCAACATCTAATGCTGCGCTGCCATACCCACCGCAGCGTCCCGGCTTTTTCCTGCGCGCGTATCTTGTGCGTCGGGAGCGGAGTGGAGGAACCGTGGCATGCTGTCAGCCACACCGTTCAACGCAGTGACCAGTCACCGCGGCAAACTTTGAGCTCATCTCCATCTCCATGAATCTCCACTCCTTACAAAATATTCCCGGCGAGCCCGCGCGTCCATCCTACCCTCCCAACCATCTCACTTATGTTCACCCCTTTTAGGAGGGACAAACTATGCGCGTCCGTATTATCCTTACGATGACAGCCTTGTTTCTGGCGTGTTTTACCGTTGCCGCGTGGTCTTCTCCGCTGACCGCCCAGCCTATGAGCCGCCCGCGTTCCACGCAGAACGCATCGGTCACCGGGAGGATCTCCTCCATCGGAGACGCGTCGTTCTCCGTTGAAGTTAAAAAGAGCCAGGATCTGGTTACCGTCGAGTTTTTGATCGACGACGAAACCAAGATCGTCGGCAAGCTGGAAATCGGATCCGCAGCTACTGTGGATTACCGCACCGAAGGCGGCAACAACATCGCCCGTCACATTGTGGTAAGGTCAGCCATTCATTCGCACTGATCTCTCGCGCTGTTATATCGCGCAAAGGAGTTTTTTCAGCCCCGGCCGCGGCGCTCGTTCTCTTTGCTTATGCCCAGCGTCCCCAAGGGGAAGTCGCTATGCGCACGACACTGAAGATCGTCCTGCCCCTGATTGTCAGCGTCGTCTTGGTGTCTCTGCTCTTCGCCGCATATCAGGTACGCACCCAGAAAAAACAGGCGCGCAATGAGATTTCCCGTCGCGCCGAGATTCTCGCGGAAAGCCTGCAGGAAAACGTCGAACCATTGTTTGACCGCCCACTCCCGGACAAGAGTTTGCAGCGCTTGGTCGACCGCTTCGGCCAGCGCGAGCACCTCAAGGGCATCGTGGTCTACAACGCCAACGGTGTCGTGCTTGCTGCCACTTCGGGGCTCAGTCCCTATTTTCATTCGCGCCCGGCCACCGCCACTCACGCCGCACTGCGCGATTCCGGCTATGGCGAATTCGTGCCCATCGACGACGTGCCCATGCAACTCTACGCCCTGCCGCTGCACCGCAACGGGCAGACCGTCGGCGTCCTGCTCCTCGTCCACGAAACTAGCTACATCGACACTCTCGTCGCTCGCACTTTACGAGATTCCCTCCTGACCGCGCTTATTCAGACCTTGTTCATCGCTGTCCTGGCCTTGATTCTGGTTCGCCTAACGCTTACCGGCCCACTGACTCGTACCGCTAAATGGCTGCGGGGCTTGCGAACTGGCCAGGTCCACTTACCGCCCAAGAGCGGCGAGGGCGGGATCTTCGAGCAACTCCACAAGGAGGTCGCGCACCTCGCGCGTGATTTGAACGAAGCGCGCGCCACCGCTCAGGTGGAAGCGCGCCTGCGCGAATCCAACGTGTCGCTGTGGACCGCCGAACGCCTGCGCGTCAGCCTCAGCAACAAATTGCAGAACAAGCCGCTGTTCGTGGTCTCCAATCGCGAGCCCTACATGCACGTCTTCACCAACGGCAACAATGGGGAGATGCAGGTCATTGTTCCGGCCAGCGGCCTGGTCACCGCGCTCGAGCCGGTGCTGCTGGCCTCCAACGGCACTTGGGTTGCCAATGGCTCCGGCACCGCCGATCGCGAAACGGTAGATTCCAACGATCGCCTGCGGGTTCCTCCCGACAATCCCGCGTACACCCTGCGCCGCGTCTGGCTCAGCGCCGAAGAAGAAAAGCACTACTACGAAGGATTCGCCAACGAAGGGCTCTGGCCCCTTTGCCACATCGCCCACACCCGCCCGATTTTCCGTCCAGAGGACTGGCTCAGCTACCAAGAGGTGAACCGGCGCTTCGCCGATGCGCTGCTGAAGGAGATGGAAGGCGTGGAGTCGCCCATCGTTCTGGCGCAGGACTATCACTTCGCGTTGCTGCCACGCATGGTGAAAGAAGCGCGGCCCGATGCGCGGGTGGCCATCTTCTGGCACATTCCCTGGCCCAATCCTGAAGTTTTCGCGATTTGCCCCTGGCAGCGCGAATTGATCGATGGTCTTCTGGGCGCTGACCTGATTGGCTTCCACATTCAATCGCATTGCAACAATTTCCTGTTTTGCGTCGATCGGGCTGTCGAAGCCTTGACCGCCTACGATCGCTTCGAGGTCAATCGCCAGGGCCACGTAACGCGCGTGCGTCCATACCCCATCAGCGTGTCCTCCCTGGAAAACGGCCACCACCCGAATCCGGAAGGAGCGGAAACTCCGCAAAGTCTCGGCGAACAAGTCGCCGCCATCTGCAACGACCTGAACATTCACGCCACCCTGCTGGGCGTCGGCGTGGATCGCGTCGATTACACCAAGGGCATCATCGAGCGCTTCCGCGGCGTCGAAAAGTTCCTGGAGTTGAATCCCACCTACCAGCGGCGCTTCTCGTTCATTCAGATCGCCGCTCCCAGCCGCACCAATATTGATCGCTACCAGAAGCTGCTCGAGGAAGTCAGCTCCGAGGCGGCTCGCATCAACGCGCGTTTTCAGGCCGGCCGCTGGATGCCCATCGTCCTGCTCAAGAAGCATCACTCTCACGAGGAGATTTCCCGCTTCTATCGCGCTGCATCCGTCTGCCTGGTTACTGCGCTGCACGACGGCATGAATCTGGTCGCCAAGGAATTCGTCGCATCGCGAACCGACAACCAGGGCGTACTGATCCTCAGCACCTTCGCTGGTGCGGCCTTGGAGCTGCGTGACTCCTTGCTGGTGAATCCCTACGACGTGCAACAGGTCGCCGGCGCCATTCTTCGCGCATTGGAAATGCCCAGCGACGAGCAGTCCACGCGCATGCAGCATTTGCGGGACAACGTCCGCGAGAACAACGTCTACCGTTGGGCCGCCAACTTGCTCTCCGATCTCACGGACATTCGCATCGACACCCCGGAACGCGTCGAGACGCAATGAGCCCTGCTCCGCGCGGGACGCTCCGCCTGCTTCCCAACTGGGACCAAGTCTCCGGCAAAGTTCGCCGGCATCCTCGCGCGCGGATCGTAATCTTCCTGGATTTTGACGGCACGCTCGTGGACATCGCGCCGCGCCCCGAACTGGTCCGCCTGAAGCCCGCCGCGCGCCGCATCCTGCGAAAACTCGCGCACCACCCACGCGTACGCGTCGTGCTGATTAGCGGCCGGCGCCGCGCCGAACTTTTGCATTACATTGGCATCCGAGGCATTCGTTACTTCGGTCTGTACGGATGGGAAAGCGGTGCCGGCGCGATGCTCCCCTCCCGCTCCAGGGCGATTCTGCAACGCGTCCGGCGTCAACTGGAGCAGCATCTCCGCGCCTATCCAACCGCCTGGATTGAAGATAAGAGCAGCAGCCTGTCCGTCCACCTGCTCGACGTGCCCGCCCCGCTGCAAACGCAAATTCGCCGCAAGCTGCGCGCCTGGCTGAAGCCATTCCGCAACAGCCTGCGCGCGGAAGCCAATCTCCGCGACGTCGAAATCCTGCCTCGCTCCTTCTTGGGCAAAGGCGCAGCCGTCCGCCGCCTGTTGGCCGAGCCAGCGCTCCGCGGCGCTCTACCCTTTTACTTTGGGGACGATCTCTCAGACGAATCCGGCTTCGCCGCCGTGCCATGGGGCATCTCGGTCCACGTCGGCCAGCCGCGCAGGACCGCCGCGCGCTACACCGTCCGCACGCCTGCCCAAGTAGCCTCAACCCTGAACAAAATCGCGTCCCTGTTGGATTGATACCCAGACTGTAACTTATAAATGCGAGGCTGCTACGGTGTGCGAGGCACTAGCAAAGCTATTTGCTAACTCATTGAAATGAACAGTTACAAAACGCTGTCAAAACAAAAGACTTTAACCACCTTTAGAAGAGGGGCGTACTTCCCATTCACGATCGAATTCTCAGGCCGACAACGCAGTAGAAAGCGTCGGGAAAAAGGTCTTGCCGTCGAGCACGCTGCGAACGGCATCCACTAGATCGTGTCCGGCGCGGGATTTCGCGACATAGCCTTGTCCGCCCACGCTGACAACTTCGCGGACCGTCTGCGGCGACTCGTGTACCGAGAAGAATAGAATCCGCGCGCTTGGGTTTTCCCGTCTGATCTGCTGGGCGGCCTCCAGTCCCGTGAGGCCCGGCATGTTGATGTCCAGGATCACCAGGTCTGGCCGCAACTGCCTGGACATCCGAACCGCTTCCCGGCCCTCCACAGCCTCTCCGCAAACGGCCCACTCGTTGTGACTCTCGATCAGGCCACGAACGCCGCGCCGCATGACTTCGTGGTCGTCAGCGATCAAGATACGCCTGCGCGCCGGCAGCGAGGGGTCCGCGTTGGAATAGGACTCAGAGACTTTGACCGCCACTGTCGCGAGGTCTGGCTTGGTTTGGAACCTTGGTTCGGATTCCGGCGCCTTGAAGGGAACGGTGGCGGTGACGCGCGTGCCGCTTCGGCCAAAATCCACCTCCAACTGTCCGCCGAGTTGGCGGAGGCGCTCGCGCATTCCCGGAATGCCCACTCCCAAGGCGGCTACGCCATCCACCGCAGCACGGGGAACCGAGGCAATTCCCTTTCCGTGATCCAGCACGTCCAAACGCACTTGCCCGGCGGCGGCGGAGATTCGGATCTCGGCATCGGGGCTTCCGGAGTATCGGTGGACGTTGGTGAGGCTCTCTTGCACGACGCGGAAGAGCGCCGTTTCCACTTCCGCGGGCAGGCGGCCCAAACCCGGCGCGGTAACCACATTGACGTGGATCGAGCTTCGTTTTTGAAAACCCTCGGCGTACCAGCGCACGGCGGAATTCAAGCCCGATTCATCCAGGAGCGGCGGGTGCAACAAATACGAAAGGGTGCGGATTTCCTCGGCCATCTTTCGAACCATTTCGCGGCTGTCATTGAGTGTTTCCTTGGCTTCCGCTTTAGCATTGTCCATGTGGCGGGCGAGGCGATCGAGAGACATGGAGAGAATCGCGATTTCCTGGCCGGTGATGTCGTGGAGATCGCGAGCGATGCGGCGGCGCTCCTCGTCCTGCAATTGCAGGAGGCGGCCGGAGAGTTGGCGGAGGGAGGATTCGGTAACGCGCAGAGCTTCGTTGGTCTCGACGAGCTCGGTCAACTCGGTGGCCACCGCGCAAATGGTTTCGGTGCCCATCTGGCGGCTGGGGCTGAGGGTAAGGCGCACGGTGCGCGGACGGCCGTCTGTTGCCGTGAGGCGGATTTCGCCCCGCACGCTGCCATGGCTGCCGCTGCGAATGAGCGACTCGAGATTGGCTAAATCTTCCCCAACCACAAAATTCTGTAACGGGGCGCCAATGAATTTTTCCAGAGGGGCGCCGAAGATGGACGCAAAGCTGGAATTCGAATACAGAACCGTGCCATCGTCAGAAAGTGTGGCGGCGCCCTCGTCGATGGTTTCGACCAGCAGTCGGTAGGGATGCTCTGCGCCTTGCAAGGTGAAAACCTGGTCGGCTTTACCGCTCTTTACCACGACAGCGTCAACCTCGCCCATGCGAATTGCACGGAGGGTCTCTTCCAGCTCGACGATACGATCCAGAAGATCCGAGGTTGATTTGTTCCTTTTGGGCTTTGTTGCCATGACCCTTTCTCCCTAAGCGGTCTTGATGTCGAGCCCCAGCACCACGCGGCTCTGGTCTGAAAAATCTCCGACCAGGCGGCGCAGCGGCAGGGGCATCAACTTGATGACCGTCGGCGCGGCGATGATTTGACCTTCGGCCGCCAGCGCGGGTTGCTGGTAGATATCCACGACTTCGAGATCGAATCTTCCTTTCAGATATTTTTCACACAGGCGCCGCAGGTTTTCCACGGAGGCCAAAGACCGTGGCGTTTGCCCGGTGACGTAGAGGCGCAAAACGTACTTCTCGACCAGGGACTTTTTCGGCCGCCTGAGCACCCGACGCCGCTTCATCGCGCACCGTCGTTTTCCCGAAGATTGAGTACGACGACAACTTTTTCGAGGTCGGACAAGTCACCGATAATTTTTCGGATGGGCATTGGAAGTTTCCTAACTAGAGTGGGAATGGCCAAGATCTGGTCGCCCTTCGCCAATTGAGGTTTCTTGACCAGATCGATCACTTGCAGTTTGTATCGTCCCAGCAGATGTTCTTTGCAAATCTTGCTGAGGTTGGACAGCGCCGCTAGCGATTTTGGCGTCTGACCGGCAACGTACAATTTCAGTTCAATGATGGGTGTGCGGCGGTTTCCCGAATTCTTCTTGGTTGCCGCGGCCGAGCTTGCTTTCATGGATTCCCTTTCAACCTGCAGAATGCGCCCGGCGCTTTTCGATCGAGTTACTCTTCCTATGATTCGCGATATCCATGGCATCCTGCAAGATACGGCTTTCTCGCCGCTCATCTTCCACGAGGATCCTCCCAGCGCGTGCTTCTTCATCGGCGAGGCTAGCGCGCAAGGCAGCTATTTGCGCTGCGACAGCCTTGCGCCGCTGCGCCATCGACCTGCGCCGCTCTTCGATGCTCTGGCTGCGCTGCAAGGCTTCGGCCTTCTCTCGAGCTTCCTGACTCAGTCGCGCGGAACCGGTCAATACCGTTCCAGATCCCACGTATACGGGGACCAGGCGGATGCCCTCGTCGGTCATCAAAAATTCGCGAACCTGATTGGAATGGGCCATGCCCCGTGACTTCAAGACGTATACGCAGCGATTTCTCTCGCCGTATAGTTCGACATCACGCACAAAGAGCCAGGTGTCAATTAAGGAGGAAATGCCCACGTCGGTCATTTCCAGGTCTTTGTTGGCTCCGGAGGTAAGGGCGGTGAATAGCGCGGTGATCTGCTGCGCCTTCAGGAAATCAATGAGGCGCATCAACATGGCATAGATTTCGTGCTGATTTCCACCAATCAAATTGGTGATGGGATCGATGACCACCGCTGCAGGCTTATGGCTCTCCACGAGCTTATGAATCCGCAACAGGTGCATTTCCAGCCCGCTCTGTGTGGGACGCCAAGCTTCGAGAATTAGCAAGCCCTTCTTCACATGGGGCTCGAGATCGATTCCGATGGAACGCATATTGCGCACGAGTTGCGCGGGTGATTCCTCGAACGCGACATATAAACACTTCTTGCCGTCGGAGCAGGTTTGATCGGCAAAATGCGCGGCGAGGCTGGATTTTCCGGAACCAGCGGTGCCGGAAACGAGTGCTGTGGAGCCGCGATAGAAGCCCTTGCCCTCCAGCATTTCATCCAAGTCTTTCACGCCCGTAGGTATGCGTTCCTTGGTCACGGAATGATTCAGGCGCATGGAAGTGCTGGGCAGGACCGAGAAACCCTGGTCGTCGATGAGGAACGGATATTCGTCCGCGCCGTGGGAGGAACCGCGATATTTCACAATGCGCATGCGGCGAGTGGAAACCTGTTCGTCTACGCGATGATCGAGAAGAATGACGCAATCAGAGACGTACTCTTCCAGACCGTGCCGCGTCAGCGTGCCCTCGCCACGCTCGGCGGTGACGATGGTGGTTAAGCAGCGTTCCCGGAGCCAGCGAAAAAGACGGCGAATTTCAGCGCGCAACAACCCCTGGTTTGAAAATCCGGAAAAGATCGCTTCCAGCGTGTCCAGCACCACGCGCTTGGCGCCGATGGAATCAACGGCATACTGCAAGCGAACGAACAATCCTTCCAGATCATAGGAGCCGGTCTCCTGGATTTCCGCCGGCTCGATATGCACGTAGTCCATGACGAGCCTTTTGCGGGCCACCAGATCTTTCAGATCGAATCCGAGGGAAACTACGTTCTTGGCCATTTCCTCAGCGGGCTCCTCAAAGGTCATTAGTACACCGGGCTCGCCAAACTGAGTGGCACCGCGCACAAGGCACTCCACCGCGAACATGGTTTTTCCGCAGCCAGGCCCGCCACACACAATCGAAGGGCGACCCTTCGGCAAACCGCCCTTGGTGATTTCGTCAAAGCCGGTTATGCCGGAGCGTGTCTTTTCCAACTGGGGCGTGCGGCGAGAATTGACGATTTGTTGAACCTTCGCAGTCGCCAAAAAGGTCCTCCGAATTCGAAACTGGACGAGAATGCAGATCTTCTGAGGTCGAATCGAGCCTTATTATCCACGAATTTATGCATGTCTCAACGGCCGGAAAGGAGAGAACGACACTTTTTTTCGACGCCTGCTACAGCAAATCCTGTAGGAGAACATTGGAAACACCTTATTTTTGTGGCTTCGATTGCGCATTTCATTTTTGCGCGCGCAAACGCGGACACCAGCGCAAGAAAGCGCGGCATCTAACCGAGCGAAAAACGTCCGGGGATCCCAGCTCCGCTGCGAATTCAGTCTACGAAGTGAGTCCCATTCGAATCGCAAGGAGAACAGTTCTCATGAAACGCGTAGCAATTCTAATTTTATTGGCCGGCTGCTTTACACCTTTCGCCTCGGCCCAGGATGACAACGAGCACGTGCAAGTGGGTGTATTCGCCGACTACTTGCGCCTAAATCAGACCAGCACAAATTTCGGCGGCGTCGGCGCGCGCGTGAGCTTCCAAGCCTACAAACGCATCAAGCTGGAAGGGCAAATGGCCTACGATTTCGACCAGGCGTTTACCGAAGGGTTCACGGACACAGGCACTGGAGTGATTTCGGTGCAGCGCTCCGGCCTGCGCGTTCTTCATGGCGAATTCGGTCCCAGGGTGAACATCGGACGGCATGCGGTCCAGCCTTTCCTGACGCTAAAAGGCGGATTTATCAACACGCGCTTCAACAACGCTCCGGCGACGATCGGGACATTTTTTAGCAGCGTGGATGGACTGCGACGAAATGACGTGAGCGGCGTGCTTTATCCGGGCGGCGGCTTCCAGGCACATATCGGTCCGGTTGGGCTGCGTCTGGACATTGGCGACGAGATGTATTTCAACCATGGGACGCACCATAACCTCAGCGTGGCGTTCGGGCCAACTTTCCAGTTTTAAGGTTGTCTACAAAACGGACGCGGTCAATCTCGCGCCAGGGGAGATTCACGCGCGAGTTTATTTGCTATGTGGATTCGACGTGGGAATCGCAGGCGCTGCCGACAAAAGGTGCTTCGTTGTCTGAGCGAACTCGCTTGTCGCAGATCGCTGTGCTGGCGGTTCGCTCTAAACCCCGTCGTCTGAAGACGGCTACGGGGTGTACGGCACTAGAGCCAGTTCATATACGGGATTTCGCGGATGGATTTGATTTTACCGAATTGCGAGGATTTGATCGCGGCGGGATATTGTGCCCGCTGAAATGAGGGAAAAGGGGGAAAACGTTGCCTCATATTGAGGCAAGCATTGGGACGTTTTTCCTCTTTTCCTTCGACGAAGCCGCCCTCCTAATTGTTCCAGCAGAATAATTTCGCGATTTTTTTGGTTTGAGATGATAGTTACGCAGGTCTGCTCCGTAGGGATACTCTACAAGGCCGCTCGATGTGGCAACTTTGCCCGCTTCGGAAAGCGTCCGCTACATAACGGCCACTGCAGGAATTCTCTATCGCACGATTGCGAATCGATTTGGGTTTAGGAGGTAACCGTCCAGCCGACGACGGTCATGGTCAGCACCAGGAGCAGCGTCGCGATGCTGATGATGCTGAGGGTTTTGCCGTGGCCGAGCAGGTAGTCTCGGGATTCAGCGTCGGCACAGAGAAGCGCCACGACCACCAGCACTACGATCCAAGCCAATCCCGCGGGCAGACCGGGATACTTGCTAATTATGGCGAGGAATTGTCCGGGCGGCTGGCCGGCGGGCACCCACCAAGGCAGCATCGGCGCCACGCCGGCTGCTAGCGAGACGGTCAGCAATTTGCGAGTGAACCAGCCTTTAACTTTAGGCCGCGCTTCTTTCCAAACCAGAAAATCCCAAGCCAGCAGGGCGATGGCGATGGGAACCCATCCGTAGAGAGCAGCCTGGTAGTCGAACCACAGCCAGGCGCGGAAAACGGCAGAGGCGTGCGTTCCGGTGGCGAGACGCGGGAGCAAGAGCGCAGAGACGAGGGCGTTGCACAGTACTGCCACGGCTAGCGTGACCAGGCTCATCAACTGAAACCAATGGCGCGTCGCTGACACCTTGCAGCGCGTGCAGAACGATTGTCTCGGCAGGAAATTCAAGCCACAGCGTTCACAGAACACGTTTTTTCTCCCAGGCCAGGCTACGGGCGTGCTCGGGTCAAAGAGTACGCGGCGGATGAGAGGAAAACTACTGGTCTGATGTGCAGCGAAACGGGCAGTTGGACCGGCGGTATATTCGACGAAAGTCTCGCAATTGAAGGGTCGCTACTAACGGGTCGAGTTTTGCCAAGGCGCAGAGCTTGGGGTCGCGCTGAAGCGTCGCCCCTACACCGCACGCACGCATTCCACACTCGATCGCTTCGAATCTTGACGGCGTCTAAATCTTGCACGGTCTCTCCGCTGCGCAGCCCCGCGCGCAAAAACCGCGCGCCGAAAAAAACGGGCTGCTCCGGTCGGGATGACACATTCGCGCTGGTCGTGACCGTCGCGACGAGACGCGCCGATTCCGCCTCTAGAACTGGAAGTAGATGAAGGGACTGGAATCCAGGGCGGTGAACAGGTAGAAGACGATGGCCCAGCCGGTGAGGAGCAGGCCGAGAGCGAAGCTATTTGTGGGAATCAACGCGTACGTGCCGGCCAGAGGATGGGGGCGGATAGCGAAGCGGCTGGTGCCGGTGTACAGGCGTTCGGCCCAGAGCGGCGCGTACATCTTGCGCCGGCCGGCGGCTTCCACGCCGTCGTTGACATAGCGGCCCAGCAGGTGGGCCAGAACGACGAACGGGATAATCGCGAAAAGCCAGAAGTAAACGTACTCCACGCCGACGGAATCGATGAACAGCATCTTGCGCATGATGAGCACGGCGGTGGAAAAATTCTGCGCGCGGAACAGCACCCAGGCAAAACAGACCCAGACGTAGGTCATAGACCAGCCAAGAAAACCGGGAATCTTGATGCCTTTGTCCTTATTGATGTCCATCCAGAACTTGTGGAGTGCGAGAGCGAAGCCGTGCATCGCGCCCCAGACGACGAAGGTCCAGTTGGCGCCGTGCCACAGGCCGCCGAGGAGCATGGTGATGGTCAGGTTGACGTAGGTGCGGAATTTGCCCTTACGGTTGCCGCCCAGCGGGATATAGAGATAATCGCGCAGCCACTGGGAAAGCGTGATGTGCCAACGGCGCCAGAACTCGGTGATGGAGGTGGAAGAATACGGCATGTTGAAATTTTCGGGCAGGTCGAAGCCAATGATGCGCGAGACGCCGATGGCGATATCCGAGTAACCCGAAAAATCGCAGTAGATCTGGAGCGAGTAGGCGACCACCGCGGACCATATGGTGCCCGTGGAATAGATGGGAGGATGCGCAAAGACGGCGTCGACGAACGTTGCCAGCCGATCGGCGATGAGCAGCTTCTTCGAAAAGCCCAGGGCTACGAGTTGCAAACCGACATAGGCACGCGGCCAGGAGGGTTTGAGCGAGCGCGTCATTTGCGGGAGAAACACCGAGGCGCGCACGATGGGGCCGGCGACGAGTTCGGGGAAATAGGTGACGAACATCGCGTACTTCCACCAGCTGTGGCACGGCTCGATGTGACGGCGGTACACGTCGATCGTGTAGCTCATCGTCTTAAAGGTGTAGAACGAGATGCCGACGGGGAGCAGGATGTGTAGGACAGGGACGTCGCGGCCGAGCAATTGACCGAAGCTGTGGACGAAGAAGTTGGCGTACTTGAAGTAGCCGAGCAGGCCAAGGTTGGAGACGACGGAGAAGGTGAGCCAGAACTTGCGGCGCTTTTCGACTTGGGTTCCGCTGATACGCAGAGCGCAGTAATAGTCGATGACGCTGGGTGTGGCCAGCAGAAACAGATACCAGGAATTCCAGTAGCCGTAGAAGAAGATGCTGGAGAGCAGGATGGCAAGTTGCCGCTGCCAGCGCGTGCGGCACAGGGCCAGCGCGATCAGGACGACCAGGAAAAATTCAACGAAAGTGAGAGAAGTAAAAACCATAGAGGGTCAGTTGGAATTCAACCAGTCGAAGATTTCGTCGGCCACCAGTTGGTGGCCGCGGGCATTCAAATGGCCCTTGGCAGGCTCGGTATCGGAAAAGCCGCGGGACAACTGGTGGTTGACGGTCAGCTCGTGAATCATGCGATCGCGGATACTGCGACATTGCACGCCTTGCGCCCGGCACTGGGCTATCAGCAGGGATTCGGCGGGCTCCAGAGGTTCGCTTGCGGAAAACGGCTGCGGAGGCATGTACACGATGCGCAGCTTGTCGCCGTACTGCTGCTTCAGACCGCGGACGATCATTTCCATCAACTCGACGCTGGAAGCGCCGTTGGGTGGGAAGGCATCCTGCGCGCTGGCGGTGTGCTCCTTCCACTGCGGCTTGAGATCGAGTTGGAAGCGCAGGGCGGCGCCGTAGATCAAGCCAGACTCTTTCATTTTGCGGGCGAGATGCCCACCGAATGACGGTTCGCGGCCGCGGATAGCGTTGGGCACGAGGCCTTCGGCAACGACCGTTCCATTGTGATCGGAGATGCGCGCCTGTTCACCGAGATTGGTGCGGAAGTCACCGTCATTCATGGTCAAGAAGATGTAGGGCGTGGGAAATTTCTCGAGAAACATCGGTGCGGCGAAAATGTAGTCGGCGCCTTCTGCCCCGCTCCAGCCGTATTGCCATGCGTTCCACTGTTTGCCCGAGGCACGCAATTTGTCTTCGAGGCGAGCACCCATGGTCTGGTCATCCGGGATCTGAAAGGCTTCGACGTGCGAGTCGCCGATGATTAGGACCGCCTGGGCGCCGGGAATTTGCGGGTTGCCGGTGAGACGCAGACCGTTCGGGAGGAAATGCGTGGAAGCTTGGCCCTCGCGGAAATTGCGGATTTCGATTTCTGCAGGAGTTTCGTACTTGCCTGAGATGGGATGCAGGAGCAGTTCGGCGGCAAGCACGGCGACGCCGGCGCCGCAGAAGAACCAGAACCACGCGTGACGATGCTTGCGCACTTTGCGAGTGCGAGACGCACGGATACTTCTTTCCTCAGCGACTAGTTGTTGTGCCATCTTTTTGACTTTGATTCGATCGCCGTACGCACGGACGCGGATCTTGACTGGGTCCGCGCATTGTAACTCCAATGCACACACGGTGCTTGACGGCCCGAAGCGGCGGTCAAAGCAATTGGCGGCAACGATTTAAGTATCGCGGGAGGCGGCGGAAGCCCTCAATAGGACAGGCGCACCAATTGGGTTAGTACTTCGGTAGGAGAACTTGATCGCTTCGCGCCGAACTCTATTCTCGTCGGCCTAAATGCTTTCAGACCTATGGCTTAGCGGACGGCTGACCCGCCATCTGGTCAGCACGCGCCGGGACGGTGGCAGCTTGGGCCGGCCGGTCCGGAAGCTGCGTGGCGGGCACCCTCAGGACAGCATCGTCGTGTACGACGACGTTGAAGCGTTGGCCAGCGCTTACCGAGACGGGCTTGCCCTTGCGAAATTCCCAGGAAGGGCCGGACGCACCCATGATGCGGCTCATGGGATTGGTGGCAGCCTCTTTGGAGAGGAACATGGCGTTGACGTGGTCGCCGCTGACAGCGGTGACATAGTCCATGGTCCAGGTGATTTCGCCGGGCGGGCGATTCATGAAGCCGGGCTGTTTGAGAGTGCTGACACTGGCGTGGGCTTGGGAACCCTTGGGAAATACGGTCACGCCGTTGACCACGACGTCCTGGGCCACTTTGAGCGGGACGATCATGCCATCTTGCGCGGCGTCCGAAGAGATGTTGGCGGTGAGCTCTACTTCGATAGACGTGAAGCGCGGAACTTTTACCTCGATGAAGTCTGGATGCTTGGGTTCGGGCGGTGGAGCCGAAGCGGACGGCGCCTGCACCATGGCGAGAATCACTTTGTCCGAAAGGCCGGCGGTCTTGAGTTTCTGGAGGGCGCCCGGCGTGGTGTCAAACTCGCAGGGCGAGGACTTGATTTTGGCGATGATGACGTCCGAGCCCAAATGTATTACGTGCATCTTCATGACGTTTGTGTTGGTGAGCGCGTGGACGGAAGCGGCCCGTGGCGCGGAGGAGTCGGTCATGCCGAAATTGTTGCTGGTGCCGGCGGGCGTGTTGGAAATTCCGGAGTAGTGAACCCAACCGATGCGGCCCTCGGCCGTGCGCACCTGAACATATTCGAGCCAGCGCGAGAGCACTTCCACCTTCTCGCCGCAGCGCAGGTGTCCCAACTCTTCCAACTGATCGTTGGATTTATACATCAGCACGTACGAACCGTAGGTTCCGCAGTAGGCATAGCCTGGCGTACCCGCTCGAAGAGAACCGCCGGCAAACAGAGCGACAATCAAAACGAAAACTGGCAACACGCAAAGGCGAACTTTCATGGGAAGCCTCAGAATTCAGGGGCGCCCAGTGTGCGCGGGAACCTGAATTTCGCAGAAATAACAACGCATCCATTTTTGCCGGTGTAATTCGTCGTGGCCATAGTACTTGGGCCGAATTGGTGACGGGTTGGTAACGACACAGCGAAGGCCGCCGCGAAGTTTCAACGGCCGTGGGCACGGCCGGGCCTGAGAACCTTCCACCTCCCCCGGGCATCCTATTACAAGGATTGGGCGCGTAAAGGCGGGGTGCGAGCCTAACAGAAACTTCCCGGCGTCACGAGTGTTCGTTAGTGTTGATGAGTAGATGAAGTCGACGCGCCATCTGCGATCGCTAGAACGTTCGCCCCGCTCCTGGCGGTCGCCGTGGATGCGTCGGGAACAGCCCAGATCTCAGTCCCCTGCAAGTCCAATCGGCGAAGTCTGCCAATCATTGCGAGCGCTGATTGGGGCGAGCGCTGATGGGGCGCGTCGCGGAAATTGGTGACGCGCACATTTCGAACGGGAGATTGAATCATGTCCACGTCGACTGATCATCTGACGACCCTCGATTCTCCGGGTGAACGACGTTTTTACCCACGCAGTACTCCTTCCCGGCCGATTTACATCCCTTTTGGCGCGAACAATCTGTGCATACTGCTCAATTTGAGCGAAAACGGCTTCCTGATTTCCACGCCCGGCGGGCTGGACCGGAATTCGGTATACCGCGTATCGATTCGCCTCAATGGAGTGGCCAAGCCCATTGAAGTGCCGGTGCGCACGGTTTGGACCACGGAATCGCGGGAACGGGCGGGAATCCAGATGCTGGACCTCTCCGATCACGATCGCGAACAGATCCGCAAATGGCAGGCCTTGGAGAATACGCGAGAGAAACCAGCTGAACCAATCGCACCGGAGGTCGCCACCGGGGCCGAGCATAAAGAACAAGCACCCATCGAGCAGAATGTACCTCCGCCCCCTGTTCCGGTGATCCCACCGCCGCCGAAAAGACCTCCGGCTCCTCGGATAGCCGCGGCGGCCGCTCGCGCTACCACTACTGGGGCGCCTATCGCCGAGCTCCAGAACACGCACCTGGACGCGCTGCGGTCGCCGAGTGCTGTAGTGGCTCGTAGGCGCAGGAAAAAATCCGAGGCCCTCGCACTAATCGCCTGGATCTTAGTAGGAGCGGTTGCGTGCGTAGGAATCGCTCTGCTCATGCGGCCGGAATTGTTCGGGAGGATCTTGATGCATTCACAAAATGGAGCTTCATCGGCGGCTGTGGAAGCGCCGAGGAATGCTCCGGAATCGTTGAAAGCGCTGGAGGCGCGCAGTTTGCCGGCCACCTCCAAGACAGCGGCGGGAAGTCTGGTTCCACCGGTTACGACGGTAACGAAGCCCACCACGACAGCGAATTCCAATGCGGACGCTGCTGCGTCCGAACGGCGCGCTTCGGAGACGTCCTCTTCGTCCGAAGGCTCGGCCGCAACCGCGGCCAGGAACCACTTTGCATTGTCGACCTTGTCTCGACCGAATTTGAATGGAGCATCCACAGCGTCGATTCCACGGAGTAATGCGGACGCTGCGAGTGCGGCGGGCGCAAGCTCACTCACTCGAAGTGGAGCATCGAACACGGACCTAGCCGGTGATTCCGCGACTTCGAATAAGGCAACTCCGACGGCCGACGACGCCCAGCTAGCCGACAACACGCCGTCGGCAGGGACTACCGCGCCCATAACGACACCAGCTACTGCGGCGACAACTTCACCAGCGGCGCCCGCACCGTCCGAAAAGTCCGCAATCAGCGGCTCCATTGGCGCCTCGACACCACGGGGAAATGATGTCGCGGTGTCGTCGTCTGGTTCTGTACCTGCATCCGGTGCAAGCGCGTCGCGGTCTATATGGAACTCGTCCGGCCCGGTTGCCGCCGGCCGATCTTCTCTCCTGCGTTCCCGGCCAGAGCCCGGCTCTTCCCCAGTCGTACACATGGATGTCGCGGAGGCGCACGTGATGGAAATCACGCCTCCGCGAGGAATCACATCATCTTTTATGACGCTGCCAGGCGAGCGTGTACTCGAGGTCAGCGGCATGACCCTGCACATTCGCCGCGCTGTTCGCGTGCCGTCGGATCGCTGGATTTGGCACAGCAAGAAACAGCTGGTATTGGGCGAACTCTCGACACGTGTCGACCCACAGGTTACGCGCGGCGGGCCCGGCTACGGTTCCGTCACCATACAGGCGATCATCGATAAGGATGGGAATGTGAGCGATTTGAAACCTCTGCGCGGTCCTTCTTCCTTGCTACCAAGCGTTACGCGGGCCGTACGCGAATGGCACTACGAGGAAAGTTATTTGGATGGTAAGCCGGTCGAAACGCGCGCCGAAATCGAAGTGGATTTTCATCCTGGCACTAACCCGCGGTCCTGACGAAACTTTTGTAATGCAGCTCCAAGGCGAACGGGAGCGGCGCTCCCGCGGTCGAAGCACCCTGCCATCGACGGTTTCGATTGCCTCGCTTCTCTTTCCTTTGTAGTAGACTCGCCGTCGCAAAAAACGTGCCGTCAGCTTTGCGACGACAACAGGAAGTGAGTCCCTATGCAAAGAAGCGAGCGAAAGTCTTGGCAATCCGCCTCTCTCGCGGTCTCCCTCGCGATCGTGCTGCTCCCTGCCGTACTGCTGTTCGCGCGGAGCCAAAGCCAGAGTCAGGGCATTACGAATAAACAGGATCCCAACGCGTCAAAACGCAAGACCCTGCTGCTAAAGGATTTCGAGCCGAAATCAATGTTGCATGCCGCGGTTCACGAAGTCCCGCGCGCGAAATTTCCGGTGATCGACGTCCACAATCACGTAAACGATCCGGGCGGAAATCATGGTGAGCCCATCGCGCCCGCTGAAGTAGTACGCCGAATGGACGCCGCCAACGTGCAGAAAATTGTGATCCTCACGGGAATGTGGGGCGACAAGCTGCAGGGACTGCTGGACAAAATGGTGAAGCCCTACCCCGATCGCTTCATGGCCTTCACGCAAATTGACTGGAGCAAAATCGACGATGCGAACTTCAGCGCGGAAATGGTGGCGCAAATCGACGATGCGGTAAAGCGCGGCGCCCGCGGACTGAAAGTGCTGAAAGATCTGGGCCTGGGCGTGAAAGACAAATCCGGCAAACTGATCGCCATTGACGATCCGCGCCTCGGTCCAATCTGGGAAGAGTGCGGGCGGCTGAATATTCCGGTGGCCATTCACGTCAGCGATCCGGAAGCGTTTTTTCATCCTAACGACAAATACAACGAACGCTATGAAGAGTTGATGTCCAATCCCAGCTGGAATTTTTCCGGCCCGCAATTTCCCAAGAAGGAGATCCTGCTCGCGCAGCGCAACCACATCGTGGAAAAACATCCGCACACAACGTTCATCGCGCTACATGTCGCGAACTGGCCGGAAAATCTGGACGCCGTCTCCAGTTGGCTCGACAAGTATCCGAATATGTACGTGGAATTCGGCGCGCGCGAAGCGGAACTCGGACGCCAGCCACGGCGCGCGCGGAAGTTCTTCGAGGACTATCAGGACCGCATCCTGTTCGGCACCGACCACGAACCGGATCCGGCGATGTACGCGAATCATTTCCGCTGGCTGGAAACCGGGGACGAATATTTTCCTTACTGGGGCCACCCCGGGCAGGGCCGCTGGGAAATTTACGGCATGGAGCTACCCGACGGGGTGCTGGAAAAGGTGTACCACAAGAACGCGGAAAAGATTTTCGCGAAGTTCAGGCCAGTAACGTAATGCGCGCGGCACAGCGCTTCCGCGCTGTCATAGTTTCAGCTCTCGCACGCACAGCCGGAAACGACTGAGCCACCCAACCAATCTCTCAATCGCCGAATCGGGCAGCCGATCGCGCTTTCGCCTTTGCGGCTTCCTCTTCCCGGTTCTTTGGAGGCGCATTCGTGTCCATGGTGCGCAGCAGCCGCTCGGAAATTCCACTGATTTCATCGATGGCGGCCTGAAACGCCGCCTCGTTGGCCTTCGAGGGCTTCGTAAAGCCGCTAATCTTGCGCACAAATTGCAGCGAGGCCGCACGCACCTCCTCCGGCGTCACCGGAGGATCGAAATTGAAGAGCGTTTTGATATTCCTGCACATGTCGAGAGCCTCCGCGCCTTCCGATACGGTGGGCGCAGCTATCCCTTATGTTAGCAATGTGCCCGAATGAATTTCCATCGGGGGAAACTGAGTCAGATGAGCGGAGACAAAAAATAGGCTTGACACTCGGGCGCTGTCATTGTATTTAACCAGTAAGTTAAATACAATGACGAGCGACCGTCTCACCTCCACCTTCGCCGCACTAGCCGATCCCACGCGGCGCGCCATTCTTGCCCGGCTTGTCGCTGGCGAAGCCTCGGTCACCGAATTGGCCGAACCTTTCGAGATGAGCCTCCCCGCGGTCTCCAAGCATCTCAAGGTACTCGAGCGCGCCGGTTTGATTCGTCGTGGCCGCGAAGCGCAGTGGCGCCCGTGCCGCTTGACCGCCGGACCACTAAAAGACGTCGCCGACTGGGTGGAGCACTACCGCCGCTTCTGGACCGAGAGTTTCGATCGGTTGGACATCTATCTTCGGGAACTGCAAGCAAAGGAGAAGAAGCATGAGCGCGGCTGAGGCAGGCGCACGGCGAACTGGCGACCGCGAGATCGTCCTCACACGCGTGTTTGAGGCTCCGCGAGAATTGGTGTTCCGGGCATGGACCGAGTCCATTCACATTGCGCAGTGGTGGGGACCAACCGGCTTCCGCACCACGATTTACGAAATGGATGTGCGGCCGGGCGGCGTTTGGCGTTTTGTGATGCACGGGCCAGACGGCCGCGACTATAAAAACAAAATCATCTTCCACGAGATCGTGAAAAACAAACGGCTGACCTACACACACATGGGCGAAGACGAGGATCCAAACGTATTCGAGGTAACGGTGACCTTCGCGCCAGAGGGCAACAATACCCAGCTGACCATGCAGTCGGTCTTCCCGACCGCCGCCGAGCGCGAACGGGTGGTCCGGGAATACGGCGCCATCGAAGGCGGCAAGCAGACTCTGGAACGCCTCGCTCATCATGTGACCAAGATGTCGAAAGATGTTGAGGAACCACCGAGCGAAGCTCTGGTGATCACACGCGAATTCGATGCGCCGCGCGACATGGTGTTCAACGCGTGGACCGATGCCGAGCACCTGAAGCGCTGGTGGGGACCTGCGGGCTGCGAAGTCGGGACCTGCAAAGTCGAGTTGCGCCCAGGCGGATCGTTTCTTTACAGCATGCGCATGCTGAACGCTCCGGAGATCTGGGGCAAGTTCCTGTATCGTGAAATTACACCTCCGGATCGCCTGGTGTTTTGTCAGCAGTTTTTCCGACCCCGATGGCAACCTGACGCGCCATCCCTTCAGCCCCACGTGGCCGCTGGAAATTCTGAACACGGTCATGTTAGCCGAGGAATTCGGCAAAACGCGACTGACGCTGCTGGCCAACCCAATAAACGCAACGCCGGAAGAGCTGAAAACCTTCCGGGAGGGGATGGTGTTCCTGGAGAAGGGCTTGGTGGGAACCCTCGATCAGTTGGCGGAGTATCTGGGAAAACGCTAAACCGCATCCTTTGTATATAATATACTCTCCGTGAGAACACCCGCCTGCTCTACGTGCGGGTCTGTTCGCCCATGGCCAACGTGGGCTTCGGTTAAACCAATTCGAGAAGCGAAAGCTTCGCGTGTCCCGTGCGAACATGCGCTATGTCCGTACGAGACGAAGGCCATATCTGACCAAATGCGTGAACGCCTGAAGCGAGTACGGGTAGTCGACTCCCACACCGGGGGTGAACCAACCAGGATCATCGTTTCCGGCGGGCCGTCGTTGCCCGCCGGGAATATGGCTCGGCGGTTGGAGGAGTTTCGCTCGAGACATGACCATTTGAGGCATGCGCTGGTCAACGAGCCGCGGGGTTCGGAAGTGATTGTTGGCGCGCTACTTTGCGAACCGGCGAACCCCGGAAGCGCAGCGGGAGTGCTCTACTTTAATAACGTAGGATATCTGGGGATGTGCGTCCACGGGACGATCGGCCTGGTGGTCACGCTATCCTATCTGGGCAAGATCGGCGTCGGGGACCACAAGATCGAGACGCCGGTGGGCACCGTGACGGCGACATTGCACGATTCAGGCGAGGTCAGCGTTGCGAATGTGCCCAGCCGCCGGACAGCCAAGCAGGTAGGCGTGCACGTGCCTGGACACGGAATGGTGCGTGGGGACATCGCATGGGCTGGCAACTGGTTTTTTCTCGTGGGCGAGCATGCCTTTGACCTGAAGCTGAGCGATATCGACGAATTGACGCAATTCGCATGGGCAATTCGCCAGGCGCTGGAAAAGAACGAGATTACCGGCGCGGACGGACAGCAGATCGATCACATTGAGCTGTTCAGCTCGTCCGCCGTACCCGGAGTCGACAGCAAGAACTTTGTACTGTGCCCGGGAAAAGCCTATGACCGCTCACCGTGCGGCACGGGAACGAGCGCCAAGCTGGCATGCCTGTATGCGGATGGAAAGCTGGCGCCAGGTGATGTGTGGCGTCAGGAAAGTATCGTCGGCAGCGTGTTTGAGGGGCAGATTCGCATCGAGGATGGGCACGTCATACCCGTCATCAAAGGCTCTGCGTTCATCACCTCCGAAGCTGACTTTGTCTTCGATCCATGTGATCCCTTCCGCTATGGCATTCCGGAATGACTGTCTCTGCTGATGTGTTGATTGCAGGGGCCGGAATTGTAGGAGCGGCATGCGCGTGGGAGCTGGCCAAGGCGGGCTTCCAGGTCGCGGTGATCGACCAGGCATTTCCGGCCGCGGGCGCGACCGGGGCCTCGATGGGTCATATCGTGGTGATGGATGATTCAGAAGCGCAATTCGCGCTGACACGATTTTCGCAACTGCTTTGGGATGAACTGCGTGACGAATTGCCCTCTACGGTTGAATTTGACGGCTGCGGCACGATCTGGGTTGCGGTTGATGAAGAAGAAATGGCCGAAGTACAGCGAAAGTGTGCGTATTTCCAGGCGCGCGGAGTTCGTGTCGAGATTCTTGACTCCGGCGCCCTGCATCACGCGGAGCCAAATCTGAGGGCACCTATGGCGGGGGGCCTGCTGGTGGAGGGCGATTCCGTCCTGTATCCGCCCACGGCTGCGGCCTTTTTTTTGGAGCAAGCTGCCGCGCTGGGAACCCGCGTTAACTTTGGCAAGGCAGTCTCCCGCTTTGCAAATGGAAATGCCGTCTTGGCGGACGGCACTGTGTTGTGTGCTTCGAAATTGATCAATGCAGCCGGGCAACATGCCGCGCGGCTCACGCCGGGAATTCCGGTTAGGCCACGCAAGGGTCATTTGGTGATCACCGATCGCTATCCGGACATGGTTCGCCATCAACTGGTGGAGCTGGGTTATCTGAAGTCGGCACATTCCCTGAGCGGTGATTCCGTGGCGTTCAACATCCAGCCACGCAAGACGGGCCAACTGCTGATCGGCTCTTCACGGCAATACAATGTCGAGCACGATCGAGTGGAACCACCGATCGTGTCGCAAATGCTGCTGCGCGCTTTTGAGTATATGCCAGCGCTTGGTTCGCTATCAGGGATTCGCGTGTGGACCGGGTTTCGGCCGGCGACTCCGGATAAACTTCCGCTGATTGGGCCGTGGAGCGAGGATCCTACATTGTACGTTGCCACCGGTCATGAAGGCTTGGGGATCACGACTTCACTGGCGACAGCCAAACTGATTCGTGCGCAGATTACCGGTGCCGCGGCGCCGATTCCGGCGGAGCCGTATCTGCCGTCGCGCCAAACGATTGCGGAAGTTCATGGCTGAGACGCTTACGGTGTACGTCAACGGACGCGCTATTGCGGTGCCGGCAGGTTCGACCGCGGCTGTCGCCGTTTTGCTGGCGGGGAATGTTTACAGGACCTCGGTGTCTGGTGAACCTCGCGCGCCGCTTTGCGGCATGGGGACATGTTTTGAATGCCGCATGGAGATTAATGGAGTGCCGCAGCTCCGAAGTTGTCAGGTATTGTGCGAACCCAAGATGGAAATAAATCTTCGTGGATAAGATTGCACAAGTGCAATGCGATATTGCGGTCGTCGGCGGTGGACCGGCGGGAATCGCGGCGGCGGTGACTGTGGCGGAGTCGGGCGGCAAGGTTGTCGTGATTGATGACAACGCTCGGGCCGGCGGGCAGATTTGGCGAGGCGGCGGAGCGG
>DATNCJ010000084.1:0-3014 GCA_035607215.1 Candidatus Eiseniibacteriota bacterium
AACCGCATGCTGATCATCCAGATGCTGATGAAGCGGGCTATGGGCGGGCAATTGGCGCTGATTCCGGCAGCGATGAAGCTGGCGGACGAAATTCTGGCAGGGCCATCGCTTGAGGAAGCGCCGGAAGGCGTCCTAGCCGACGAGGCGCGCGTGCTGGCCAACGCGAAAAAGATGTTCCTGCAGGCGGCGGGCGGGGCGGTGCAGAAATTCCGTGAGAAATTGGCGGACGAGCAGGAATTGATCGGCGCGCTGTCAAATATCGTGATGGAGATTTACGCGATGGAGTCCTGCGTGCTGCGGGCGCAGAAAGCGGCGGCAAGCCATGGTGAGCCGGCAACAACGGTGATGATCGACGCGGCCAGGGTGTTCATCGCGGACGCCGCGGAGCGGGTGGAGCACGAAGCGAAGAGAGCGATCGCGGCGGTACATGAAGGCGACATGCTGACGACGCAAATGGCGGTACTGAAGCGGTTCGGCAAGCGCGGGGCGGTGGATACGATCGCGGCGCGACGCCGTGTAGCTGCGGCGGTGCAGGCACGGGACCGGTATCCGTTCGAAGGAAGATAGGGTGGAGGCAGGCGAACTTATTGAGCGCAGGAAAGTCGCGCTAGTTCCCCCTGGAGGCGCTTGCGTTCTGCAGGGTCGGTTGCTTCTGCAAGCTGATCGGTGAGTTCGAAGAAGCGCTTGTGCTGGCTTTCCTTGGCCTGCAATCCGGTTTCAATCAGATCCACGAGAACACGGCTGGCACTGGTATGGCGCGTTTCGGCGAGCGCGAGAACACGCTTGGCGATGCGCGTGGGGATTGAAACGCTTTTGCGGATGGAGTTATGCGTGCCGGGCATGACGTCATTGTGCATGAAATGAGGCAGGAACGGATTCGCGCGTAGACCAAGAGTAACCGGCAGCGAGCGCGGACCAAGTCAAACGGACAGGTTAGCTTTGCGGTCACGCAGCAAGCGTTAAGCAATACCTCTGTAACGCTCTCACCCCTAAAATTGACGGATACTTCCGTTTACACGGAGTTCAGGAGCTGAGTGGATGGGCCGAAAGGTGCCCATACTGGCGCTATTCATCGTAGGGCTGCAGGTGTGCGAGATTCTAATCCTCGGCACATCGCGGGTGGGTTCGCTGGTGGCGAATTCGCTGCAGACGATCGCGTGCGTTTTGGGCATAGCGATGGCGCTGGGAGCATCCCAGCGGGGACGCGGGTTGAGCCGACCGTTCTGGTTGATGATCGGCGCGGGGCTGGCCACGTGGGGCATCGCGAACCTGGGATGGATGTACTACGAAAATTGGCTGCATCAGGAAATTCCGACGCTTTCGATCACGCGCGTTCTGTTCGACACAGATGGAGTTTTTTTCGCAATCGCTCTGTTTCTGGATAAGGATCGAGACTCGCCACGTTTTGATATTGAAACAGCGTTGGACGCCCTGCAAGTCGGCATCGTCTTCTTCTCCACATTTTTCGGGATGTACTACGTGCAGTTGCTCAGCGGCGGCGTCAATCCGTACGCCGAGCAATTCATGACCTGGAGTTATCTGGTAACGAATGTGGCGCTGACGGCGCTGGCGTTCATCATCGTATTCAGTTTGCAGACGGAGCGATTGCGAACTCTGTATGGCGGACTGGCACTGTTCCTAACGATCAATACGGTGTGTTCGGGGACGGCCGACTGGATGCAGAGCGTAGATGGCGTGCCGACGGGCACATGGTACGACATTGGGTGGAGTCTACCGTTTCTGGCGTGCGCGGTTTGGGCTGCGCAATGGAAGGAGGCGCCGGAGGAATCCACGACAATACTCCTGCGAGGAAAAACACCGCGGAGCGTGGCGTTCAAGAATGTGGCGCTGGGTCTGGCGCCATTGCTGGTGTTACTGCTAGTGGCGCGACTGGGCGCCCAGTGGCGGGGATTCGGATTCGTGCTGGTGGCGGTCTCAATCGCGTGTTACGCGGCGCGGCTGGGACTGGTGCAGTATCGCGAAGGCAAAACCGCAGCGGCGATTCGGCGGCATCAGATGGCCATGGATTCGGCGATGGACAGCATGGCGATGGTGTCGCCCGAAGGCAAGTACACGTACGTGAATGAATCGTTCGTGAGAATGCTGGGATATACGAGCGCAGACGAGATCTTGGGAAAAACGTGGGATGAGGTGAGCGATCCCAGGGACTTGTTGTCGATACGAAATGAAATGAACTTTGCGCTAGCCGCGAGAGGGAAATGGTTCGGCGCATTGACGGTGCACAGCAGGAACGGGTTGATCCCCCTAGAAGCGGCGGTGACGCGGCTGCCCGACGGCAGCATGGTGACAATCAGCCGCGATGTTTCGGACCGTCGGCGTGCGGAGAAATTCCGAGCCGAAGCGGAAGCAAAGTATCAGACGCTGGTGGAACAGGTTGCGGCGATCAGTTATATCGCAGAACTGGGGGTAGACGGGCAGTGGCTTTACGTCAGCCCGCAGGTGGAATCGATGTTGGGATTTCCGGCGGATGAATGGCTGGCGAACTCGCGCGAGTGGATTCGCCACGTCCATGCAGATGACCGGCCAATTGTGGAGGCCGCGGAAGAGGCGAGTAGACGCGGCGAGAGGTTCCAAGCCGAGTATCGAATCATTCGGAAAGACGGACGGGTGATTTGGGTAAGCGATACGGCGGTAGTGGTGCCGGGCAGCGATTCGCACCCGCTGATGGAAGGCATCATCGTCGATATCACGGACCGCAAGCAACTGGAGGGGCAACTGCAACAGGCGCGACGCATGGAGGCCGTCGGGCGGCTGGCCGGAGGTATTGCGCACGACTTCAACAATTTGCTGACGATCATCAAGGGCTATACGGAATTGGGGTTAACGCGCGCGAAGGCTTCGCCGGAAGTTCGCGCGGACCTGGAGCGGATCGAGGACGCCTCGGAGCGCGCGGGCGGATTGGTGCGGCAACTGTTGGCGTTCAGCAGACGGCAGGTTTTACAGCCAAAAGTGCTGGATTTGAACGCAATCGTCGAGGGGCTGGACAAACTGTT
>DATNCJ010000100.1:0-10887 GCA_035607215.1 Candidatus Eiseniibacteriota bacterium
CGGCTCGCTCGTCAAAACCAACGAGCAGGTCCAGGAAGTCTGGACCGGCACCACCTTCGGCCTCGCTGCCCTCATGCTAAGCGAAGGCATGAAAGACGAAGGCTACAAGACCGCCCAGGGCATCTACCACACCACCTACGAAACCAAAGGCTATTGGTTCCGCACCCCTGAAGCCTGGGACATCACCGGCAACTACCGCGCCTCCATGTACATGCGGCCCGCCGCCATCTGGGCCATGGAAATGACCGAGCCTCCAAAAAACTAGTCACAGGTAGCACAGGCACTCCTGCCGGTGTCAACGTCAGCGCACAGCACTCTCTATCCGTCGATCCCGATCTCTGCATACGTTCCCGCGCTTCAGCGCGCCTCCGAACGTCTCAACGTTCAACTACCAAACGCCACTTCAACTACAACGGCAACTTCAATCGCGCTTCCGCGCCGCGCTCATCTTTCCGATTCTCCAGCGTCAAAGTCCCTCCATGCCCCTCAGCAATCTGCCGGCTCAACGCCAGCCCAATCCCCGTCCCGCCTTTCTTCGTCGTGAAAAACGGCACGAACACGTTCGCCGGATTCTGAATCCCCAATCCATCATCAATCACCCAAACATGCAGCTGCGAATCCTGCCGCGCCCAACCCACGCTGGCGCACTTCCCACTCTCCAGCACCGCGTCCGCCGCGTTATGCACCAGATTGATCAGCAAATGTTCCAGCTGATCCGCATCGCCGGCAATCACCACGTCCGGTCCCTCCTCCAATTTCACTTTCACGCGCGTTTCCAGCTTTACCACCCGGGTAATCCACGGCCGCACATCCACGGGCGCCAATTTGGGAGCAGGCAGACGCGCCAGCCGTGAATACGCGGCCATGAACCGGCCCAGCGCCTCCGTACGGGAACGAATGATCCCGAATCCCTGACGCATATCGTCCAGCAACTCCGCGCTCGGACCACCCTGCGCCTCCTCGGGTCCTGAAGCCAGCGACTGCAATCCGCTCTCCAGGCTCTGCGCCACCGACTGAATCGGTGCCAGCGAATTGTTCAACTCATGCCCCATCACGCGGATCAGCCGCTGCCACGCCTGCCGCTCCTCATCACGCAGCGCGCGGCTCAAATCGCTCAACACCACCAGTTGATGTGGCAGTCCCGCCTGACGAAACGAACCTCGCCGCATTCCCCAGCGCCCCGAGCCTCCCGCAAAACTCAACTCCATCGTACGCGCCGGCTCGCCCTCCAGGCATGCTCCGAGGCCCAATTCCGCCGCCGTAAATCCCAACAGGCGCTCGGGCGAGCGCGCCAGCAAACGCTCCCCCGCGCGATTCACCAGCCGCAATTTCGCCTCATTATCGAAAGTAAAAATCGCCACATCGATCTCTTCCATCACCGTCCGCAACAGCGCCGTTGCTTCCAACGCGCCCAGCCGCTGCTCGCGCAAAGTCTCGCTCAGCGCGTTGACCTCGATCATCACTTCGCCCATGGCATCGTCTCTGCGCGCGCCTCGCCCGCGTACCGAGAAATCCTCCTCGCGCAAAGCCGCCAGCAAATTCGAAAGCGTCTGCAAAGAAAACGCCACGCGATGCCGCAACGAAAACGCAAAGCCCAGCCAGAAGGAAATAATCAGAAATCCCAGTGTCCAGACAGTTCGAGAGGAATAGTCGCCCGTCCACAACAGGATGAGCGCAATGGCAGATCCGGGCAGGCCTGCCGCCAGCGCGAGGAGCTGAATGCGCTGTTCGTAAGTGAGGGAGTTCATTCCAAGCCGTGTTTTTGCAAGCGCCGGTACATCGCGCTTCGGCTCAATCCCAGGGCCTTGGCCGCCTGGCTGACGTTGCCGTCGTAGCGCGCCAGCGTCCGCTGAATCAGGTGATGCTCCACATCATCCAGGCTCATCTCTTCCAGTTTCGCGGTACTCCCCGCCGCTGCTGCACGCAATCCCAGATCCGCGGCCCGCACTTGCGATCCGGTCGCCAGCAAAACTCCGCGCTCGATGGAGTGATCCAGCTCGCGCACATTTCCTGGCCACGGATGCTCGTGCAACATCTGCGTGGCCACTGGATCGAACCCGGTGATCGTCTTGCGGTATCGCTGCGCATACCCGCGCAAGAAATGCTGTGCCAGCACATCGATGTCTTCGCGCCGCTCACGCAATGGCGGCAGGTGAATCTCGATGGTATTCAGCCGGAACAACAGATCCTGCCGGAATCTTCCCGCGGCCGCTTCCGCGTTCACATCCACGTTGGTCGCCGCAATCACCCGGACATTCACGCGACGCGTATTCGACGACCCGACGCGCTCCAACTCCCCGGTCTCCAGCACGCGAAGCAATTTCGCCTGCAATTTCAGCGGCACGTTCGCAATTTCATCCAGAAACAGGGTGCCGTTGTCCGCCAGCTCGAACCGTCCCACGCGATCCACCCGCGCGTCGGTAAAGGCTCCCTTTACATGTCCGAACAACTCACTTTCAAAAACGCCTTCGGACAATCCTCCTGCATTCACCGTCACCATCGGCGTTACCGCCCTTGGTGAAAGCGCGTGCAAAGTCTGCGCCACCACCTCCTTGCCGGTTCCATGTTCGCCGGTGATCAGCACGTTGGCGTCCGACGGCCCGATTCGCCCGATAATATCGAGCACCGGCTGCATCGCGGCCGACTCCGCGATCATCGTCGGCCGCGATTCCGCACGCAGCATTCGGTTTTCAGCTTCCAGCCGCGAAGCCTGCCGCAGCGCCTGCCGCAAATCGATTTGCGTGCGCAAGATCGTCAGTAGCCGGTTGTTCTCCCACGGCTTGGGAATAAAATCCCGTGCTCCGCGGCGCATCGCTTCGACTGCAACTTCCACGCTGCTCCACGCCGTCATTACAATAATCGGCAGCGTTCCGTCGATCATCTGCAAACGCGGCAGCAGATCCAGCCCTTCTTGTCCAGAAGTCGTATCGCGCGCGTAGTTCAAATCCATGAGCACCGCGTCGAATTCGCGTGCTTCGATCGCCGCCAGCGCCTCATTTGGCGAAGCCGCGCCATGCGTTTCGTAACCCTCGCGTTTCAACAATAGTCGCAACGCATCGCGAATGTCTGGTTGATCGTCCGCAATTAAAACCCGATGGGGATGAGTATTTGTCGTCTTCATTCAGTAGGCAGTCTGCAGTTTATCCTATCTCGTTTCCCGAACGCGCCACCACGGTACGCCCGCCACTCCTTGCAATCTCCCTTACTTCCTTCACCGCTCTTACCTGGTCTCTCATTCGTATCGCAACGCCACCATTGGGTCCACTTGCGTGGCGCGTCGCGCCGGCACATAGCAGGCAAGCATCGCCACTCCCACCAGCAACACCGCCACCGCTGTCAGCGTGATGCCATCCGTCGGCGACACTCCAAACAACAAGCTCGCCATCAAGCGCGTGAAAACCACCGAACCGAGCAATCCCACCGCCAATCCGGCTCCGGCCAGGATCAATCCATGCTTCAAGATCAAGCGCATGACGTCACTGCGTTCCGCTCCCAGAGCCATGCGAATCCCCATTTCGTGCGTCCGTGCCGTCACCAGATACGACATCACGCCATAAATTCCGACGCTGCCCAGAATCAGCGCGATCCCCGCGAAAATTCCCAGCAACAACGTCGCAAATCGCTGCGACGCCAGGGACTCCTCGATCAGTTGGCCCATCGGCACCAGCCCAAATACCGGTTGGTCTCGGTCCAACTCCCGGACGGTTTCCATCACTGTGGACCCCAATGCGCTGGCATCCGACGTGGCCGTTCGCACGATCAGGCTCAACGACCCGCTCGCCACTTCTCCGTAGAATGCATCGGGGATCTGATCAAAGGCCATATAGAACTGGTAACGGATCAGCGCCGTGGCATCCGCGGCCAGTCCGGCATGCTTTACGTGATTGACCACGCCCACGATCTGCCGTGGCTGATCCAGCCCCGGGTAGGGAATGATCAGACTTTTGCCGATCGGATCCTCATTTGGGAACAAACCGCGCGCCATGGCATCGTCGATCACGATCGCGCTCGGCGCGGTCTCGTTGTCCTGCGCCGTCAGGAACCTACCCTTCAGCAACTGCAGTCCCATCGCATCCTTGTATCCCGGCGACACCAGGTAGAACATCGCCCATACCATCTTTTCCTTCGTCGGTTTGGGCCGGTCGGCCACATAGAAAAAGATCTCGCTGTCATCCCGCATCGGTAAATCGCTACTTACCGACGCCGCTTGTACTCCCGGCAGTGCTTCCAGCCGTCGCAAAACTTCGTGGAAATACGTACGCACTTTCGCCGGGGTTGAATATCCCACCTTCGATAGCGACACGTTGAAGGTCAGCGCTTTTTGCGCGTCAAACCCCGGATGTACATTTCGCAGCAGCGACATGCTGCGAATGGTCAATCCCGCGCACGCCAGCAACACGAGCGCCAGCCCTAGTTCCGTCGCCACCAGCACGCCTTGCAGCCGATGATGCCCGCCCGTTGTCCCGCGCGTCTGTTCCTTCAATGTCCCTTGCACGTTGGTCTTTGCGGCCCGCAGCGCCGGAGCCAATCCGAAAAGAACGCCTGTCAAAAATGAGACGCCAAACGTGAAGGCCATCACGCGCCAATCCAGCGACACATTTTCCGCACGCGGCAAACTTCCGGGCACGGCCCTGAGCAGCGCATCGGTTCCCCATCGCGCAAGCAGCAGCCCCAGAACTCCTCCTAGCGTCGCTAGGCACACGCTTTCGGTCAATAGTTGCCGCATCATCCGCCAGCGTGACGCTCCCATGGCCACACGTACGGCAATTTCTTTCTGGCGGCTCGCCGCGCGCACCAACAGCAAATTCGCGACATTTACGCAAGCAATCAACAGCACAAATCCAACTGCGCCCAGCATCAGATACAAACTCGTTCGCACTCCGCCGGCGACGTCTTCCAGCATCGGATTCACATTGATACTGTGACCGCCGTTCGATTTCGGAAACGCCGCGGCTTGCCCCGCCATGATTGAGGCCATATCCGCGCGCGCCTCGGTCATCGACATACCCGGTCGAAGGCGGCCCACCACGTACGTCCCGGATCGCAGTTCCCGATCGGTGCGCCACAGTCCCGACGCGCTCCCGATGGGAATCAGCAATTCCGGCTTGCTGTAAAACCAGAAATGATCGGGCAGCACGCCCACCACCGTGTAACTCTTGTCGGAGATAACCACTGGCTTGCCCACGATCTGTGGATCGCCGCCGAACTTCGTCTGCCACAACCCATAGCCCAGAATCGCAACCGGCGCGGCTCCCGCGCGGTCCTCCTCGGGCAGGAAATTTCGCCCCAGCAAAGGATGCACACCCAACAGCGCCAAAAACGACGCAGACGCCTCCCGCGCCCGCACATGTTCAGCCTTGCCGCCCGCAGCCAGGCTGAACGATTCCGCCCGGAACGCCGCCATCTGCGCAAATGTTTGACTGTGATCCCGCCACTCCTCAAAATTCGGGTACGCGACCGACATCTCCGGGAATTCCGCTGATTTCTCCGACAGGATCGCCAGTTGGTTTGGATTCGAGTAGGGAAGCGGCTTCAACAATACCGCGTTCACCACGCTGAAGATGGCCGTGTTGCCGCCGATCCCCAACGCCAGCGTCAACACCGCAATCGCCGTGAACATCGGGCTCTTCGCCAACATTCGCACCGCGTACCGCAAATCTTGCATTAGCTGTCTCATTTGGCTACTCCCCAATACCTTCAGCTGCCGGCTAGTGACTGGCGTCTTCTATTCGTACCGCAGCGCCACCAATGGATCGACCCGGGTTGCTTTTCGCGCCGGCAGCCAAGCCGCAAACATCGCTACACCCGTCAACAGAACCGCCATCCCCGCAAAGGTGGCCGGATCGGTCGCACTTACTCCGTAGAGCAGTCCGCCCATCAGACGTGTCAACGCGAACGCCGCCACCAATCCACCGCCGACTCCGAATAGCGCCAGCTTCAGCCCCTCCCACAGCACCATCTTTATTACATCGCGGTTGGAAGCGCCCAGCGCCATGCGCACGCCGATCTCTTGCGTCCGCTGTGCCACGTTGTAGCGGACCAATCCAAACAGTCCGACCGCCGCAAGGCTCAATGCCATCACCGCGAACACCGTCAGCAGCGCAACGGCGGATCGCCGCGGCCCAAGCGACAGTGTCACGCGCTGATCCATGGTCTTGAGATCCGACACAGGTTGACCCGGGTCGACGCCGTGCACCGCATCGCGGATCGTTGCCGCCATCCGGGACGGATCACCCTTCGTTCGCGCGATCAAAAATGCCATCGGCGATTCTTCTTGATACAACGGGTAGTAGTAAACGCCCTTGGCCGCGCCGGCAACCATATCCGCCGATGCCTCATCTCCCGCTACCTGCGAGTGCCGCACCGGCGCTACCACCCCGACGATCGTCTTCCACGGATCCTTCTGCCCGTTCCGAATGTGGCGGCCCACCGGGTTTTCGTTTGGCCAGTATTGTCGCGCCAGATTCTCGTCGATTATCGCCACCGGCTGGCTGCCCATGCGATCCTCGTCGGTGAACGTCCGGCCGCTCACCAGGCGAATCCCCATCGTCTCAAAATAGCCAGTGCTCACCTGCCGGATATCCCCGTGCGGTCCGGGATCGCCCGGCGGCGCAACGCGGCCTTCAATCGCAAACGATGCCGACCCGCCAAATCCGCTGAACGGCATTGGAGTTGCCGCGGCCGCTGATTCCACGCCTGGAGAATTCTTCAGTTGCTCCACGGCGGTGCGCATGAAACCGATCTGCTTTGCGGGCGTGTCATACGTTTTTTCCGGCAGAGCCAGCGCTGCGGTCATCAATCCATGAGGCCGAAATCCCAAATCCACATCGTGCAACTTGGCCAGGCTCTTCAGAAAAACCCCAGCGCTCGCCAGAAGAACCAGCGCCAGTGCCAGTTCACCCGCCACCAGCACATCTCGAAACCGGTGGTCGCCTCGCGTCTCGCTGCCCGACCCGCGTCCCTGCTTGAGGTTCGCTTGCGGATCGATTCGTGCGATTCGGAATGCCGGCGCTGTGCCGAATATCAGTGCGGCTACGGCCGCGAGCAAGGCCGTGAATCCCAGGACCCATGCATCCATGGAGATGGTCACGCCGGTCATCAGGTTTTCCGGCGCCAGTGCCACCAGCGCCTGCAGCACTCCGAACGCGATCAGCAGGCCCAGAATCATCCCGCCCACGGATAACACCACGCTCTCGGTCAAGGTCTGTGCACCCAATCGCCAGGGCGATGCTCCCAGCGCCGTCCTCACCGCAAACTCCTTCGCCCGGCCCGAGGCTCGCGCCAGCAACAATCCCGCTACGTTGGAGCACGCGATCAGCAGCACCAACCCGACGGCGCCAAGCAGAATGAACAGTGGCGTCCGCACGTCACCGTATACAAATTCGGTGAAGGGAACTGCGAACATCCCCCAGCCCGAGGCCTTGGGATACCCCTGCGTCCGGGAATCCTCGCGAATCTGGTTTGTCGTCCGGTCGAGAAAGGCCGTCACATTCGACATCTTCACGCCCGGCTGCATGCGCGCCACCACGAAGTAGCTCTCATTGAAAATATTGTCGAGTGCATAGCGTTCCGGCTTCAGTCCCAGCGGGGACCACAAATCGGTTGGGTTTGGCCACAGGAAATTCGGCCCCATCACGCCAATGATCCGGTAAGGCTCGGAATTCAACTGGATGGACTGGCCGACAATATTGGGATCGCCGCCGAAAGTCGCCTTCCAGGTGTTGTACGCCAGCACCACCTCGTGATTCGCGCCATACTGATCTTCTTCGGGCGCAAACACACGGCCCAGCAGAGGTTTCGCCTCGAAGACTTCGAACCATTGCCAGGTCACCATGGACCCGCGCAACCGCACCGGGAACTCCCCTCCGGTGTAGTTGAATCCGCCATCCCGCTGCATCGCCGCCGCGGCAAAGATCTGATGGTTGTCGCGCACAAACGTAAAGTCCGGCGCGGAAGCCACGATGTTCTTCAGATTGAGCTTTTCATAGCGGACTCGAATAGCCGCCAGGCGTTCAGGATGCGGTATCCCGGCCGGGTGGAGCAGCAGGCCATTCACGGCACTGAAAATTGCAGTGTTAGCGCCGATACCCAAAGCCAGCGTCAGCACTGCAACAATTGTGAACCCCGGGTTCTTAGCCAGCACTCGCAAGCCATACTTCACATCCGCCCAGAAGTTCCCCATCGCCCACCTCACGGCAACATCTGTCAGCTCACCGAAGCTGGTGAAAGCAAATCAGTCATCCCCCGCCGAGGCTGCCCGGACTGAGACCAATTTGTCATCCCGACCGGAGCAGCCCGGCTTTTTCTTGCGCGCGTATTGTGCGCGCCGGGCTGCGCAGGGGAGGGACCGTGGCTAGATCCCAGCCCCCACACCAATCGGCGAGATCAACTCGAGCTAGCATTGCTCTCTCGACCGTCCACTCCCTCACCCCTGCTTCACAACCTCTTCCGTCTTCCCCTCACTCACCACCCATCCATCCTTCAGCTGAATGATTCGGTCCCCATACGTCGCATTCCTCTCCGAATGCGTCACCTGAATGATCGTCGTCCCCGCCTCGTTCAGCCGCTTAAACAGTTGCATGATTTCGTCGCCCTGCTCCGAATGTAGGTTTCCGGTAGGTTCGTCGGCCAGGATCAATTTCGGGTTCTGAATCACCGCCCGTGCCACACCCACCAGTTGTTGTTGCCCGCCCGACAACTGATTCGGAAACAAATCCTTCTTCCCCACGATGTTGAACTTATCCAACGCGTCGCACACCATGCTCACGCGCTCCTTGTGTGGCACGTTCTTGTACGACAGCGGAATCTCCAGGTTCTCAAAAACGGTCAGGTTGTCGATCAAATGGTAGCTTTGAAAGACAAACCCGATATTCGCCTTGTGCAATTCATTCCGCTTCTTCACGTTCATCTTGTGTACTGCCTGATCGAGAAAGTAGTACTCCCCCGACCACGCGCTATCCAGCATCCCGATAATGCTCAGCAGCGTCGACTTGCCGGCCCCCGACGGCCCCATGATGGTCACAAACTCGCCCTGCTGGATGTCGATGCTTACCCGCCGCAACAAGAAAAACTTGTTAGGTCCCGCCTCAATGGACTTCTCCAAATTCCGCAACTGAATCAAAGGTTCCACAATCTCTCCTTTTCCAATCCCGCTGAGCCTTCAAATCCTATGGCTCGCAAAGCGTCAAGCCTTCGTTGTAACACAGACACTCTAGCTTGTGCCTCTAGGTCCGCCGGGGCGACCCGCACCGACCTCGACGAGCCCCGTTCAACGTCCGTCCTGGTATAGGCCCGCCCGCCTTCGCGAAGCCACCCTCTACAATGCAAAAAACTGTTGAAAACTGTTCCAAAGCGCCCAATTTCCTGCACTCTTTTGCACTGTAGTTTTTGCCAACTTCAATGAAATCAATAGGCTGCGCACTCTTGGCTTGAAAACACCGGGGTGGGGGGTATTGACCCCACAAATCACTCGTGCCGCAGTGCGCGAAGCGGATCCAAGCTGGCCGCACGACGCGCCGGCAGGTAGCAGGCCAGCGCCGCCACCGCTGCCAGCAGCAAGGGCAAACCTACAAACGCTGTCGCGTCCGTAGCTTCCACGCCAAACAACAGCGACGACATCGCCCGCGCCAGCAAAAACGACACCGGCAACCCCATCGCCAGACCCAGCAGCGTCAACGTCATACCGCTCCGCACAACCAGGCGCAGGATGTCGGCAGCCTGCGCCCCCATCGACAAGCGGATGCCAATCTCATGCGCGCGCTCGCTTACGGAATACGACATCACACCGAACACCCCGACCGAAGCCAGCACCAGCGCAATCACACCGAGAACCGCCATCATTGCAGCCACATAGGCGATACCCACGATCGACTCGGTGATCACCGTAGCCATCGGCTTGATGTTGTACAGCGGCAGATCCGCATTGACGGAGGCGATTTCCGTTCGCGCCGCCGACACGAACTTGAGCGGGTCGCCCTGCGTTCGCAGCACCACGGTCGTGAAATATGGTGGCGACTGCCGGAACGAACGATACAGGGTAGGCTGATCGTCTTTTTCGATCCAACTGTAGTGAACGTCGCTTGCCACGCCGACGATGGTCATCCATGGATGCTCCGAGTTGCCTTGACCGCCGGTCCTGCCGACTTGAATCTTCCTGCCCAGTGGATTTTCGCCGGCAGGAAAATAGCGCCGCACCAGGCTTGCGCTTATCACCGCGACGGGTTGCGTCTCCGCGCCGTCGCTTTCAGCCAACAGGCGCCCATCGCGCAGTGCGATATTCATCAGGCCGAAATAATTCGGCGTCGCGGTTTCCACGATGGCGCTGACGATTTCTCCTCGCTGTGTCGGCGCACGCCCCTCGATCGCGATGTTTTCTTCACCGATGCCACCGCCTTCGGAATACGGCACGTGACTCACCAGCGCTGCGGTTTGCACGCCGGAGAGCGATGCCAGCCTTTGCCACATCTGTTCATGAAAATTCAATCGCGCGGCCGGCTTCGCATATTGCGGGTCGGGCAGAGTCAGATTCATGGTCAGCAAACTTTCCGGATGGTAGCTTTCGTTGACGTTCAGCAGCCCCTGGAAGCTGCGCACCAGCAATCCCGCACCCACCAGCAGCATGAGCGCGAGGGCCACTTCGGCGACCACCAGCGCGCCGCGCAGACGGTGCCGTGCGCGCCCCACGGAACCTCCGCGCCCGCCTTCCTTCAAAGTTTCGTTGATGTTCGTTCGCGAACTCAGCAGCGCGGGCGCGATGCCCGACAGAATTCCACTCGCCACGGCGACACCCAGCGTGAATAGAAATGCGCCGGTATCCAGACTGATGGTTTTCCATCCGGCCACGAATTTCGCGACATCAGGAGGCATGTGCGACAAAATCATTGCCAC
>DATNCJ010000108.1:0-11103 GCA_035607215.1 Candidatus Eiseniibacteriota bacterium
TTGCGCCGTTTCCGGTCTGTTCGTCAGACCGTCGGGTAGGTTGGCAACAATGCGGTTAAAGCGGATGGACTACTGCTGGAGGGAAACCTTCGGCAGGCACTCGGCGCAGTATCCGCCAACCTCAGTACGCGACACCGTCACCTTCATGTGGAAGTCGCGGGCAATCTGCTCTTTCAACTGTTCGTACAGCCGGCTTTCAAATTCCCGGACCTTGCCGCATTTCAAACACGCCACGTGAATGTGATCCCGAGGTCCGTGGGTCTCGTAGTAGTGCCGATCTCCGCGGAGATGCAAAAGGTCGAGTTCGTCGATCAATCCATGCTTTTTCAGCAGATCGATCGTGCGATACACCGTTACCAGATGCACGTCGGGATCGACCTTCTTTGCTCGCTCCAGAATTTGGTCGACATCCAGGTGCTGATCCGCATCATCCATCACCTGCAAAATGACGCGCCGCTGCCTGGTCAGACGAATGCCTTTTGCGCCTAGTGTCTGTTGCAGCCTGCCGGTGGTTTCGGCGGTATTGAGGCGTTCACCGGTGGAAACCCGATGTTGGGGGGACACGGCCATGCTGGCTCTCCGAACGCGCGGTGCCACGAGTGCTATGAATGGCTCGGAAGCAGCCGCACCACGTCATTGTACATAACGATTGCGAAGAGCACCAAGAGGAAGACCAACCCAACCTGCACGAAACGCTCCTTGAACGCCATGCTCAGGTCGCGGCGCAGGCCACCCTCGATCGCAAGCAGCAGAATGTTTCCGCCGTCCAGGATGGGAATTGGCAGCAAATTCAGGATTCCCAGGTTCACGCTGATCAGCACCATCAGCGAGATCACCGCTTGCGGGCCCTTGTGCACCGCTTGTCCGGCGGCGCGCGAGATACCCACCACACTTTGCAATTGCTTGACAGAAACGCGCCCGCTCAACAGCTTACCGACAACGCCGATGGTGTCTTCGATGGTTTCGTAAGTCTTTAACACCGCGAAGCGCGTACCTTCGCTAAACGCCACACGCCGGTAAGAGGTGTCCTCATGAACTTGCACGCCGATCTGGTAGATTGTTTCGCCGCGATCGTTGGTCGCGGCTTGCGGAGCCACCACCAGATGAGCGATCTGCCCGTTCTTGCGCTCCACATCTAAGACCACGGGATTGCCGCTCGAACCGCGCACCTTCTCGGTAAACTCGCCCCACCAATGAATCTCACGCCCATTCACGGCGCGGATGACGTCGCCTTCTCGCAATCCGGCCCGCGATGCAGGCATACCCGGCGCCGCGTCCTCCAAAATCGGTTTGATCGGCGCGAATCCCAGCAATTGTTCCGGCTGCTCGATGTCTTTCTGTCGCACCACCATCTCCACGGTGCGCTTGGTACCGGCATTCTCAACGTCCAGAGTGATCTTGCTGTTGGGGTCGATCTTGGAAATAACCTTCTCGGCCTCCGCGAACGTAGGATGCTGCTCTCCGTTGATCGAAATCACCCGATCCCCAGGCTGCAGACCTGCGGATCCGGCCGTGGAATTCGTCGGCAAGGCCGTGACTACTACCGGCTTGTCCTCGAATACCGGGTACGGGATGCCAATCGCCACGAAATAAACCGTCAGCAACAGGATCGGAAACACCAGGTTGACCGCAGGCCCTGCGAAGGAAATGACGGCCCGCTGCCAGCGCGGTTTGCTCATCAACTCGTCGGGCGCGCCGGTGGGCATCGCCGATCCCGCTTCGGTGGCGCTGCGGCCTACCGAATCGATTTCTGTGGGGTCCTGCCCCGCCATGCGGACATAGCCACCCAGCGGCAACACGCTGACGCGATAGTCCGTCGCTCCGCGCTTCCAGCCGAACAGCCGCGGCCCGAATCCGATCGAAAACACATCCACGCGCACGCCGAAGATTCGCGCCGCGATGAAATGTCCCCACTCGTGTACGAGAATCATGACTCCCAGCACGAGTCCAACGCCCAATATCAAATCCATGCGATTACGTTTCCCTTCTCACGCCGCTTCCGAAGGACTCGCGGAGCCGCGCAGGCCCGACTTTTTTAAGATGCTGCCGCTACCGGCACACGATGCCGGTCAACTTCTTCCCGAGCCATCCGCCGCGCTTCCTGATCCGCCGCCAGCACGTCGCCCATGGTCTCGAACTTCTGCCGCGGGGTACGCTCCAGAACGCGCTCGATCACTTCAGGAATGCCCAATAACGGGAGCCGTCTTTCCAGGAAGGCTGCCACTGCGATTTCGTCCGCCGCATTCAAGGCGCACGGCAGAGCGCCACCTTTTTTCATCGCTTCCCTCGCCAGCCGCAGGCAAGGAAAGCGTCTCGTGGAAGCTCTTGCAAAATCGAGTCGGCGAAGCTTGGACCAATCTAGGGCTACCTGGTTCGATGCCGCCCGCTCCGGATAGGTTAACGCATATTGAATCGGCATCCGCATGTCCGTTGGCCCGAGTTGTGCCAAAACAGAACCATCCACAAACTCCACCATCGAGTGAATTGTGGATTGCGGATGTATCACCACATCGATCTGGTCGGGCCGCACTCCAAACAGCCAGCGCGCCTCAATCACCTCAAAACCCTTGTTCATCATCGTCGCCGAATCAATGGTGATGCGATTCCCCATCCGCCAATTCGGATGTGCCAGCGCCTGTTCGGGCGTGACCGTTTGCAGTGCGGCGATCGGCGTCTTCCGGAACGGTCCGCCCGACGCGGTTAGTACCAACCGGCGCACTTCCCCACGCTCGCCGCCACGCAAACATTGATGCACCGCGTTGTGCTCGCTATCGACCGGCAGCAACTCGCGCCCGGACCTCTGCGCCGCTGCCATTACCAGTTCCCCGGCCGCGACCAAAACCTCCTTGTTCGACAGCGCCACGCTCTTCCCGAGCTTCACAGCCTCATACGTCGCTTCTAGCCCCACGACACCGACTGCCGCCGACACCACCATGTCCGCCTGCGGATGCGTCCCCACTGCAAGCATGCCTTCGCGACCATGATGGATCGCCGGCACTGGCGACGATCCTTTGGCCCTCAACCGCCCGGCGAGTTCGTCTACGTTGGCCCCATCACCGACCGACACTACTTCCGGCCGATGCCGCTCAATTTGACCCACCAATTCGTCCAGGTTCACGCCCGCAGCTAGCGCAAGCACGCTAAAACGACCCGGCATTGCCTCGACCACAGACAGGCATTGCCGGCCAATCGAGCCTGTGGAGCCCAAAATGGCCAGCTTGGAGACGGATGGCGTCACGCGATTTCTTTCCGGTATCCTCTACAGGCTAATTGACCCAGTTCGCAGGCGAGTAAATCAACGTCCAATAATACCAGACAACTGGAATCGCCAGAATTAACGCGTCGATGCGATCCAGCACGCCGCCATGACCTGGCAACAGTCCTCCGGAATCTTTAACCCCGGCGCTGCGCTTGTATGCCGACTCCAGCAAGTCGCCGGCTTGACCGGCCACATTGCCCACGGCGGCCATGGCCAGCAAGTGAGGCAGCGGGGCCATCAGCCATCGCCCGAAAGCCGCGCCAATCAACAGCGACCCCAGAAAGCTGGCGACCGAGCCCTCCCAGGTTTTCTTGGGACTCAAGTGCGGCGCCAGCGGGTGTTTGCCCATCGTCCTGCCGACAAAATACGCCACCGTATCGCCCACCCAGGTGATCACCAGCGCAAACAGCAGCAACCACGGCCCTTGCTTCCCTAGTCCATGCAGCCGCACCGCAAAGCTCAGTGGAAAAGCCACCAGCAACAATGCACTTGAACTGATCCCCGCTGCCGGCAACGCCTCCACCAGCGGCCGCTTCGTCCACAAAGTCAGCGCCGCAATTCCCAGCACAAACACCCAGAACGCGCCCTGCACTCCCTCCAGGCCCGCGCCAAATCTTCCGATCTCCCGGTGCAGCGTCAGCCCTCCGGCCAATTGATACGTTCGTTCCGACGCAACCGCCCATTGCAGGTAGATCAGTAACAGCGCGCAGGTCAGCGTCCAGATTCGATATGCGCGATGCCCGATCGCATCCCCCAGCGAAAAATACTCGACCATCGCCAGGATCGTCACCACGCCCAAAGCAGCAGCCACCCACGCCGTCGCGGCAAACAACACTAGTCCCACGACAAACGGTATCAACACGACGGCCGTCGCTACTCGCTTCCAAGTCATAAAACGCGGTTCTCCCGGCACACCAAGCCGAACATCTCATCACATCGAAGGAAGAAAATCACGAGCAAGGCAGGCAAAGAAGATCAATCTGCGAACCGAATGCTCATTCCCCGGCCACGCGCGCGGGCATTTCCGAATCGGCGCCACCCTCGCGGATTCCACCGTAGCGCCGCTCGCGCTTCTGAAATTCAACAAACGATTCCAGTAGCCGCGCGCGGTTGAAATCCGGCCACAACGTCTCGGTCACGAAAATCTCGGCATAGGCAATCTGCCACAGGAGAAAATTGCTCACCCGCATTTCCCCGCTTGTGCGGATCATCAGATCCGGATCAGGCAAGCCGCTTGTATACAACCGAGTCGCAAGTTCTTCCTGCGTGATCGGCGCACGGCTCCCCTGCGCGTTCCGCTCTGCCAGCAACGCATTCGCCGCATCCACGATCTCCGCTCGCCCGCCATAGTTCAGCGCCAGGCACAACACCATTCCGCCGTTCTCAGCTGTCTTCTCTTCGGCGGCCCGCATGTCCTGTTGCACGCCCAGCGGCAATTCCTGCGCGCGCCCCAGGAATCGCATGCGGATATTGTTCCGCTGGATCAGCGGCATTTCCGTGCGCAGATATTCCCGCAACAACTGCATCAGAAAGTCTGTTTCGGTCTTCGGGCGCCGCCAGTTTTCCACCGAAAATGCATACAACGTCAGCGCTTCGATCTTCAGCCGCGCGCACGTCTCGATGGTAGTTCTTGCCGTCTGCGTACCAACCCGATGACCTGCGACCCGCGGTAAATGTTTGCGCTGTGCCCACCGGCCATTGCCGTCCATGATCACCGCCACGTGGCGGGGCAATCGCGCCAAATCCAGCTTCGCTAGCAGCTCCGCTTCCTCCGGTGTAACCGGACCCAGCGCGGCCGGTGCGGCAACCTGCAACGTATTGTGCGATTTCAGTGCCAATGCAGCGATCCTGGTGCCCTATTCTGACTGTCGGGGCGTAGCGTCAGCGCCCTTCCCGCCGCTAAATCCACGCAAAAACTATTCCTGTAGGCGCCCCAACGGCAGCCGGAGACGGCAGAATGCCAATCTCCTTTACGCCGCAAAGTTAACACACGCCTGCTGCGCTGTGCAATCCCGGGGGTGTCCTGTCGAACATCGTTATTTGTTTTATGGCGTGGGCGCAAGCGCACTGCCAGGAAACAGCGACGTGTAGGTCAACACCAGCGTCAGCGCAATCATCGCAATCGCTGTCACCCACGCTACCGCATTAAATGTGACCGTGTTCACATACTCGCCCATCAAATCCCGCCGGTTCACCAGCAGCAGAATAAAAATCAGCACCACCGGCAGCCAAAACCCGTTCCCTACCTGTGAAAAAATCAAAATCTTCCACAGAGGTGCGTGCGGCAACAAAACGATCCCCGCGCCCACCACAATTAAAATCGTGTACAGCCAGTAAAAAATCGGCGCTTCCTTAAACTTGTTGTCGATCCCCGCCTCGAAGCCCAACCCCTCGCAGATCACGTGCGCGGTCGATAGCGGCAAGATCGAAGCCGCAAACAACGACGCGTTCAGCAATCCGAAAGCGAACAATGTGCCCGCCCATTTCCCTGCCAAAGGTACTAACGCCTTGGCCGCTTCCGCCGCATCGGTGATGCCGCGCTGTCCCGAGGCATACAAAGTCGCCGCCGTGCAGACGATAATGAAAAACACGATCACCATGCAGCTGATGCTTCCGATTAGCACATCCGCCCGCGCCTGCGGATATTGCCTCACCGACACCTTCTTCTCCACGAAGCCGGCCTGCATATAAAAAAATTGCCACGGCGCGATGGTCGTACCAATCAATCCGGTCAGCATCAGCAGGTACCCGGCGTTGAAATGCATCGAAGGAATCGCGGTATGACGCGCGGCTTCCAGCCAGTCCGGTTTCGCAAAAATTGCCGACACCACATACGACAAGTACAAGACGCAAGCCACCAGAAAGATAATCTCCACTTGCCGGTATGTGCCCCGCAGCACCAGCACCCACACCAGAATCGCCGCGATCGGCACCGCAATGTACTTGCTCACGTGAAAAATTTCCATGGCCGCCGCCACGCCCGCAAATTCCGCCACCACGTTGGCCAGATCCACAAAAAAACCCGCGATCATCACGAAAAACGTCGGCCGAAACCCAAATTCCTCGCGAATCAGATCGGACAAGCCCTTCCCCGTCACGACCCCCATCCGCGCGCACATCTCTCCGATCACATACAGGGCAATGGTCATCGGAATCAGCGACCACAGCAGCGTGTAGCCATACTGCGCGCCCGCCTGCGTGTACACCGAAATCCCGCCCGCATCGTTGTCCACATTCGAAGTGATCAACCCCGGCCCGACCACCGCCAGCAACAACGCCAGGCGACGCCGTAGACTACGCACGCGTTTCTGGAAATCCGTGCCGCGCGCCTGCAGTTGCTCACTCCACTTCGATAGCTCCGCCCAGTTCATCTGTTTCTTCCTACTTCTTCACCAGTCGCGAAACCACGTCGTCCACGGTGATAGCCCCCATCGGCCGGCTATGCTCATCCACCACCGTAAGCATCCGCAGGTTGTACTTGTCGAACAGGTCGAACACGTCCGCCTCATCAGCATCCGCGGTCACGCTCAGCAGTGGCTCGGTCTTCAGTTCTCCTAAGGGCTGATCCGCTCCCGACATCATGATTCTGGCCACCGAAACGGTTCCCGAAAACTGCGCCGCGCCGTCCAGCAGCACTACCGTATCCAATTGGTCGAAGTTCAGGTCCTGGCTCCGCATCCACTGCAAGACTTCTTCGCGCGTCGAGCTCTCCCCCAGAAATACAAAGTCCGTGTTCATCATTCCCCCCGCCGTGGCAGGATCGAAGGCCAACAGTTCCCGCACTTCCGCGGCCTCCAACCCCGGCATCTCATCCAGTAACTCCTCGGAAGTCTCTTTCGGCAGTTCCGCCAGCAAGTCCGCAGCCGCGTCCGGAGCCATTTCCTCCAGAATATCCGCGGCCTTCTCGGGATCCAGCTTTTCCACGATCTGCGTCGTTAGCCGTTCGTCCAACTCCGCCAGCACCGACGCTGCTGTCTCTTCATCCAGCGACGCAATGATTCCCTGGCGCTCGGCCGCCGACAAATGCTCCATGATTTCCGCAAGATCGGCCGGATGCAGATCCTCCAGCTTTTCATGCGTGATCCGCAGCTTTACTCGCCGCAGCGGATCGGGCTCGATTAGGTTCACAAATTCCCATCGAATCGTGCGCGCCGGTAGATTGCTCTGCAGTTTGCGCACCACCGCGGGCGCTAGGACCCCCTGGAGCAGTCTCCGTACCGCACCCGGTAGCCCCACATCCACTTGCGTCAGCCGCAGCTCCACATTTCCATTCGTGCGCTGTTCTGCCAGGTCCACGTCATTCACGCGCACCACTTTCCGCCCCTTGGTGTCGATGATCTGCTGATCCAGTAGGTCTTTGCGCACCGCCAGCCACGCTTCATTGGGTCGGTAAATTTCCAGCGCACGCTCACTGCAGTTCAAACGAATCGTCCCCGGCGCCACCTGCGCCACCTGATCGTGCCGCGCCAGCAACGGCGCAAATCGCCCGCGCGAAAGCAAAAACCTGGACACGCGATTGGGTTGCTCCGCTGGCTCGATGAAAAACTCGCGCACTCGGCCAACGAAGTGCCCTTGGTCGTCGTACGTTTCCGATCCAATCAATTCGGTCGCATAGATCTGCATAATTCACCCGCTCACCGCTTGTGATCCAACTTGTCGCGCTTTTGCAAAGAGGCGCTGCTCAAAAACAAAAAAGCCCGCGCCGTCTATCTCGGCCGCGGGCAAGCGCCTCATACAAATGGACTTACCTCTAGCCAGCCGCGAACCCTCCCCGACCGATGACCCGTGCGGTCCAGTGCATCCCGTGCGCCGCTGTTCCCGAACCCAGCGGTTGGAACACCCTACCGCCACGCTCGGATCGTGCTCCACTTCGGAGCCCGGGCTCGCTAGATACATACATCGGCAGAGAATTCACCTTGTGCATCGCCTTCACCCGAAAAATGTCGCGATAGCACCGAACCTGAATAAGCTTGATACGCCGTAATGTCAACAGAAGATTGCCGTTTGCGGAGCTTTTCTTCTGGCACGGTGACTCTTTGTTCATGCATTCCGCTTTTGGAACACCATGTTGCGCGGCTTCTTTCCACGACGCCGGCATTCCTCCAGGTACAGCGACAAATAATTGGTCACGATATAGTCTCCCCTGCTGTAACCCAGCAGTTTCGCCGCGCGGTCGATCGATTTTGCAGGTCCCTCCAGCTCCACAAACACGCCGATAGGCGTCTCGTCGATTTCAATCAATAGCCGGCTCGCCCATCTCTGTGATTTTGGTAAATGATAGGTCGTGCGAAACTTCTCGTACCAAAACCATCCGCGCATTCCCAAGCCTTCGAGAATCCTTGCCTGGCTCGCCGCATCCGACACCAGCACCTCAATCTCCTCGCGCACTTTGTGTGCCCGCAGCGGTCCTTCGTCCTTTCTCCAGGAATCATCTCCGGCGATCGGCCGCTTAAAAGTCACCAGAACTCGCTCGTTCTTTCTCCTATCACTGGCACCGAGTCGCCGCGTCTCCGTGCGGATCCGCAACAGCTGCCCGCGCTGCCGCAAATCCTCCTGTGGCGTATCAAAAAGCACATTCAATTCATGCACCCGGCCACCGCCCGGCCCTACGGTCCGCGCACCCAACGCCTTTAGCTTTACCCGCAATTTCTTCGGGTCCTCAACGCGCAGCTTAATTTCCGTCTCGTGAGCCATATGTTATGCAGACAACCGTCTCGGTTCGCTTTTTTGTGACATCGTGATCCGATGTAGTATAGCCAGTGGCACTCATTTCACCCTGCCGGCAACCCGTTTTCCCGCCGAGCGACTTCTGAGAGCGTAATGAACCCCGACACCAACGCGACCATCGCGGTGCCTAGCTCATCATCCACAACAACCGAAAACACCGCGCCGCCGCAGCCCCCGGTCGCCCGTCGCCAACCCGTCGAATCCGTTCTCCATGGCGACCTCCGCGTTGACGACTACGCCTGGCTCCGTCACAAGGAAGATCCTGAAGTCCTCGCCTACCTCAACGCTGAGAATGCCTATACCGACACTTTCCTCCACCAAACCACGGCGCTGCAGGAAAAGCTGTACCAGGAGATGCTCGGTCGCATTCAACAAACCGACCTCTCCGTTCCTTATCGTCTCCGTGGCTATCTTTATTTCACCCGCACGGAGGTAGGCAAACAGTACCCACTTCACTGCCGTCGCGCCGATGTCGAAAACTCGCCCGAACAAGTCCTTCTCGACCTGAACGCCCTCGCGCAGGGCCACTCCTACCTCGGCCTTGGCTCCTTCACAGTCTCCGACGACAACCAGCTCCTCGCCTTCTCTCTGGACACCAACGGCTATCGCCAGTACACGCTTCAGATCAAGGATCTTGCCAGCAACGAGACCTCACCGATGCGCATCGAGCGCGTCACTAGCGCCGCCTGGGCTGCCGACAATCGAACTCTCTTCTATACCGTCGAAGACCCCACCACGAAACGCTCCCACCGTCTCTTTCGCCACACCCTCGGCTCCACGGAACCCGGCACATTGATCTACGACGAACCCGAAGAGCGCTTTAGAGTCGAAATCTCGCGTACCCGCTCCGGCGCTTATCTGCTCCTCACCATTGCCAGCCACACCACCAGCGAAGTCCATTTCCTCCCGGCTAGTCAACCCACGGCCAATTTCAAGTTGATCGCTCCTCGCGAAGATACCCACGAGTATTACGTTGACCATCACCGTGCGCTACCAAACGCAAACGACCCTGGCGCCACGCCAAACGCCGCCGCGGGCACCTTCTTTATTCGCACGAACTCCACCGGCCGCACTTTCCGCCTGATGACCGTTTCCCCCGACGACGCCCGCCGCAAATTCTGGCGTGAATTCATCCCTACGCGACAACATGTGATGTTGGCCGCTGCCGACGTTTTTCAATCCCACCTGGTGCTCTTTGAGCGCGAGAACGGCTTGCCGTACCTCCGCGTCGTTGATCTTGCCCGGGCCACAGCAAATGTCGCAGCAAAGTCCGACGCGCTCGCCGCGTCGCATCGCATCGAATTCACCGAGCCTGCCTACAGCGCCTCGCTCGGGGCCAATCCCGAATTCGCGACCCATACCATCCGCTTCCAATATGAATCCTTCATCACGCCGCGTTCTGTTTTTGATTACGACCCGCAAACCCGCCAGCGCACGCTGCTCAAGCAACAGCCGGTTCTTGGCGGCTACGATCCATCGCAATACGTCAGCGAACGCCTCCACGCTACCGCTTCCGACGGCACTCGCATTCCCATCTCGCTGGTGACGCGCCGCAACACCCCCCGCGACGGTTCCGCTCCACTCCTGCTCTACGGCTATGGCAGCTACAGCATCTCGATCCCTGTCAACTTCAATTCCAATCGCCTCAGCCTGCTCGACCGCGGCGTCACGTTTGTTATCGCCCACATCCGCGGCGGCGGGGAGCTCGGCAAACCCTGGCACGACGCCGGCCGCATGCGTAACAAGCGCAATACCTTCACCGACTTCATCGCGGCAGCCGAGAACCTCATTGCCCAGCGTTACACCTCCCCCGATCGCTTGATCATCGAAGGCGGCAGCGCCGGCGGTCTGCTGATGGGCGCGGTCGCCAACATGCGCCCCGATCTCTTTCGTATCGTCATCAGCCACGTCCCCTTCGTCGATGTCCTCAATACCATGCTCGACGCCTCTCTACCGCTGACGGTTGGCGAATACGAGGAATGGGGCAATCCGCAGATCTCCGCCGACTACGAGTACATGAAGTCTTACTGCCCCTACACCAATCTCGAGACCAAAAACTATCCCACCATGCTGGTGAAAACCGGCCTGAACGACAGCCAGGTCATGTACTGGGAACC
>DATNCJ010000011.1:0-160701 GCA_035607215.1 Candidatus Eiseniibacteriota bacterium
CACCGGGCCACGTTTCGACACGCTCGCCGAGCTGCCTAAGTCAATTCCGCCGCCGAATTGCGAACGTAAGTCACCGTCGGCGGGTACTTCCGTTTGTGTTTGCTCTGGACTCATGGTGCCGCTCCGTTTTGATCCGCTGGAGCGTCTCTGGAGGGGGGTTTAAAAGAAGAAACCCACCGCCAGGTCGCTTCTGGCGGTGGGTTGGGAACTTTTGCTGGCTTGTTAGCCGTTCCACGCGCCGGAAGCGAAAATAGTGGACTTAGTCGTAGTCGAGGTAATCGACAGCGACATCGTCGCGGTAATAATTCGCTTAGCGGCGGTGAGAATCATACGCAGCCTGGAATGTAGCATGGGAGTGGCGGGATGCAAAGTGAATAAATGAAGAACGCGAGGCCTCGTTGCGGAATTGATAAGCGAGACGGCAATCCCGCAATGCCCGTAACTAATGGATTCAAATGCCCTTAAGCCCGCTATACCAGCTATCTTACAGATTCTAAATGAGTTAACGAATGGAGCGCTGTCGACGCGCCGACACGCCGTTTGGGAGATTGAGAAGAGCCCTACCCTGTTGCGTATAAATGTTCATTTTATTTGGGTTAAAGTCCTGTAGAAGGAATACTTCCACAGGTGTTCATTCCAAATCACTTAGAGTCCTGCCCCGCCCGTGGGGAGCCACACGTTCGCTTCCAGCTCGACGATCAAACCAGCCAGTTAGAATCATACCGGAAGCACAGAAAATTCAAGCGAATCCGATCGAGGGAAATCGCGAGGCTCACGCACATACGGGTCTTGTGTACAGCGTAAGTTATTGATTATAGTAAATTTACCAATACTACCTGCAGCCTTTAAGAGTTCGCTCCCTCCGCATGAGAGAAAATCGTGGCGTTGAACAGGAGACTGGAACAAGTGAGGCCGGATTCGGCTTTTTGGAGTTCGGAGATGTCGAGGGCGGTGACAGCGAAGCCGGCGGCTTCGATGCGAGCACGAGTGCGCGGGAAAGAAGCGGGAAAGATGACGGTGTCGCCGATCGCCAGGGCGTTGGCGGCGTGGGGCTCTTCAGGGGCGACGTCGAGCCAGTTGAAGCCCTCGAATGAGGAGGAATCAAACCAAGCACGGTTGGCGAGCAGGGTGTTGCGGCCGATGTGGGTGACCGCGGATTTGAGGTGCAGGCAGCCGGTGACCGGGACCGCGACTACTTTGTAGTTGTGCGGGGCGAGGATTGCTGCCAATTGGCGGATGCCCTCGGCGTTCGTGCGCGTTGAGAGTCCGACGTAGAGGGTGCGGTCAACATGGAGTACATCGCCGCCTTCGAGCGAACCGCGCGCAGTGATATGCGCGAGCTTGCGGAATTTTTCCAGGGCGTTCGCGAGGGAAGCGGCTTCGGGGCGGCGCGACTCCGTGCCCAGAGGAAGGATCACGGCGAGTTCATCCAGGACGATAGCGGGATCTTCGACGAACATGGAGTCGGGAAGCGTAGGTTCCGCTGGGAGAGGGATGACTTTGGCTCCGAGGTTTTGCAGGAGTTGCTCGTAGGCGCGGTGTTGCTCGCGGGCTTTGTGGAGGTCGATGGGGCGACGATCGAGGAAAGTGAGTTCGCAATTGACGATGGCGGGGCTGACGGCGCGGGTGATGGCAGTGAGCATGATCGCCGAAAAGTGTACATGAGGTGGTTGGATTGGAGGGCCTGGACGGGATAGACTCTGCCGCCGGTCGTGGGATCCGCGGGCCAGAGGAAGGCAGCTGCTCAGGGGCTAAAGCCTGATGTTGCTGCGGATTATTTTCGGACCTAAAGGCCCGACCCCCGCAGCCAAGATCAGGCGCACCAGAGAATCAATGGCGAAAATCAGGCGTCGGGAGATGGTCGATGAGAACTTGGCGGGGAATTTTGGGCGGCATCGTTGGAGTGGCGGTACTCGGAGCTTTCGGCGCTGCGATGGTGCGGGGCGGTATCGGCGATCAAAAGACGACCGCAGTGGACGAAGTGTTCGAGGATTTGACCAAGGCGGGATCGCCAGGGTGCGCGCTCGGCGTGTACCGCGACGGGCGGATGCTTTACGAGAAAGGCTACGGGCTAGCAAATATCGAAGAGAATGTGCCGATCACGCCGAGATCGGTGTTCGACATCGGGTCCACATCGAAGCAATTTTCGGCTTCGAGCATTCTGCTGCTGGAGAAGCAGGGCAAGCTGTCGGTGAACGACGATGTGCGGAAATATGTGCCGGAACTCCGGGATTACGGCCAGAAAATCACAATCCTGCACCTGCTGAATCACACCAGCGGATTGCGCGACTATCTGGTGCTGTTTGAGATGGCGGGGATCAACATCGACACCGTGACCACTGACGAGGACGCGCTGGCGCTGATCGCGCGGCAGAAGGCGTTGAATTTCACGCCCGGAAGCGAATACCTGTATAGCAACTCGGGATTTTTCTTGCTGTCCGTGATCGTGAAGCGCGTGAGCGGAAAGACCCTGAAGGAATTCGCAGCCGAAAATATTTTCACGCCACTGGGCATGACGCATACGCAATATCGCGACGAGCATCGAGCGCTGATTCCGGAACGCGCGATGGCCTACGACCAGAATGAGAAGAAAGACGGCTATGTAATGAATGTCTCGTATTTCGAACAGACCGGCGATGGGGCGGTACACACGTCGGTACAGGACCTGTTGAAGTGGGATGAGAATTTTTACAGCGCACAAGTGGGCGGCAAGGAGTTTCTGGCGGAGATCCAGGAACGCGGAAAGCTGAACAATGGAAAGACAATTACCTACGCGAAAGGTTTGATGGTGACAGAGTATCGCGGATTGCAGGCCGTACGGCACGGCGGATCGTGGGGCGGGTATCGCGCGGAGCTGCTGCGGTTCCCGGAACAGCATTTTTCGGTGGCGTGTCTGTGCAATGTGGGGAACGCCAATCCTTCGGGACGCGCGAATCTTGTTGCGGACGTCTATCTGGCAAGCCTGATGAAGCCCAAGACAGAAAAGAAGGATGAGGATGAAGAACAGAAGAAACCAGTGGGCAACGCAGCCCAACCAGGCGCGGAGCAATTGAAAGCGTACCTCGGAGAATATTGGAGCGAAGAATTGGGCGTGGCGTACCGAGTCGGAGTCAACGATGGGCGATTGAAGGTGACGGGGATCGTGGATCGCGCGGGGTTGCCGAGAGCGAATAATTTTTCGGACGCGGAGATTCGCGCGGTGGGAGCGGACAAGTTCAGCGTGGGAAATGAAGGCGTGACGATGGCGTTTCAGCGCGACGCGCAGGCGAAGGCCGGAAGCTTCAGCGTGGATGCGGGACGCACGACGGGAATGAAATTTGTGCGCCAGGAGCAGTGAAGAGTTGGAATTGATGCGAACGCGTGCTGGTAGTTGGTACTAAACCGGCACGCTTCAAGGTGGCTGCACCGGTAGTGGCTACATCAAGCCCAGAGTCCCTCCGCTTGGCAGCCCGCGCTCAAAATGCGAGATACGAGCGCAAGAAAACGGGCTGCTACGGTCGGGATAACAGGTCTTGCAATGTGACTGAGTTCGGTTGTGCCTGAACAGATGGAGCCGGGTCGCTGCGAGTTTACGGCTACGGCCGGATTTCCGCGGGAATCGGGCGGCCCATGGCTTTGGCGTATTCAGTGGCAAACAGGGGATTCGCGGGAAACTCCTGGGTGAGCTCCAGCAGCAGTTTCTGCGCCTCCGCATTCTGTTTTTCGCGGCGGGCGGAAAGTGCCAGCAGAATTTTAGCGTAGGGCTTCAGGTAAAGCCCACCTTCCGCCGTCTTGCGAAGCTGCTCCATGCCTAGTTTCTTGTCGCCGTGGATCCCGCCAAACCACAACAGCGCGCGATAACCGGGATTGAGCGAACCGATGATGTAATTGGCGGCGCCCAGCGCGACGTACGCGTCGGCCGCGTCGGGATGTTGCACGAGCAGCTGCTTGGCGAATTCATTCGCCTCCTTCATGCGCTTCAAGCCGTCGAGCTGTTTCTTTTCCAGAATCGCGTTGGCGTCGGATTCCATCCCCGACGCCATCGCGAGCGCGAACAGTGCTTCGGGATCTTTTGGAGTTTGCCGCATACGCGCCTTTGCAAGCTCGCGGGCGCGGCTGAGGGCCTCGCGAAAACTGGTCATGCGACCCCGGTCAGGTTTGCCCTCGATGCCGTGCAGGAAGCGCTTTTCGTCCAGGAAGAAATCGCTGGAGAGCACGTTCTGGCGGTACATCTCCTCAAACAAATAACTGGCCGCTAGCGCGACGTGGCCGAAGGGCTGATCCGGATTGGCGGACTCCCAGGTCTGAAAAATCTGCCGGGCCTCGGGAAATTCCTGCATGTAGAGCAGGTGAAACCCTTGCGCGAGTTCCGGGACACTTGAAAACGCCGGGCCGTCGTTGGCAGCAGCACGCGCCAATGCCGGGGCCACTGCCAAGAGCACCAGCGTCGCGACGACGCGTGAAAGCAAGCTGGCGTTTGAAGCGCAACGGTGCATCGCGATGTTTCCGATCAAAACAGTCCCGGTAGAAAACGGGGTTTGCCGGTCATGGCCGCACGATAGTCCGGATTGGCGAAGAGCACAGCCTCTTCTGTGGACAACCGCTGGGCTAATACTGCCATGTGGGCCAACGATCCCGCCAGCGCGGTGATCCATGCTGTGTGTATGAGAGGCAATGCCAGCATTTCGGCGAACACCGCTGCGTAGTTGGGATGCCGCACGAAGCGAAATGGACCGGAAGTGACCACTCCCAGGCGCGTGGAATCCATCACCTGCACGTTCCAGTGGTCGCCGAGTGTCCGGATTACCCACCAGCGCACGATGTTCGCAGCCAGGAAGACCGCGAAAGCTACTCCCGCGAGAATCGGGAGGAACGGGCGTTTCAGCAGAAGGACTTCGAGCGCGGCGCCCAGCAGCACCACGGCGTGCAACGCAACCATCCAGCGGAATCTGGGTTCCGAAACTTTTTCGGCGCCGCAGGAAACAAGCTGCTGCTGATGGCGGCGCGAAATTTTTAGCTCGACAATGCGCAGGGCGGCCACCGCGAGCAGCAGCGCCAGATATGCGACGACACTCAGGTCCATTGAAGGAGCAAAAACTCCGCGCTGAATCCGGGACCGAAGGCGGCGGCGAAAGCGAGATCGCCGGGCTTCAGCGGACGCTTGTCGAGCCACTCCTGAAGAATGAAGAGGATGGTGGCGCTGGAAAGGTTGCCGACGTTTCCAAGAACGTCCCAGGAGGGCTGGGTATCTTTCTTGTCGAGACCCAACTCCTCTTCGATGTTACCCAGTAAGCGCGCACCCCCGGGATGCAGGATCCAGCCCTTGATGTCGTCGCGGGTTTTGCCGTTGCGCGCCAAAAAGCCGTCGACAAGTTCGGCGATCTGACCGCCGATCAGTTCGGGCACATCCTTAGAGAGCAGAATGTGGAATCCGGAGTCGCGGAGATCGAAACCCATGGCGTTGAGCGAATCGGGAAACGTGTACGTTTCGGAGACGAGAATTTGCGGGCGGCGATGGCGCGGCTTGGCGGTGACCAGCACCGCCGCGGCGCCATCTCCGAAGAGAATCGAGGAGATCAGGTTGGCCTGCGAAATGTCCTTGCGCTGGAAGGTGAGCGAGGGCAGTTCAACAGAGATGACCAAGACGTTGCCGCCGGGATGCGCTTTCAAATAATCCGCGGCGCGGCCGAGAGCCATGGCGCCTGCCGCGCAACCCAGTTCCGTGAACGGCATCCGGCGGACGTTGGAACGAAAGCCCATCAGGTTGATCAGGTGGGCGTCGAGCGAAGGAATCATGAAGCCGGTGCACGAAACAGTGACAATCAAGTCGATGTCTTCGGGCTTGAGGCCGGCACGCTGCAGGCAGCATTCGGCAGCCTGGCGGCCGAGCTTCACCGCGTGCTCCATATATTGATTGTTGGTTTCCTGCAGGTTGCGAGGCTCGACGGTGTACTCGATGGGGAAAATAGAATGGCGCTTGTGCACCTGTGCGTTGTCCACGATGGTCATCATGGCTTCCAGGCGGCGCTCGGGAATATCGAAGACGCGGCCCATGTAGTACTTCACGTCCTCGCGGGTGATGGTGTGTTCGGGCAAGGCGGTAGCGGCTGCCGCGATGGTGCAGTACTGCGGATAATCGCTGCCTGATGAAGGCGTCGTCGATGTCGTCCGGTCAGTGGTCAAGGATGTCCCCTGTCACGTTAACCAAGTAAACTAAATTGGCGCAAGGGCGGCGCCCAGCAAGTACTGCATGTCACCAGACACAGCCTTAGATACAAGCTGCTCCCGGACCTGCGGCCCGGGCTGGATGCTGTAAGTGGCTGTACTCTACATCATTCCGGGTCCCGCGGGTATTGTTTGAAACCTGTAGCCGATCCCAGTGATAAAGCGGTGGCTGGCGGAAGTCACCAGGCGCTGCTTGATGTTGAAATATTCAAGCGCTGTTTGCCGGCAAGTGACAGAACGGACTAGGGTTGCGGTATGCTTCCGGGTGACCAAGGAGGAGTCGCGTGACGCGCAGACGATTGTTTGCAGTGATTCTAGCAACGTTGGCGGCCGCAGTGGCCCTAGTTTCGGTGGCTCGGCCGCAGGGCATGCCGGAGCCGCCCTTGCTGGTGATGATCTCCATCGACGGCTTGCGGCCGGACTACATCACCGCGGCGGACGCGCATGGCGCGAAGGTGCCGAACCTGCGGCGGTTTATGAAGGAAGGCACGTATGCGGACGGCGTGCAGGGCGTGGTGCCAACGGTGACGTATCCGAGCCACACGACGCTGATCACCGGGGTGTGGCCGGCGAAGCACGGAATTCTGGCGAATGCGACGTTCGATCCACTGCGGAAGAATGCCGAGGGCTGGTATTGGTACAGCGAAGACATCCAGGTGCCGACATTGTGGGATGCGGCGGCCAAAGCGGGACGCACGACCGCGAGCGTGCAGTGGCCGGTGTCGGTGGGCGCGCACGTGAATTGGGTGATTCCGGAATTCTGGCGGGCGAGCACGCCGGAGGACGCCAAGCTGCTGCGCGCGGTGTCAACGCCGGGATTGCTGGTGGAGGCACAACAGGAGCTTGGTCCGTATTGCGGGGGAATCGAGACGACGGTGGATGCGGACAAGACGCGCGGACGCTACGCGCGGTGGATTCTGGAGAAAAAGCACGCCTCGCTGCTAACGCTGCATTTGATCGCGCTGGATCACATCGAGCATGAGACCAGCCCGTTCAGCGCGGAGGCCATCGCAACGCTGGAGGAGTTGGACGGCGTGATCGGCGAGGTGCGGGCGACGGCGGAGAAGCTGGCGCCGGGCCGCGCGTATGTCGCGGTGGTCTCCGATCACGGCTTCGTGAAAACCGAAAACCAGCTGGATCTGTTTCCGGCGTTTCGCGAGGGTAAATTGTTCACCGTAGACGACAAGGGGAAGATTACTGATTGGAAGGCCATTCCCTGGGTGACCGGGGGCTCGGCGGCGATCGTAGTGAAGGATCCGAACGACGCAGCGACGCTGTCGCAAGTGCGTAAATTGCTGGCCAAGGTGGCGAGCGATCCGGCGAACGGAGTCGATAGCGTGCTGGAGGCTGACGATTTGCACCAACGCGGCGGGTACCCGCCGGCTTCGTTTTTTGTGAGCCTGAAGCCGGGATGGAAGACCGGGTCCAGCCTGACCGATCCGCTGCTCTCGAAGGTGAAGCTGGGCGGCACGCATGGGGAACTGCCGGATGTGCCAGAGCTGCGGGCTTCGTTCTTCCTGGTCGGGCCCGGAGTGGCGGCCGGAAAATCGCTCGGGTTGATCGATATGCGGGACATTGCCCCTACAGTGGCGCACGCGGCGGGATTGGCGTTGCCCAGCGCGGACGGAAAAAATTTGCTGCGCTGAAAAAGTAGGTACTAAAAAAGGGTAGTGCCTTCGTTGCAAAGCTGGTTGGAGCATGGAGTCGTTCTGCGCGGTGACAGGACGAAGCGTGGGACTGCGTATGAGTGAGAGCGTTACTTCGAGGCGGATCGGGAGGAGTTGACTCGGTCACCAAAGGACTGGAGGGCGGAAACAGGTGAAGCGCATTTTGGTGGTGGGCGGCACCGGGACGGTGGGCCGACAGGTGGTGTTGCAGCTGGCGGGCAGCGGCGCAGAAGTGCGCGCGATGTCGCGGAACTCAGGGGCGGCGGGTTTCCCGGCAGGCGTGGAGGTAAAGAGGGGGGATCTGACCGATCCGACGAGCCTGGACCCTTGCCTTGAGGGAGTCGATGCGGTGTTTCTGGTGTGGACTGCACCGGAAGATACGGCCCCTGCGGCAATCGAACGAATCGCGAAGCACGCGCGGCGCATCGTGTTCCTTTCGGCTCCGCTCAAAACGGCGCACCCGCTGTTCCAGCAGAAGAACGCGTTGCGAGGAATGATGGAGAGAATCGAGCGGAAGATTGAGGATTCCGGGTGTGCGTGGACGTTTCTGCGGCCGGGAATGTTCGCGGCAAACGCTCTAGGCTGGTGGGCGCCGCAGATACACGCCGGAGACGCGGTGCGATGGCCGTATCTTCAGGTGCCCACGGCGCCGATCGACGAGAAGGACATTGCGCGGGTGGCAGTGCACGCGTTGTGCGAGGACGGCCATGCCGGAAAGGAATATGTGCTGACGGGTCCAGAGTCGCTGAGCCAACTGGAGCAGGTGAACACGGTCGGGAGGGCGGCAGGGCGTTCCCTACGGATTGAGGAGATGTCGCCGGACGAAGCGCGACGGGAAATGGTTGCGATCATGCCGGCGGGAGCGGTGAATATGCTGCTGGAGGCGTGGTCGGCGGCTGCCGGGAGGCCGGCACATGTGACCTCGACGTTTGCGGAAATAACGGGGCAGCGGCCGAAGACTTTTAAGGAGTGGGCGACAGAGCATGCGGCCGAGTTTCGCGCGTAATTGCGAGCCTTCGGACCACGCTGCAAGTGGTGGACACTGTCGAGAAACTTTGCATTGCTCCGATGATCCGATATCAATTCCGAGCATTCGCGCAGCGAGACAAGTGGATGCGAGTAGCCCGATGTCCGAGAGAATGCCGGCTAGTCGCAGCGCAGCGACATCAGGGGGTCAATTCGAGCGGCGCGTTGCGCTGGAATGTAGCTGGCGAACAGCGCGATCATCACGAGCAACAGGGCAATTCCGGCAAACGTGAATGGGTCCGTTGCTTGCACGCCGAACAGGAGGCTTCGGATCAGCCGCGTCAGCAGGAAAGCCGCGACCAAACCGAGCGTCACGCCAGAAAGAGCAAGCGCCATCCCTTGCCAGACAACCAGACTCAAGATGTTCCGCTGGGTTGCACCCAGCGCCATGCGAATCCCGATTTCCCGGATTCCCTGATTGACCAGGTACGCCATTACGCCGTAGATACCTATGGTGGCCAGAGCCAGGGCAACGCTCGCGAAAACTCCCAGAAGCAGCATGGAAAAACGCCGGCGGGCCAACGATTCGTCCACACGCTGCTCCATCGTCCGAACGTAGTACATGGGAAGATCGGGATCGAGGTTCCGCAGGGCGTTCCTGACGGCAGACACCATGGCAGCCGGATCGGTGCCGCCACGAAAAGCGACGGTCATGGCGCGCGTGGGAAATTGCGTGTGGGCCAGGTAGAAAGCGATACGCGGATCAGAGTCCAGAGAGTCCTGTTTTACGCGCTCGACCACGCCAACGACGGTTTGCCACGGGTCTTTCGATGCGAATTCGACGATGTGAATGCGCTTGCCGATGGGATCCTGGCCCGGCCAAAGTTGCTCGGCCATATATTCGTCGACGATGACGACAATCGGCTTGGTGGCGTCGTCCTGCTCATTGAAGAATCTCCCACGCCGCAACGGAATTCCCATGGCGTCAAAATAGCGCCCGCTCACCAGCCGCTCATCGGCGTTGAGAAATTTCTCACCGGGAAGCGGCGTTCGTCCTTCGACGGTGATCGGCGTCCAGGCAAAGGCCTGGCTCAGGGGAAGAGATGTGATCCCGCCGGCCGCCTGCGCTCCGGGCAAACGCTCGAGCCGTTCCCAAAGCTGGTGATAGGTATTCAAGATGGATTGTTTGTCACCGTATTTTCGACCGGTCATGGTCAGGTCAAAGGTAAGCACGCCCCGCGGGTTGAATCCGGGCGACACATTTTGCAAGCGGGCGAAACTCCGGATGAGAAGTCCTGCACCGATCAACAGGACCACCGAGAGCGCCAGTTCCGAAATGACCAGCAACCGCCGAATATTGTTGCCGCGCCCCCACACGGCGCCGGTTCCCGCCGAACCACGACTGGCATCTTTCAGAATCGAATTCAAATCCAGGCGTGACACGCGCAAGGCAGGCGCGAGACCAAAGAGAATGCCGGAGAAAGCGGACAGCAGCAGAGTAAAGAGGAGCACGCGTCCATCAATCCCTACGTCCTCCAGGCGCGGGATGCTTTTCGTTCCCCAAAAGTGAATGACCTTCACGCTGAAAAAGCAGATGAAGACGCCTAGCGCTCCCCCGCACAGCGACAGCAGCACGCTCTCGGTCAATAATTGACGAAGGATGTGCCATCGGCTTGCGCCCAAGGCTGTGCGCACGGCCATTTCTTGCTGGCGCCCCACGGCGCGGGATAACAGGAGGTTGGCGACGTTGGCACAAGCGATCAGCAACACAAAACCGACGGACACAAGCAGCACGAGCAGAGTACGACGCACATTGCCAACGACTTGTTCGAGAAGCGGCACGATACTGAATGTCAGCCCGCCATTGGGCGGATAGCTCTCCGGAAAATCGCGGCGCAGCCTGGCCGTGATGGTTTCCATCTCCGCCTGGGCTTGCGGCAGCAAGACCCCCGACTGCAACTTTCCGACAATGTTGTAATCCTCGTGAGTTCGCACCTGTGAATCAGCGGGGGACAGCGGCAACGGCAGGAAAATTTCTGCGTGCTCGGTCCCGTAGAGCAATGGGAGAACTTCCTGCGACAAGGAAAACCGTTGCGGAAGGATACCCACGACTTCATACGTTTGACCATTGAGGACGATAGGCTTGCCAATTATCTGCGGATCGCGGCCGAAGCGTCGCGCCCACATGCCGTCCGTTAGCACAGCTGCAGCGGTACGACCCGGAGCGTCTTCCTCCGGCATCAACAAGCGGCCTAGCGCCGGGCGAGCACCGAGCATGGGGAGAAGATTCGATGAGACCCGAACGACGCCAACGCGTTCCGGGTCACCTTGCCCGGTCAAGTTGTAGTTCCCCCCAATCGCGATGGCGAGCTGCTCAAACCCGTGATGGCTGCTCTTGATGTCGAAATACTGCGCGGTCGAAAACCAATCCTGAGTGATATTCAGGCCGGGTGAACGATTCCATAGGATCACCAAGCGGTCCGCGTTTTCATACGGGAGAGAGCGGAACAGCAACGCGTTTGCAACACTGAAGATGGAAGTATTCGCACCAATTCCAATGGCCAGCGACAACACAGCGGCCAGTGTGAACCCAGGATTCTTGGCGAAAGAGCGGAGAGCGAAGCGAATGTCCTGCATCCATCTGTTCATGGAAACGCCATGCTAGCATGGCCAACCGCCGGCCAAGCGACTGGGCTGTCTCCGGAGCGGAGGAGGTCGCATCCGGAGCCCTAGCGCAAGGAGTGCCATCGACGGAAGAGGCAAGACCCACACGCAACAGCGTCGTGTGGGGCAGGCGGCATGCCAAATTGTTATGACGGGCTGCTCGGACGCAATCCCTTAATCTGCGAACTTCTTTGCTTGAGCGGTTACGACGCAGCGGAGCGGGCCGCCAACTTCACCCATATCGCCCGTTTGCGTAAAAGAAGTGGGCGTGAAGTCAGATATAGCCTCGTGCCATAGCATGTTCTTCGCGCCTTGCGGAAATTCCAGGTCGATGACGAATTGCTTTCCGTCCCACTTCAGCGAGCTGTGGTAGTAGGTATCCACATTGCACGCAGCGGGGCCAGAGTTATTGCAAAGCATGCCGCGAAAACTATTTGTGCTTTTATCCCACCAGTGAAGGGCAAAGAGGAATACCTCTCCTTGCGGAGTACGAAAATGCTCTTCTTCCATGAGGGTGAATCCGCCGGGACCGGTTCGCCAAACTTCCTCGCCCTCGGCGATGCTGCCCTTGGGATTCGATCCGTCGGGTTCAAATTTGTACGCTACCGACCACTTGCCTCCAATCGCCTTTACGAGGCTTTGCATCTGGGGCAGAGGTTGCGGGGTGCTCGAAGCCGACTGAGTACGCGCGCTGACAACGGACGGTGAAAGACACGCGACGCCAAGGGCTACCGCAAGGATCGCGCTGCGTTTTGGTAGCGACAAAGGGTTCTCCTTTTGGCTGTTTCCTTCGCGAAAATGGGACACGACGGATCGTCGGGAGCATATTTAACCCAATGGGTTTGTGTAAACCCGAGGCGAACTTCGTGCTTGCATGGCGCGTAAGACGACAGTTGCCCGTCGGCGGTTCGAACCTTGTTTCCGCGAGCACGGGCGCGACTCTTTGCTAGACTGTGCGGCCATGAAAGCAGTCATGGTTCGAACTCTTTGTATAGCGATGTTCCTGGCGACGCGGGTAGCCGCTCAGGATGTCATTCCTCTCTATCCGGGATTGGCGCCAGGCTCGGCGCCGGAGAACTATCCGGAGAAGGCGTACTTCTCGAAAACCTGGAACACGGAAGTGGTCGCCAATGTGACCAAGCCGAGCCTAACGGTTTTCAAGCCCTCGGCGACGTTGAAAAACGGGTCGGCCGTGGTCATCTGTCCGGGCGGGGGATTTATGGCCCTCTCCATCAACAGCGAGGGCAACGATGTCGCCAAGTACCTGGCGGAAAGAGGCCTGACGGCTTTTGTGCTGAAGTATCGCCTGGCGCACACCGGCGAGGACGCCACGCAGGAATTTGCGACGCTGTTTGCCGACCGGCAGAAATTTCATGAGATGTTAGCGAAGATCTTTCCGTTATCGGTGGCCGACGGGTTAGCGGCGGTGAGCTACGTTCGGCAGCATGCGACCGAGTGGGGGATTTCGCCCGAGCGCGTGGGGATCATGGGCTTCTCCGCTGGTGGAATGGTCACGGCCGGAGTGGCCCTGCGTTATGCGGCCGAGGGCCGACCCGCCTTTGTAGCCCCGATTTATGGGTCCGCGGGGAGGTACAAGGATGCGCCCGTTCCAGCCGATGCGCCGCCTATGTTTGTGGCGGCGGCGACGGATGATCAACTCGGTCTGGCGCCTGAGAGCGTCGCCTTGTATGAGAAGTGGACGGGCGCGCACAAATCGGCCGAACTGCACATGTATGCGAAGGGTGGCCACGGCTTCGGAATGCGAAAACAGAACCTCCCTACAGATCATTGGATCGACAGATTTGCCGACTGGCTGGAGTTACAAGGGTGGTTGAAGAAGTGACTGCCGAGGCTTGGCGGAGATGGCCTCCTGGTCCACTTGTCCGGCAGAGGGCTGAAGTCAGCGGAGGCCGACCTGGGCCTTTGCGGAATCGATGAGTTTGGCGGAGTCGTAGGCGATGCCGTCCTTGAAGACAAGCTCGACCTTTTCGATGTCCTTTATATCGGCGGAGGGGTCGCCCTGGAGGACGACGATGTCGGCGGCTTTGCCGGGGGCGAGGGTGCCGATTTTGTCGAGCTCGCCGAGAAATTCGGCACCGTTCGAAGTTGCGATGTGGATGGCTTCAAGGGGCGTGAAGCCGGCTTCGACGAGGAGTTCGACTTCGCGCTGGTCGCCGAAGCCGGCGATGACGCCGCCGTAGCCGGTGGGATCGAGTCCGGCGAGGAGCAGGCCGCCGCGCCTTACGAATTCCCGTTCGAAGTCGAGTTCCTTTTTGAAGAGGGCAGGCCAGAAGGATTTGGCGGCGCCGTCGGAGATCTTCGCGCGGGTTTCGAGATAGGCAATGCGGGTTTCGGGGAGCATGGCGTCGAGAACGCGAGCGTCGATCGGCGCGCGGTTGGGGACGAAGGTTTCGAAGACCGGCAGCGTGGAGGTGATGGCGACGTGGTGAGCAACGAGGTCGCGAATCATATCCTGCATGGGCGCGCCGGCGATGTCCACCTCCAGCAAGCCTTTTTCGACGGCGGAGCTGTCGTCGGGGCATTGGCCGTGTTTTTTTTCGGGGAAGAATTCGGTGTCGACGACCAGGCCGTGTTCGAGGTCGTCGATGCCCAGAGAGGCGGCTTCGCGGAAGCCGATGGAGCAGAGATGGCCGGTGACTTTAACGCCGTGCGCGTGCGCGGCTTTCACGGCCGCGGCTAGTTCGTCGGGCGTGATGTTCATGTACGCCTTGAATGAGGTGACACCTTCGGCGATCCAGTATTCCACGGTGCGCCGCGCGTCTTCGGCGTCCTGCAGTTGGCGCATCTGCACGGTGAAGGAACCAATGCCTTCCAGATAGGGTCCGGTGACGTGAATTTTGGGACCGGCGAGCTTTCCTTCGTCGATGGCGCGCTTGAGCTCGAGGTCGGTGTAAGGCTCGACGCTGCCGGTGGTGCGAATGGAAGTGACGCCGCCGGCGAGATAGAGCCGCGGAAAACTGCCGGCGTGCTCTGGATAGAGCGGCAGCGAGCGGCCGGGCGAGGGGTAATACATGTGGTCGTGCATGCCAACGAGGCCGGGAATTGTGGTGCGACCTGCGAGATCGAGAATTTTTGCGTTGGCGGGAGGCTTGGTGGAGTCGGCAGGGCCTAGGGCGAGGATTTTGCCGTCGGAGATGACCAGCGTTTGATCGGCGCGGGGCGCGGCGCCGGTGCCGTCGATCACGCGGACGTGGGTGAGAGCGATGACGGGAGCGTCTTCGCGGACGAAGGGGCGGACGGTGGGGGAGAGTTTGGAACTTTGCTGCGATGCTGCGAGGAACGGAACAGAGAGGATGCAAGAGAGAGTGAACGTGAATCTTCGCATGGAGGCTCCGGAGATTGTTTGCTGCGAGGGGAGTTTATGCAGCGAAGGTGCGGAAGACAAGTCGTGGAGTTGTGAGCGGAGGGCAGGACCCAGGGGTGCAGCATGCGAGGTTGTTCCATCGAGTTGCGTGATGTGAGGATCAAGTTACGGTCCCTCCACTGCGCCGGGAAGACAAATTTCGGCGGCGTCGCTCTGGCCCCTTCGGGTTCCGGGTTAGGACAAGCGGGATGACAAGTTGTGCTAGATTTTCTGCGGGCCGAGGTGAATGGAATGTGGCGATCTTTATTGCGATGCGTGTTGGGCATTGGACTCTTGGGATTTGCGATGGTGCCGATGCCGGCGGCGCAGGAGGCAAAATATCCGCCGACAACAGCTGGCGATTTCGTGGTGCACAACTTTGCGTTTCGGTCGGGCGAGTCGTTGCCGGAGGTGAAGTTGCACTACACGACGCTGGGGAAGCCGGTTAAGGATGCGTCGGGGAAGACGACGAATGCGGTGCTGATCCTGCACGGGACCGGTGGAACCGGGCATCAGTTTCTGGCGCCGTATTTTGCGGGCGATCTATTCAATCCAGGACAACTGCTCGACGCGTCGCGCTACTACATCGTTCTCGTGGACGGCGTTGGGCACGGGAAATCCTCGAAGCCAAGCGACGGAATGCACGCAAGATTTCCGTCCTACGACTACGACGACATGGTGGCGCTGCATTACAAGCTGCTGACCGATGGGCTGGGCGTCAATCATCTGCGGCTGATTTTTGGGACTTCGATGGGGTGCATGCACTCGTGGGTGTGGGGCGAGACGTATCCGGACTTCATGGATGCGCTGATGCCGATGGCGTGTTTGCCGGTGCAGATCGCGGGGCGCAACCGCATGTGGCGGAAAATGGTGATAGATGGAATTCGCAAGGACCCGGACTGGAAGGGCGGCGAGTACACAACGCAGCCGTTGAATGGGCTGCGCATTGCGGAAGATTTTCTGATCATTGCCGGGAGCGCACCGGTGCGGATGCAGAAGACGTATCCCACACGCGATGCGGCGGACAAATATGTGGAGGAGTATTTTTCTCGGCCAGTGACTATCGATGCGAACGATCTTCTGTACCAGGTGAACGCTTCACGGAACTACGACCCTTCGCCGGGGCTGGAGAAGATCAAGGCGCAGGTGATGTACATCAATTCTGCGGATGACTTTATCAACCCGCCGGGATTGAGAATCGCAGAGCGCGAAATCAAGCGGGTGAAGAACGGGAAGTTCGTGCTGATCCCGGAGAGCGCGGAGACGTTTGGACACGGGACGCACACGCATGCGGCGATTTGGAAGCAGTACTTGCAGGAAGTTTTGGAGAAGCCGGGAAAATAGCGACACTACTCCGTGCGGAGCGCCAGCAGCGGATCGACGCGCGCCGCACGGCGGGCGGGGATGTAGCAGGCCGCCAGCGCGGAAACAGCCAGCACCGCGGCTACGCCTACGAAAGTCGCCGGATCGTTGGGAGTGACCTGGAAAAGGAAGCTCTTCACCGCGTTGGTCAGGGCGAAGGCGCCGGCGAGACCGACAGCAACGCCAACGAGAACGAGTCCCATCCCCTGGTTGAGAATCATGCGAACAATTTCCGCGGGACGCGCGCCGATGGCCATGCGCACGCCGATTTCATGGGTCCGCTGGCTCACAGCCAGGCCCATAACGCCGCCGATTCCCGCAGCGGCAATCGCCAAAGCGAGCAGCGCGAAAAGACCGAGAAGATTGGCGGTCAGGCGCGGCGCAGCAATGGAATCGGCGCGATATTGCTCGAGCGATTGAATGCGGCCCGCGGGCTGGTTGGGATCCACTTCGTAGAGACGCTGCACAGCGGTGCGCGCAATGGCCATGGGATCGCTCTGGGTGCGCGCCATCAGCGCGGGACCATTGGTCGGGTATTGCGCGAACGGCAAATGGATGAACTCGGCCGCGGGCTGATCGAGGCCGTGTTCGTGGACGTCGCCGATGACGCCGATGATTTGCGTCCAGGTTTTGCCGTCATCGAAAGACAAGCGGCGGCCGATGGGATCGGCGTTGTTCCAATAGTGTTGAGCCAGTGCCTGGGTGATGAGGGCGACGTGGGGGCTGTCAGGGCGGTCGCGGCGATCGAAATTACGCCCGCTGAGAAGCGGAATCCCCAGGACGTCGAGGTAGCCCGGGCTGATGATGTTCACCTCGGCGATGCGCTTATCGCTGCCAGTGCGGTGCTCACCTTCGATGACGAACTCATTGTTGGACGAGGGAGACTTGTCGAGCGGGAAAGTGCCGGCGGCGGCGACGGAAGTGACGCCGGGCACTGCCTGGACTTTATCGAGTAGGGACTCCACGAAGCTGAGGACTTTTTCGTTGGCGGTATAGCGCGCGAAGTCGAGGTTCAGCTGCACGGTAAGAACATTCTCGGGGCGGAAGCCAGGGTCAACGCGCTTGAGGTTGATTAAGCTGCGGACCATCAAGCCGGCGCCGATCAGGAGCAGGAAGGAAACGGAGACTTGCGCCACGAGGAGTGCGCTGCGCAGCTTGCCTCGGGAACTGCCGAGCGTGGATTGCGTGCTGCCTTCCTTTAACGTGGTGATAAGTCCTTCGCGCCGGGCAACTGCAGGAGCAGTGCCGGTGAGAACGCTGACGAACAGAGCGATGCCCAAGGTGAAGAGGAGAACGGTGGCATCGATATGCACTTCGCTGGCGCGTGGCGTGAATCGCGCGACATAAGTGGTGAGCAGGCGCAACCCGCCGTCGGCAAGCAGCAAGCCGATGGCGCCGCCAACCAGCGCGAGCAGCGCGCTCTCGGTGAGCAGCTGGCGGAACAAGCGGACGCGGCTAGCGCCCATCGCGGTGCGCACGCCGAGTTCGCGTTCGCGGCGCACCATGCGCGCAAGATTCAGGTTAGCCACGTTGGCACAGGCGATCAGCAGAACGAATCCGGCGGCGGCCAGCAGGAGCAGCATCATCGGCCGGGCTTCGTAGGTGAGCTCCGTCTTCAGCGGAGTGGCTTCGATGCTCGGTGGAGCATCGGGATAGTCATTGGGATATTCCTTCTGCATGACCGCGGCGACGGTGGACAGGTCGGCCTCAGCCTCGCCGGGTTTCACGCCCGGCTTCATGCGGCCAAACATCTGCAGCATGCGCATCTGGCGATTGACGAGCATGTGCGGACCATTGCGAAAAGGGCAGGCCGTCGCGGGCATGTACACGTTATTTTCCTGCGGGTACTGCGGAAATGGCGGCAGGATACCGATTACCGTGTGGGGCTTGTCGTTCATGCGGAACACTTTGCCGAGCACAGTGGGATCGCCGCCGAAACTCCGCAACCAATATTCGTAGCTCAGCAGGAGGACGGCCGGAGCGTCGCGCTTCTCATCTTCGGGAGCGAAATTACGGCCGAGCAGCGGCTTGGCGCCGAAGACGTCGAAGAAATTCCAGGAGACGACGCCGGTTTGCACTTCCTCGGGTTCGGCGCGGCCGAGCAGAATGAATTGCATGTTGTGATATTCGACGACGGCGTCGAGACTTTGCGTTTGCACACGATAGTCGTTGAGCTCGGAAACCGAAGCATTGCGTCCCGCGGGGCCATTGCGAGAGAGGCGCTCGCGCAACATCAGCAGGCGTTCGCCGTGCTCGTAGGGCAGGGGCTTGAGCAGGACACCGTTGACGACGCTGAAGATCGCCGTGTTTGCGCCGATGCCCAGCCCGAGTACCACGATCGCCGCGATGGTGAAGCCGAGATTCTTACGCATCATGCGTAAGGCGAAGGCGGAATCCTGTTTCAGCATGGCGAAATGTTCGCGCGGCGCGGTGGTGAAGATGCCCTTCGCGGTTTCCCACCAGAGGCGCGCGACTCCCATCTTGTCGCCGTGGCGTTCGGCGTCGGCGCGCTGGTCGGCGAAGACCTGCTCCATTTCGGCGCCGTAGTCGCCGCGAAATTCGGCGGGGAGCAGGCGCAGAAGGAGGCGGTAGCGTTTGGCGCTGGCGGGATCGGATTTCGTCATGGCGAGTGCCTCCTGTGATCGGGTGCTGCCGTGATAGATGAAAGGCGCCCGCCTCGCAAGGCGCCCGCTACAAGGCGTCTAAGCTGGCTGCGTTTTCTTGAGCAAGCGGCGCGCGCGCGCGAGCTCCACAACTTTGGCGAGACGCAGCGCTTCGGTAGCCGCTACCTCGCGGCCCTTTGGCGTGAGCCGGTAGTAGCGGCGGCGTTCGTCGTCATTGGCGGAGGGACGCGCGCGAAGCTCGGAGATTAGGCCATCGTTCAACAGGCGCTTGATGATGCCGTAGAGCGTGCCGGTGCTGAGCTGCACTTCTCCGGCGGTACGCAGCGCGACTTCCTTGAGGATGGCGTAACCGTGAAGATCGTCGCCGGCGAGAGCGAGCAAGACGTGGAACATGGCGGGAGTCAGAGGCTGACTGGGTTCGGATTCAAGCGTTCTCGGTGGCATGCGTAAGATCCTCGAGGGGAGATGTTCCATTCTAAGTCGCCTGACACTATATCGTCTGGCGACGTAGTGTCAAGAGGTGTGACGCAGCCACTCCTGATTGGTCTTGCTGTCCCGCCCACCTCGGGTTCGTCCCTCGCATCTAAGCATGGCATGCAGAAACTCAACCGGCGGGAGCTGTTAAGGCTTGGCATTACCGCGACTGCGGCGGAATTGGCGGGCCTGGCCTTGCACGGATGCGGCGGTGGTTCGACAGGCACACCATCGGGTCCCCCGACGCCCACGCCAACGGCGGCGTGTTCCAAGCTCACAGACATCGAGCACGTGGTCATCTTGATCCAGGAAAATCGCTCGTTCGACCATTACTTCGGCAGCTATCGCGGCGTGCGCGGATTTTCGGATCCCAGCATGGCCTACCGGCAGCCGAATCCCGCCAACACCAGCAGCCCTCCCATCGGCACGCTGCTGCCATTTCACCTGGACACGGCTACCACGAATGCAGCATGCACCCACGACATCACCCACGACTGGGTCTCGCAGCATCAGAGCTGGAACAACGGCGCGATGGATGGATTCGTGACTTCGCGAATGGCGGCGAACGCGAACGACGCGGTATTGACGATGGGCTACTACAATCGCGCGGACATTCCGTATTACTACGCGCTCGCTGACGCGTTCACGATTTGCGACAACTATTTTTGCTCGGTGATCGGGCCGACCGATCCCAACCGGCTGTACTCCATGGCTGCGTCCATCGATCCTGACGGCAAAAATGGCGGACCGGTGCTGCAAACCATCGTCACTAATCGCAGCGCGTTCAGCGGAAAACTGACGTACACGACTATGCCGGAGCAACTGGAGGCGCGAGGGATTTCCTGGAGGGTGTACTCGTCGCCGGACGTAATGATTCTGGGCGGAATTTTGTCCGACAACGTATTGTCCTATTTCAAGAATTATCAGGATCCGGCATCCCCATTGCACCAGCACGCTTTTGGCCCAGTCTTTCCCACGGACTTTGTGGCGGACGTAGCGTCGGGAAACCTTCCGCAAGTTTCGTGGCTGGTTGGCTCAGTGCTGACTTCGGATCACCCGCCGGCGCCGGCGCTGTTTGGCGAGAATGTGTTGTCGCTGATCGTTGGGGCCTTGGCGGCAAATCCTGCGATCTGGGCGAAGACCGTTTTATTCTTGACGTTCGACGAGAATGGCGGATTTTTCGATCACGTACCGCCAACGACGGCGCCGCCCGGCACCCCCGGCGAGTACGTGACGGCCGCAGCGGCGCCCGACCCCACATCGATCGGAAGTCCCGCGATATCGGGGCCAATCGGTTTGGGGTTTCGCGTTCCGATGCTGGTGATTTCGCCATTCACCCGCGGCGGCTTTGTCGCTACCGATCTTTTCGACCACACTTCGATCCTGCGATTCCTGGAGACGCGCTTCGGAGCAGAGGTTCCCAATTTGAGCGCGTGGCGGCGATCCGCAGTGGGTGATCTGACCAGCGCGTTGAACCTGCAGGCGCCGAATACCGCGATTCCTGTTCTGCCTCCGACGATTCCGGCTGTGTCACAAGCGATTCAGCAATGTGCCGACAATCTTGCGGGCTTCACGCCGTACACCGTTCCTGCGACACAAACAATGCCTACGCAGGAAAGCGAAACAGCGCCCAAGCCGAGCGGCACCTGCTAATTTCTTCGAGTAGGAAATCGGAAATTACTTGTTGGCTTCCAGGCTGGCGCGGATTTCCTGCCAGCGGCGCGGGCGCTTATTGGCCTGCAGCACTTTTTTGCGCAGGCGGATGGACTTCGGCGTAATTTCGACGAACTCGTCGTCGGCGATGAATTCGATGGCTTGCTCCAGGCTCAACTCACGGTGCGGAATCAGGCGAATGGCTTCATCGGCGCTGGACGAGCGCATGTTGGTCTGCTTTTTTTCCTTGGTGACGTTGACGTCCATGTCCTGCTCGCGGGAATTCTCGCCAACGATCATGCCTTCGTAGACTTCGATCGCCGGGCCGATGAACAGCTCCCCGCGCTCCTGGATATTCCACAGCGCGAAGGCCGTCGATGCTCCTGGGCGATCGGCGACCAGAGCGCCGGTGGGGCGCAGGGCCATATCGCCGGCATAATCCGTCCAGCCATCGAAAATGGAGTGAATCAGCGCGGTCCCGCGCGTGTCGGTGAGCAGCTGGCTGCGCAGGCCGATCAGCCCCCGCGACGGGATCTTGAAGTCCATGCGCACTCGGCCGGAATTGTGATTGCTCATCTTGAGCATCTCGCCGCGGCGAGTGCCGAGCGATTCCATGATGATGCCGATGAAATTTTCGGGGACATCGATAACCAGGCGCTCGAGCGGCTCGAGTTTGCGGCCTTGTTCGGTACGCACCACGATTTCCGGCTTGCCAACCATCAACTCAAAGCCTTCGCGGCGCATCGTTTCGATCAGGATCGCGAGCTGAAGTTCGCCGCGGCCGAGCACGCGGAAGGATTCCGGCGTGTCGGTGTCTTCGACGCGGATGGAAACGTTGGTGAGCAATTCTTTTTGCAGGCGATCGCGAAGATCGCGCGAGGTCAGATAGCTGCCTTCCTTGCCGGAGAGCGGGCTGCTGTTGACGCTGAAAATCATCGCGAGCGTGGGCTCGTCGATCAGCAGCGGCTCGAACGGCGCAGGTGCGTTGAGGTCGGTGATGCCTTCGCCGATCTGGATGCCTTCCACGCCGGCGATGGCTACCAGGTCGCCGGCCGGGACCGCTTCGGCTTCATCACGCTCGAGGCCGCGGAATGTGTACAGCTTGGTGATGCGCGTGGACGCGAGTTTGCCGTCGAGCTTGCTGATGCCGACGTCGGTGCCGCGGCGCAGCGTGCCGTTGAAGACGCGGCCGATAGCGATGCGGCCGAGAAATTCGCTGTAGTCGAGATTCATCACCTGGATTTGCAGGATGCCGTCGGGATCGCCCGAAGGCGGGGGAATGGATTTGACGATGGTCTCGAAGAGCGGGAGCAAATCCTTGGAGCTGTCGCCGATGGCGCGATGCGCGATGCCGTCGCGCGCGTTGGTGTACACAACCGGAAAGTCGAGCTGATCTTCCGTGGCGTCGAGATCAATGAACAGATCATAGATTTCGTCGAGGACTTCTTTGGCCCGGGCGTCGACACGGTCGATCTTGTTCAACACGATGACCGGCGGGAGCTTTGCGGCCAGCGCCTTTTGCAGAACGTAGCGCGTTTGCGGCAGCGGTCCTTCACTGGCATCCACCAGCAGCACGACGCCATCGACCATGCGCAGAGCGCGTTCCACTTCACCGCCAAAATCGCTATGGCCGGGGGTGTCCACAATGTTGATCTTCGTGTCGTGAAAAAACAGCGCGGTATTCTTCGCCAGAATGGTGATGCCGCGCTCGCGTTCCAGGTCGTTGGAATCCATCACGCGCTCGACGACTTCCTGATTGGCGCGGAAAATGCCGGACTGGCGCAGCATGGCGTCGACCAGAGTAGTCTTGCCGTGGTCGACGTGCGCGATGATGGCGATGTTGCGAATGTCTTTACTCATGTGCAGGCTCTAGATACAAAAATAGCTGCTGGAACCACCAGCAGCCAAGAGATTCTCCCTTGTTCTCAGGTGCGGTCGAGCAAGCTATAGTTTAACAGACGTAAGGGGTTGCGGCCAGTGGAGTGCGCGAAATGCCGCTTTATTAAAGGCTTACGCGCGGTTCAGGAGATTCAAATTGAAGCGATTGACCTTGACGCCGGCCATAGCGGTGCTGATCGCTTTGTGTGCCCGAGAGGCAGCTCCCGCGCGGCCGGCTGCGCCACAGGTCGCGGCGAAGCCCCCGGCTGAGCTGCATGCACTGAAAGTGACCATCCTTTCAACGATGCTGGCCGACCAAGGCCTCGGCGAATGGGGATTTTCGGCGCTGGTAGAGGCCGACGGCCACAAGATCCTGTTCGACACCGGGGCCCGGCCCCGAACCGTCCTTGAAAATGCCAAGGAACTAAAGATCGATCTAAGCGACGTGCAGGACGTGGTGCTGAGTCATTTTCATGACGACCACACCACAGGGTTGATGACGCTGCGGCGCGAATTCGCCAAGGCTAATCCGGCAGGGTTTTCTCGCGTGCATATCGGGCCGGGCATTTTTCTGGAGCGACGCGGCAACGATCACAATCCAATGATCGCGATGAAAGCGGAATACGAAGCGACCGGCGGAAAATTCATCGAACACGACAAGCCGGACGAGATTGTCCCCGGTGTGTGGCTGACCGGCCCGATACCGCGGGCGTATCCCGAGAAAAATTATCCCGGCGGCATCGAAGTACGGAAGGACGGCGCATGGGTGGAAGACAACCTTCCCGAGGATATGTCGCTGGTCTTCAACACGGATCGTGGCCTGGTGCTGCTCGCAGGTTGCGGCCACGCCGGACTAATCAATACGTTGCAGTACGCGCGACAATTCCTGCGACCCGCGCCGGTGGACGCGGCAATCGGCGGCTTCCACCTGTTCGCCGCCAAGAACGAGGCCCTGGATTGGACCGCCGACAAGCTGAAAGAGTACAAGACCGCGCAAATTCTGGGCGCGCACTGCACCGGCATCGAAAGCGTCTATTACCTTCGCCAGAAGCTCGGATTAAACCGGCATACCTGCATCGTCGGCACGGTCGGAGCAATTTTCGATCTGAAGGACGGGATTCGCACCGGAGCCATCGCGCGCTGACGCTATTCCGCGTGATATCCTCGCTTCCGTTTTGCGGATGACACAGAAATCCAGGGCAGCCGGGAGTCCCATGCACATCACTCGATTTTCCCAGACGCGAACTTTTCGCGCCGTGATCGTCACCTGCATGATCGCCGCGGGTATTGTGGCGGTACCTTTCCCGCCGGTTTCCAGCTCGGCTCAGCAACACGCGCCTAATTACCTGGAGCTGTTTGACAAAACCGAAGTAATGATCCCGGTGCGCGACGGCCTCAAAATTCACACGGAATACTACATACCGAAAAACGTCACCGAGCCGCTACCAATTTTGCTGGAGCGCACGCCCTACGGCATCTCCGCCGAAGACAAAGGCGCCAGCAACATGCTGAACCGCTATGCCGAAATGATGGCCGATGGCTATATCTTCGCCTTCCAGGACATCCGCGGGCGCTACGGGTCCGAAGGGAAATTCGTAATGTTGCATCCGATCCATGATCCGAGTGACCCCCAAGGCGTGGACGAAAGCACCGACACCTACGACTCGATCGACTGGCTGGTAAAAAATGTACCGCACAACAACGGCCGCGTCGGCATGGACGGCACTTCCTACGACGGCTTCCTCGTCACCATGGGCATGATCCACCCGCATCCCGCGTTGAAAGCCGGATCGGAACAAGCCTGCATGGGTGACACCTGGCTCGGCGACGACTTCTTTCACAACGGCGCGTTCCGTCTCAGCTACGCATTCGAATACACGGCGCTCCTCGAAAAGAGCAACGAGAACTACAGCTTTCCATTCGATCGCTTCGATCTCTACCAGTGGTACTTGAATCTCGGCCCACTCTCCAATGCCAACGCCAAATATTTCCATGGCGAAATTCCCTCGTGGAACGATTTCATTGCGCATCCCAGCTACGACGATTTCTGGAAACATCATGCCGTCGCCTACGGACTGAAAGAGCCGACCGTGCCGAACCTCAACGTCGCCGGATGGTGGGACCAGGAAGATTTCTACGGACCGATCGCCACCTACCAGCGCCTGGAAAAAGTCGACAAGAAAAATCTCAACTATCTGGTCTCCGGCCCCTGGAATCACGGCGGATGGAGCCACGGCACCGGCAGCTCGCTCGGCGACATCCCCTTCGGCAGCGACACCAGCGTCTATTTTCGTCACAACGTCGAAGCTCCGTGGTTTGCGTACTGGCTGAAGGACAAAGGCCAGCTACCGTTGAAGGAAGCGCTGCTGTTCCAGACCGGCAGCGATCAGTGGACGCGCTTCGACTCCTGGCCGCCGCGCGAAGCCGCCACCCGCAACCTCTACTTACGCGAAGACGGCAAGCTTTCCTTTGACGCGCCGCAGACTTCCGCCGCCGAGGCCTTCGACAGCTACATTAGCGATCCCGCGCATCCCGTTCCCAATCGCCATCGTCCGGTGGACATGACCTATCCCAGCGACCATCCCGGCAGCTGGTACACCTGGTTGGTGCAGGATCAGCGTTTCGTCGATGAACGCCCCGACGTGGCCACCTGGCAGACCGCCACGCTGACGGAAGACGTCACGCTCACCGGGCAAGTCACCGCGAAACTGTTCGCCTCAACCACCGGTAGCGATTCCGATTGGGTAGTGAAACTCATCGACGTGTATCCGGAGAAAAACGCCGAGGACTGGAAACTTAGCGGCTTCGAGCTGATGATCGCCGACGAAATTTTCCGCGGCCGCTATCGCAAATCCTTCGAGAAGCCCGAGCCGATCACGCCCAACGAAGTCACGCCCTTCACCATCGACTTGCACACCGCCAACCACGTCTTCAAAGCCGGCCACCGCATCATGGTGCAGGTGCAAAGCACCTGGTTTCCCATCTACGATCGCAACCCGCAGAAATTCGTGCCCAATATTTTTGAAGCGAAGGAATCGGACTACCAGAAAGCGACGCAGCACATCTATCGCTCCAAGAAATATCCGTCGAGCGTGGAGATCTCGGTGCTACCGAACGGAAGCTCTCAGGCTAAGAACTGAAGGACACGGCACCCCCGCTGGCGGTGGGCGCGCCTGATCGTTTGTGGCTCAAACCTATTTCTTCCGCACGTACGTGAAGTCGTACTCCACGTTCCAGGTCTTGCCGCCGTCGGTCGATCCTTGGCTGAATTGCCGCACCTTGTCGGGCCCAAGCTTCGAAAATTGCAAATGGCGCCGCAGTGCCGGGCCGCTCGATTGCGGAATATCGTCGGTCCAGTACTCCATCATGCCGTCCTTCAACTCGCCGTGAAAAAAGATGTTGCCGCCGACGTTGTCGACCCAATACTGCTCCCAGCGCTTCAGCGCGCCGTTGTAAATGTTGTAGCTCTTGCCCGAATACGGCGAATTCAGGCTCTTCCAGTTTTCCAGCACCACGCAGTCGCCCAGGATCAATTCGATCTTGCTATTCCCCGCGGGAATCGCCCCCTGCGTCGTACTCACTTCCCATTCGCCAACCCAGAAATCGAATTGCCGATTTTCGGTTGAATACGCGCAAGGACGCTGATTTTTCTTGGCTTGTTCCACAGCCTTCTCGAAGCGCGCGTCTCCATGCAGCGCCGTTAGATTCTCATCGCTGTTTAGCTCGTCCGGATCGTTGTAACCCTGTTGGACTGCCTTCTCCAGAAATTCGAAGGCTTTCTCGTCTTGCTTCATGACCCCGTAAACTGCGGCTTTGCCATATTCCCCGAACAATCCCGCGCCGGCCTGCGTGGCTTTGTTGAACGCCGACAGCGCATCATCGTACTTGCCCAGCGATCGCAGCGAGGCCCCCAGTCGCAGCCACACTCGCGGCGGTGCGTTCTCCCGCTTGGACAATTCCCCATACAATTTCGCCGCCTTCGCCCAATCCTTGGCCTCATACGCGGTGTTCGCCTCCGCCGCCAGCGCATCCGTCTTAGCATCCGCGGTCGCTTCGCCCGCGGCAGCGCGAATTCCGGCTGGCATGAAAATCGTCACGCACAACGTGATCCACAAAAGACCATGAGCGCCACTCCTCCGCATCGATTCCCTCCGAATCGGCACACCAAGTAAGGTTGGACGGGTAGACGCTGCCCGGCGAGAAACGAAAGCCGGTTCGTCTCCAGCTCGTCGGCCGCCCGCCGGACCGCGACTAAGAGGCTGAAAGACGCCGGCGTACGCCAGTGAGCATGGAACCTGCGGTTAACCGATTTTGGAAGAGCCTCGCACATGATCTTCCAACTGAATGGATTTGCACCTCAATTTCTTCTTGCCGGCCCGAGTTACCCGTAAGTGCCAGCAATTCAGCAGATTGCTAGCCCCGGTTGTACCAACGCGGCGCGGCAATTTAGTTTTCGCCCGCTCGCGTCCCGCATCAAAACCGCAAAATTCTCCAATTTCTTCAAGAAATTCACCGGACCTTGTAGCCGGTGTGGGCGGCAGGAGTTTCGTTTGTTGCAACTTCCTCCCCGAAATTTCGTATCAACGAGAAAACGGTTCGACGGCTGGTCCGTCTAGACAGGTTATAGGTGGGGTGTATGGGCTCTGCGGATTTCAGTTCCACGTTAGAACCAGAAACGGCACCGCGGGCAGGCGCGGGCGCGGCCTATCAACTGGCATCGCGTTATATTCGGTTTGGTCCCTTTCAGGTCGATCAGCATCGCCAGGAAGTCACCAAGAGCGGCTCGCGTCTCAAGCTTCAGGGCAAGGTCTATCAGGTTTTACTCGCGCTCATCGAAAAGCAAGGCGAAGTTGTCACACGCGAAGAGCTGCGCATGCGCCTCTGGCCGGCGGACACCCACGTCAACTACGACGCCAACGTCAACACCACCGTAAACAAGCTGCGCCAGGCCCTTGGCGACTCTTCCGATCAGCCGCTGTACATCGAAACTGTGCCGCGCCGGGGCTACTGCCTCGTTGTTCAACCCGAGTGTTCCGATCTCCCGGCAGTTTCTGTGGCCGTCGCGCCGGCCGCCGTAGCGGTCGAACCCTCGCGCACCTCAGACGCGACCACCGGAAAGAGAAAATCCGATGTGTGGATCACCGTCGGAGTCGTAGCCCTCATCATCGCCGGAATGTTGCTCGGCGCCGCCATCACCCGCCTCTGGATTTCGCACTTCGCGCCAGGCCCGCTCGGCTTCTGAAGTTCATTTCTTGGGTGCGGGCTTAGACTCTACTCTACAATCCTGCTCACAAATCCAAGGCGGTGAAAATGTTTCAAGCCGGCATGTTGCAAGGGCGTGCGATCTTTCTCAGCGGCGGAGGATCGGGCCTCGGAAAATCGATGGCGCTGCGCTTCGCGGAACTCGGCGCTCGCATGTTCCTCGTTGGCCGCCGGGAGCAGCCTCTCGGCGAGACCTGCGACGAAATTCGACGCGCCGGAGGCTCCGCGGCATTCACTTCGTGCGATGTGCGCGACTATGCCGCCGTGGAGGCCGCCGCCGTGAAGGCCTACGAGGTGTTCGGTCGCATCGATACGGTTATCAACAACGCCGCGGGTAACTTCATGGCCCGCACGGAAAAACTCTCGCCCAACGCCTTCAATGCCGTCGTAGGGATCGTGCTCAACGGCAGCTTCCACTGCACGCAGGCGTTCGCCAAGAAATGGATCGCGGAAAGACGCGGTGGCAACGTGCTGAACATTGCCACAACGTACGCCGCTGCGAATTGTGGCTCGGCATTTGTCATTCCTTCGGCGTGTGCCAAAGCGGGAGTGCTTGCGATGACCACTTCTCTGGCGGTGGAGTGGGCGAAATACCACATTCGCCTGAACGCCATCGCACCCGGGCCTTTTCCAACCGAAGGGGCATGGTCCCGCCTGATTCCCAGCAAAGGGTTTGAAGATCATGCCCGCCAAATGCATCCCATGAAACGCTTTGGCCGCCACGAAGAGCTGACGAATCTCGCCGCATTTCTGATCAGCGATATGGCGGAATACATCAATGGAGAATGCGTGGTGATCGATGGCGGCCTGTGGCTGCGCGGGGCCGGCGAGTTCAATGACCTGCTTTCGCTTTCCGAATCAGATTGGGAGCAAATGGAGTCGGCGCGGCAGAAGAAAGACAAGAATTAACGCAGAGGGCACAAAGTGAGGAACACAGAGGCCGCAAAGAAACCTGTATCGTTCGTGTTCTTTGTGTTCCGGCCTCTCTGTACATTGAGTTCGGCCTTTTGGCCTATTGGGCGAGCGCTCGTTTGCGTAGTTCGACCTTGAGCGTTACGGTGCCGACGCTCTGACCATTCGATTCCGCGTGGACGGTGACCTCGGTAGCATCTCCTTTCGTCTTTTTCGCGTCCGCCAGCGCAGGCAACGCGATTTCGATACGTCCGGCAGCCCACTGTTTCGCCGCCAGGGTGAATTTGCCGGCGCCATTCTGTACGGTCCAGCCATTCGGCGCATCGACCGTCAACGTGACTTCGCGCGTCGAACCTGTTCCGTTCTTCAGCCATAGCGGAATGACCAGCGTCGAACCCGCCTGCAGCGCTATCTCCGGGGGCTCCGGATGCGGCAGGTGCTCCAGGGCATGCGTGCGGCGAAATTCGGCGTAGTAGCTCCAGGGCCCGGCGAGATCCACGGTAACGTCGGCCCGTGCGGGCTCCGCGGAAATTGCCGTGCGCGAAAAGGGGATCGCATCGGCGGTGATATGGTCGAAAATTTTGTCCGTAACGCCTCCCCCGACCAGCGATTTGCCAAGCACAAAGCGCTGCATGTCGGCCCAGCCGTTTGCCTGCATCATTTTTTCGATCGCGGCGTCATTCATCTTGCTTAGCTCGTCGGAAAAACTCTTGGCCTGGGTTTCGTGAATCAGGTAACCGTCCAGCGAAGCGCGCCAGTACGGCTTCTTGGTTGCCTTGAAGATTTCTTTGACCGAGTATTCCGGGCCCTTGGCGCGGAAAATATCGTCGCGATCGGCGTCGGGGAAGTAGTAGATCTTCTTCGGCTGCCATGGCCGCAAATTGTCGAGATACGGTTCGAGGCGCTTGGTTGGGCCCGCGACCTGACTCGGATAAGCGCTTGAATCTCCAGCAAGGTCGAAGGCTTCGGTTCCCAGCACGCCAGCGGCCTGATGGTCGCCATGATCTTCGCCGATGAATGTTCCGGGCAAGAACGTCAACATCACTTCGGGACGCGTCAAGCGAACGAGGCGCACGAGCTGTTCCAGCGCTGCGCCATGTTCCCAGTTCGCAAGCGATTGCAGCACGTTCTGGCTCGCGGTGTCTTTGCCGCCGAGAAACCAAACGTTGGTGATGCCGAGAGAAGCCGTCGCCCGCCGCGCTTCGATCTCGCGGATGTCGCCCAGAGCTGCGGCCTGTTCCGCACCGGCTTCATTCGCACCGCTGCTTCCGTGAGTACCAAAGACTACAGCAACGCGCTTGCCCTCATCGATCGCGCGCGCCAGATAGGCAGTCGCCGCACCTTCGTCGTCGGGATGGGCCACGACCAGCAGAATGTCGGCTTTGTATCGGGCGTCGGGCAGGGGCAGCGGCTTGACATCCTGCGCAAAGCTGATTCTCGGCAACAGTAACGACAACAGAAAGACGAAGCTCACCAGTAATTTCATCAATATCCTCGGCCTGGCTCCACGCAAATGCGAGCGGACAGTTTACCCTGTGTGTCACGAGCTGCGAAATTTCCTGCGGATCCGCCAAAAGATAAATTGGCGCGTCTATACTGGCAATGTGATCAAGCGTGTCACCCTCTGCTGCCTCATTCTCGCATTCGCTGGGTGCGCAGCCCTCGCGAGGCAAGGTGCCGCCGCAGAGCAAGCAATGCCGCAACCCGCGACGGTGATCCCGCGGCTGACGTGTGCTGCCGCTTCCGAACAAAGCTACGCGCTATACCTTCCTTCGCAGTATTCGCCGACGAAACGCTGGCCCATCATCTACACGTTCGACCCTCTCGCGCGCGGCAATGTTCCCGTTGAGCGCATGAAAGAAGCAGCGGAACGCTATGGATTCATCGTTGTAGGCTCGAATAACTCACGCAATGGCCCGTGGAAAGTCGAAATCGATGCGGCGCAAGCTATGTCCGACGATACGCATACGCGGTTTTCGATCGACGATCGCCGAGTGTACTTCGCTGGCTTCTCTGGGGGCGCCCGCGTAGCTTCGCATATTGCGCAGGTCTGCAAATGTGCCGCCGGTGTGCTGCTGAACAGCGCCGGATTCCCGGTTGGCCGCCCACCGACGCGCGAATCAACCTTTGCGGTTTTTGCTACCGTTGGTGATCTCGATTTCAACTATCCCGAGGTTACGCGTCTCGACCAGACGTTGGGCCAATTCGGTTTTCCCCACGCACTGCGGTACTTCGATGGGCCTCACGAATGGGCCCCGACTGCGGTGATGGAACAAGCCCTGGCATGGTTCCGCGTCATTGCGATAAAGGAGTCGCGCGAGCCTCGCGACGAATCTTTCGTCGCCGCGCAACGAGAGGCTTTCGCGGCGCGCGCTCATGCAGCCGAGCAATCGGGAGATCTTTACCTCGCGTTGCGTCAATATCGTGAAGCAGCAGCCGCGTTCGAGGGGCTTGCTGACGTTGCCGCGTTCCAGCGGGAGGCTTCCAAGTTGGTAGGGCAAAAGCTTGTGCGGGACGCCGAGAAGCGGCAACAGCAGGAGCTCGAGGAACAGGAGATCCTCACCAACAATATTTCGGCGTCATTACGTTCGCTACGGCAAGCTTCCGCGGATCGCGCGGGCGAACAAAATGAAACTGAGCGCCAAATCATCGATCTTCGCGAACGAGCCAGTCACGAGAAGCGTCCGGACAAAGCCCGCGTCTTGCACCGTGCCATTGCCGACGTCTTCGCCCAAGCATTGGAGGGAGGCCTGGGTCGCCTCGCGGACAAAGACCCGCTCACCGCCAAAGACTATTTCCAGCTTGCCCTCGCTGCCCAACCTGATTCGATTTGGGCCCTGCGCAGCTTGGCCACCGCGTGTGCCCTGACAGGCGATCGAAAAAGCGCGTTTCAAGCATTACGTCGCGAAAAGGCAAAGACTCACGATCACGCCGGGTTTGCAGCTTGGGTAGCTGCTGAACCGGCTTTTACGAGATTTCGAAACGACAGGGAACTACAAACATTGCTAGACCATCATTGATATTGAAGAACTTAGAAATGAAGGGCGCGTGATGGCCCAGTGATCGATCCCAAAGGATAGCCCGAATAAGAACCTTCCCGATGTTACGCTGATCTAGTCTCTCCACGCATTGGCTTGACCGTGTATCGTGGCGCCGATAAGCTTATTTTTTGCTCCTCCAGGTGAACTAACAGCATGGATGCAATCCACATCATTTTGCCGGACGGCAAGGTTCAGGAAGTGCCTAAAGGCACGACGCCCGCGGACATCGCGAGGGGGATTTCGCCGCGACTAGCGGATGCCGCATTGGTGGCGCGCGTCGCCGAGCCGAACGACGGCGCGGGCGAGCTGGTCGACCTGCGGCGGCCGCTGGATCACGATGTGAGGTTGCAGATCCTGACGGAAAAAGATCCCGACGCGCTCTTTGTCTTTCGCCACTCGGCGGCGCACCTGCTCGCTGCGGCGGTGATGGAGCTATATCCGAACGTGAAGCTGGGCATCGGGCCGCCGGTCGATACTGGATTTTTCTACGAATTTTTGCGCGACGAGCCGTTTACGCTCGACGATCTCGCCAAAATCGAAAAGAAAATGCACGAGCTTGCGGCCCAGGATTTACAAAACGAGCGCAAGCTAATGCCCAAGCCCGAGGCCATCGAGCTGTACAAGAAATCGAATCAGGTCTTCAAGTGCGAGCTGGTGGAAGAGAAAGCTGTCGAACCAATGGTTTCGTTTTACACCACGGGGAAGTTCATAGACTTCTGCCGCGGGCCTCATATTCCTTCGACCAAGCGCATCACGGCGTTCAAGCTGATGAGCGTCGCGGGCGCTTACTGGAAAGGCCACGAAGGCAATCCGCAGCTGCAGCGCATTTACGCGGCATGCTTCTTCACGCAGAAGGAGCTCGACGAATACTTACACCGGCTGGAAGAGGCCAAGCGCCGCGATCATCGCAAGCTCGGCGCGGAGCTGGATCTGTTCAGCATCGAAGACGAAGCCGGGCCGGGACTGATTTTCTGGCACCCCAAGGGCGGATTGATCCGCACCATCGTGGAAGACTGGCTGCGCAATGAATTGCAGCAGCGCGGCTACGATCTTGTTTACACGCCGCATATCATGCGGCGCGAGCTGTGGCACACCAGCGGTCACACCGGCTTTTACAAAGACAACATGTTCGGCCCGGTGGAAGTGGAAAAGGCCGAGTATCAGCTGAAGCCGATGAATTGTCCCGGGCACATCCTGATTTACAAATCGAAGCTGCGCAGCTATCGCGATCTCCCGGTGCGATTGGCCGAACTGGGCACCGTGTATCGCTACGAGCGCAGCGGCGTGCTGCATGGCCTGCTGCGCGTGCGCGGATTCACACAGGATGATGCGCACATTTTTTGCATGCCTTCGCAGATTGAAACGGAAGTCGCGGCGTGCATGGATTTCGCGTTCGCGGTGATGAAGAATTTTGGCTTCGACAAGTTCGAGGTGGAACTTTCCGATTGGGACGCCGCGCATCCGGAAAATTACGCCGGCAAACCGCAAGACTGGCATCGCGCCACGGCCGCGCTTGGCGACACGATGAAGCGCATGAACATTCCCTTCAAGAAAATCGAAGGCGAGGCGGCGTTCTACGGCCCCAAGATCGATGTGAAGCTGATCGATGCCATTGGCCGTCCATGGCAGCTCACCACCGTGCAGTTCGATTTCAATTTGCCGGCGCGATTCAATTTGGAGTACGTCGGCGAGGACGGCGCGCGCCACCAACCGCTGATGGTTCACCGCGCGCTGCTCGGATCCGTCGAGCGTTTCTTTGGCATTCTCGTCGAACACTACGCCGGTGCGTTTCCGCTGTGGCTCGCTCCGGTGCAAGTAGAAATCTGCCCGGTCAGCGAAAAGGTGATCGACTACGCGAAGCACGTATACGAAACGCTGAAGCGCCATGGTGTGCGCGTGCATCTGGACGATCGCAACGAAAAATTGCCAGCGAAGATTCGCGACGCGCAGATGCAGAAGATTCCGTACATGCTGGTGGTCGGCGGCAAGGAAGCCGAAGCCGGCACGGTTTCCGTGCGCCATCGCAGCAGAGGCGACCTCGGGCCGAAACCGCTGGCCGAAGCGGTCGAATCTTTGCACCTGGAAATCGCCGCGCGCGCGATCGCGTGAGCCTTTGCTGATGTCCGCCAGCCCCGCGATCGACCTTCAGGCTCCACGAGTTTTTCTCACCGACGAATTCTTCGCCGATGCAGTCGGCGAACTGATGCAGCGCGACAGTGATCTTGCCGCAGTCGTCGCGAAATATGGCCGGCCCCAGCTGTGGGTCCGCGATCCCGGCTTTCCCTCACTGCTGTACATCATCCTGGAGCAGCAGGTCTCGCTGGCCTCGGCGCGAGCCGCGTATCAGCGGCTGCTCGCCGCGACAAAGCAGCAGCTCACGCCTGCGCGATTTCTTCGCCTGTCCGACGCAGAGCTAAAGGTCATCGGCTTCAGCCGCCAGAAAACGCTCTACACGCGCCTTCTTGCCGAAGCGCTGGACCGCGGTCACTTCGATTTGCGCCACCTGCGCGATCTGCATGATGACTCCGCGCGCAAAATGCTGATTGCTCTCAAAGGCATCGGCAACTGGACCGCCGACATTTATCTGCTCAGCGCGCTTCGCCGGCCCGACATCTGGCCGGTCGGCGATCTCGCACTTGCCACCGCGGTACAGGAAGTGAAGCGGCTTCGCATCCGGCCTTCGCCGGAAAAGTTGGAAAAAATGAGCATGCCGTGGCGACCTTATCGTGCCGTCGCTGCACGGCTTTTCTGGCACGCGTATCTCTCGAAGCGCGGCCAAAACACCGCAACGATCAGCTTGTAGCCAGGTCAGCTCGCGCAGCTTGTCGGCATGCGCCTAACAACGGTAGGATCTGGCGATGACCGAGGCGATTTCGCGCCGAGCTTTCCTCGCAGCCACAGCCGCCACGTTGCTCGCTTCACGTGTTCCGACTTCCACCGCAGCAGCGGCCCGAGTACCGAAATTGCTGGATCACATCCTTCTCGGCTGCGACGATCTCGACCGTGGCATCGCCTACGTTGAAGAGCTCACCGGTGTCCGCGCAAAATTTGGCGGCGTGCATCCCGGCGCCGGAACACAGAATGCGCTGATCTCGCTCGGCCCGAATCGGTATCTAGAAATAATCGCGCCCGATCCCAAACAACCAGTCAGTCTCGACTCCCGCGGCCTGAAATCCCTCGACGACGATCCCGCGCTGGTTGGCTGGGCGGCCCATCCTGGCGATGTTGCCGTGCTTGCCGCTCGCCTTGAGCAGCAGGGCCTCGAAATTGAGGGGCCGATACCCGGCTCGCGAAGGCGCCCCGACGGACGAGTTCTGAATTGGACGGTTCTGCGCCTGAAAGCCGAAGCTACTCAACTGCTGCCCTTCTTCATCGAATGGGGCGCCGGCTCGATCCATCCATCGGTCGATTCGCCGCAAGGATGCCAGTTGCTACGATTCGAGGCGGTCACGCCTGACGTAGCAGGACTCTCACGAAAGGCCAAAGAATTGGGCTTGGATTTGCCGATCGCGCGGGGAAAGAAAATGTACTTACGAGCCACAATCCAAGGCCCAAAGGGTCAGCTACGAGTCACTTCTTAGCGGTGGCCAGGCCGACCGACCACGGCTCGACGGCCTCCATACACCCCCCTGTCGCACCCCGTTGCTCGCATGCTATACTTTGAAACCCGTCCCCAGACTATTTTGGACTGTGCGGATCGGGGTTGTGACCTCCAGTTCGCTTTCGGAATCACATCGGTTTCAGCAATCGGGGCCCACTGTCCGGCGAGGCGGGCACTCAGGCGCCTTTACTTAATTAGGGGGAATTATCGCAGATCGGAATTTCCGGCAGCAGACGGACCGGACTCGTGTCAATGAGCGCATTCGGGCTCGCGAAGTCCGTGTGATTGACGAGCAAGGTGGCCAGCTCGGAGTAATGCAGCCGTACGAAGCGGTTCGACTGGCACGCGAACGGGGCCTCGACCTGGTGGAGATTTCACCCACAGCCGATCCGCCGGTTTGCAAGATCACCGACTACGGCAAGTTTCTTTACCAGCAGAACAAGCAGGCCCATCAGCAGCGCAAAAGCAGCCGCGGCTCGCAGCTCAAGGAAGTGAAGTTTCGGCCGGCCACCGCGGAGCACGATTACCAGGTTCGCAAGAATCAGATCATTCGGTTCCTCGGTGAAGGGCACAAGGTGCGCGCCATGATCTTTCACCGCGGACGCGAAATGGCGCACCAGGAAGTGGGCCGCGCCAAGATGACGCGCCTGTTGGGCGAAATCGGCGAATCCTGCCAGATCGAAACCATGCCACGCATGGAGGGTAACGTCCTGGTGGCGTTGCTGGCACCGAAAAAGGGAGCAGCACCGGCCAAACCCGCGCCGCAAGCAGCCAACGCGCAACAAGCTCAGTAAGTGCTGAGTTCTTATCGCTTGACGCCGGGCGGGGCGCGACCAGCAATTTTCCGAAATTGGGGAGACGTAGAAAATGCCAAGAAACGCATCAAAGCCAAAGAAAAAGCTCAAGACCCACCGCGGCGCCGCCAAGCGCTTCAAGGTGACTGCCACAGGCAAGATTCTGCGGATGCACTCTGGAAAGCGCCACTTGCTCGGCACCAAGCGCTCCGGCCGTATGCGCAAGCTCAAGAAGCTGACGCTGGTGAACCCGGCCGATGTCGCCGCCGTTCGTCAGATGCTTCCGTACGCCTAGCCGAGCCGGCTTGTTCGGCCAGCGATTGATTTTCAACTTCGGCTTCGCCGAAGGTGAAAGCAACACCGCGGAGCCCAAGCTCCGCAAATCGTGCCAGGCAGCGCTTCACGGGTGCCTGCCGGCCGATAGGCTGCCGCGAGGTTCGCGAGCGGCCGTAGTGGTTGGTCTTTAGATCGGCCAACATCTAGGAGACAAACCCGTTGCCTCGGGCGCAATTCCGCCTGATCGCGCCCTGTTTGTCTCCCCACAACATGTATCTCAGGCCTGCAGGCCTGAGGCTTTTTCGCTCGAAGGCGCAACGTCTCCGGGCGGTGAATCCTTAGCTGCAGGCCGGAGACAAATCGAAGGAGAAAAACCCATGCCTCGCGTAAAACGCGGCACAAAACGCCGAGCCCGGCGAAAGAAGTATCTCAAGAGGACCAAGGGCTTCTTTTTAACAAAGAGCAAGCTGTACCAGTCCGCACAGGAAGCGGCGAATCGCGCGGATCGCTACGCAAAACGCGACCGCCGCGTGAAGAAACGTGAATATCGCAAGTTGTGGATTCAGCGCGTCGGCGCTGCCGCCCGCCTCAACGGCCTCAGCTACAGCCAGCTGATCCACGGGCTAAAAGCCGCCGGGGTGGCGCTGGATCGCAAGGTCCTGGCCGACATCGCGGTAAAAGACGCTGCCGCATTCGCCAGCCTCGCTGCGACGGCCAAGGCTGCCGCCCCACCGCAAGCGAAAGCAAAACGGTCGGCATAAAGGAAGGCTTTGTGCATCCGCAGGGGCGCAGTACGCTGCGCCCCTTCTCGGCAAGATGTCATGGCTCGGGGACTGCGGGTACGATCGCCTGATTTTTCGTTCACCTGGGCGCAACTTTCGATGGCAACACAGGGTGCCGCTTCCATCCGGTTTTGAAGGGTGCCAGTCTAAACCTCATCGCCGGCATAGATTGAGTGCAGGCCCCAAGCAACTTCCAATATTTTTCGTTTATCCTGTTACGCGTAAACTCGAACCGTGACTGCCATCAACAATCCGGCGCAAAAACTGTCCGATCTCGGCGTCTCGCAGCCCGAGCAAATCGCCCATCTCTTCGCCGAAGTCCGCGCACGTTTCGATTCGGAATCTGCGGGTGCTCACGATGTAGCATCCTGGAAGCAATTTCGCGACGCCTGGCTGGGACGCAAATCGGGCGTACTCACTCTCGTTACCGACAACTGGCTGAAACCATCGCCTGCTGAGCTGAAGCGGGTCGTCGGGCAGGAACTCAACCAGCTTCGCGCCCACGTCGAATCGCAGATAGAATCGCGCCGTGCCGTCATCGAAGCCGGCGCGGACGAAGCCTCGCTTTCTCGCGAACGCGTTGATCTTTCGCTGCCCGGTGTCGTGCGCCCCATCGGTTCGCATCATTTGATCCGCCAGGTCTTCCAGCAGATCGAAGACATCTTCGTGTCCATTGGGTTTTCGGTCGTCGAGGGTCCGGAAATCGAGACGCCGTATTACAACTTCGAGGCGCTCAATATTCCCGAGTTCCACCCTGTCCGCGACGACATGGACACGTTCTATCTCGATCTGCCCAAAAGCGCGCCGAATCCGCTACTGCTTCGCACGCACACCTCGCCAATGCAGATTCGTACGATGGAAAGGCGCCAGCCGCCCGTGCGCGTCATCGTGCCCGGCAAGGTCTATCGCCGTGACAATCCCGATGCTACGCATTCGTTCGTCTTTCACCAGGTCGAAGGTCTGGCCGTGGACACCGACATCACCTTTTGCGATTTCACCGGCACGATCGAATATTTCGTGAAGCAATTCTTCGGCGCCGGCGTCAAAGCGCGCTTTCGGCCGAGCTATTTTCCGTTTACCGAGCCTTCCGTGGAGTTCGACGTCACCTGCGTGTTCTGCGGCGGCAGCGGAACCTCGGCGGGGGGCGGAACCTGCTCGAAATGCAAGGGCGCGGGCTGGATCGAACTGTTCGGCGCGGGGATGGTCGATCCGGCCGTCTACGGCTTCGTGAACTACGATCCGAAAAAAGTCAGCGGCTTCGCGTTCGGAATGGGCATCGACCGCCTGGCCATGTTGAAGTACGGAATCGACGACATCCAGGTCTTCTTCCAGAACGACGCGCGTTTCCTGCGCCAATTCCCATGACCTTTGCCGACGCGAAACAGCGCTTCTCCACACGGGTAGCCGATTACGTGCGCTATCGGCCTGGCTATCCGTCAGAAATGATCTCGATGCTGCGTGCCGAGTGCGGTTTGCAACCAGGCCATGTGATCGCCGACATTGGCTCCGGCACGGGTTTTCTGAGCGAGCTGTTTCTCAAGAGCGGCAATCGCGTCTACGGCGTCGAGCCTAACGAAGCCATGCGCCAGGCCGGCGAAGAGTACCTGGCCGCCTACGACGGATTCAGCAGCATTGAGGGCTCGGCTGAAGCGACCACACTGGACGACGCCAGCATCGATTTCGTAACCGCCGGTCAAGCATTACATTGGTTTCAGCAGGATGCGGCGCGTCAGGAATTTCGCCGCATCCTGAAGCCGGATGGCTGGACTGTCATCGCATGGAACGACCGTCAGATGGAGACGCCGTTTGCCAGCGCCTACGAAGATCTGCTGGTGAAATATGGAACCGACTACAGGAAAGTGCGCGAGGCTTATCCCGAAGCCGGCGCGATGCAGGAATTTTTCGCCGGCGGCAGCGTGACGCAGCGCTCACTGCCCAACGAACAGACATTCGACTTGGAAGGCCTGATCGGGCGCTTGCGCAGCAGCTCTTACGCGCCGCTGGAGGGTCATCCGAACTATGCGCCAATGCTGGCGGCGCTGGCAGAATTGTTCCGTGCGAATCAGAAGGATGGTCGCGTGGTGATGGAATACTCCACGCATGTTTACTACGGCCGTTTGGGGGCCAGCGGATGAAGGTCGTGTACAACTGGCTGAAAGATTTTGTTGGCGTCACTGCGTCGCCCGATGAGCTTGCTTCGCGCCTCGCTCTTTCGGGCACCAACATTGCCGGCGTAGAAAAAGGCGCGCACGGTGCGGTGATCGACGCGGAAGTGAGCTCGAATCGGCCGGATTGCCTCGGCCATTACGGAATCGCCCGGGAAGTTGGCGCGATTTACAAGCTGCCGCTCAAGGCCGTCTTGCCGAAGCCTGCGGACACTTCCGCCGCGAAAACTGCCGATGCGGTCCGCGTGGAAATACAGTCGCCGGAACTTTGTGGACGCTTTACCGCGCGCGTGATTCGCTCAGTGAAGGTGCAGCCTTCCCCGCCGTGGCTGCGCGAGCGGCTGGAAGCCAGCGGTGTAGCGAGCATCAGCAACGTCGTGGACATCTCGAACTACGTGATGCTCGAGCTGGGTCATCCTCTGCATACGTACGACTACGACAAGGTTCGCGATCAAAAGATTGTCGTCCGCAAAGCGCGCGGTGGCGAAAAAAACAGAACGATAGACGGCGTGGAACGCACGCTCGAACCGGGGGTTTGCGTCATCGCCGATGGCGATGGTTCGCGCCCCGTAGGCATCGGCGGAATCATGGGCGGCGCGGATACGGAGATTTCCTATTCCACGCAAAATGTGCTGATCGAGTGCGCGTGGTTCGATCCCATCGCGGTTCGCCGCGGTGCACGTACCCTGAAGCTGCATACCGAAGCTTCGACGCGTTTCGGCCGCGGTGTTGATCCGGAAACCGCCGAGCTTGCTTCGCGCCGCGCTGCCGAATTGATCGTACAGCTTGCCGGCGGTGAATTGCTTGCCGGCGTCGTGGACGTTTATCCTGGGAAGCGCGCGCCGAAGAAAATTCAGCTCACCCGTAAGGAATTGCTGCGCGTGATGGGCGCCGACGTTCCCGACAGGGAAATCGAGTCCGCGCTGAGCGCGCTCGGGTTTGCGCCGGTGCGTGTCGATCAAAATCGCGGCCAGGAAGGTTCGCTGCTCGCCGCGTGGGAATGCACGCAGCCTTCGTGGCGCGCCGAAGTCGAGCGCGAAATTGACTTGATCGAGGAAGTCGCGCGCATCTATGGCCTCGACAAATTTCCGCCGCGACTGCCCGCCGCGCGCCAGGGCGCGGCACGGTTGCCGCATCACCAGGCCGAGACACGCGTGCGCGAGCGGCTGATCGGGCTCGGCTATCATGAAATCCTCACTATCCCCCACGTCGCCGAGGAGCGCGACGCTGTGTTCCGCCCCGGCAACGTTCAGCCGGCGCGTCTCGCGAATCCGCTTTCGGAAGAGGCAGGCGCGCTCAAGTCCACGGGCCTGGTCACCATGGCCGCGGCGATCGAGTGGAACCTGAATCACGGCCAGCGCGACGTGCGGCTGTTCGAGATCGGCAGCCACTATCGCTTGAACGGCAGCCAGTCGGTCGAGACTCGCGTGCTCACTATCGGTGCGACCGGTGAAGCGCGCGAGAAGAGTCTGTATGATTCCGCTCGCGCGTATTCATTCGCCGATCTTAAAGGCGACCTGGAAGCCATTGGCGAGCTCGCGGGTGGAATCACGTGGACCACAGGCACAACCAGTGGCGACGACTGGCGTCACCCCGCCCGCCATGGCGGCATCGCGCTTGGCGGCAGCGGGATCGGTCACGCCGCGCAGCTCGCGCGCCGCGTCGCGGATCGCTTCAAGCTGCGGCAGGATGTGTTTCTTGCCGAACTGCAACTCGAGCCGCTGTATGCCGCCATCGCAACTCGCCAAGAGGAGCGGCGCTACGAGCCGCTGCCGCGGTTTCCTGCGGTCGAGCGCGATTTTTCACTGCTGCTTGCCGACGGCACGCACTTTGCTGATGTCGCCGGCGCGATTCGCTCACTGAGCATTCCTGAGCTCGCGAGCTTTGAACCGACCGATCTTTTCCGCGGCAAGAATGTACCGGCCGGCAAATATTCGCTGCTTGTGCGGGTGACATTCCAGAGCCGCGAAGGCACGCTGACGGATGCGCAGACGGCGGATTTCTCCGCACGCATTGTCGAAACGCTGGAGAAAAAACTCGGGGCGCAGCGACGCATGAGTTAATTCCGGTGTCTCTTCAACTTGTTTTCGGGCGTAGATCGTCATCGCCCGTAGCTCGGGCCTTCAGGACTGCGGCTCTTCCGTAGCACCAGCGATTTTCGATCCGAAGGGCTTGGGTAACGCCGCAGAAGGCTCACCCCTGAAGGGGGGTTAGCTACACCAGCCGGGCGTTGCGCTACAATGCCGGTTGATTCACGGGAGCTACGCATGAGTTCACCGGTGAAAGTACAAATCTTCGGGCAGACGTACACGATCCACGGCGAACTGGACGCGGCGTACGTGCAGAAGCTGGCGGCGTACGTCGATCAGAAGATGAGCACCATTGCCGACGCCACGTCGACGATCGATACCGTGAAAGTTGCGGTGCTTGCGGCGCTTTCGATCGCCGACGAACTCCACACCACGCAACGCGATCGCGGCGAGACCGACGAACTGCTGCGCGAACAGGCGGAGCGCTGCCTGACGCTAGTCGAGCGCGCGCTGAAGCAAACTGCGTGATCCGCGTAGTTGGTTTTGATTAGCCAGCGGTAGTCTGCTGGCGCGAAGTTTCCTTGCACGTTGAAATCCTGCTGAAGGCCAACGCTGAGGTCCTTCGGCGATGCGACCAGCATCGCCTCAGAATGACAAACCAATCTGATCACATGTATGCACGTTACCATCCGTACGATGTGCGTCGAGCACGGAATGTGGTCATTGGCTCCATTTGGTAGGAGTACGGTCCCAGCGGTGTTTGCGGAGTTCGGCGTGCAACGCTGCGGAGAGGAGACCTTTATCGCTGGCGATTAAATTGGCTTCGACGTGTTTGCGTTTGCGCATGCCTGGAATGATAGTGCTGACGTCTTTGTTGTTGAGGATGAAGCGGAGGGCCATTTCGGGCATAGTCATGCCGGCTGGGATGATGGGCTTGAGGGCGTCGGCGTGGGCCACGCTGCTCTTGAGATTTTCGGCGACGAAGTAGGTGCTGCGCCAGTCTTGGGCCGGCCACTTGCTGTCTAGCGTCAGCGTGCCTGTAAGGCTGCCTTCGTCGAAGGGCACGCGCGCGATGACCGCGACATCCTTTTCGCGGCAGGCGGGGAACAGTTCGTCTTCCGGATTCTGGTCGAAGATGTTGTAGATAACCTGGACGGCGTCGAAGAGTGCGGTGCGCACGGCTTTGACACCGTTGGCGGGCTGCCAGCGATTGATGCTGATGCCGAGGGCACGGACTTTGCCGCTGGTGAGAAGTTTTTCGAGTGCGGGGCGCAGGCGAGGATCGTCGAGCCAGGCATCTTCCCAGGTGTGAAACTGAATCAAGTCGAGCGTGCTGAGGCCGAGATTGCGAAGGCTTTTGTCGACATATTCGACGATGTAATCGGGCGGGTAGCAGTCGTCCAGGGTCATCTGCGGGCTGCTGGGCCATTTACGATTCTTGGGCGGGACCTTTGTCGCGGTGTAAAGAGTTTTGGTCGGTCCGCCGGTGGGATTATTGCGGAGAATCTTGCCGAGGATCTGCTCGCTGCGGCCGTCGCCGTAGGCCCAGGCCGTGTCGAAGAAGTTGCATCCCAGGTCGACAGCGCGCTGGAGTGAGTCTAGGGATTCGGTGTCGTCGGATCCTGTCCAGCCGGCGAGACCCCACATACCGTAACCAATCTCGCTGACGTTCCAACCGGTCTTGCCGAAGCGGCGATAGTTCATGAAGTGTCCTTTTGCGGCTTACGGGACACATTATAGCCACTCCCTCGGAATGGGAAAGTTTGGTGGTGTCTACCCGCGGAGTGCGATGAATGAACTACTTTTCAGGCTAATTCGATTCACACTTTTTGCAGGGGAGTTCGCGGCCGAGGTGCGAGGCGCGGCCTTCGGGAGTGAGGACCCAGGGACGGAGGGTCCAGGGTGGATCATGGCGGACGTGCTGGGTGTGGCCACATTCGAGGTCAGCGACCCAGTGAGATTGGTCGTCCTGATGAAAGGCGATGATTTTGCGGAGGATGGGCATGAAAGAAGATTTCACCACAAAGGACATGTGAACATCAGGTCACGGTCCTTCCAGTCCGCGGTCCGGCGCGCACAACCGGCGCGCAAGAAAAAAGCCGGGTCGCTCCGCCTGCCTGCCGCGGGCAGGGTCGGATGACAGCTTTGAGCTTCGATCGTGGCGTCTGAAGGTAGATCACCTTGAAATTCGCGCTTCGGAACTGAGGGTAAGCAGGGGCGCGGCACGCGACAACCAAGATAACACCGCGTCGCCCGGACCGGTTTGTGCTTGCGGGGAGGAAACTGGGACGTAACGTTTTGTGTAAGCAACTAGGGAAAGACGGTAGGATTTTTTCCTACCATGGTAACCGGACCGGTTTTAGCACTACTGGTGTACGACCTGATCATTTTTCTGGCAGCGATTTCCCAGAACAAAGATGCCGGGCAGCGGCGGCAGACTTTGCTGCTGTGCGGGTTGTTTTTTTGCTCGGGGATGCCTGCGCTGGTGTACCAGATTGTATGGCAGCGGGCGTTGTTTGCCATTTACGGAGTGAACGCGGAGTCGGTGGCGGTGGTGGTGAGCGCGTTCATGCTGGGATTAGGGCTTGGGAGCCTGTTGGGCGGCTGGCTGTCGGCGCGATTTCCTGGCCGGACGATGGCGTTGTTTGGAGCGGCAGAGCTCGGGGTGGCGCTGTTCGGGATTTGCTCGCTGGGGATTTTCCATTGGGTGTCGCTGAGGACGGCGGGGTCAAGTTTGCCAGCGACGGTGGTGCTGAGCCTGATGCTGCTGATCGCGCCTACGATGCTCATGGGGGCGACGCTGCCGCTGCTCGTGGAGCACCTGGTGCGTGCGTCGCGGAACGTGGGATCTTCGGTGGGTACGCTCTATTTCGTGAACACGTTTGGATCGGCGGTGGTGTGTTACCTGTGCGGCACATTTTTGCTGCGGGACTTCGGGCAGTCGGGGTCGGTGCGGTTGGCGGCGACAGTAAATGCGGTCGTCGGAGCGTCGGCTTTACTGCTTGGGTTGGCGCAGAAGTTGCGCGGCAAGTTTGCTGCCGCAGCTCTAGTGTCGTCCACGGGCGCTGACGCAGCGCCGGCAGGGACCGAGCTTTCTTTGCGAGCGGCAATGTGGATTGCGGGGCTTTGCGGATTCATCGCGCTGGGGTTTGAGATTTTGTGGTTTCGCGTGTTTGTACTGGCGTCGACGGACCGCGCGCCGATGTTTGCACTTCTGTTGTCGACGTGCCTAGCCGGAATTGCGGGCGGGTCGTTTATCGCCGGGAGGCTGACGGAAAACAAGAGCGCGAGGGAAATTGCTGGGATCATCGGCGGGTTAATGCTGACGGCGGGGGCTGCGTCGGCGTATCTGCCCACGGTGGTGGCAGGGCTGAAGGCGATCAATATCGAATTCCTGTTGTCGGCACCGCTGTTTTTTGTGGTGTCGGCAATGCTGGGGTCGGTGCTGCCCTTGCTGTGCCAGCTGGGAGTACAGGCTGATGATCTGGCAGGACGCGGTGTGAGCCTGGTTTATGTGTCGAATATTATCGGATCGACCTTGGGAAGTCTGGCGGTGGGATTTGTAGTGCTGCAGCATTTCGGTTTGAGAGCGGTATCGCTGGGGTTGGGCTCGTTGGCGGCGATCGGGGGAGCGGTGGTGCTGGGGAAAGCGGCGCGCCAAGCTGGGAAACCGTTTAGATCGGTAGCGGTGGCGACATTAGTGGCTGGACTGGCCATAGCGGCAGCCACATGGGGCTACGAGGGAATATTTGAAAGGCTCATATATGGGCCGGCTAAAGCAGAGATGGGCTCATTCGCTCACGTGGTCGAGAACAGGAATGGTGTGATTGCCGTGACGCAAAAGGGAGCGGTGCTGGGGAACGGCGTTTACGACGGCTTTTTCAATACGGATCCAGCAAACAACGAGAATCTGATCAAGCGTGCGTACGCGTTGAGTTTCTTTCATCCAGGACCGAAGCGGCTGCTGGTGATCGGGCTGTCGTCGGGATCGTGGGCGCAGATTCTGATCCATCATCCGCAAGCGGAGTCGATGGATATCGTGGAGATCAATCCGGGCTATCTGGAATTGATCGCGCAATATCCAGTGGTGGAGTCGCTGCTGCGGAATCCGAAGGTGCACATTTACGTGGATGACGGGCGGCGGTGGCTGTTGGCGCATCCGGAGGCGCGGTATGACGCGATCGTACAGAACACTTCGTTTTACTGGCGGGATCACAGCTCGGATCTGCTGTCTGTAGACTACCTGGAGATCGTGCGCGAACATCTGCTGCCCCGCGGAATTTATTTTTACAACACGACAGGTTCGGACGAAGTGGTGGCTACGGGGCTGCAGGTCTTTCCGTATGGGCTGCGGGTGATCAATTTTCTGGTGGTGAGCGACTCGCCGCTGCAATACAGCCGTGAACGAATGATGGCGATGCTGCGAGAGTATCGAATCGATGGGAAATTGATGTTCGATCCCGCGAATCCGGAATCGGAACGGGCGCTGGCAAGTTATGCGAAGTTTGTAGACACAATTGCGGAACCACCAGACGAAAAGGGGATGGAAACGAGCGAGTCTCTGAACAGGCGATTGCGGCCGCGGCTGATCATTACCGACGACAATATGGGATGGGAATGGCGGAGCGTCGATGGGGCGGAATCGCACTAGCTGGAACGCGCGAGGCGCGCTGGGGGAACTAAGGCATTTTTTATTGCGAACTTAGGCGGAAATGTTATCGAGCCGTGCCTCCAGTTGCGCTACGATTTTCATATCGAGCGGAAATTACCGGACCCGAGAACGGATCCAGGGAAAGCGGCAGCTTCAGAATAAGCAGGAGGAGCGACGTGAAAATCGCATACGTATTTTACTGGGCGGCGGTGGTGGTACTGGGCGGGACTGGTAACTTGGGGCTAGCGGCGGGCGCCAAGACCGAACCGGCGCAGGCAGCGGAGCAGAGCGCAGCCAGCACCGTTTCGCGCACGACCAAGGCGTTCAATTACCGTGCCGTGGGCGGGTCCACGGAAACCTTGATGGTCGGCACGGATTTGATGCGCAGCGCATCGGGCACCATCAAGGTACAAGTGAAAACGAACCGCACCGAGCTGGAAGCAAAATTCACGGGACTGGAAGACCCGACGCGATTCGGCCTGGAATACCTGACGTATGTGCTGTGGGCGATTTCGCCGCAGGGGCGCGCGGTGAACCTTGGCGAAGTAGTGGTGAAGAACGGGAATGCGAGCCTGCAGGGCGTCACGGATATGCAGACGTTCGGGATGATCGTGACAGCGGAGCCGTACTTCGCGGTGAGCCAGCCGGGGGATGAGGTGGTGCTGGAAAATGCGCTACCCGCGGCGCTGCAGAGCCGGGTGGAGAATATTGACGCAAAGTACTCGCTGATCGGCCGCGGGTCGTATGGGTCGGCAAACACCAAGATCGAGAATGCGATTTTCGGCGTGGATCGCAAGGCGCCGCAGGAATTGTTCCAGGCGCGGAATGCGGTGCGCATCGCGGCGAACGCCCAGGCGGACAAATACGCGACTTCGACGATGACCAAGGCGGAGAGTCAGATGAAGGTGGCGGAAGATGCTTACCGGGCGAAGCGGGACAAGAAAACGATCATCGGAGCCTCGCGGAACGTGATCGAGACGGCCGAAGAGGCTCGCGTGATCGCGATTCAGAAGAAGAGCGAGGAGGATGCGCGGTTAGCCGCAGACGCGGAACGCAAGGCCGCCGCGGAGCGCGAGGCCAAGGCCCGCGCGGATGCGGCGGCGGAAACTCTGCGGCGGCAGGAAGCCGATCAAGCGCGGGCGGCGGCATTGCAGGCGCAGGCGGATGCGGAGAGGTTGCGAAAGCAGGCAGAGGAAGCGGCGGCGGCGGCGGCGAAGAATCAACAGGACGCGGAAGCAGCCAGGGCAGCAGCTTTGGCGCAGCAGCAGGCGGCGGAAGCCCAGGCAGAGGCGGCCCGGAAAGCCGCGGAGCAAGCCCAGAAAGAGAAAGCCGATATTCGGGCGCAACTGCTGGCGCAGCTGAATCAAGTTCTGCAGACGCAAGATACGGCGCGCGGGTTGATCGTGAACATGTCGGATGTGCTTTTTGATTTCGGCAAGTACACGCTGAAGCCGGAGGCGCGTGAGAAGCTAGCGAAGATCTCGGGAATCGTGATGGCCCATCCTGGATTGAACCTGCAAGTCGAGGGATATACCGACAGCGTGGGCAGCGATCCAGTGAACCAGCAGTTATCCGAGCGGCGCGCGGATACGGTAAAGGATTATTTGATCCAGCAGGGCGTGCCGGGGTCGGCGGTAACAGCGCAGGGATTTGGAAAGGCGAATCCCGTGGCGACGAATGATACGACGGAGGGCCGCTCGAAGAATCGCAGAGTGCAGCTGGTTGTGAATGGGGAAGCGATTGGGAAGGCTGCGCCCGGAGCCTCGCCGGGACAGTAGGAAGATTGAAGTGAGGAAGTTAGAAGCAATTAAGTAAAGAAAGAAGTGGCGGGGCGAGATGTCTTTCGCCCCGCTTTTATTTCTTACGATACGTGATTGCCGGCGAGAGAGTTGAGATTCTTCGGCGATCCTTGTCGGATCACCCCAGGATGACACTTCGCGTATCGTCGTCCGGGGCCGCCCCGGGGTCAGGTGCGGTCAGCCATGCCTTCGTGGCTGAGTTCGCGCTGGGCGGCGTGGGAGCCAGCCAGGTCATGGCTGCGGCGATGATGCGCGATGAGGTGCAGCAGGAACATCAGGACGAGGATGCCGCCGAAAGTGACCACGATAGTGGCGCCGGTGGGAGTGTCGAGTTGCACGCTGAGATAGCAGCCCAGGGCGGAGACCAGCGTGCCCATGGTCCAGCCGATAGCGAGACGCGGGCCGATGCGGTCTGCGAAGAGCATGGCGCCGACGCTGGGGACGATGAGATAGCAGAAGACTAAGAGGACACCGGCGATGGCGACCGAAGATGTGACGACGAAACCAAAGGAAGCATAGAAGAGGAAGTCCCAGAAGCGCACGCTGATACCGAGATTCTCGGCTTTGTCGTGGTTCATGGAGATGAGCAAGAATTTTTTGCGGAAGATGTAGTGGAAGATGCCGACGAGGGCGTAGAGGATGGCGGTCTTGCGGACTTCAGGCCAGGAGACGGCGAGGATGTTGCCGACCAGCATGTCTTTGAGGTGCTCGGTCTCGCCGGTAGCTTTGCTCATCAAGAGGATGGCGATGGCGGAAGCGACTGAGTAGGCGATCCCGATGAAGGCTTCCTGCGGGATGTGGCCGCGACGGGTGCGCGCGAAAGCGAAGATGGCGGCGCCGCAGAAGGTGAAGGCGAGGCTGATCCAGTAGGAACCGCGGCCGTGCGGGTCCATGCCGACAACGATGGCGACAGTAGCGCCGAGGGCAGCGATTTGTGCGAGGGCGAGATCGACGAAGATTACCCCGCGTTCTACCACGTGTACGCCGAGATAGGCGTGAATGCCGGTCAGGATCAGGCTGGCGACGAACGGGGCGATCAGAAAGGCAAAAATCTCCATCGAAGGATCTCCGTCTTACTTAGTCGTGTCGAACGCTTGCTTGAGCTTGGCGATGTCGTAATCGAATAGTGAGAAGTAATCCTTGATTTCCTTTTCGCCGCCGACCGATGGCGGAAGGACGAGGACCTGGCCGCCGGTTTCGCGGGCAATGGCGTTCGGAGTTTTCAGGTCGAAATAGGGCTCGACGACGATGATTCTTATGTTGTCGCGCTTCATTTGCTGGATCAGCTCGACGGTGTGCTGCGGACTCGGTGGAATGCCGGGGCGCGGTTCGACGTAGCCGACGACGTTCAGTTGGAAGTGCTCTGCGAAATTGGGCCATGAGCGGTGGTAAGTGACGATTTTGCGGCCGCTGTAAGGCGCCATTTGCGCAAGCCACTTCTGGTCCGCTTCTTTGAGACGCTTCTCGAAGTCGGAGTAGCGTTGCGAGAAATAGGCGGCGTCGCCGGGATGCATTTCACTGAGCTTGCCAGCAATGCCTTTGGCAATGCGGAGGCCGTTTTCGGGGTCGAGCCAGTAGTGGGGGTTGCCGAGCGGATGGACATCACCTTCGGCGCGGGTGACCTGACCGGTCGGAATCTCAAGAATTTTCGCGAAACGCGAGGCGTCGAAATAGCCCGGTCCGCCCACCTGAATTTTGGGATTTGTGGATTGCGTGATGAGCGGGGGGAGCCAGCCGATTTCCAGCTCGAGGCCGACGACGATGAGCAGGTCGGCGCGCTTGAGTTTGAGGAGGAAGCTGGGCTTGGCGTCGACGAAGTGCGGATCCTGATAGCCACGGGCGATAGATTCGGCTTCGACTTTGTCGCCGCCGACTTCCTGAGCCAGGGCCGCGAGGTCGCTGGTGGCGGTCATGATCTGGACTTTTCCAGCGGCGCGAGTGGGGGGTGGACAAGCGAGCGCGAGAACGAGTGCCAATGCCGCCAGGAAGGCAGTAATCCGAGTAATCAGATGACGAGCGTACATTTTGTCTCCCACAGGCGCGACGGGGCCTGCTGTTGTGAAAAATCAGAACGGGTGAGCGCCATGCGCACCCATGACGAACAGGAACTGGAATAGCAGTTCGTTGGCGTTCGAGAAATCGCCAGGATTCGCCAGCGCAAGATGTCCGAAGCGGTATTGCCCACGGATCTGGCTGAACTCGCTGGGCCAATAGGTAAGAATAGCGGAAAAGCCGGTGTCGGTCAGATTGGCGTTGTTGGCGTGACCACTGCGGTCGAAACGGCCTCCGACGGTCCAGCGGCGGTTCACGCGATACTCGGCAGAAGCGTAGGTACCGAAAGCGTGTTGCGTCTGGAAGGCATTTAGCGTGGAGAGCTGGTCGCGGGCGCTCCAGAAAAGCTCGGTGCGGAACAGAAAGTTCTTGTAGATGGCGCGACGCAGCGGCTTCCAGCGTAGGGTGGCGTCGACACCGTAAAGATTGGTGAGGAAGTGATCGGGGTCGAAGAAGACGTTGTTGGCGACGGTGCCGGCATCGTTGTGGCCGCGGGAGTAGGAAACGCCGAGGTCGAGGTTAGTCGACTCCGACAGGTCGCGATAGGCGCGGAGGTGGCCGACCACGCTGAGATCTTCGCGGCGTTGCGCGGAGTAGAGATCGCTGGAATCGCCGCGGAAGACTTGTGCGGTACCTTGCATGAACCAATTCTTCGGAGCAGGAAGGAATCGCGAAATGGAGATGCCGGCGTCGTCGATGCCGTCTTCGCCGCCGACCAAATTGTTAGTGGCGAGCGGGCGGTCGATATAAGGAAGGGCATGATTGTGGATGGTGTTGACCTTGCCGAAGTCGGCGCGCATTTTGCCGACCTTCATCAGGAGGCCTGCGGGGAGTGAAGTGAAGGTGACGTAGGCTTCTTCGACTTCGACACCTTCTTCGCCGAAGGAGATGAACGCGTCAGCGCGCGCGTAAGGATCGATGATGGCTTGGAGGCCGACCTCGGACTCGTGGAGTTCGAGGGAGCGCCCTGGTGCGACGTCGTTGTGCCCGGCGGTGCCGATAAAATCGCCGATCAGGCTGACGTCGGGGTTCAGCAGTTTCGCGTTGGAGGTCGCGCCGCCGTAGGTCTGCGTCTGAGTTTGCGATTGGGCTTGCATGGACTGCACGGTCTGAGCCGGCGCAGCTGGATCTGGTGACGCGGGAGTGGCGGAGGCACTCGCAACGGGGATGGAGCCGGGCTGAACACTGGTGGAGGCAAGCAGCAACCCGTCCTTGCTCAGCGGCGCCGGAGATTTTGCATCGCGGACGGCGCTCAACTCGCCGCGCAGCAGGGCAACTTGCTCCGCCAACGAGCGCACTTCGTCTTCGAGGGTTTTTATGCGCGCGTCGGCGTTCGCAGGCATCGGTGCACCGGCACTGGTGGCCTGTTCTGCAGGAGGCGCGGACGTGTGATTGTTCCTATCCGACTCTTGCGCGCGCAGCTTCGCAACAGGTAACGCAAGCAATGCGAAAACTGACAAAATCGCGATTCTCTTCATGGCGCATCTCCTGCTAACGAAATCGAGACCAATTGTGGTGGATCCAGACAGCCCGGAAACGGCAAGAGGGTCAGGCGAGGGGAGGAGCGCGGGGGGAAGAAGGCCGACAATCGGCAGAAGCAATACCGCTGGCCGGAGAGAGCTTTGTGAGGCGATCCACGACGGGAATCAACGCGATGCCTGGCAAGGGCGTGACAATCGCCAAACCGGCGACTGCGCATAAGGGACAGAGGTGCGAACTTGTGGCTTGCGAATTCGTGTCTACGCAGAAATGGAATTGCGCCGCGATCAGGATGATCACGAAAGACAACGCCACCACCGCAACCCGGGACATCCGCGCAGGCATGTACTTCATATGACGCAGGTTACTGGATTTACGTTGCAACCACACCTGCGTGCCGCCTTGTAGTACACCTCGTGCAACCAACTCGAACAGGGGTCCGTCTAAAATGTTACTCTGAGCGGCAAGGGTGTATGCACTGGCGTGATCACAAATTAGGACGAACCGGCCTACAGCGCTCGCTGGCCGTTTTCGCTTGCCTGGCGCTGCTTTACTTCGCCGGCGGCGGCTCGATCCTGCACCATCATACTGGCGGCCACGAGACCGCGTGTCACATCTGCCAAGCGCTGCACATGCCTGCGCTGGCGGTGGCGCCGGCGAAGATTGTTCCGGCGGCGCAGCAAGTCGCGTGGCATGAACCACTCCCTCAGCGTGTCGCTCCCACGGATTCGTTCGCTCTCCATCGTGCTTCCCGCGCGCCTCCAGCCGCGTAGTCCCTCTCCTTGAAATAGTTTGGTCCATCCGGCCGTGGCTTCATCATTTTGCGGCCGCGCTTATCGCCGGAACACAGGCACGAGTGCCTGTGCAACCTCGATTCCCCATCGCAGCTCCATCGCGCTCCATCCGGCGGGACCTGCGTAATGCTTTTCCACTTGGATGTCTCTATTCACACTTCGATCGCCTCGGCGAGGGGCAGAGTCCCATACGGGACGGAGGAAAAATGATAATAAGTTCGCGCAGTTTGCGGAGCGGGTACGGGCTCCTGGGATTGAGTTGGCTCTTGTTGCTGTTGGCGACACCCAGTCGCGCGCAGGTCGGGAATTCCGGATCGATCGAAGGAGTGGTTAAGGATCAGTCCGCCGCGGCAGTAGCGAATGCGACCGTCGAGATTTCCTATCCCGTCAGCGGTTATAGCCGCACAACTTCGACAGCGTCGGATGGTTCCTTCCGGTTCACAAACGTGCCGTTCAATCCGTACCATCTGGTAGTCACCGCCAGCGGGTTCGCGTCGTTTGCGCAAGACGTGGATGTTCGGTCCGGCGTGCCCATGTCAGTGCCCGTCACCTTGAAGGTTGGGAGCGCGGCAACAACGGTTACTGTCGAGGCCACCGGCGCCGACCTGGTGGAAAACGATGCGACATTTCACACGGATGTGGATCGCGGTCTTTTCGACAAGCTGCCACTGGAAAGCCCGTCGTCTTCGGTAAGCTCTCTGGTGACGCTGGCGTCACCTGGGGTAGTAGCGGATTCGAACGGGTTGTTTCACGGCCTCGGCGATCACGCGGAGAATTCGTTTTCCGTTGACGGACAACCGATCACCGATCAGCAGAGCAAGGTTTTTTCGAACCAGATTCCCGTGGAGTCGATTCAATCGCTGGAGGTGATTTCCGGAGCGCCGCCGGCCGAATTCGGCGATAAGACAAGCCTGGTGATCAAGGTGACCACGCGCTCCGGCCTAGGGCAGACCAAGCCCACGGGCAGCGTGCGAGCATCGTACGGATCTTTCGGGACAACGACAGCGGGCTTCGACATGGCCTACGGCGGTCAGAAGTGGGGCAACTTCATTTCGGCGAGCGGCTTGAATACCAGCCGCTTTCTGGACCCGCCGGAGTTCGAGGTGATGCACGCCAAGGGAAACGAGCAAAATCTGTTTGACCGCGTGGATTTTCAGTTGAGCCAAGCGGACAGCATCCATTTCAATGCGGGCTACACGCGTTCGTGGTTTCAGAATCCCAATTCGTTTGACGCGCAGCTTCACCTGTGCCCTCCCGGTCTGGGGTTCGATTGCGATGCGACGGGAGCATTCCTAGTGAATCCCGTGACCGGCGCTGCTTTGGGGCCCAGCGATCAGCGTTCGCAGATCAAGACGTTCAACCTGGCTCCCACGTGGACGCACCTGTTTGGGTCCACCACACTGTTTACGTTTGGCGTCTTCGGACGGCGGGATCACTACAATTTCTATCCGAGCGCCGATCCGTTCGACGACTTTAGCCCGCTGCTGCAGAGCGAGACCATCGCACAAGATCGTACGCTGGGCAACCTGGGTGTTCGCGCCGACGTTTCGTACGTGAAAGGGAGACACAACGTAAAGGCGGGCGTCACGTTTCAGCAGACCTTCCTGACCGAGAAAGACAGCCTCGGGATCGTGGATTCGACATTCCTTCCATCGTTGACAGACGCCAACGGCGATCCATGCTTTGTGGGCGGCGTGGCGTTGGCCGATCCGTGCTCGTTGCTGCTTCCCATTGACCTGACCCGCGGGGGCAGTCTGTTCGGGTTTCGCGGCCACGCGGATATCAAGGAAGTGGCGCTTTATCTCCAGGACACGATCACCGCGGGCAACTGGTCGTTTAACCTGGGCGTGCGCGGCGACATCTATCGCGGCATCAGCCAGGACAGCCAAGTGGAACCTCGGCTGGGAATCGCATATAACATCAAGCCTTCGAACACCGTGCTGCGGGTTTCCTATGCTCGGATTCTGGAGACTCCCTTCAACGAAAACCTGGTCGTCGGAAGCCTGGGAGATCCGGCTGGTGTGTTCTCCAGCGTCCTGGGCTCACCGGGGCCAATTCGATCCGGGCAGCGAAATGAGTTTCACGCGGGATTCCAACAAGCCTTCGGGCGGCATCTGGTCGTGGATAGCGATTACCTATGGAAATACACGCACAACGCCTTTGACTTCGGCGTGCTGTTTAACACCCCCATCACATTTCCGATCGCCTGGCACAATTCGAAGATCAGTGGTTTTTCGATTCGCGCTCGCGTTCCGGATTTTCACGGCTTGACGGCGTTCGTGGTGCTCAGCGGCGTGAATTCGCGATTCTTCAATCCGCAAGTCGGCGGATTGGGTACGGACTTCACCACCCAAGGCGCGTTCCGGATCGATCACGATCAGAAGTTTCAGCAAACGACGCACGTGCAGTATCAGCCCAAGAAGAACTGGCCGTGGATCGCCATGAATTGGCGGTATGACAACGGGCTGGTGGCCGGTGCCGTGCCGGTTGCAGATGACCCGGCCGTTACGCCGCTGGTGGATCTGACGGGCCTGACCGCCGACCAGCAAATGCAAGCCGGCCTGGTGTGTGGAAGCCAGGTTCCGACACTGACATCGCCGCTCACTTCGTGCGATCCCTCATTGTATCGATCGACGCGCATCAGCCTACCGGCTCCGGGAACGGAAAACGACGATCACAACCCTCCCCGCGTTGCTCCGCGTCATCTGTTTGACCTTAGCGTGGGCGACGACAACGTGTTCCGAGGCGACCGCTACAAGTGGAGCCTGCGGTTTACGGTGATCAACCTTACGAACCAAGTGGCTCTGTACAACTTCTTGTCGACGTTCAGCGGCACGCATTTCGTTACGCCGCGGACCGAAACGATGGAATTAGGTTTCCACTTCTAGCATAGCGGCGGCATAGAGCTAAGCGAGGGCGCTCCCGCAAGTGGGGACGCCCTTCCCGCTCAAAGTTTGCTCGCGGCGTAAAGCGGAATACTTTAGAACTACGTACAGGTACGAGTATTACGTATTGACCTGTATTTTACGGGCGGATATAAACCGTGCTTTGTGCAGCAGCTCGCCCATAACTGCCGCCGCGAGTCTCGGTAGGTCGCGCCTATGCCCACGTTCCAGGAAGTCTTAGACGCGGAGAACGCATCGCTAAAAGCCGCGGATGCCGCCAAGCCAGGACCCGGCTCAGTGTTTGGTGTGGCATTTTCGGGCGGTGGCATTCGCAGCGCTACGTTCAATCTCGGGTTTTTGCAGGGATTAGCGCAAGCCCGGATGTTGCCAAAGATTTCCTATTTGTCGACCGTTTCCGGAGGCGGCTACATCGGCGGATGGCTGATCAGCTGGATCAAGCGCGCGGGTGAGGATGGCGGGAGCGGTGTCAGCAAGGTCCAAGATCAACTTGGCAACTATCAATGTGTTCGCCAGCCTGGCGAGCCGGCCGCCGAGCCGAAACAGGTCAGCTTCCTGCGTGACTACAGTAATTATTTGACGCCCCGTCTGGGAATTTTTGGTGCGGACACCTTGACGGCGATCGCGGCGTATCTTCGCAACGTGCTGCTCAACCAAATCATCCTGATCGCCTTCCTGGGATCGATCATCGTGGTGCCGTGGTGCATCCTGCGAAGCAGCCGCTGGATCTCGCAGGCATTTCCCGGGATTCTTAGGGACGGATTTCAAGGATCTACGATAGCCGGTGTTATTGCCGTTGTTCTCTTATTTCTCAGTATTTGCTGGGCCTCGATACAAGCGGCGCGCTGTTCTCTCACCGCCAATCCGGCACCGGCCAGCGCGGGCCCGGGATACGTCTTCGGGCTGAGCGTCGTGCCGCTTTTTCTCAGCGCCATAGCTACCTGGATGTCGCTATGGCTGGCGCCCGCTAACGACGAACGCTGGAGGATGTGGTATTGGCCAGTGATCGGAGCGTCAGCCTACGGGCTGGTGCACGTAGCAGGCGTGGCTTGCCGAATCCTGATGATTCGCAGCGCGAAGCAGCCGGGCATCAAATTCAGCGTCACGCAAGCGACTTACATTCCGGTCACCGCCTTTATTGCCGGCGCCATCGGCGGTTTTTTGCTGGTGCCGCTGGATCAGATCGTGCGGACGTGGCGAAGCTGGGGACATGGCTTCGCGCATGGTCTCACCTGGGGTCCGGCATTGTTCGTGGCGGCGTTTCTGCTGACCGGGACGCTGCATATCGGCTTCATGAAGCTGCTAATCAAGCCCGAGGAACAGGAATGGTGGAGCAGGGCGGGGGGTTTTCTGCTCTTGCTGACTGCCGGTTGGACGGCGCTGTTTGCTCTGAGCATTTTCGTGCCGTGGGTATTGATGGTGTGGGCCGGCTGGATCAAAACGAAGCTGGCATTGGTCGCCAGCTGGGCGCTGAGTACCGCATTTGGAGTAATCGCTGGAAAAAGTCCCAAGACTTCCGGGAAGAAAGACCGTGGCCCATCCGGCATCGACTTAGTGGCGCAGGCCTGCCCTTATATTTTCATCGTTGGGATGCTGGTACTGCTGTCGTGGGGCACATTCTGGCTGGCGGAACGCAAGCTGGACGCGCGCATACGCCCGGCTCGCGCGGCCGCGACCGTTCCCGCACAGAACATGTCCATCGCGGCGGAAGTGAGGCCGGAGAGCGCCGCGCCCGGTGTTGGCTCCATAGGGGCTACAAGGAACCCCGCGGAAATGACCATCTCCGGAAGTCTCACGGTAAAGCCTGCACCGAGCGTGGGCCAGACGACCAGAGCCAAGAGAAAATTTTGGGGCCTGGTCTCACGGTTTCCGGTGCGCTGGATGTGGCTTGATTGCGGATTGCTTTTGCTGGGTTCCATCCTAGTGGCCTATCGCGTGGACATCAATGTTTTCTCGATGAATCTGATGTACCGCAACCGGCTGGTGCGCTGTTACCTGGGAGCGACCCGGCTGGATACTTCCCGGCACCCGAACCCTTTCACCGGATTTGATCCCGAGGATGAATTTTCCCTGGCGGCTTTCGTGGAAGAAAGGGGCTACGACGGGCCTTATCCGATCGTCTGCGCGGCGTTGAATGTAACTCATGGAGAACGACTCGCGTGGCAGGAGCGCAAGGCCCAGTCGTTTGTATTCACGCCCCGATTTTGCGGATACGAGTTTTCAGAAATGCGCAACGCTGCAAAAGCTAAACAGCCGGGCGGCTATCGCGAGACCGAACAGTACGCCTATCCCCTGAACAAAGAGGATCCGTTTCATGCGGAGATCGGCGGAGTTCACCTGGGAACGGCCATATCGATTTCTGGGGCGGCGGCCAGCCCGAACATGGGATATCACACCTCGCCGCCACTGGCGTTCCTGATGACCGTTTTCAATGTGCGGCTGGGATGGTGGCTGGCCAATCCGCGCTACAAGAATGACGAGTTGGCCCTGGGAGCGCCGGAAGGCGGGCCGCCCTGCTCGCTGTTGTACCTGCTGAAAGAGTTGTTCGCGTCGACGACGGATCGCTCCGACTATGTCTACCTCTCCGATGGCGGACACTTTGAAAATCTGGGCATTTATGAACTGGTGCGGCGCCGCTGCAAGTACATCGTCGCGTGCGACGCGGATGCCGACCAAGGCATGCACTTTGGCGATCTGGGAAATGCCATCCGTAAGTGCCGAAGCGACCTGGGTGTGGAGATCACCATCGATCCGACACCGATTCGGCTTCCGTCAGCGGATGGGTTCGCGCAGGTGCACGGCGTGATTGGAGCGATCCGCTACCCGGCATGTGCCGATGACGGGCTGATGGTCACCGGAAAGTTGCTTTACGTCAAACCGACCATGAGTTCGACGACGCCGCGGGACGTTCTGGCGTATCGGGACATGCATCCAGAGTTTCCAGACCAGCCGACGGCTGACCAGTGGTTTGACGAGTCACAATTCGAGAGCTACCGCAGGCTGGGACTGCATGCCTTCCGGTCTCTAGCTGGGATAGCCGGGGACGGCGCATGGCCTATGACGATCGAAGCATTGTTCGACTCCGTGAAAGTGCAAACTCCCCGTTAAACCCGTTAACTTTTGCCCAAGCGGCGCGGGCGTGGTTTGGCCATCGCCGCAGCCCCGGGATACAATAGCCGCCGGAGCGGCACTTCGAAGCAGGTGCGGGAACGAAAGCTGTTTGAACCAATGACGAATCTCTGAGGAGCTGCGGATAGACAGCCTGTGTGCACGGCCTGTCCCTTTGGCTTCCCGGCATGGCTGAGGTCGGTCCGGGACGCGAGCGGGGCAGGAAAGCCTAATGGTTGGCTCGTGGCGCCCACCTAATTCAGAGGTTCACGGCCTAGTTCCCCACGGCCAAGCAGTCCGCTCTTTTTTATTGCTTTTGAGACAGCCTAATTCCGACTTTCTATGCGCGTACTGTTCATCGGCGACATCGTAGGTTCGCCCGGCCGTCAAATTGTGCAAGAACGGTTGGCGGATCTCGTCAAGCAACGACAGATCGACCTGGTAATCGCCAATGGGGAGAATTCCGCCTCAGGGTTTGGCATCACGCCGCGCCTGGCCGAAGACCTGCTGGGCACCGGGATAGACGTCCTGACGGGCGGCAACCATAGCTGGGACCGCAGGGAAGTGCTTGAGTACATGCCGCATCAGCCGCGACTGCTGCGACCACACAATTTCCCGCCGGGAAATCCGGGAAGCGGAGTTTTTGCGGGTACCGCGAAAAATGGGACGCGCTATGCTGTTCTGAACCTGCAGGGTCGCATCTTTCTGCCCGCTATTGAGGATCCATTTCGCACTGCGGACGCCGAACTGGCCAAGCTTCCGGCTGATATCGAATTTATCCTGGTGGACATCCACGCCGAAACTACCAGCGAGAAAATCGCGATGGGCTGGCATTTGGACGGACGGGTTACCGCCGTGGTTGGCACGCATACGCATGTGACGACCGCCGATGAGCGTGTCTTGCCGCAAGGTACGGCCTTCATTTGTGATGTCGGAATGACGGGTCCGCACGCCGGTGTAATCGGCATGGATCGCGAGGCCATTATCAAGCGCTTCCTGGATGGGCTTCCGGCGCGCTTCGAAGTGGCCAGTGGGGATGTGCAGATGAATTGCGTGCTGATCGAAACCGATGATTCAGGGCAGCGCAATGCTACAGGACGTTTACGCGCCAAATCGATCGAGCGCCTGCGGTTGCGCGCGGACTGAGTCACCTCCGGATGCAGGCAAGCCAGCTCAGAAGGTCGGCACCGCAACGCCAGGCAACCCGATTGCGTCTCACGGTAATCTGAGGCTTCATGCAACAAAATTTGGGTCTCACCATGCGAATCATGGCGTTGCTGTGTCTGTGGGCTTGCGCGCCTACGGGTTTCGCCCAGGGCGACGCCGATCTGACCGCCAAGGCCAAGTTATTTCCCAACATTGGCCCGGGGTTGCGCTCGGTTAGACGCGCCACCGATGGCCGGACCTATATCCTGGCTTCTCCGTCGCCCGGCCTGGTGGTGTTGGATGCCAAAGGGCAACAGGTACTGGCGATCCCAACAGCCCAGCCAGGCATTAAGCCTGCCCTGGGAGGCATCGTCTTTGGCGAAGATTGCGACGTTGACGCGGAGGGCCGGATTTACGTAGCGGACCGCGGGGGAAACTCCATCGAAGTGTTTTCCCCGGATGGCTCCTTACTACGATCGATATCGGTCCCGGCCCCCACGTCGGTGGCCGCATTGGGCGAGGGCGAGGTGGCCGTGGCCACGCTTCGGGAGCCGCACCTGGTCATTGTGTTCGATAAAAATGGCAGGGACGTCCGTGACTTTGGCGATCCGGAGCAAATCAGCGATCGGTCGGATTTGAATCGTTTTCTCAATATTGGAGACCTGGAGACCGACGCTAAAGGTCATCTTTTCTATGGTTTCGCATACACCCCCGAGCCGACAGTTCGGCAATACGATCGTCACGGCTATGGTTTAGGTCCTGATATTCAATACACGGCCCTGGAGGCGGCTTCCGAGGCCCAGGCGGTTCGGCGAGAGATTATTCGTCAGGAAAAACATCAGAAGTCGCCGTATTTCAAACGAGTTCTGAACGCGTTTGGCGTTGACCGCGCCACGGGGGAAGTGTGGATGGCTGTAGGCAACACCCTGATGCGCTTCGATAAGGAGGGGAGTCGCCGAGCCAGCTACCAGATGTATACACCGGAAGGAGCGCGATTGGTGGCCAAGACGATTTTGATCGAATCTCAGCGCCTGGTCGTAGGCAGCGATCCCCTGGGCATCTACGAGTTCGATCGGCCGGACAAAATTAGTCACTGAGGTGACGCACAGCGAGTACTAAGGCGAGCGAGTTCGCCGATAAGCGGACCAAAAAATAAACGAAACGAAGCGAGTTTTCCTCAGGCATTTTTGTCTCACAGCGAGACGAAATCTTTCGACTGCCGAGGCTTTTTCGTGAATTTCCCTTTGGATTTTGATTTTAACGAAGCGATTGCACAAATTCTGTGCTTGTGGAAAAACTGTGAAGTGCATGTGAACGATCTGCTCTGGCGCTCGCAGCCTTCGCACACTTTTCGCTTGCCTGCCACGCATCAATCGGCGACAATCCCGCGCTGTCTTAGATAGGTATTGCGCGCATGTTCGTGACGCGGCCGAATTATGCGCGAAGCAACAGGGGCACGCGGCGGCTATCCAGCGAGGATTGAACCCCGAGGTCTAAAAAGGACGGATAGGCCTGCTTTCCACAACTTTTTCACATCTGTGGAAATAGCGCAGGATCTGCTTTTCTCTAGCGATGACGACTGCCACTCAAACAGGGCGAGACGCCGTAAATTCCTGGGACAAGTTCCTGGAACACGTAAAGTCTCGAGTCAGCATCAATACGTATACGACGTGGTTCCAGCCTACGCGCCTGAATCGCGCGGAGGGTGAGACTCTTTTTGTTCAAATTCCCAGCGGCGTTTTTCGCCAGGTGTTGACACGCACGTACGGCGAGATTGTGAAGGCGGTTTTCCATGAAATTGGTACGCCCAATATGCGCGTGCAATATGTTTGCACCGAGGAAGAGCCCGCGGCCGGGTCTCCGGCCTCGGTAACGGGCCCCACTAAGCAGTCGAAGCTGGATTTCGAGAGCAGCGACCATCAACTGAATGCCCGGTACACCTTCGACTCTTTCGTGGTCGGCAAATCCAATGAATTCGCGCACGCCGCGTCGCGAGCGGTGGCTGAGCAGCCCTCCAAATCGTATAACCCCTTGTTTCTCTATGGTGGTGTGGGCATGGGCAAGACGCACTTGATGCACGCCATCGGGCACACCATTAAGAAGCGGAATCCGGCGATGCGGTTGAGCTATGTCAGCGCGGAAAAATTCACGATCGAAGTGATCAACTCGCTGCGTTTCGACCGTATGATTTCGTTTCGCGATCGCTTCCACACGGTGGATGTTCTGCTGGTTGACGACATCCAGTTCATCGCCGGCAAGGAGCGCACGCAGGAAGAGTTCTTCCATACCTTCAATGCGCTCTACGAACAGCAGAAACAGATCGTCATTTCGTCCGACTGCCTGCCGAAAGATATCAACTCCATCGAAGAGCGCCTCCGCTCGCGTTTTGAGTGGGGCCTGATCGCCGACATTCAGCCGCCCGATCTGGAAACCAAGATTGCGATCTTGCAAAAGAAGGCCGAGAACGATAGGTTCCCGCTGCCGGACGAAGTTGCCGAATATATCGCCCGCGCCATCAAATCGAATGTGCGCGAACTTGAGGGCGCACTTACCCGATTGATGGCTTATGCCTCATTGACCGGCGCTTCCATTTCCCTCGCCACCGCACAGCAGGTGTTGCGCAACATCATTGCTTCGCAGGAAAAGCGCGTCACTATCGACCTGATCCAGAAGCGCGTGAGCGAACATTTCAACTTGCGCGATCAGGATCTGAAAGTCCGAAGCAACACCCGCGCGATTGCATTCCCGCGCCAGGTGGCGATGTACATCGTCAAGCAACTTACCACCGCCTCGCTGCCGGAAATTGGGCGGCAGTTCGGCGGCAAGCATCACACCACCGTTCTTCATTCCATCAACAAGATCGAAGAGATGCGGCGCTCCGACAAGGAACTTAACCGCACGATTACGCGATTGATGGACGCTCTGCAGTAGCAATAACTTACAACGGCATCGTCCCGCGCCAGCGGCCTCCCACCCGCCTAGCGCTGGCGTGCTTGCATTGTGCAGTTCCTGGCTCACCCCATCGGGCTTGGTCTTCCGAACACGTCCTTGGTTTACGGGCGATTTATCTGTTAGGGAAATGTCTGAATGGAAGTCTGTGGAGAACTGTTGTGAATTGCTCGGATTTCGTGTTGAAAGTGTGAGCATGCTTTTAACTCGCGCAGTGTGACGGCAGCCCTTGACGACATTTTTCCACTGTTCCCACTGCAGACCACTTGTATGAGAGCGCCACTGTTCGCAGCCCGCAGCAGTCGGTTTGATATTTTCCACATCTTCACAGCAATCATCACAACAACAAGCTCTCGTCTGATTTTTTCAAGCCAACAAACCCAAGGAACGTTGTTGAATTTGTTGGTGAGGAAATCTTGATGTGCCTACCGCCAATCTCCGCCGTGCATATCTGCGAAGTAGAGAATCAAACCGACCCTACGGTTACAGCAGTAGCGCGCCATCCGTCGGCGAATTTCTATCGCTTTCCACAGCCTCCGTGCATTTGTCAGGCTTTATACTTCGCGCAAAAACGAGTAGAGTACGCACCAGCAGGTAGCGGCCAGTACCGGCGCCGCTGAGGGGTTGCGCAGACACATGACAGCACCAGGAACCGCCCGCGAGGAACATCAAGCGATGGAATTCAGCGTAACTAAGTCCCTGCTGTTGAATGAGCTCAGCACCACCCAAGGCGTCGTCGAACGCAAGACGACGATTCCCATTCTGTCGAATCTGCTCGTCGAGGCCAAAGGCAACCGCCTCACGATCACGGCGACAGACCTGGAGCTCAGCATCCGCACGTCCTGCGAAGCGAAGGTTAAGAAAGAAGGCGCCGGCACTATCCCCGCTAAGAAACTATTAGAACTCGTTCGCTTGCTGCCTGAAGGTGAAATCAAGTGCCGGCTACTGGAAAATCACTGGGTGGAGATCGTCAGCGAGAGAAAGAAATACAAACTCGTCGGCATGGCCAAGGAAAACTTTCCGGCTTTGCCTGCCATGCCACACACACTGGTGAAGATTTCGGCGCCCGTGATGGAAAGCCTGATAGGCAAGACAAAATTTGCCATCTCCATGGAAGAATCGCGTTACACGCTGAACGGGGGCTTATTGATTCTGAAACCAGACACCCTCGCTATGGTTGCGACCGATGGCCATCGCTTGGCCTTGGCCGAAACCGATCAGAAGCTTGCCGGCCTGAACGGCGAAATGAAGGTATTGATTCCCAAGAAAGCCATGGACGAAGTAGAAAAGCTCGCCAGCGCCGCGGGGCAGGATGCCCAGATAGAGTTTGCCAAAGACGAGAGCCACCTATTTTTCCACGTCGGTCATCGCCTGCTGATTTCACGCATTCTCACCGGTCAGTTTCCAAATTATGAAGCAGTGCTGCCGCGCGATAACAACAAGACCGTGACACTCGAGCGCACCGAACTAAGCGATGCGGTCCGCCGCGTGTCGCAGCTCGCCGACCAGCGTTCGCACGCGGTCAAGCTGGCGGTCTCCAAGGAAGGCATCGAAATTTCCGCGTCCAGCCCTGAATATGGCGAGGCCAAGGAAAATATCGAGAAGGAATACAACGGCGAGCCCATCGCTATCGGCTTCAACTCTAGCTATATGCTCGACTTTCTTTCCGCTGCGGCCGACGGCCCAGTGAGCATCGAGTTGAAAGACGAACAATCCGCCGGCCAGATGCGTCCGTTGGCGGACGAAAGCTATCGCTACCGCTACATCATCATGCCCATGCGCATTTGACGGCCGCGCACTAGGTCTCTGGGCGACGCGCCAGGCAATCTTTATCGCCGTTTTTTGTCCTGCCGGCCGGGCTATTCGGTTAGCCCCTGCAAATTCCCATCGAGCTCAATAGCCGGATGCCATCGGCAGGGGCTGTCGCACGAAGCTGTTGGCCCTCACGCGTATCGCGTGTAAATAATTGAAATGAAGCCGGTTAGTGATCCACAAGCGGCCATTTTCGCTTGGGATTTTGCGTCCAATCGGGTACAATGTTTACCGTAGTTGATTCGCAGTCTGGTTTCCTCCAGATCGGCCCGCTCTGAGCAATCAGAGCACGTCCGCCCAGTGAGTGCGGCATGATTTCGGCCCTGCGCCAGGGGCCTTTGCCGTGAGCTTGCTTGGAGTAGGCCCAGGGATTTCGATCCGCTGGGCGTTGAAGTCTTCGCCACGTCTCGCTGCGCGAGATGGGATGAAGCAGGAACCCTACGAGTTCCGGTCGCTTGCGATCGGGATCAAAGGGTAAGGCGACGTACGGATCAGTCCGCAACCAAGCCTTCCCTCATTGGTAGCGAAGTATTTTTCGATCGGCATGAGCTACTCGGCCGCAAGGCGCGCGCTTTTTAAAAACGCGACTTCGGTTTTTGGTGTGAGCGTGATGCGTTCGCGGCACGGTTGATCAGGAGAAAGAATGGGCGACAAAGAAGAAGTCGGAAATCCGCAAGGCCACAAGTACGACGCAAAGTCGATCAAGGTTTTGGGCGGCCTGGAAGCCGTGCGCTTGCGGCCCGCGATGTACATTGGCTCAACCGGCGAAATGGGATTGCACCATTTGGTCTGGGAAGTGGTGGACAACTCCGTCGACGAAGCCATGGCCGGCCACGCGGATGAAATTAACGTCATCGTGCACGCCGATGATTCCATTACCGTTGTGGACAACGGCCGCGGGATTCCAGTGGATATGCACGCTACCGAAAAGCGGCCCGCTGCTGAAGTAGTCCTCACCGTTCTTCACGCCGGGGGAAAATTCGACAGCGACACTTACAAAGTTTCCGGCGGCTTGCACGGTGTTGGCGTTTCCGTGGTCAATGCCCTCGCAGATTGGCTGGAGCTGGAAATTTCGCGCGATGGCGCGGTGTGGGAGCAGACCTACGAAAAAGGGAAACCCACCTCAAAGCTGAAGCAAACCGGCAAGACGCGAAAAACCGGAACCAAGATCACCTTTCATCCCGATCCAGCGATCTTTGAAAAGACCGTTTACAGCTTCGATACGCTGGCGCAGCGATTGCGCGAACTAGCCTTTCTTAACAAGGGTCTGAAGATCACGCTCGCCGACGAGCGCACCGAAAAAACAACCGAATTTCGCTTCACCGGCGGCATCAGCGAATTCGTGAAGCATCTGAATCGCGGCAAGAGTACGTTGCATGATTCACCGATCTATATAGAAGGGAAGCGCGGCAACGTCGAAATCGAAATCGCGCTGCAGTACAACGACAGCTATGGCGAAAATGTCTTCGCGTTCGCCAACACGATTAATACCGTTGACGGCGGCACGCATCTTTCCGGGTTTCGATCTTCGCTGACGCGCACGATCAACAATTTCGCTTCCTCGGCCGGCATGCTGAAAGAGCAGAAGGACGAAGTCACCATTACCGGTGACGATGTGCGTGAGGGTCTGGTCGCGGTAGTGAGCGTACGTTTGCCGCAGCCTCAATTCGAAGGCCAGACGAAGGGTAAGCTCAACAGCGACATCAAGGGCGACGTCGAGCAACTGGTCAACGAACGGCTCAGCGAGTGGTTCGACAAACATTCCACGGTGGCGCGCCGCATCATCGGCAAGTGCATTGAAGCGGCCCGTGCGCGAGAAGCTGCACGGAAAGCGCGCGAGCTGACGCGGCGAAAATCCGCGATGGATTCCAGCGGCCTGCCGGGAAAACTCGCCGATTGCCAGGAGCGCGATCCTTCGCGTTGCGAATTGTTCGTGGTTGAGGGTGAATCGGCGGGCGGCTCGGCCAAGATGGGTCGCGATCGCAAGTCGCAGGCAATCCTTCCGCTGAAAGGCAAAATCCTCAACGTTGAGAAAGCGCGCTACGACAAGATGCTGGGGCACGAAGAAATTCGCGCCATCATCACTGCGCTCGGCACCGGCATCGGCAAAGACGATTTCGACGCTGGGAAGCTTCGCTATCACAAGATTATTCTGATGACCGACGCGGACGTCGACGGCAGCCACATCCGCACCCTTTTGCTCACCTTTTTCTTCCGCCACATGAAGGAGCTGATCGAGCGTGGCCACGTCTACATTGCGCAGCCGCCGCTCTATCGCGTTAAGCGGGGAAAGAGCGAGCGCTACATCCGCGACGAGAGCGATTTCGCGCACGAATTAATGAAGCGCGCCACCGAAGACCACGTCGTCAAGGCTAAGGAGGGCGTTTCGCTGGAGGGCGCGGGACTCACCAAGTTCCTTCTCAACGTCCAGGAATACGAAGCGGCGACCGCGAAGCTGGGGAGGCGCCTGCGGGAGCCTGCTCTTGTGGAGCTGCTGGCGGAAAGCGGCTTGGAGAAAAAGACCGATTTCGAAGAAAAGAAACCTCTGGAAAAACTGCTGAAAGAGATCGACAAGGCCAAGATCAAGTCGGAAGGCAAAATCGTTTTCGACGAAGAGCACAGCCTCTACGAGATCCAGTTTGGGCCGCCGCACAACCAGAGAATCAATTGGGCCTTGGCCTCCACCGCGGAGTACAAGCGGCTGCGATCGCTGACCAAGTCGATCGAGGAATTCAACAAACCTCCCTTCGTGGTGACCAACAACGGCACGAAAATCACCAAGGAAAAAGCCCAGGACGTGCTGAACTACGTCGTCGAAGATGCCAAGAAGGATTTCACCATCACCCGATTCAAAGGCTTGGGCGAAATGAACGCCGAGCAGCTCTGGGAAACCACCATGAATGCGGAGACTCGTACGCTGCTGCAGGTGAAACTCGAGGACGCTGTTGCTGCCGAAGACATTTTCACTACTCTGATGGGGGAAAATGTCGAAGCGCGGCGCAAGTTCATCGAGGAAAACGCACTGGAAGTCGTGAACCTGGATATTTAGCGGCGATGGCGGATAACGACACGCCAAATCGATCGTACCGTGACGCCATTCGTTGGGGCTTGTTGATCGCGGCGGTTGCGGTCACGGGATTCAGAGTTCCGCAGGTCTTGAGAGAGTATCGCGAATGGCGTCGCGCGTTGCCGCTGGATCCCTCGGCGGCGGATTTGTATCGGACAGAGTTATTGGTCAGTTTGGTTGGAATTGCGGTGGTGTTGTGCGTGGGGCTAGGCGCGTTCTATCTGTTGCGATCGCCGGCGAAAGACCGGCGATGATTTATCAGCTGGGATGGACGACGCTGCCGGGTCTGCGGGGACTGAGCTGCAGCGAGTTTCGCGCCACGCCAACGAACGCACCCGATATTGCGCGCGGTGTAGTCGTTGAGTTTCGGGACCAAGCGCAGCGTGACACGTTTTTGCGGCAACTCGAGGAGCACTTCGCACCGCGGCGCTTCACCAACGCGGCGGATGCCTTCGACACCGTAAAAGCTTACGCGCTGGAGCAAATAGAAAACCTGACGAGCTGAGGAACAATGGCGGACGAGAAAAATACATCGGTACTGCTTCCGATTGACATTGAAGCGGAGATGCGCAAGTCGTACCTCGACTATGCGATGAGCGTAATCATCGCTCGCGCGCTTCCCGATGTGCGCGACGGATTGAAGCCGGTGCAACGGCGCATCCTGGTAGCCATGAACGATTTAGGCCTGGCATCGAATCGCGGCTATCGCAAATGCGCAAAGATCTGCGGCGACACTTCCGGCAACTACCACCCGCACGGAGAAGCGGTGATTTATCCGGCGCTGGTGCGCCTGGCGCAAGATTTCAACATGCGGTATCCGCTGGTCGACGGCCAGGGAAACTACGGCTCGGTGGATGGCGATCCCCCGGCGGCGATGCGGTACACGGAAGCGCGGCTGGCAAAAATCAGCGAGGATATTCTTTCCGACCTCGAAAAGGAGACCGTCGATTTCATTCCGAACTTTGACCAGACTCGCCAAGAGCCGGTGGTTCTGCCTTCCCGCATCCCAAATTTGCTGGTCAATGGCGCCAGCGGCATCGCAGTCGGCATGGCCACGAACATTCCGCCGCACAATCTGCGGGAAATTGTAGATGCAGCGCTGTTGCTGATCGAGAAGCCGGACGCGACCCTGAAGGAAGTGATGAAGCTCGTGCCGGGGCCGGATTTCCCCACCGCCGCATACATCGCCGGCCGCGAAGGCATTGAGGCTGCTTACAAGAATGGGCGCGGCAGTTTCACGATGCGCGCGAAGGCCGCAATCGAGGAAGTCGGCAAGGACCGCGAGAACATCGTGGTCACCGAAATTCCGTATCAGGTCAACAAAAAGACACTGATCGAGCGCATCGCCGATCTGGCGCAATCCAAGAAGATCGATGGCATTGCCGATGTACGGGACGAATCTTCGCGCGAAGGCATGCGCATTGTGATTGAGATCAAGCGCGGCGAAGAGGCGCAGCTGGTCCTGAATCATCTTTTCAAGCACACACAGATGCAGGAATCGTTCGGCATGATCCTGCTTTCGATCGTCGCAGGCCAGCCCCGAGAGCTGGGGCTGATCCCGATGATCAAGCTATTCATTGAACACCGCGTGGAAGTCGTCCGGCGGCGGTCTGCCTTCGAGCTTCGCAAAGCCCGCGAACGCGAGCACATCCTGGTGGGATACCAGATTGCGCTCGACCATCTGGACGACGTAATCCGCATTATTCGCGGGTCGGGGAGCCGCGCAGAAGCCAAGGAGAATTTGCTCAAGTATTTCACCGACCAAGAAGTCACATTCACGGAGAACGGAAAGTCCCGCAAGTTGGCGGGCGTGAAGCTGGACGGCCGGAAATACAAGGTCGGGCCGCTAGAGGGCGATGCGGGCGCGACGCGTGTTGGGGTAATAGGCCTTACACCGGTCCAAGTGGACGCGATTCTGGAATTGCAACTGCATCGTCTGACGCAGTTGTCGGTGGACGAAATCCTCAAGGAATTGAAGTCCATCCGCGAACGCATCGCCGAGCTGGAAGAAATACTGTCGAGTGACAAGCGACTGAAGCAGGTGATCAGCGGAGAGTTGAAGGAAGTACAAAAAGCTTACGGCGACGATCGACGGACGCAGATCGTGGACAAGGTCGATGAGATCAAGCTCGAAGACCTGATTGCGGATACGGACATGCTCATCACCGTGAGCCATGCGGGTTACATCAAGCGGACGGCCGCAGAGACGTACCGGCACCAGTCGCGCGGCGGCAAAGGCCGCATCGGCGCTCGAACCAAAGAAGAGGACTTTGTTGAGCACCTCTTCATTGCCTCGGCGCACAGTTACATTTTGCTATTCACGTCGAAGGGGCGCGTCTACTGGCTCAAAGTGTACGAGCTTCCTGAAGCCGCGGCGGCAACGCGAGGCAAGGCAATTTCGAGCCTGGTGAAATTCCAGGAAGACGAAAAGCTGACGGCACTAGTCGCGGCACGCAACCTGGAGGAAGTGGGCCGCTTCGTGTTCATGGCCACCAAGAGTGGAACGGTAAAAAAGTCGACGCTGATGGAATTCTCCAACCCGCGATCGACCGGCATCATCGCCATCAACCTGGAAGCCAAAGACGAATTGATCGGAGCAAAGCTGACGGACGGCAAGCAGATGATTTTCCTGGCGAGTCACGAAGGTCAGGCGATTTTGTTCCGCGAGACCGAAGTGCGGCCGATGGGACGCAACGCCGGTGGCGTGAACGGCATGGACCTGGACAAGGACGACTATGTCGTCAGCATGGATGCGGTGCAGCCGGATTTCGAGATCATCGCCAAGGAACACAAGCAGGAATCGCAAAACCTTGAAGAACTGGAGAACGAGCACATCAAAGATTCGTTGATGACCCTGATGCTGACTGTCGCCGAAGAGGGTTACGGCAAGCGTACGCCACTGGCTGAGTATCGCATCACGTCCCGCGGCGGTAAGGGCGTCGTCAACATGAAGACCACCGATCGCAACGGGTCGGTCGTGGCGACCCTACAGGTGACCGAAGAATCCGACGTGATGATCATCACCCACAACGGGAAAGTAATTCGCGTACACGCAAACGAAATTCGCGAAGCCGGCCGGTCGACTCAGGGCGTGCGGTTGCTACGGCTCGACGAAGATGACCACGTGGCAGCGGCAGCCGTCCTTCAGGAAGAAAGCGAAGAAGAAAAGAAATAACGATTGCGGTTGTTGCACTTGATTTACGTTCCATCGGGCCAGGATGTTATCCAGGCCCGATTTACTTTTGCGGCCTAGTTTTGAGCATAGTGCTACAATTTGCGGCCTATGAAAATTTCACGGCGGCTCTTTGGTCCGATCGTTCTTGGTGCAATTTTTCTCGGCTCTTCGCTCGGATTCCCCCAGGCTATCTTCGCCCAGCAGGCTGCGTCGCGATACCTCGTTTACATCGGGACCTACACCACCAAGCAGGAGAGCAAAGGAATTTACGCCTACCGATTTGACGCGGGCACCGGGAAACTCAGCGAAATTGGACTAGCTACGGAGTCGATGGACCCGTCTTTTCTGGCAGTGCATCCGAGCGGGAAATATTTGTATGCCGTGAACGAAGTCGGTGATTTCAACGGTCAGAAAAGTGGAGCCCTCAGTGCGTTTGCCATCGATCATAAGACGGGAAAGCTGACCTTATTGAATCAGGTTTCGACGCACGGCGCCGGCCCATGCTATGTGTCGTTGGACTCGACAGGGCGTTGGGTGCTCGTGGCGAACTATGACGGCGGAAGCGTGGCGACCTTTGAGGTTCAGGGCGACGGCAGCCTGAGTCTGGTAAAGGGATTTGTGCAACACTCGGGCTCGAGCGTGGATAAAGAGCGTCAAGAAGGGCCGCATGCGCACTGGATTGCCATGTCGCCGGATAATCGATTCGCGCTGGCCGCTGACCTCGGGCTCGACGATGTCTTGATATACAAGTTGGATCCAGGCAGGGGATCGCTGACACCGAATACGCCGCCCTTTGCGCAGGTGAAGCCGGGATCGGGTCCGCGGCACTTTGCCTTTCATCCCAACGGAAAGTTTGGATATGTTTTGACGGAGATGGCGACCACTGTCACGGCGTTTTCGTATGACGCTAAGAAGGGCGCGCTGACCGCGATTCAGACGGCCCCGACACTGCCGAAGGATTATTCGGGCCCAACCGAGGCCGCGGAGATTGTGATGCATCCGTCGGGTAAATTCTTGTATGCCTCGAACCGCGCGGGAGTCGATACCATCACGATTTTTGCCATCGATCCGGCAAAGGGGACGCTAAAGGAGATCGGCCGCGTATCGACGAAAGGAAGGACGCCTCGGAATTTCGCAATCGATCCAACGGGTGCATACCTGCTGGCCGCGAATCAGGAATCTGGGAATGTGGTGGTGTTCAAGATCGATGCGGCGACTGGAGCATTGACGCCGACCGGGGAAGAAGTGAAGGTGCCCGCGCCGGTGAGCGTGCTGTTTTTAGAAGATAAGTGAGCGCGACGCCCACGGTTGATGCCTAGCGCGATTTTCAATGAGCAACTTAGGGGAATCATGATGATCGATTGGAAGAGAGTACGGGTGCGGGCGGTCACGGCGATCTTGTGCCTGGCAGTCTGCGGCGTAGCGCGCGCAGCTGACGGAGAGACGGCGCCCGGGCGCGATCCGAAACAGCCGATCGACGAGGCGTACACCGCGAAGATGAAGAAGTATACGACGGCGCCGTATTTCACTTCGCCGCTGGTTGATTACTTGCCGGCTTCGAAGACGGTGCCTACGCCACAGGTGGTCTTGGGAGACGTGGCCGGGGCGCCGGGGATTCTGCCGTACTCCTCAGACGTCTACAAATATATGCGCATGTTGGAGAAGACATCCCCGCGGGTGAAGGTGTTCTCCATCGGTAGCACCGAAGAAGGGCGCGAGATGATCGCGGTTGCGGTGTCATCGGAAGTGAACCTGAGGAAACTGGAAGAAAACCGCGCACGCCTGGCGAAATTGGCGGATCCACGAACGATCAAGCTGAACGACGCAGAGGCCGACCGCATTGTGGCGCAATCGACTCCGGTTTATTACGTCACCGGAACGATTCACTCACCCGAAACCGGTGCGCCTACGGCGTTGATGGAGATGGCGTATCGATTGGCGGTAGACGAGAGCCAGTATTTTCGCGAAATCCGCGATGGCGTGATCACCCTGATTACCCCAGTCGTGGAAGTCGACGGGCGCGACCGCATGGTCGATCTGTATCGCTGGCATCTCGCGCATCCCAAAGACTTCTATCCGCCGCTGCTTTATTGGGGGAAGTACGTCGCGCACGACAACAATCGCGACGCGATGGGCGTGACGCTGAAGCTCACGGAAAATGTCTTGAACGAATACGTAGGGATGAAGGCACAGGTGTTGCACGACCTACACGAGTCTGTGCCATATCTCTACGACAACACCGTGGGTGATGGTCCATACAATGCGTGGATCGATCCGATTCTGGCGGACGAATGGCAGATGATCGGTGCGCGCAACGTGGCGGATTTGACGAAGTTCGGAATGCCCGGAGTATTTACACATGGAGATTTCGATACCTGGTCGCCGGGATATTTGATGTTCATTGCAGCGCTGCACAATGGGGTCAGCCGGCTGTATGAAACCTTTGGGAACGGCGGAGCGGATACGATCGAGCGGACGCTCGATCCGGAAGAATATGCGCGGACGTGGTACAAACAGAATCCGCCGCTTCCCAAAACATTGTGGTCACAGCGGAACAATAATAATTACGAGCAGACCGGAGTTCTGACGTCTCTGCATTACTTCAGTCAAAACAAGCAGCTGTTTTTGAAGAATTTCTATCTAAAGGCCAAACGCTCGGTCCAGAAGCCGGGAGCGGAAGGGCCGGCCGCGTATGTTCTGCCCGCGGACGATCCTAAATCGCAGCTGCAGGCGGAGTTGCTGCAGACACTGCAGAAGCAAAGTGTGGAGATTTCGCAAGCGACGGCGGCTTTTGCGGTGACGTTACCGGCGAAGAAAGCCAAAAAGTCCGGCAAGCGCGATACCAAAAAAACCAAAGATCAGAACGAAGAGGAAACCGGGCCTACCACGAAGGAGTTTCCCGCGGGAAGCTACATCGTGCGAATGGATCAGCCGTACTCGCGAATCGCGGATGCCTTGCTGGACTATCAATTCTGGAGCCCAAACGATCCACAGAAAACGCCCTACGATGATACCGGGTGGACTTTCGGGGAATTGTTCGGTGTGCAAGTAACGCGCGTAACGGACCCGAAGGTTTTGGACGTGGCGATGGAGCCAGTCAAAGAGGTGCGCAAGCCGGGTGGTGTCGAGGGCACAGGAAACCTGTTTGCGATCAACAACACTGCGGAGCCGGGCATAGCGACGCTGCGCTACAAACTAAAGGATGCCTCAATGGAGGCGGCTGAGGAGCCGTTTGAGGCCGGCGGGAAACAATTCAATCGCGGATCCGTTCTGGTGCGCGGCGCGAGCCGGTCGGACCTGGAGCGGGCGGCCAGCGAATCGGGTCTACGCGCGATCAGCTTGACGGCGTCGCCCAGTGTGAAGACCCACCCGGTACGCGCAGCGAGAGTAGCGCTTGTGCACACCTGGATCAGCACACAGACCGAAGGTTGGTGGCGGCAAGCGCTGGATTTGATGGGCGTGCCGTACGACTACATGAGTACTCAAAAATTGGCGAAAATCGAGGATCTCCATGGCAAGTACGACGTAATTTTATTTCCGCCGGTCGGGTATGGCGCGTCGCCGAATTTGATTGTGAACGGAGCGCCTACGAATTGGGGAAATGCGTTGCCGTGGAAGACGACGCCGGAGACACCGAATCTGGTGGGGAAGAATGACTCTACCGACGACGTTCGCCCTGGTTTGGGATGGGAAGGGGTGGCGCAACTCCAGGCATTCGTCGAGAAGGGCGGCGTGCTGCTGACCTCAGCGGACACCTCGCGATTTGCTATTTCGATGGGGATGACCGATGGCGTGAATTTAGGGACTCCGCAGAAAGAAAACATCGTCGGCGCGGTAGTAGGAACTCGGCTAGTGGATGGGGCGAGTCCGATCGCTTATGGCTACAGCGAGAAGACCGCTGCATATTGCGATCAATGCGCGATTTTTTCGCTATCGAGCATCGCGGGCGAACGACGAAGGCGACGCCTGGGAAGTCATTCGAAAGAACGGCCGACGGGCCGTGGCACTGCGGACGATACAGATTTTGCAGTTGGGCGCCCGGCAACGGAAGTTTCCGAAGAGCCGACATCGGAGATTTGGGAGACTCCTCCGGTTCTGGCTGAGCAAAGGATCAACGGCTTTCGCGTGATCCCTCCAGCACAGCGACCTCGCGTAATTTTGCGGTACGCGGATGCTGACGAGTTTTTGATTTCAGGATTGGTGGTAGGCGGAGACGAAGTCGCGCAGCATCCGGCGGTGATCGATGTTCCTTCCGGTGCCGGGCACATTGTCTTGTTTTCCATCAATCCCATTTATAGGGGAGAGACTCGGGGGACTTACGCGCTGGTACTGAACACAATACTCAACTTCGACAGCTTGGATATCGGGAGGAAGTTGGCGGAAAAATAGACCCACCGAGGCAATCACCACCAGCAAGGAGTTCGGGAAGGCGCATAGGAGAGGAAAATTTCAGCGACTGCGCCGTCTGTGACATGACGTTGACGTGGCGGCGGTTTGGGGTACAATCCCCGCCACTATGGCGAAGCGTATACGCCACAAATCAGCCAGGAAACGGCCGGGCGCGCGCCAGTCTGCGGCCCGCAAGCGTCCTTGGATCAAAATTCACAAATTGCCGAAGGATGGCGTGACGCTGATCGTGATTTTGCGCGCCAAGGATGGGCAGGATCCGTTGTTGGAGGCGGAATTGCGGGCGCTCGTGGGACCCACTCGCCGGGAAGCTGGTTGCCTGATTTATGATTTGCACCGCGGAGCGGAAGGCGGTGGTTGGTATTTGCTCCATGAAGTTTGGGAGAGTCGAGAACATCACCGAGCGCATACTCAAACTCCCCACTTCATCCGATGGAACGCGCGCAAGGATGCGCTGTTGGTGTCGCGGGATGCGACATTTTGGAAGCAGGTGGTTTAGATCGTGGCGATGCCAGGTTTTTCAGAGATGAATCGATCCTAGCCGAGTTGTAAGCAGACCTGCTGATTTGAACCAAGAATCCTGCCCGGAACCGCACCCCCAGAGTGCCGCACCGCTTCCATTGTTTGGTTATGACATGTATCTCTGCGCTCCGCTCGAAAGCCCCCTAAGTTGAGTTGTTTCTACGGACGACGCGGCCTGATCGTTAGCTGGCAGGCGGCGCTATATAGTAGCCGGGGCGTGCGCGGACTTTGAGGTTTTTGCCATCAACCGCGACTTTAATTTCGTGGTAGCCGGTGTCGTTGGTGCCCGTGGGCGTGTAGCTCACGGAATACTGCGAGTGCAGTTCGCCGCCGATTTCGTCGATCGCGGTTTCGATCGATCGATCCTTGAACGTAGGCAGGTGCGCGCCCCCTGTGCCCGCAGATGCGAGTTCGAGTGGATTGCCTTTTATTTTGTCAGCAACATTTTTGACTACCCAGGCAATCGCTTGGGTCAAATCGCCGCTTCCGTAGCGGGCGCTGTCGCTCTCCAGCCCTTGCGGGGTTCCAGGGAAGGGCGGAGCGCCAAACGTGCCAGGCGGGGTGGGGTGCGGTGTCGTGTCTCGAGGCGCGGCCTGTAGTTCAGCGCGGGTTGTCGAGAGGCCGACGCTGTAGATGGTGATGTTCGAAAGTTGGGCCTGGCGCAAAACTTCGCCAAATTTGGAACCGCTGCCGATATCCGTGGCTTCGGACATCAGAAACATCACCCGACGCCGGCCGGGTTGGTCCGCAGAGGGCTGTGGGCGCCCGCTCAGCATTTCAACGCCGAGTGCCATCGCATCGTAAAGTTTGGTGCCAGAAGTCCCGGCTTTCAGATGATTGATGGTGCTGTCAATCTGGTCGGGATTGCTGGTGAAGTCCTGGAGTTTATCGACCGAATCGTTGAAGCCGACGACGGCTGCCTCCGCATCGGCGCCCATGACGGTTTGCGTGAAAAGGATGCCGGACTTTCGCATTTGCGGCAGGAATGCAGCGATGCGGGAGCTCGTCTCTACAAGGATCACGAGCGAGAGAGGATCGCCACCCATGTCAAAGTGCGTGATTTTTTGACTTACGCCATTGTCGGTGACGTGAAAATCCTTGATGTCGAGAGTGTGGACCATCTGACCCTTGGAATCACGAACGGTGACGGGCGTGTTGACGAGGGCTACGCGGACGCCGATTTTCGGTTGCCGCGGCGCTTGCTGGATGGCAGTGCCCGCTTGCGGCGAAATCGGTCCGGACGGCGATTGGGCGGCCAGCGAACATGCCGATCCGGCGTATAGCACCAGCAGTAAACGCCGGAACTGAGACCGTCGGTGCATAGGAGCCTCCCCAGCAGTGTATCCAATTCGACGCTTTGGCGGCGAGAGACGTTGCCGGGGGTGGCCGCAGTTTCTAGAATGGAAGTTTGCATCTGATTTGACGGAGACCTTTAATGTGCGCCGCCCAAGTTAAGCTGAAGCCCTTGCATGCTCCCAAATCTCCTTACCAAGATCCGGAGTTTCTGGGAAGTACCGCCGCGCGGCCGATCCGCATTTTGTCTGAATACCTGCATCCGTTGGTGCAACTGAAAAAAGAGGGAATTGGAGACACCATCGTAATGTTCGGCTCGGCACGCATTGAGTCGCGAGAGATGGCTCTGGCGCGGATGGGCCGGCTTAAGAGCAAGGCATCTTTGAAATTGGTGGCGGAGCGCAAGAGGAAACACCAGGCCACGCTGCGCGATGCGAAGAGTGCGTTAGAGATGTCACGGTACTACGAAGAGGCGCGGGAATTGTCGAAGCGCATCACCAAATGGGCAATGACCCTGGGCGAACGCCCGCGCCGATTTGTGATTTGCTCGGGCGGCGGGCCGGGAATCATGGAAGCGGCAAACCGGGGCGCGATGGAAGCCGGAGGCAAGTCGATTGGATTGTCGATCGAATTGCCCCATGAACAGTACGCGAATCCCTATATCAGCCCTGAGCTTAGTCTGAACTTTCATTATTTTTTTATGCGCAAATTGTGGTTCGCCCAGATTGCAAAGGCTCTGGTGGTATTTCCGGGTGGTTTCGGAACAATGGATGAAATGTGGGAGATGATGACGCTGCTGCAAACCGGAAAATTGCCGAAACACAATTTGATTCTGATTTATGGAAGGAAATACTGGGATGAAGTAATGAATCTTCGGGCGATGGTCCGCTGGGGCATGATCAATCAAAATGAATACGACATGCTGCAATTTGCGGACACCGTTGACGAAGCCTTTGCGCGAATCCGCTCAGGACTCGAAAAGTACCATATGCAGCTAAGCTCCGATCTTTAAGCAGCTTGCGGCTACAGGATTTCCTCGGAGGAATCCAGCGGTCTCCGTATGGTTGTCCTTTGGCTGCCACGCCATACTCGTGCTACCCAGAAATCACCCGCAAGAGAATGGAGAAGCGATGAAAACAGATCATCGTACGGGAATGATCGAGTTCGGAAAGTTGCTGGTGACCGGCGCCGCGCTCACCGGAGTGTTGTTTTTCACCACTCCCTCGCACGTACGCGCGGATGAGTCTGAATGTCAGCACCGAATCGCCAAAGCTGACCACCGCCTTCACGAGGCCATCGAACATCACGGATGGGACAGCAAGCAAGCCGCGCACGCGCGCCACGAACTACGCGAGGCTCGCGAATATTGCTATACCTCGAACCACCGCTGGTGGGATGAAGACGATCGCCGCTGGCACACCGACCGCGATTGGGACGACGAGCACGGTCATCCTCACTGAGAATCGACTCCGAGGCTAGGGCCTCGGATCTAAATTCGAATCAGCGTTTCTGGAGCGCAGCGACAGTCGCTGCGCTCCTGTTTTTTCAACCAAGCCTCATAGCAACTCACTCACTCCAAATTAGCCGATCAGCGCGGAGGCCACGCCGCTACGGTCTCCCGTAAATTGCCGCTCCTGGAGAGCCTACTTGGACGGCCGCAACGTTTCTTAGAGCGCCGTGTTTATTAGGCAGGCGCAAGACCTCAAAGAAAGCTGGTCAGGGCGAGCGTCGTCCGGGAGGTTCTATGCAACTGCCTAGTTTCAAGTGCATGTGGAAGAAGGCCGCGCTGGCAGCGGTAACGCTGGGAGGTCTTCTGTGCTTTGGTGGCGCGTCGAGCGCGCAGGCTCATCCACTGGTAGTGGTGCGCCGGCCGGTTGTCGTCGTGCGCCATGGCTTCTATGGTCCGCGGCGGTTCTACTATGGCTACGGCTATACGCGGCCGGTGTTCGTCGAGCATGGCTGGCGCGATCGCTTCGGTTGCTGGCACCGTTACTAAGCAGTGGAGCGGCAAAAATTTGAGTAAAAAACAGGGCGCCATTTGGCGCCCTGTTCTCGTTTCAGCTTTGTTTTGATTTACGCCGCGGAAGGGAATTTGCGACTTGGTGCGATCAGTTCGTCGGAAAAAACGGCCTCGAACCGTCGCGTTTCGTCCTGGTCGTGCAACAGCACAACCGGCACCACGCGCAGGGATTGTCCACATGAGCGGCACTGCGTTACCTCGCCTTGCAGGTCCTGTAAAAAGCCATCGGTGAAATGATATTGCGTCCGCTCGCGACGAGCATTCTTCTGGCCCCGAGTACCGCAGTGGGGACACAGAAATTCCACCTTGTCCTCCTGCGGATCGCGGTCCAGAGCCGCCCAGCCGGTGCGCCGCACGCCAACCGTTTCGATATTGCGCCGGTCCATGGGATTTGCCTCCTTTGGATCCACGTCCACAAGCCATCTGATGCGCTAGGGTGTCACTTTGATACAGAAACTTAACCGCAGCATTTCTTAGGCATTGCGGACGTCTTAGCTGCAAGAGCAGCCAAGAACACCGTAACTAGGGAACTTGTCTCTATTACTGGTGTCCAAGGCAGTGAGGACGCGCGCAACCCTCACATCCCTGCGAGCGCGGCGCCGGCTTTCCGTGAAAGAAGCTCACGGAAGGCCGGCGTCGCAAATTCAGACATTCTCTCGCAGCATTTTCGTGAGCGGAGGTGTGCGATGTCTCTCGAATCAAAGCAAGTTTCGCGCAGTGAGCTCGGTTCGCTGCAAATGTGTTTGGTAGGTGGAGATGCTGAGCAACAAAGCCGCGAGCGCCACGTGCGTCGTCGCGCTCTGGTGATTTCGATCGCGACGCAGAGCATCATTGTGGCAGCGATTGTGCTGATTCCCTTGTTTGCCAAGCCGGGGAAAATTGCAGCCACGGTCGTTCCCATACCGCCGTACTACGCTCATCGTGCTCAACCCACTGGGGATCGAACTATTGAGCACGTCCCCCGGCGCCCCGTGGATCCGCGAATTTTCGATCCATCCGCTTTCCGTCGACCGGTAGTAATCGATCGTGATCCCAGCCCGGACCCAGGTCCCGAGCCGATTCAGGGTGGCTTGGAAGGTCCGCCAGGAGCCGCAACCATAGGCCAAATTCCAATCCTCGATACGCGCGTGCCCGAACAACCGCAAACACAGCGAGTAGCGACACCCAAGATCGTTCACGTCACGCACCTTGATCCAGCGATGTTGACGCGACGAATCGAGCCGATTTATCCGACGCTGATGAGACAGATCGGACGCTCCGGGCAAGTGCAGCTCCGAGCGACCATCGGAACCGACGGCACGATTCAATCTCTGCAAGTAGTCGGCGGCGATCCTGGATTTTTCCAGTCAGCGCTGGAGGCGGTGCGGCAGTGGCATTACAGGCCCACGGTGTTGAATGGCAATCCCGTCGAAGTCGATACGTTCATCACGGTGATTTACAACATCTCGCGGTGAACGCCCCGGGCAAGCCGTCAAGAAATCGAGGGAAAAGTGCAAGGGCCGCCGGATTCTGCCTGAATCCTGAGCGGCCCTTCTGCCTGCACCCGGCAACCGATTTCTGGATCTTCGCTACAACGAAGCGGGGGAAAAGAGTCCGCTGTCGCCGGCGACTAGTTAGAAGCGAAATACGACTCCGGTCGATAGCCGAAGATTGTCTTGCGAATCCCCGCCCGGAACGTCGAATTCCTTGAAGCGGGTCTGCAGATATTCAAGCTGGACGGGACGGATCGACCAATGATGCGACAAGTGGTAATCGAAGCCACCACCAACGCTCATAGCGAAATCGGTCTGATTGTTCGTCAGGAATACATTTGGAGTCGTGTGCGCCACACCAAAAAGTACTTGCGCGTACGGCGTGACACGCCCGAAGTGACGGAACGTCACTCGCGGACCGAAAAGATACGTCCACGTATTGCCCTTGAAATCTCCGGTTCCCGTGCAACCAAGCGTGGCACAATTTAGCGGCCGGGTTGCGTGATAACCGCCAATGTCAGCAACTCCACTCAGCCACCCGGTCACATTGTATGCGGCGGAGAAATTGCCACCGTTCATGCTGAAGCCGCCCAGATTCGAATTGTCGGACGGATTCGCACGGACGTAGGAATAACCGCCAAAAACACTCAGCCGAGAAGCTTCCTGCGCCTGGCTGGCTGCCGAAAACATCGCAAGAAGACTGAGCAGAGACACCACTACCTTCCATTTCATAACGCCTCCTGTTGATTGAACTTCGGCGCAGGCCGGCGGAATAACGGCGCGGCTGCGCGTCGGCGGCGTGCCTTAGGCAGGAAGGCAGCGTTCCGCATTGCCCTCGTATTTTGTTTGCCTACATAGATGCGCGCCGAATGGCAGGCGTTGCAGGAAAACAAAGTCAGGCGTGCAGCGCGAATTCCCTTGGCGAAATCTCGTGACGATCGGTCAGCCTGACTCGCCTTGCCGAGCTAAAGTTTACCTACAGAATGGATTCGCCCGCGTAACGCGCAATCGCCTCGCGCGTCTCATCGCGTAAGCGGATAAGGTCATGCCAGCCGGAAGACTCCGCGTTCTGCGGCGACCTGTCGGCGTGTTGCGGATAAATCGGCGGGGACAACGTGATTGTCACACTGGTAGGCCGCGGCAAAATTGTCCCATCGCGCAGGAAACGCCGAGTCCCGGCCAGAGAAACCGGAATAATGGGTGCGCCGGCGGTCACCGCGGCCTTGAACGCGCCTAGCTGGAACGGCCGCACGCCATCTTCCGGCGTGAATGTGCCTTCAGGAAAAACAAAAATGGAATCGCCCTGACGCAACAGTTCCTCCATCTTTTCCGCCTGCCGAAGCCGCGAGTTGGGGTCCGTGCGATCGAACCACAGATGCCCCATCTGCCGCAGGAACGTGCCGATGAAGGGCATGCCACGAACTTCCATCTTGGCCACAAATCGATAAGGAACGCCGAGGCCGAGCATCAGTGGCAGCACATCGAAATAGCTGGTGTGATTGGACGCATACATTTTCGCGCCTGGTGTTTTCATGTATTCCTTACCCACCACGCGAACGCGGCAGCCCATTAAGGCGAACAGTATCTTGAGCGCCGAAGACGTGAAGCGCCCCGCCGCTCGATGATCCCTGAACAAATGAACAATCGCCCACGTCGGAACGATCCACGTCAGGAAAACAACAATGAAATACACGCCGTAAAGCATCTCCAGACCGCGCACGGCTCCCGCCACAATCATTTTGCCGAAACTCCGCAGCGCACTGCCGGCGCCCAGGCGAGCGATCTGCATCCAAGCCGGGGGACGTTCCGCGGACAGGGTACCTGCCAAAAAGAGTTTTCGCGTTTCTTCACGCCGCAGCTTGCCGCTGGACGTTTTCGGAATTCCACCCGCCGGAATAATCTCGACACGATCGGGAGGGATACCAAGCCCGCGCGAAATTTGATCGGTGACCGCAGCGGCAATTGCCGCGCGGCGTTTTGCGTCCCGGTCACGCACTTCCGCGACGACGATGAGTTTTTCCGTGCCGGAGCCCTCGTCTTTCAATCCGAACGCCACGATGCATCCCTTACGAATGCCCTCGGCGCGGCTGGCCAGGTCTTCGATTTCATGCGGATATAGATTGCGGCCGCTCTTGATAATGATGTCTTTGACTCGGCCGGTGACGTAGATTTCACCGTCGGCGCGATACGCGCGATCGCCGGAATCAACCCAGGCAAATTCGCCGGGCGCGGTAGCCGGGCCTAGCGGCAGCAGTTTGTCCGTGGCGGCTGCATTCTTGTAGTAGCCGCTGGTCGCGGACGGTCCGCGAAACCACAAAAAGCCTTCCGTGCGATCCGGGACTTCATTGCCGGCAGAATCGACAATTCGGATTTCGTGAAGCGGCAGCGAGGTACCCGAGGATACGAACGAAATAGTGTTTGCGGAATTCGCCGTTACCGGGACTGCGCGACCCGCCGCCGCAAACGTCTCGCGATCCACGCGATCCACCAACGCAGCGCGATTTAACGGCGGTACCGTCACCGCCAGCGACGATTCCGCCAGACCATAGACCGGAAGATGTGCCTCGGCGCGAAAACCGTACCGCGCAAAGCGGGCAGTGAAGCGTTCCATCGTTTCGGGGTTCACGGGCTCAGCGCCGTTCATGGCCACGCGCCAGGAGCTGAGATCGAGTCCTTCGATATCCTTGTCTGCTACCTTCCGAACGCAGAGTTCATACGCGAAATTCGGCGCCGCGGTCACCGTGCCGCGATGCTTGTGAAATGCCCACAGCCAGCGTTCCGGTCGCGTCAAGAATGCCAGTGGCGACATCACTGCCAACGGCACGCCGAAGTGCAACAAGGTGAGCCAGGCCCCGATAAGCCCCATATCGTGATAAAGCGGTAGCCAGCTTACCCCCACATCTCCCGGCCCCATTCCGATCGCGCCTCCTATGGCGCGCATGTTGGCCAGCAGGTTTGCGTGTGTGAGTGTGACGCCTTTAGGGTCGCCGGTGGAGCCCGACGTGTATTGCAGCAGCGCGATGTCGCCAGAATGGCGCGCCCGCCGCCCGGTAATATGCGCGGGCAACGCTCCCGGTGCGGGCGGCGGCGCTTTATCCGCTGCGTCGATAAGTTTTTCCGCGTCGACAACGGCCGACAGCGATCGCACGCGCGGCTGCACAAGGCGCGCAACGCCTTCAGCGCGGCGAAAGGCCAGCAGCAGGCAGACCTCGGCATTGTTGAGGATGCTAGCCTGGCGCGCCGCATATTCCTCGATGCGATCGGCGCGAAAAGGTGGATAGATCGGCACCGGAATCGCGCCTGCCAGCAAAATTCCCGCGTACGAAACGAAGAAAGCGCGCGATGTCGGTAACATCAATGCCACGCGGCCACCCGCGGGCACGCCACGTCGCGCCAGTTCGGCGGCGCAGCGCTGCGCGGCAGCATAAAGGTCGCCGAAGGTAAGTGCCACGCTTCGGTCCTGGCCCTCGCCATCTTCGGTGATCAGAAGATGGGTGCGTTCGGCGTCGTGCGTCGCACGGTAACGCAACACGTCGAGCAATGTTTCGGCGGAGAACACTCCGCTTTGCGTGGCTTCCCGCTGCAGCGTCTGTGCCGTGACCGAGGCACGCAGCGCCGAGGGCGAATCCGGCTCTCCCACATCGCCGCCGGGCGCATCAACCAGTGCGCGCGCCAGATCCTCAGGAGTGTTTGCTTCGGCGGCAAGTTGATCGGGTAAGCGCACGCTGAATTCGGTTTCAAGTCGTGCCAGCAACTCGACACGTTCGAGGCTGCCCAGTCCAAGATCACGGTCCAGGTGCGATGTGGAACTGAGAGTAGGCAGAACGCCCTGGCTGCCCAATTCTTCCAGCAGGGCCCGCACAACTTCCAAAACGCGGTCGCGAGCACTGGCCCGGTCGAGTTGTGGAGTCGCGGTGGCCACGGAGTTTGACGCCAGGGACTGCTCTTCGGCGAGAGGCTACCATGCACCGAAAGCGATTGCCATGCCCGCTGTTGCCAGTGTGCCCAGATTGGGCGAGTTTTGTGAATCGCGTGTGAACGGTACGCGTCAAGCGGTCTTTTGTTTTGCCTGGCTGCCTTGCGGCGGCACGTATCCCTTTGGCAAAAGCGTCGTAGACAGGTCTACGCCAGAGAGATCGACTCCCTGTAGATCGGTTTCTCGTAGAATCGCAACTCCCAGGTCGGCGCCAGCGAACTTCACTCCGGCGAGATTCGCGGAACGGAAATTCACGTTGCGAAGCTGGGCGCGCTCGAAATTGGCATTCGACAGGTCGCAGCGAAAAAATTCGATTCCGCTGGCCTGTGCTTCGCTGAGATTGGCGCCCGGAAGAATCGCCTCGGTAAGGTCGGCGTTGCGCAGATCGGCCTTGTGAAGGTTTGCGCTCGAGAGATCAGCGCCGGGAAGCCGCGCTTTCCGCAGGTCCGCTTCCGAGAAGTTGGTGTTGCGAAGAATCGCACCGCTCAGGTTGATGCCGCTAAGATCGGCACGCGATAAGTCGGCTCCAGTCAGGTCCGCTCGGGCCCCGCCTTCTTTTCCGCTGAAAAAATTCTGGTGAGCTTTGAGAATGTCGCTCAGCTGCTTTCCGTTGTGCTTGATGCTCTTCAGTTTGCGCAATCCCATCGTTGGTTCACCGCCCGGTTATTCCAAAGTTTTATGTGAGCCACTATTTTACTGGAACGCAGGGCCTACGGGAACCTTCAGCTCACTGCGCAACCTGTCATCGGCCCAGATTGTCGTCCGCCTTATCAGCCGCGCCACATCCTGTATAGTGCGTAGGCGGGTGTAACCGCATCTGCATCTGATTGTAGAGAGGCTGCGATGAGGATGTATCGATTGGCAATATTGTTGGGCGCCGCGCTGTGTTGCGCTCAAGCGATCGCCGCCGCTGCTCCGAACCAGCTGGTGCTGACCCATGTGACCCTGATCGATGCCACCGGGCGCTCGCCTCAGACCGACCAGACCGTCTTGATCGAGAAGGGGCGCATTGTTTCCATCGTTCCCGCCGCAAGCGCCAAGCTGCCAAAGAACGCTCGCGTCGTGGACGCCACAGGCAAAACCCTGATCCCTGGCCTCTGGGATATGCATGTGCACCTGGCGGGCGTGAATGCAGATCCTTCCTGGAGCAAACAGGTGCTGTTGCCCTTGCTTCTGGCCAATGGGATTGTCGGCGTGCGCGATATGGGTGGAGACTTGGAAGCATTGCTGGCGTGGAAGCGCGATGTTGAAAGTGGCGCGCTGTTGGCGCCCCACATCATTGCCGCTGGTCCCTGGCTGGCCGGCGGCGGGCGCAAAACCCCCGAGCAATATCCTGTGAAAGACGCCGACGAAGCGCGCGCCGCGGTTCGCGACCTGAAACTTCGTGGCGCCGACTTCATCAAAATTATCTCCCTGCCCTCCAAAGAAGCGTTTTTTGCCGTTGCCGACGAATCCAGGAAGCAGCACATCTCGTTCGTGGGACATCTGCCATTCCAGATCAGCGCAATCGACGCTTCCAACGCCGGCATCCGCAGTATCGAGCATCTCCTTTACAGCGCGTTTTCGCTTTCGTTTTCTTCTAAGGAAGACGATCTGCGTCAGCGCTTGATTGCTGCCGAGCAGAAGGGCGACTCCGTAGCGTGGGAGAAAATTGCACACGAGTCCGATGCCACGTATGACACCGATAAGGCCGCCACACTGTTTCTGACCCTGAAGAAAAACGGCACTTGGGTGACCCCCACACTCAACTCGCTCAATACCGCCTCTCATCCCGAGGAATGGAGCGTCGATGACCCGTTGCTGGAGTTTGTTCCCCCGGCGCTGGCCAAGCAGTGGCGGGATTCGTTTCATAATGACCAGATGAAGCAGCGCGCGGCCTGGCTAGCGCGTCAGGCTTCCAATGATTGGAAGCTCACCAGCGAGCTGCATCACGCCGGTATATCGCTTCTCGTGGGATCGGACTCGCTCGATCCGTTTGTGTTCCCCGGAGAAAGCCTGCACAAGGAACTTGTCGAGATGGTTCGTGCGGGACTTACTCCCGCCGAGGTACTTCAATCAGCCACACGCGGCGCCGCCCAATTCCTCGGACGCGAACGCGACTTGGGAACCGTTGAACCAGGGAAGGCCGCCGATCTGGTATTGCTTGACGCCAGCCCGCTGGAAAACATCGCGAATACCCAGCGGATCACGGCGGTCGTGCGCGACGGAAAATATCTCGACCGCGGCGATTTAGACAAACTGTTGGCCGGAGCCAAGTCCGCCGCTGCGGCGGTATCCGCGCCCACGAAATAATTCCGTGCCTCCACCGCGCTCGAGTAGTCGTACGATGAAACCCATGACTCGAATTCGGAGCTCAACTCTGGCAATCCTGCTGGCTTGCGCCGCGATGTTGGCCTGGCCACTCAAGAGCGGAACGGCGCAGGACCAAAACGTCGAGAGTGAGATCATCGCCAACCTTGCCGGTGGGCGCGTGATCGTCCACGTCGCGAGGGATGAAATAATTGTGTTTGGCGTCATCAACCAGCCCATCGAGGCAGGCTCAATCCCGCCACGCGTGATGGATCTCGACAGCGGTCATGTCGGCATTCTGATGGGGGCCGCCGAATGGCGTCTCCCTGCGGATCCCAAGCCAGTGCGGCTAGACCACGATTTTCAGCGCATCGGAGGCCGTGATCCGCGGTTCACCCCCGGCTCCGGCGATGCCGAACCGGACCTGGAAGCAATTGGCGTATCGTTCCTTGAGCGCCTGCGGCCCTTGACCGCCCAGCTTCATCACAAGCTCGAGGTTGGCTCGGACGAGCCGTTGTTTGAGGTCGTCGTCATCGGCTACGCCCCACGTCACTATGGTCCGGAGATCTGGACCATCGAATACCGAATCAAGCAGCAACAAGTAGGTGCCCGCGAGGAGTATTGGCAGACCCAGATTCTACGGCCCAGGTTTGAGCAGATATATCCCCCCGAAAAGCATGCGCCGCGAACGATCGTGGAAGCATTGTATCCGCCAAGCTCCAAGACACCGACGCTCATGAATCTGATCGAAGGTAACGATCCCCGCATCGCACAGTTGCGAGGAGGCGAGCCGCGATTCGCCAAAGTCGTGGATTCGGTCAGCCGAGGGCAGGCTCAGAAGGCCGTCCCAGAGGACTCCGCAGATTTCTTGCGCGCGCTGCTGCCTATCCTGGCCGGCAAGAACTCATTCGCTCTCGGCAAAATGGAGGAGGGACGTGGCGTCGACTGGGTCGTCGAGCCGCAAGAGCCAGTTGATAAGGCCCAAAAGGCTAAAGAGGAGAAAGAGCGTCCCCCGGACGCCCCCACATTGCGAAAGCGGCCAAATCCGAATTAAGTAGGCCGAAAACCTTGCTTCAAGTCGCTAGGTCGCCTCAGCCGATTCTTTGACGAAGGCCATTTTCTCGATCGGGTCACCGCGGCGAATCGTTCCACCCTCGACCACGCGACATAGCATGCCCCTTCGCCCCCAGAGTTCCCGTCGTAGGCCCGGCCTGACGCGTTCGAGCTGATCGCAAGGCGTGCACACGACGCTAACCTCCAGACACACGCCGCCGACGCGAAGCCGCCGCCCAATCTCAAGGCTGTTTACGTTGAGGCCCGTGGTGGTGATGTTTTCCCGGATGCTTCCGGGCGCTAGGTTCATCGCGTCGAGGGTCTCGCCATCAACCATAAGGATCTCCCGCTGCCCAGGACGAGCATGTTCGCAACCCTCCAGCCCTCGATTCGTAATCGCACGTACTTCCGGGACCTCCTCCATAGGCAGGCGCTTCTTCGGAGCTCGAAATATATGCCGCACGCTGGCCACGATGACCTAATCTCCCGCCGCTCCCACACGGCTCGCATGCCCTGCGATATCTCGTCGATACTGCATGCCGTCAAATCCTATCTTGCTGATCGCGCTGTAAACCGCTGATACTGCTTCCTGAACCGATGGCCGAGCCGCAGTAACTCCCAACACTCTGCCGCCATTCGAGACAACGGAGCTGCTCCCAAGCCGGGTTCCGGCATGAAACACTTTCACACCGGTTTCTGGCGTTATATCGGTTAGTCCGTTGATCGACTGCCCCACGGTAAATTTGCCAGGATATCCTCCAGATGCCAAAACTACACAGACGCTGGCTCCCGGTTTCCATTTCAATTTTGACGGATCGAGGCGCCCCGCAGCTGCATCAGTCAATACCTCTGCAAGATCGAAGTCCATGCGAGACACTATGGCTTGCGCCTCTGGGTCGCCCAACCGGCAATTGAACTCCAGGACTTCGGGCCCGGCCTTTGTCAACATCAGCCCGAAATAGAGAAAACCCTGGTACCGGATACCGTCCGAGGCCAAGCCCCGCATTGTCGGCTCGACGACAGTCCGCAAAATCGTATCCCGCAGGGCTGACGGCAACAGTTCGTCACTGGAATACGCGCCCATACCTCCCGTGTTGGGACCTCGGTCCCCATCGAAAGCGCGCTTGTGATCCCGAGACGGCACCATCGGAGCGTAGCGATTCCCGTCTGTCAGAATAATGAAGGACAGTTCTTCGCCCACCAGTGCTTGTTCCAGCAGAAGTCGGGCGCCGCCGGCTCCCAATTCCCGCTTATCCAATACCCGGTCGATAAAGTCGGATGCGGACGGGGCATCAGGTGCCAAACAAACACCCTTGCCTGCACAGAGACCGTCGGCCTTAATGACCAGCGGCCACTCGACATGCCTGAGGGCAGCATTCGCGGCTGCAGAGGAATCAAAAGCACCATACATCCTGGGCGTCGGGATTTGGTGGCGCTGCAGAAACTCCTTGGTGAAGACTTTACTGCCTTCCAGCTGTGAGGCCAGCTTCGAAGGAGCTACGATCGGCCAGCCGCGGTCGCCGAAGGCGTCCGAGATGCCATTCACTAACGGCAATTCAGGTCCCACTACTGTGAGGTCAGGCCGCATGCTCTCGGCGAACGCGGCAAGACCAGCGACGTCGCCGGCGTCAATCGCCACGCACTCCGCTTGAGCCGCGATTCCGCCATTGCCCGGCGCACACCAGATCTTCGTCACGCGCGGACTTTGCGTAAGGCGCCACACCAAGGCATGTTCGCGGCCGCCTCCGCCGATCACCAAAATCCTCATGAAATGGCCTCGTTGTTAACACGAACGATAGCCGTCGGGCAGAAAAGTGTCAACTTGCTGGATCAAGCGGAAGCGAACAGGGAAGGCTTGCTACTATTACTTAAGAGATAGATACCTTATTATGTAACATGCCGGCAGTGAGATAGCTCGACGCTATGCAATGCTCGCCGCGCGAATGGGAATCGTCACGCCCGCCGATGCGTCCGAAGACGCCAACATGTGGCAGCGTCCGTCAAAAATCCCGCCCGGATCGATCACCATACACGGCGAATGCACTTCGCCGGTGACCACACCCTTGGCTTCAATCTCAACTCGGCCCTTGGCAAAAATAACGCCGTCAAAACGGCCCGCGATGACCACGCGGTTGCCTTCGATCTGGCCCTCAACTTTGGCTCCCTCGCCGAGAACGACGGTCTGCTCCGAGATAATGTTGCCCTTTACGTTCCCGTCAATACGAAACGTGCCTTTGAGCTGGAGCGTACCTTCCAGTGTCACGCCTTGGTCGATGAAGCCTGTCCACTCTTCACCGTTACTCCCGTTCTTTGAAGCGCTGGGCCACTTCCAAGCCATGACTTACCCCCACTCGACCTATCTACTCTAGCCGTACGCGCAGACAAGTCAACGGACGCTGGAGCGGAAGTTGTCGAATCAGGTCACTGAACGGACGGGCACAATCGAATGGCAAAGCGCTCTCAGCGGCTTGATCTGCTCATTGCGTGCCTCAGGCCAAGGTTACTTCATCAAGCGATCGTACAGTCCCATCAGTTGACCGTCATCGTAATACTCCAGCACCAGTTGTCCGGGACGCAATTTTGTGCGCTCTCGTAGCATCACCTTAGTCCCGAGATGCCGCTGCAACTCTTCGAGCGCGGCCCGGATGTTTGCGTCGGCGTTGGCCTCGGGCACAGCAGCGGACGTGCCAGCGCTCCTCGCTCGTCGGGCAGCCAGGCGCTCGATCTGCCGCACCGTAAGCCCTCCTCGTGATGCGCGCTGGGCATATCGCATGCGTAATTGAGGATCAGAGACAGCCAGCAGTGCCCGGCCGTGGCCGGCAGTCAATTTTCCCTCTTCTATCCAGTCCTGGATCCCAGGTTCGAGCTTGAGCAGACGAACTGAATTGGCGATTGTCGCCCTGTCTTTCCCGGTGCGATCCGCGATTGCTTCCTGGGTAAGCTGAAATTCGCTCATCAACCGCTCGAACGCACGAGCCGCTTCCACCGCATTCAAATCTTCGCGCTGAATGTTTTCGACCAGTGTCATTTCGACAGCAAGTTCGTCCGGAACATGGCGAACAATGCAGGAAACCCGCTGCAAGCCCGCCCGCTGCGCCGCTCTCCAGCGTCGCTCACCGGCAATCAACTGAAATCGCGTTCCGACGGGGCGCACGACCAGCGGCTGAATGATCCCGCTGGCCTGAATCGACCGAGTCAGTTCCGCCAGCGCTTCTTCGCGAAAGCGTGTTCTGGGCTGATAAGGACTGGGATCGATCAAGTCGATGTCGATCTCCAGCGGAGCCGATCCCGGATCCCGGGCCGGAGCCACAGCAGCGCCAGCGACTGCAGCCGGATGGGTTGATGGTGCCGGCGGAATGGGGATCTGCGGTTCAGGCTCCCGAATGAGCGCTCCGAGCCCCCGTCCCAGTGCGTTTCTCTGCATTTAAGATTACCTCCTGGGCGAGCTGCGTATAGCCCTCCGCCCCTTTACTATGAATATCGTAAAAAATAATAGGTTTACCGAAGCTAGGCGCCTCTGCTAGGCGAACATTTCGAGGAATAACACTCTGAAATACTTGCCCGCCAAAGAAACTTCGCAGGTCCGTTGCGACTTGGCGGGAAAGCGTGGTTCGTTCGTCGTACATCGTCAACAGAATACCCTCAATCTCAAGAGTCGGATTCAGAGTGCGTCGAATCCGCATGAGGGTATCGAGCAACTCGGAAACGCCTTCCAGCGCCAGATACTCGCATTGAATGGGGACCAATACTGCATTCGCTGCGACCAGCGCGTTCAAAGTCAGCAAATCGAGGGCAGGTGGACAGTCGAGAATGATGAATTTGTATCTCTCACCGAGTTCGTTGAGGATGCCTCTTAACTTGTATTCGCGATTTTCCGCAGAGACCAGTTCCACTGCCGCTCCGGCCAAGTTCTTGTCGGCCGGCAGCACGTCTAGACCTTCGACTTGCGATTTTTGGACGATCCGGTCGAACGGCTCGTTCATGATTAAGGCGTGGTAAAGCGTTCGGCGAGACGGGTCCTTTGCGAACCCGATTGCAGCGGTAGAGTTGGCTTGAGAGTCACAGTCCACAAGAAGCGTCGGTTGTTCGTTGGCGCCAAGGCAGGCAGCCAAATTTACGGCCGTTGTGGTTTTGCCAACCCCGCCTTTTTGATTGGCGATAGCAATAATTCGCGCCAAAATCCCCCCAGTGGGCGAAAATTTAGCAAACACTGGAATCCGATGCAAGATGTTTCACGTGGAACATTGGGAGAGCATGTGAAAATTTACTTGCGGCTCAAGCGTAACGGTTCCACGTGGAACAAACCAAGGCAATTCGACTCGGTACTGTTCCACGTGGAACAAAGTGCCCTTCGATCAAGCAACAAAACATCAATCCGTCTTGCTGCCGATCTCAACACGATCACCGACCAGCACAAAGCGTCTTAGTGAATGCGGGATTGAAATAGGTTCACTCCATTTCCAGCCCGCAATTTCCCTTACCTGCTCTAAGTCTCGTCCACCAACCCACAGAACAAGCCGCGGAACAGCAATCTGGGCTGAGTGAGCCCAGTTTAGAAGCGGTCCGAATTCACCCACCGCGCGACAACAAACGAAATCGAGCGGCGTAAGTTCCTCCGCCAGCTCTTCATATCGACTAACCAGAACTCGGGCATTACTAAGTCCAATCTCTCGAACTACTTCCGCTAAAAAGGTAGCCTTTTTGACATTCGATTCCACTAAGAGTAATTCGAGATCCGGCTCCAGGATCCGAATTGGCAATCCCGGAAAACCTCCTCCGGAGCCAATGTCGGCGAGCCGACCATTTTTGATAGGCACGGCCGTCGCGGCGTACATAGACTCGGCGAAATGGCGATACAACATCTCAAGCGGATCCCGAATCGCCGTCAGGTTCACCTTGTCGTTCCACGTCAAAAGCATCTTTATATATTGCTGAATCTGCAAGACTTGCAGGTCCGAAACAATCAACTGAAATTCACCCAGAACGCGTCGAATGGTATCCGGGTTTGGGACAGAGGGAGGAGGCGTCGTCATCAATAAGTCCTGGTCCTCACTAAGTTGTAGAATGCAAGCCGGTTACAGGTTTTGATGGCGAATCCGTATGCAGCAAAAATCGCGGGCCCGCCATCGCGGCCGCGATATCAACCGCCGCGTGGCAGAATATAGGCAAAAGCAGGCTGCCTGTTACGATTCGTATCATCCCGAACACGAGCCCCAACAGCATCGTCCCGATGAGCCCGCCTCGGCCTTGGTAGAGATGGGCCAGCCCAAACAGAGCTGCTGACGCCAGCACCACCAGCCAGCTCGGCCAGTCCATCCGAAGAAAGACCAACATCGCGAACCCTCGGTAGAGAAACTCCTCGCAAAGTCCGGCAGTGACCGCCAGGCACAGAAACACGATCAACTCATTCTTCGAATGCGGAAGGATCGCCCTGGTCAAGCGCCGCAGGCTATCCCCGCGAGGACCCGATCTGCCAGCTCGTCGAAGATTGAACCACTGAAGTGTTCCAATAGTCCCCGCTCCGACCAGGGCCCATGCCACCATGGCCAAGCTCGGTGACACGATTCCCAACTCCTTGAAGCGAAATCCATGAGCCCACGCCCTCCAGCCGCAGATAGCAACAGCTACCCACTGAAACAGAATTGTAGAGAGGTAAAGCGAGATTCGCTCGCGGGAACTAACTTCGGGCCGCGTGAACAGTTCTCGGAGCCGGATCCGGCCACGCCACGGCACTACCACACCGAGGAACAGGAAGATCAGCCAGATATCCCACGCACCAGCCCATGTCACGTCGGGATCAAATCACGTTCCCCTCAGACGTGCAACCGTCGTAATCGTCCCATTGTCGAGACATGCGCAGAAGCGACGCAGCATCCTTATAATGCTCTCGACACAATGGTTGATACCATGTTCTCGACGAACTAAGGACAGGAACCAAGTTGCGAGCGACCACATGAAGTTGACTGCCATGGCAAAAGCCGCTGGATGCGCGGCCAAGTTGAGTCCTGCCATTCTTGACGTGGTATTGCGAAAACTCCCTCGACAAACAGATCCGAATGTTCTGGTCGGCTTCGACACCAACGATGACGCTGGAATTTATCTGCTCTCCGAAGGACTCGCCCTGGTGCAGACGATCGATTTTTTCACGCCCATCGTAGACGATCCAAATTTGTTTGGACAAATCGCAGCGGCCAACGCGCTCAGCGATATATATGCAATGGGAGGCCGTCCAATGTCGTCGCTTTCTGTTGTCGGCTTTCCCGAGCACGGTGACCCCGCAATCCTCGAGCAGATCCTCCGCGGCGGCCTTCAAAAGATGAATGAAGCTAAGTGCGTTGTGATAGGCGGTCATTCAATCCGCAATGAAGATATGCTTTTTGGCTATGCAGTCACCGGCATCATCAATCCGCATCGCATCTGGCGCAACGTTGGCGCGCGAGCCGGCGACACCTTGCTGTTCACCAAGCCGCTGGGGACCGGCGTGATCACAACGGCGCTCAAAAAGGACCGCGCCAGCGCGGACTCGATCGCTGCCGCCACCGCCGCAATGACGACTCTGAATCGCGCGGCGGCCGATGCGCTGCACGAAGTGGAAGAAAAGTCGGGAGCTGGCAAGCCAATCCATGCGGTCACCGACGTAACGGGATTCAGCTTTCTCGGTCATTCCCGAGAGATGGCGCTCGGCGACCCCAATCATGGAATTGCACCAGTCTCACTCGAAATCGATCACCTTGCATTCGAATATTTTCCGGGCGCCGTCGAGGCGGCGCGCGAGGGACATCTTTCCGGCGGGTTGAAAAACAATCGCACGTTTATCGGCGACTGCGCGGAGTTCGCAACCAACGTTTCCGAGGAGCGGCAGAACTTGCTGTTCGACCCGCAAACATCCGGCGGCTTGCTGGTGGCGATCGCCCCTGAATCCGCGGATTTTGCGCGCAACGCTCTTGAAGCTCACGGTGTGCCGGCACGGCGCGTCGGAAATGTTGTCACAAAACGCTCGCCATTGATCTTGGTGCGCTAGAAGTTTGGTGCGCGCCACTTTGCCGCCGGTGATTCATCTTGTGCCGATTGATCTTGTAAACTGACTCCCCAGCATGGACACCATCACTCACGGAATCGCCGGCGCGCTGATCGGCAAAGCAGTATTCGGTGGCGACGAGATGTTGGCCCTTCGCCCGATGAATCGGGCGCGGATTGTAACGTGGTCGCTTATGCTCGGCGCAATTTTTCCGGACTCCGACGTTTTCCGCGACATGCTTTCGCGCAATGAATTGCTGATTCTCACCTGGCATCGCAGTTATACGCATTCGCTCTTGTGCTTGCCAGCGTTCGCCATCTTGCTAGCCGCACTCACACGATGGATCGTGCGCTGGCGCAAATGGGATGCGCCGTCGTTTACGACTCTCGCGGTAATTTACGCTGTCGGGATCCTTAGTCACATTCTGCTCGACCTGGTCACTTCGTTCGGCACGATGATCTGGTCGCCGCTGCAATGGTCTCGCCCTGCGTGGGATCTGATCTTCATCATTGATTTCACGCTCAGTGGAATCTTGCTCGCGCCGCAAGTGCTCGCATGGGTTTACGAACGAAAAGAGCGGCTGCAGATCCGCGCCATTGGGAGTTGGTTTGTTTTCAGCGTGGCTTCGATCGCTGTCTACATGATCGCGCGAATCGTCGAAGCACCTTTTTCGGTGAGCATTACGATCGCGGCGATCGTCGCATTCGCGATCATTTTTCTTTCCCCGGGTATACGCTTTTGGGGATTGCGCGTGAAACGCTTCGCCTGGAATCTGGTTGGCTTGATTGCAGCTATCGGCTACGTCGCCTTGGCGATCTCGTTCCATCAAGCCGCGATGTCTCGCGTACAGAAATTCGCCGTGGCGGAACAACTTGACGTACAGGCAATCGGCGCTCTGCCCATGCCGCCTTCACTCTGGCATTGGGATGGGCTGGTCCGTGCACCGCGGGGCGTCTACGAGACGCGCATCGATCTTGGTGGCAGCCCGGAAAGCGTTCAAGCAGCTGCGCCGGATTCCGCGCTGCCTTTGGAGTATCGCTACTATCCCGATGCGCCTTCGAATTCCTATATTGAATCCGCCAAACAGCTGCCCGCAGTGCAAACGTTTCTGTGGTTCGCGAGATTTCCGGTGACGCGTTTTCACAAAGAGGGTTCCGTTGCGATCGTAGAAGTCTCCGACCTGCGATTTCCGCACCTTCGTCCGGATCGCCCGGCGTCCTTCACCTATCAGGTCCGCTTTGACGCCGCGGGCAAAATCCTCGAACAAGGTTGGGTCAAAGATAGAAGAGTGCGGAATTCGAAATAGGCTTTGATTCTTTACTTGGCAGGCTTGCTTCCGGCGGTTCCCGCTGGATGAATCACCACTTGCCGTTCATCTCCGGCGCCGACGCTCTCGGTACGAATACCAGGCATATCCTTTAACGCCAGATGCACAATGCGCCGCTCGCGAGAGGACATAGGGTTCAATCGAAATGGCTGCTTCGAAGTCTGCACGCGTTCCGCCGCAACCTTCGCCGTCATGCGCAGCTCTTCAAAACGGAGAGCGCGATACCCGCCGCAATCCAAATGAATTTTTTCGTGATACGCCGGCTCCAGCCGCAAAGCGCGGAATGCAAGATGCTCGAACGCTTTCAGCAGCTCAGCACCACGCTCCAGCAGCAATTCCTTGTCACGTCCATCGAGGTCGGCGATCACCTCGGCATCGCTTCCGGCGTCGCCGACCACCGCATGTACCGTTGCTTTCAGTTGAAAGCCACCGGCGCGCACCGTCTGGTCGAGAAATTCCTGCAACGCAATAACCGCCGCGTCGCGGTCCAGATGTCCGTCCTTGATGAGTTCTTGCGCCATAGGCTTTCTTGACTGCGGGACCCCGCCGATTTACGCCTTCTTGCCCTTCACCACTTTCGTCGATACCGGCACGGTTACCGGATGCGAACGATTCAGCCACCATTGCTGTAGGATTCCCACCAAGCTGCTGGTCAGAATATACACCGCAAGTCCGCTCGAAATCGGCGAGATCATGAAAATGCCCGCCATGGTAACCGGCATGATTTTCATCATCATCTGCTGCTGTGGATCCGTCGATGTCATCGGCGTCATCTTGGAAACGAGATACATCGACAGCCCCATGACAATCGGCAGCACATAATAAGGATCCTTGGCCGACAAGTCCGTAATCCATCCAAACCATCGCGCGTGCCGCATCTCGATCGAATAACGCAGCACCGTGTTCAACCCAAACCAGATCGGCATTTGCAGAAACATCTGGAAGCAGCCGCCCACCGGATTAATGCCTTCGCGGCTGTACACCGCCATCACTTCCTTGTTCATCTCCGCTTTTCGCGGATCGCGCATCGAGTACTTCTTGTATTTCTCCTGGATCTGCTTGATCTCGGGCCCCACGCGTTGCATTTTCAGGGTCGTTTTGTAGCTGGAAATGCGCAGCGGGAACAGCAGCATATTGACTACCAGCGTCAATACGACGATGGCCCAGCCCCAGTTCGGAATGTACTTGTTCAGCCACTTCAATCCGTGAAACAACGGCTCCGCGATGAACTCTAGCCAGCCGAAACTCACCAGCGAATGCAGCGGCGGATTCATCCTCTTCAGATCGTCGTAATCCTTCGGCCCAACGTAAGCCCGCAGCACCAAAGGCTGCGCCGCCGCGGCCGCCGCAATCTGCGGCACCGGTTCTTCGGTGTCCTTGCCGTCGGAGCCCCGTACCGTGCGCGGCACTTTCCAATAGCGCGTTTCCAGCGAGCCCGTGGCTAACCCGGTCGGTGGCAAAAACGCCGCCGCAAAGTAGCGATCCTCGATTCCAACCCACCCCTTGCCGCCCTGCCAGATGCCGTTGCCCCACTTCTCCGGACCTTCCAGCTTTTGCGCCGCAATGTTGGTCAGCTTGCCGTTCTCATTATAAAAAATGGAAACAGTGGCAATGGGTTCCGGATCCTTCACGGTGAGATCGCCGAATCCACCGAGCCACGCGACCCCCGCCGTCACCGGATTGCCATTAGATTTCACGGACGTCTCGACGCGTACTACATACGAATGATCGAAATGAAAACGCTTCGTGACCTCGGTGCGGCCATCGCTCCACGCAAACTCCAGATCCGCGGGTGCCTCAATCGAAGCCGCGGGTGTGGAAACCTGGTATAGCGCGTCGTTCACCGCGGTTCCTAGTTCCGCGTCGTTCAGCACCAGCGCAAACGGCCAGCCGCCGGTTTGCGTTGCAGCCTCCGCATGCACCACGTCCAGCACGCGCCGCGGCTTTGCGTCGTCGTAATATTTCTTCAGTTGCCAGCTCTTGACGACCGCGCCGCGGTTGGAAAATTCCACACGATACAAATTGTTCTCAACAACGATCACCCGCTCTTGTGTCTCGCTCTTCGGTGTCACCTTCACCGGGGCAGCCGGTCTTGCCGCGGATGCCGTAGTATTTTTCGGAGTCGTCGCGGTTGCATTTGCACCCGGAGGTGTGGCCGCGCCTTGCTGCGAACCCGCGACTGCCGGACCGCTTTGTGCGGTCTTCGATCCCGCAGGAGGCACTGTCGGCTTCGGCGCAAAGAATCGTGCCCACAGCAAAATCACTCCCATGGACAGCAATGACGCTGCCAGAAGCCGCATCTCGTGGCTGAAATTTCTTTTCTTTCCCGGTTCGCTCACGAAAGGACCTCACGGTGGGTAACTGCGGAACTTCCCGCTTCCAGACTCCGGCGGTAGGCCATCGGGGGCACGCTATCACTGGCGTCTGGCACCGGATCGAATCCAAATTTCCTCGACAACGGCTGACACCGTCCCAGCCGTTTCAACGCCAGCCACGACCCACGCGCCACTCCAAATCGCTCGATCGCCTCGTACGCATATCGCGAACAAGTCGGCTCAAATCGGCAAGCGCCTGCAAACAAGAGCGACAAATATGCCTTGTAAAATCGCAGCGCGAACAACGCCACGCGAACGCCAGGTGATTTCACCGAAGTCCTGCCGGCTACGACTGCGTCTTCTCCGGCTGCATTCCGCTCGTAATCAGCCGCAGCAAGTCCGCAGTCAGTGCCGCAAACTCCGCGCGCTCCGCTCGATTCTTCGGATGTATGACGATGTCCCATCCCGCAGGTATCTCCATCCGGTGACAACGCACGATCTCTCGCAGCCGCCTCCGGATGCGATTGCGCACTACCGCGCCCCCCAACGCCTTTTTGATGCTGAACCCGAATCGGCTCTCCGGCAGTTGGTTCACGCGGAAAAAAACAGTGAAGTGGGAACTCGACCGGCGCTTCGCGGTGCGGTATACGGCATCGAACTCGCCTTTGCGCACCAGTCGCGCGGCGCGAGGAAAATCCAGGCGCCCTTCACTACTCGGGCGTGAGCCGATGACGTCCCTTCTTGCGGCGCGCCGCCAGCACCCTGCGGCCGCCCTTCGTCTTCATGCGCACGCGGAAGCCGTGCGTCTTCGCGCGACGCCGCTTCCGCGGCTGATAAGTCCTCTTTGGCAAAGCACTCCCCCTTTTACATACGTATCTCGCGGCCGCGCAATTTCACTCTTCCGTCGCGCGAACGCCGCGCCGTCTGCTCAGGCAGACAGACTTCGACAGGCTGGACTTGCAGCCTGTTCCGAATCAGTAAGTGTATTCGACTCGCGCTCGCAGGGTCAAGAAAACCGCGGGGTAGCTTACAGGGTGGGGAAAAGTGATACACCCTCGTGTGTAGGTTGCGCATATCCGCTGGTCTGATAAAAGCGCCTTGCAGGGATAAACAACGGCGGATGCATTCAGATCCGCATTTCGTGCAATGCCCGCAGAGATACCGTCGTTTACATCAGGCGGATTACGATGATATAACGACTATCTAACCTAGGGTTGCTTCCCAGATTAACTGCGTGTTCTCCGCGTAGTTGCCAATAGTTGGTCTTGTCGACCGACTGTCTAGGAGGCCTCGAATGAAGTCGCCATCGAAAGTCTCCAGGCAAGATCTATCAAACACTGGTTTATTGCAGGATGAAGTTCTCTTAACTATTGTGCGCGGTTTGGACGAAGGCCTGCCTATCGGTCCAAGCTTTGTACATTCTTTGGCGACGCTTATCGAGTCTCTCGTCGTTCACGACAAGGTATTTTACGATCTACGGACTGTCGCAAGAGGTGCTCCTGAAGACAGCAGCCGTACCATTGAAGATGTCCTTGAGAATTCATCCTTCGTAAAAGCTTTGGTCAAGCATAGGGTCCTAGCTCCTTTTCCAAGTGCCGAAGATACTGAGGAATTGCTATCTGAACTTGGGGTGGACTACACGTATGGGGATTTTTTGACTGATCTGCTGTGGACGCCCTACAGCTTTTATGCCGATCCGTCTGCGGAGTCTGCACGGTATCGAATGATGCGGATTTGGTGGCTAAAGCACCACAGCTATGCGGCCAAGACAGATTATCCCCATCCTGGACGATGCAGAGCGCGAAAAGCACACGGCAGCGGGTTTGATAGGCGAGGAGGAGTTAGAATCCCCAATTCGATTCGATCTTGGAAGGAACGTCGGCCTTAGTCCCCGAGAACTACTCTTTTTGGAGGGGCTCAACTTCCGATCTCGCGCCTACATGAACATCGCTAGGATTCTTGGAATGCACATGTATCCGGCTTTCCCTGCGCTACCTCATCAGATCGGCGCGATTCAAAATGGCAACATCAAAGGTCGCCAGATCTACGACAAGGTGATGCAGCAGTTACGAAAAGAGGCTGAGATCGAGGATTGCATAACAGCCAGTGAGCCAGATTTTTGGCGGATTTCCCTGCCTCCCGTGGCTCAAATGGCGCTGAAAAACTGTAAGGGATCAGTGCAAGCGTTGGTTCCTGAGATTCTTGAAATTAGGCAACGGTACCGCACTTTCAGGAACTACCTCACAACCTATGAAAGAACCTGGAATGCCGCTAACACTCGGCAAGAAAGGAACCAGTTGGCTCATGACTTCAACAACGCTTGGAAAGTAATGCTTGCGAAAGAAAGGAAGCCTTCGACGCGAATTCTTTACATACTATGGGACTATTTTAAGGATCCGACGAAGTTGTTACAAACGATAGGGGACAAACTAGCTGGTGCCGGACGAGAACGCTACATTATCGATCGAGCATATGGGCTTTATGATTTTTGGAGAGACCTCTGCGACACGCCGCCTCCGGATTCGAATAGGGCACTCGTGTTCAAATTATTCCCAAATCAAGTGGACGAAGCCACGTGGAATGCGGCCCAACAACTGGCGGGAGCGCTGAATGCAACGTTGGGGTCTCCGCCAGAGCAGCATTGAGGGAACGCTTCTGCTCTCACACACGACAGTCGAGTTTACGTGTGGTTTTCACTGCGGACCGTTATCGCCAAAACGAACGGCGACGGAAGTGTGCGCTTTTGAAAGGAAAAACGCCCAGCGAAAAGCAATATTCTTCATTTGTAGCACTTGTGGGCGACACTTTAGTACGTGCCTTGTTTTCAGCACGTTATTCCCGGGGAGGTCGGAACTGGTAATGGAAACTTGGGATCGAGAACAACTCTATGATACACGTGTTGACGCTTTGTGACCGGGCGACATAGCATCCGTCTTCGGGATGTCGCGTTTCTTAAAGCGACCTGGAGTGGATTCAAAGAAGTTTTTGACGGACGACCAAGAAATCCCTGAAGGTATATGTCCGGAACCTACTGATGCTACAAGAGTACCAAGGGAAGATCGCCGAACTCCGCGATTGACCTGACTGCCAAGGAGAACCGATGAAGCGAATTCTGCGCCTTTGCCTGCTGGCCGGCTGCGGTGTTGCGTCAATCGTGGCAGCGCACCAGCCTCCACAGAAAACGTCGATGGAAGGCTCCCGGGCAAATAAGTCGAAAGCCACAATTGAGGGCTTGGTTCGAGATATTGCATGTCCCATTCAGAACCTCGATGGAAACGCAACTCACTTGAGCATGAAGTGCGTGCTGGAATGCGTGAGGGCCGGTTCGCCGCTCGTCATTCTGACCAAGGATGGCGACCTGTATCTGCCTATCTCTGACAAAATGCCGGATTACGATCAGCGGCAGAAGCTAATGCCCTTCGTGGGCAAATATGTGCGTGCGAACGGGATCGTATTTGAGCGCAACGGGACGCGCGCGATCGTCATCACGGAAATTACGGAAATGAAGGAAGTGCATGTGACGTTAGACGGGGAGTAACTCGCCGCGAAAGAGTCGGAATGTTGGTCTCGCCGCCTGAATTCAGATAGGAAAAGGCGGATTCAAGAGAAGCGCTCGGGGGGGTTAGAGGTGTATGCTCAGTCTTATTCCAATGCCGAAGAGCATCATGTGGAATTCAATGTCGAGCAAACGCTCGATTGATCAACCCATATCGTTGTTTGCATCGATCTTCGGTCCACTACTTTCAACAAAATCGAAAAGCCGAAGCAATGCTTCCAATCCGCAGCCTCCGGTCGCAATCGCAGCAAATATGCTTTCGCTTTGTAACATTTCTCGGCTTCCTTACGGTAAACCCTAGCCGCATCCCACATCTTGCTCGGATTTAAACGTTTCGTTTTTCCTTTCACGATTTGGAACCCTACGAGAAATGTAATGCATTCACGGACGAATTGCTGAAATCCGATGGCATGGAGTGCGTCTCACAATTTGGGGATCAATGCGTTTTTATTTTTTTATTGCGGGAGTGAAAAAGTGTGACCAAGCACCGGTAAAAGGCAGGTGTATCACTTTTCCCCGCTCTGTAAGCTACCCCGTCAAGAAAACCGCGGGATAGCGGCGACCTGTCAACGCGTTTGGGATTGTTCGCGAATATACAAGACCAAATAGGCGCAACCAAACAGCGCCGCAGCGAATCCGCCCGCCGGAGCAATGAAAAGCCGATAGACGAAGCCCGCCTCCAGCCCGAACGGGATCAGCAACGCATCCGGACCGGATGTTGTCCCAGGAACCGGCGAATCACGTCATCGCTCCAGTAATCCTTAGGATCCCATTCTTCTGAGGCGCCCGGCAACGGGACGCCAGCCTAAGCCGCATGCGCCTTCTGGTAATCATCAAACGCCTCTAGGAATCGATCCACATCCTTCCTCAGCACATAGTACGGCGTCGACAATCGCAGCTTTGACGGCTGCTCGCCTCCGCGCAGCCGAATCTTTCGCTCCGCCCACAGCCACTTCTCCAGCTCCAGGCGCACAATCGGCGGCACATTCACCGTGACGATCGCGCACCGCAGCGCCGCATCGGGCGAAGTCCATGACTCTGCGCCTCGCTTCACCATTTCCTTCAACAGGTAGTCGCCCATCTGCCGCTGCCGCTTCTCGATGCGATCCATCCCGATCTGATTCGCCAGCTCGATCGCCGCGCGCAATCCACACAACGACGGCACATTCGAACTGCCGATCCTTTGCAACCGCTCTGCGCGCAGCTTCGGATCATCCCAGCCCTCGGTCGCGATCGTGTTCCACAACCGATCGATCACCTCATCGCGCACGAACAAAAATCCCGACCCCTTCGGCGCTTGCAGCCATTTGTGGGGACTGGCCGTGTACATGTCGCAGCCAATCTCCTGCAGATTCAGCTTCATCATCCCCGGCACATGCGCCCCATCCACCGCGGACAAAATCCCCTTAGACCGCGCCAGCGCGCAGATTTCCTTCGCCGGCAGCACCACGCCCGTCACCGTCGTGATGTGACTGAAGAAAATCACGCGCGTCCGCGGCGTGATCGCGCGGTTGAACCGTTCCAGCACGGACGCGGCGTCCGGCACAGGTTTCGGCAAAATAACTTTCTTCACCACGATTCCGTAGCGTTTGGCCCGCAGAGCCCACGGATGTTCTCCACCGGGATGCTCCTGATCGGAAATCAGTACCTCGTCACCAGTCTTCAAATCCACGCCATTTGCGATGTAGCTGTTCGCTTCGGTAGCGTTGCGCAGCAGCGCAATCTCATCGCGCTTGCACCCAACAAAGGCCGCCAGCGGATCGCGAAACTGGTTCCAGGCCGCATAACCCCAGATGGGATAGTCCTCCGGATCGCTTTGAACCATTCGCTCGGTATCGTTGTATGCGTCAAACACTGCCTTTAGCACCGGCGCCGGTGACGAGCCCACCGTCCCGTTGTTGAGATAAACCACATCCGCCGGAATCAGAAACTGCTTGCGTAGCTCACTCCAGTACCGCTCCTCATCCGAATCGTATACTCCGCGATCGGGTAACTTCGCCGGTGCCTGCTCTAGCATCTCTCGCCACGGCCCGCCGAATCCCAAGCCGGGGGCACTCGCCGCTGCCGCCGTCCCCGCGCCTGCAAACGAAGTCAAGAATCCACGCCGATCGATCATGCATCCCTCCAGCACACCGCTGCGCGCGGATTCTACGCACCTCCGCGGTCGCTCACAACCTCGAATCATCCAACGCGTCAGGCCATCCTCCGCCCGTCCATCTCCGCCTTCTTTTGCTTGCGATCCCCAAGGTGCGGCATTACTGTTACACGCGCTCAAATCTCTGGTTGAAGGGATCCATCGATGGCATTGTCTTTTCGAACGATCACCGTAATCGCCTTTTCCGCCCTTCTATTCGGTGGCGCCGCAATTGCCCAGGATCAGCAACCCAACGAGAAAAAGCGCGACGCCGCCGGCACAAAAAAAGACGTCGAGAAACGCCTTAAGGCCGCCGAAAAGCCACAGCCCGGCACCGCTCTCGACCCCACCTCTAAAGCATTGCTCACCACACATCGCTTTGACTCCACTGCAATTTCCCCCGATGGCACAAGGGTCGCCTGGACCGAAGCTCTGACCGGCAAAGACGGCGCGGCCGATGGCAACGCCGCAATCTACGTGAAAAATCTGAAAACAAGTGCGCCGCCGCAACGCATCACCGCCGCTGCCAACACAAATCATGCCGAAGGCGGCCTGGCCTGGTCGCCCGACAGCAAGCGCCTGGCTTTCCTTTCCGACGCGGTCAAAAAAGATCAGCTTCAACTGTACGTGGCCGCCATCACCCAGTCCGGCGCCGCAGCCGTACCGAAAAAACTCACCGCCGTGAAGGGCTTCCTGGACGCTCCGAGCTGGTCTCCTGACGGCAAAACCATCGCCGTCCTCTTTACGCAAAATGCCACTCGCTCGGCAGGCCCGCTGGTCGCCGAAACTCCCGAGACCGGCGAAATCAAAGACGCTTTCTTCGAACAGCGCCTGGCACTAATCGAAGTCGCCACCGGCAAGCTCCGCCAGATCTCCCCCGCCGACGCGTACGTCTACGAATACGACTGGTCCCCCGACGGCGCCCATTTCGTTGTCACCTCAGCTCTGGGCAACGGCGACAACAACTGGTACATCGCCGAGCTGCACGTCCTCGACGCTGCCACCGGCTTGATGCAATCCATCTACAAGCCGTCACTGCAAATCGCGCGCCCCGCTTGGTCGCCCGACGGTCAGAAAATCGCCTTCATCGAAGGCCTGATGAGCGACGAGCCGAGCGTAGGCGGCGACATCTACCTGATCAACGCCGCCGGCGGCAAACCCACCAATCTCACGCCCGATCGTAAAGCCTCCGCCAGCGCTCTTTCCTGGACTCACGACGGGAAAATTCTCTTCAGCGAGTACGCCGTCGCCGATTCCGCGGTTGCACTTCTCGATCCCGCCAGCTCCAGCATCCTGAATCTCTGGCACGGCAGTGAAACCACATCGGCGGGAATGTGGGGCCCGAATATCTCCGTTGCGGCCGACGGCAAGACCTCCGCGGTGATTCGTCATTCCTTCAGCGCTCCGCCGGAAATCTGGGCCGGCCCCATCGGCGAGTGGAAACAAATCACGGAACGTAACAAGGGGCTGACGGCTCCTTGGGGCGAAGTAAAGAGCATCAACTGGAAGAATGACCACTACGACGTGCAAGGCTGGCTGATCTATCCCAAAGATTTCGATCCCAGCAAAAAATATCCGATGATCGTCGACGTCCACGGTGGCCCGGGAGCGGCGGTCCTCTCCAGCTGGCCCAGTCCCAACAACTTCGTTCTACCGCTCACCGGCGCCGGCTATTTCGTCTTCCAACCGAACCCGCGCGGCAGCTTCGGCCAGGGTGAAGCCTTCACTCGTGCCAACGTGAAAGATTTCGGCTACGGCGACTGGAAAGACATCCTCGCCGGCGTTGATGAAGCTATTAAAGTCGCGCCCATCGATCCCAATCGCCTCGGTCTAACCGGCTGGAGTTACGGCGGCTACATGACCATGTGGGGAGTGACGCAGACCAATCGCTTCAAAGCCGCCATGGCCGGCGCAGGCATTGCCAATTGGCAAAGCTACTACGGCGAAAACAAAATCGATCAGTGGATGATTCCGTTCTTCGGCAAATCCGTCTATGACGATCCGGAGGTCTATGCCAAGAGCGCCCCGATCACTTTCATCAAAAAAGTAAAAACGCCAACGCTCATCCTCGTTGGCGACTCCGACGGCGAGTGCCCCACGCCGCAATCCTACGAATTTTGGCACGCCCTCAAAACGCTTGGCGTAGAGACCACGCTGGTGGTCTACGAGCACGAGGGCCACATCTTCGCCAATCCGGCACACGACCGCGATCGCACCGCGCGCACGCAAGCCTGGTTCGACGCCCATCTCCGCTAGCTCAATTCACGCACTATACGCGCGCAGCCATGCTATTCTCCGGCCCACAAGGTCCATCCCTTTCCGTTGACAGCAGCCATGAAAAATTTCCTCTTGGTTCTCGCTTTCGCACTCATGCTTCCAACCCAGTCTTCAGCGCAAGCTCCACGTGAAGTCAGCTGCGACAATGGCGTCGACATCGAAAAGGTCCAAGCTCTGGTCAAAAAAACCGTCGCGGCCCTCGGCACAGACCAAGCTACGGTCCCTCAGCAAATCAATCATGGCGACAAGAATTGGAAAGACGGCGACTTTTATGTTGTCGTCCTTCAGGGGACCAAGATTCTCGCGCACGGCTATATGCCCACCATGGTCGGCCAGGATATGGCCACGCTTCCTTACTACAGCGAACTCGCAAACGCCGTTGAGCGCATGATGGCCCAAAAAAACGATGGTTGTGTCCGCTACAAAGCGCCCAAACCCAGCCAGCGCGGCCAGCTGGAAGACAAAGTCAGCTACGTCGTGAAATTAAACGGCACGATGAGGGTCTTGGTGGGGACCTATCTCATCCGCCAGTGATCGCAATCCTGCTCCGATCGCCGCGCATCTTGCGCGTGCCTATACTTCTCTTGCGGTCGCGTAGGTTGTATCTATAATCCGCCATGCCTTCCGCCCGCCCACGCTCGTGGGTCATGCTTCTCGCCGTCGCGAGCATCCTCGGCTACCTGGTCCTCTCCTATTACGCTCTTTTCGGGCTTTGGGGCGCTGGCCTCGGCGTTGAAGATTCCGGTGACCGTGTCGTCGTGGACGAAGTTGATTCCGGAGGCGCGGCCGAGAAGGCGGGAATCGCCGTCGGCGATAGCCTCGTCGCTGTAAACGGGCAGCGCCTCGCCAACGTTGTCGACTGGCTTGCTCTGCGGATGAATTTCGTATCCGGCCAACCTGTCCCGTTGCATCTGGAACGCAACGGTCTGCCTCTGGACCTTTCGCTCACCATTCACGAACGCGCCTGGAGCGTACTCTCACCCACCGCTAGGCTCACCGAAATCATTTTTCTCCTCAGCAAGCTCATCACGCTCCTCGTTGGCCTTCTCATCGTGTTCAATCGCCCGCGCGATTTCGTCGGCCGCCTTGGCGGCTGGTTCCTCGTCTCCATGGCGACGGTCTTCGACGCATTTCCTTACGGCTTGTCGTCTTTCTTCCGCTCGCTTCCGTTCCTCGTCGCCTGGCCTGTCATGATTGTTTACGTCACCGCCGCCATTCGCACTCCGCTGCTTTTTACGTTTTTCGCGCTCTTCCCGCGGAAACTCATCAAGAAACTCTGGATTTGGGTGCTGCTTCTCGCATGCCCCGCGGCCGCGACGCTCTATAGCCTCTATTTGCTCGCGCGTACTACGTACGACCCGGCGCACCTGACTTCCCTCGTGAAACCCTGGGTGCTGGTCGGCTTTGGGGCGCAAAGCACCGTGTACATGATCGCCGGCATTCTCGTTTTGTTGATCAACTACTGGCGCCTCGACAATCTGACCGAGCGGCGCAAATTGCGCGTCCTCATCGTTGGCTCCGTCATCGGCCTCGCCTCGTACATGCCCCGCGTCCTATGGACTTCCTTCCTGGAGTTCCACCCCGAATCCGGCGCCTGGCTGACCTCCGCGGTCTTCGATTTGGTCACTACTGTCGGTTATCTCGTCTTTCCGCTCTCTTTCGCCTACTGCATCCTGCGCCATCGCCTGTTCGACATTCGCATCATCATTCGCCGCGGCCTGCAATACGCGTTTGCACGCCGCTCTCTGCTTTCTGTTCCGCCGTTCGTCGCTGGACTTTTGCTTCTCGATCTGGTCGTGCACGGTCGCGAGCCGCTACTCGACATTCTCAAAGCCCGTGGGTGGTTCTACGTGGGAATTGCCGCACTCGCCGGCCTGGCCTATGTGCGCCGTCAGTCGTGGCTCTCCTCTCTCGATCGCCGCTTCTTCCGCGATCGTTACGACGGCGAAAAACTCCTTCACGACATCGCCGACGAAATTCGCGAGTCCGCCAGCATCGACCAGGTCGCTCCGTCCGTGGTCGCGCGCATTACCGATGCGCTTCACGCTCAATTTTGCGCGCTGATCTCTCGCGGCCCTTCTGATGGCGCCTACCGCACCATTGCCGCTTCTCCCCCGCAGGCTCTCTATGCCGAACTGAGCTCCACCAACAAACTAGTTCCCCTGGTTCGCGTCTTCGGCAAGCCCTTTCCGGTTCTTCTTGCTGAAAGTGGATGGTTGGGCCAGCGATTGCCTCAGGAAGATAAGGATTTCCTGCACGACGCCCACATTGATCTCATCGTTCCCGTCTCTCTCACCCAGGGACAAACCGAAGTTCTTCTGGTGCTGGGTTCCAAGCGCTCCGAAGAACCCTACAGCACCGAGGACATCCGCCTGCTCGAAACCGTCGCCAGTTCCATGGCGTTACTTCTCGCACGCGGCCCGGTTGGCCTTTCCCATGTTGTGTTTGAGGAATGTCCCCGATGCGGCAACTGCTATGACACCGGCACGATTCGCTGTCCTACGGACAACGTGACGCTCACGCTCATTCCGAATCCTCGCCTGCTCGCCGATCGCTATCGTCTCGACGGCCGCCTCGGCCAAGGCGGCATGGGCAAGGTCTATCGCGCCACCGACATTTCCTTGGATCGTAGTGTCGCCGTAAAAATGATTCGCGAAGAATTTCTGGCCGAGCCCAGCGCCCTCGAACGCTTCAGCCGCGAATGCCGCGTGGCCGGCAGCCTCTCCCATCCCAATCTCGTTACCGTCCACGATTTCGGCGTCGATTCCGCCCAACGCGCATTTCTCGTTATGGAGCTCCTCGAAGGCATCACCCTCCGCAAAGAGCTGCAAATGCACGCCCGGCTCGCTCCCGAGCGGATCCTGCGAATCTTCGAACCGCTGTGCGCCGGTCTCGAAGCCGCTCACAATCGCGGCCTCGTTCACCGCGATCTCAAGCCCGAAAATATTTTTCTGGTCCGTGCCAGCGCTTCCGAAGTCGTCAAAATCACCGACTTCGGTATCGCCAAGTTTCTTCCCCGCGTAGCCGACGAGACCAGTGACACCTTCACCGGCGTTCCCCTGGGCACTCTCCGCTACATGTCTCCTGAACAATTGCGCGCCGGCAACCTCAGCCGCGGTTGGGATCTCTGGGCCCTCGGCGTCATCGCCTACGAAGTTCTCTGCGGCATCCACCCCTTCGCCACCGCCGAGATCGCCAAGCTCCCCAGCGCCATCCTCGACGCCGACGTCACGCCGGTGACCTCGTACCTTCCCGACGCCCCGCCAAGCTGGCACGATTTTTTTCGCCACGCCCTGGCGCCGCAGGAAAGTGATCGCCCCACTTCCGTCACCGTTTTCTGGAGCGCCTTAAAATCCTCCCTCACCACTGCCTAGTGCCTTCGTGAAAAATCCCGCTCACGGACCCGGCTCGCCCGCCCCAAGTCTCCGTTTTCGACGTGCTTTTCGCCACGCCTTCACAACAAACCAACCCGCTGGCATAAGAAAAATCATCCACGGAATCGCCGCGACCAGGACAGTACTCAGGCGTCGGCGCGGCTGTGGTCGATCTGCCCCAAAGGTCGTACGGGCCAAGAGTGGCCGTCTTTGAGCAACCCGCGGTCAGTACTACCCCAGTAAGGGCGACCCACACGCAGACAAGCACTACCGGCTTAGCGCGCCCAACAAGAAATCCCGCCGCAGGCAAGTCACGACCTCTCATGAACATCGGCCCTTGTCCAAGTTCGCTTTCCAACTCGGAACTGAAAGCGCTCGAAACTGGACTCTAAACGTTGCAGTGCTTGTCGCTTTGCGGCGTTCTCGACTGCAAGTGTTTCGAGATGCTCCCCTAATCAGGCCGGCTAGAGTCGTGTGGCAGGCACGGGCTATTCGCTTTACTTCTTGAACCAGGCCGTCATCAATCGAGATAGTTACCTTTCGCTTCATCCTCTCGTGATACGTAAATTACTGACTATTTTGTGGACCGATTCTAGATTTTCAACCACAGATACTCCTTCGAGTACGGCACCCGGCTCATCCGATACCCTGCCTTCGCCCCGGTCACCACGCAATCGCTCCAGTTGAACCCCACTCCCGTCTTCGGATCAAACAATCCCGGCTCCTCCGAAAATGTCATCCCGCGCTTCAACACCGTGTAGTCCCCCAGCGCCAGATACGGCCGCTGGTGCCCCTCCGACCCTTCCCCATGCGCCGGCCGGTGATAAATGTAGTTCTGTACTCCCTGCGCCACCTGATATTTGTGAATTGCAAACGCGATGCTCGAGCAGGTTACGCCTTCCTTCTGCATTTCCACCTGCATATCGCAACACCGCTCGCTTACTTCCCAAAGCTTCTGCATGTGCGGATCGAACTTCCCGGCCTCATCCGCCAAAATAAACATCCGATAGTTCTCTCCACCGTGCCCGCCAATATGCGCCGCGCCTTCCACTTGCAGCGGCATGTTTCGTTGAATCCGGTTGAACAAAGGCTGATTCGGATGAGGATACCCACACAGCGGGCCCACGCGGCACGACACACTCACTTCCGAAGCCACTCCGTGATGCGGCGCGCCCTTCGCCAGATCCAGATCCGCATACAGCTGGTTCATGATCCAGAAGGTCGAGGCCACTCCTACTTCGTAATCGGTCACATCGGTTCCATACGTCAAAATGTAATCTCGCGCAAACGCGTGCGCCCGGTCGAAATAGACATACGCCCGCCGCGTCAGCGCCAGTTCCTCCGGCGTCTTCACCACGCGCATGTCCCACAGCACGTCGCTGACGTCCACCCACTCAATCCCCGGCAGCCATTTCTTCACCGTCGCCAGTTCGTCCGCGTATAGCTTGCCGTCGATCCCGATCTTCTTCCCCTGTACGCCCTTCTTCTTGATTCCCTCGAGCGCGATGTCAAACGGATCGACTGTTTTTCCTTGCACCACCTTGCCCAGATGCGGAAACGCGCCTTCCGCATGCTTGTAATCGAAATACATCCACCCGCCGCCAAACCACCACGTCGTCACCAGATCGCGATCCAGCGCCGGATACAGATACCAGGGATCGGCATCGTCCTGGTTCATGAACACCATCTGCGGCCGCTCGGTCCGCGTGTGCCAGTAGCCCGTCAAGTAAATGATGTTCAATGGATCGCGCACCAAAAACGCGTGCACATCCTTCTCCGCAAGCTCCGCCTTGAATCGCGCAACCGTTTGCTTGTTCCAATCCAGAGAAAGCCGGTCATACTTGGCCGGCTCGGGCGGACCCTCTTCCCCTGCCGTCGGTCCCAACAGCATCCTCTCGCTCGCACCCGTTCCGCGTGCCTTTACGATGTCCGCCAGTGACCCGCCGTTCCCGCCACGCGGCGTCTGCAGCCCATCGATCCGGTCCATCCGCCGAAAAATCCCGCCCCCTAACACCGCCAGCGCACCGCTCTTTAAAACGTCCCTGCGATCCCGATTCATTTGCCCTCCACGGGAAATCTGTCGGTTTGGTTGGATAAAGTATCCAAGGACCGCGCCGAACCTAGCACATCTCCTTTCTCCGTTCGACCCCTTTTTCGTGCCGGCCGCCCTTCCAACTGCTCGCTTCCCCTGCTTTGCCTCGACGCCACGTCAGCCATCTGCTATCATCCGTCGTGCCTGTAAGAATTCAGCCCCGGCAACTACGTCGCACGCTCTACCGCCCGACGCACCTGGTTTCCCGCGCATGCGCTTCGGTCGTAGGACCTTTAGAATCTGTCCTTTCCCGCGATTTCCGCAGTACACACACGCTCTCCTGCATTCTTTTCACCGCTAACTCCTTTGCCTGCCATACATACGCAAAGCCACCGGGGGTGGGGTGGGCACCTCGATCCGTCTCCGAAACTCCCGGCTGCTTGGGTCATGCACGCGAGCACGGCAACTGCTATTCTGGGAGCGCTTAGACGCCGACACCGGTCACGAGCCATAGACATGTTTGAGAACCTGACAGAAAAGCTGCAGCGCACCTTCAAAAACCTTCGTGGGCAAGGAAAACTCACCGAAGAGCATCTCGACGCCGCGCTCGCCGAAATCCGCGAAGCCCTGCTCGAAGGCGACGTCAACGTCGGCGTTGCCGACGAACTCCTCGCCAACATCAAGCAGAAAGCAATCGGCACCGAAGTCATGCTGCAACTCGCGCCCGATCAGCAAGTCGTCAAGACTGTCCGCGACGAGCTCACCGCCATACTTGGCAAACACGCTAAGCCGCTCTTCGCTTCCAAGCCGCCATCGGTCTGGATGATCGTCGGCCTGCAAGGCTCCGGCAAGACCACCACCACCGGCAAACTCTCGAAATGGCTTACTGAACACGGCCATCGTCCGATCGTCGTCTCCACCGACGTCTATCGTCCTGCAGCGCGCGAACAGCTTGCCCAGGTCGCGAAAGCCGTTGGCACGCAACTCTGGCCGGGCAAGGGCACCGACAAGCCGCTCGAAATCGTTCGCGGCGCCATCAAGGAAGCCAAGCTCTCCGCCAGCGACGTCATCCTCGTGGACACTGCCGGTCGCCTGCACATCGACGACGAGCTCATGAACGAGCTCACCACTTTGAAGAAAGAATTGCAGCCCAGCGAAATCCTGTTCATCGCTGACGCCATGATCGGCCAGGACGCGGTTCGCTCCGCCGGCGAATTCCACAAGCGGCTCGGCCTCACCGGCGTCATCCTCACCAAGCTCGACGGTGACGCCCGCGGCGGCGCAGCGCTCAGCATCGCGAAAGTGAGCGGCGCACCGGTAAAATTTGTTGGCCTGGGCGAAAAATACGACGCCCTTGAAGGCTTCTACCCTGAGCGCATCGTCTCCCGCGTTCTCGGCATGGGCGACATCATGTCACTCATCGAGCGCGCCGAGCAGACCGTCGACAGAAAAGCCGCCATGGAGCTGGAGCGCAAGCTCCGCAAAGAAGAATTCACGCTGGAGGATTTTCGCGATCAACTGAAACAAATTCGCAAAATGGGACCGCTCGAGCAGCTCGTGGACATGCTTCCCAAAGTCGGCCCGCTAGCCAACATTCCCAAAGATGCCAAAGTTGACGACAAGCAACTGAAACAGGTCGAAGCCATCATCAACTCCATGACCAATCAGGAACGCACCGATCACAACGTGATCGACGGCAAGCGTCGCAAGCGCATCGCCAAGGGCAGCGGCACCAGCGTCCAGGAAGTGAACCAGGTCTTGAAGCAATACATGCAAATGCGCCAAATGATGAAGCAATACGGCGCCATGGCCGCCCGCAGCAAAATGAAAGGCCTGGGCCGCCTCGCCGGCATGGGCTAAGCTTCAGATTCAGCTTGCTGAGTTGAGAATTTCGCGGCCGCGCTAGCGCACCAGCGCCTTGAAGATCGCGATCGGCCCCAGCACTCCTACGGCGATGCCATATCCAAGATCGGCCCAAATCACGCGGGCATAGTTGAGCACAACCAGCAGACCCGCCAGCGGCAGAGACACCATCGCAAGAACATTGCCTTGTTTGGCCAGCTTCGGCGCCATCGTCCAGAGATTCGAAAGGTCTTGGGTCGACGGGAACGAGTGCATCCCGATCGACAACCCCAGCCAATAAAAGAAGTAGGCCAGCGGATCGAATACCTTGAGCTCCCACACCGGCAGAAACGCCGCGGTGCAAAACAGCACGCAGAGTAGCGTGTTCACAAAGAACGGCCCCATGCTGACGAAAAACATCGCGGTGAAATTTTCGCTCGGCTCGTGGATCACGTAGCCCGAGGGATTCCCGAAGCGAAAAAAGCACACGTTATAGATCTTTAGCTGGAAGTAGCGGCAGAAAAACAGGTGCGCCGCTTCGTGCACGATCACTCCGGGAAACGTCAGCGCGGCAATTACCGGCCCTGGTATGAAGAACATTCACAGCCTCCGTCGTTCCGTTCTTACTGCTTCGCGGCTTGCGCGCTGCGGAATCGCTTGTCGTACTCGGCCTTGGTCAGGATCACCCGGCTCTCCAGGCGGTACTTGTTGCGCTCGGCAAATTCATTGAGAACCTTGAGTTCTTCGGCATCGCCCTTTGCCATTTCGAACGCCCTTTGCAACATTTCCTCGGACCGTTGGCGGAACGACTCGTCGCCCGTGACCGCATATTTGCATCCCAGCGCGCTCGCCATGCCCGAAGCCGAGTTCGCATCCGCATGCTCCTTCCATGCTTTTTCGGAGATCGCCAGGAACGTGTCGTAGTCCTTCTGTTCGAAGGCTACTCCGCCGTCGTAGGAATCCGCCGCGATCCGCAAGCTGGGCATCTCCGGATACTGCGCGGCCGCTTCGTGCATCATCCGGGCCGCTTCGGCTTCGTGCACAGCCAGCTTGCCGGCCGCCTGTGCTTTTTTCATGGCGTCGACGGCACGATTCCAGATTGCGGATACTTCCAAAAACTCCGCGTCCTTCCCATTCTCGAATTTGCCGCTGTCATGGCCATCAAAAGCCGCGCCGGCCGTTTGCATGTCACCGGTCAGGAGCGCCGCCTTCGCCGTCAGCAACACCGCTTTGTCCGAACGCGGCGCGATCTTCAAGGTCTCTTTCAGGTAGGGCAATGCCTCGGCGTAGCGTTTTTCCTCGACGAGCCGCTCGCCTTTGTACATCGTACGGCCCGCTCGAAAATATTTCTCGCCGTGAACAAGCGCAACCCCCAGCAACACCAGTAACCCCACGAGGCCGAGTTTCAGCCACTGCGGATAGGGCCACGCTTCCACGAGCGTTCGGCAGGAAGAACAAAAAGAAGCACGTCCCGCCACCGGGACATAACCGTCGGCAATCAGGGCACCGCACCGTGCGCAAGCCAGCGCCTGCGCTGAGGTCTGGACGGACGTACCTGCGGCGGTCGAAGTCTCGCTCATGGCCAGCCTCCCTAGCGAACCATCGCGAAAAAGGCGAAATGAGCGTACAGCGGCCCGTGCGCCGCGCGAAAAGCTGGGTGACTCACGCTCATGAGCCGATTATGCGTGGGAGGCAGGCGGGCCGATCCTGCTACGTTCGGACTCTGTCACCAGGTCGATACTTAAACCAAACTACAGTTCCTACTAGAGTTAGTACACTGGAAGGTAAAGGTCCGCAATGTTTGAGGCCAGCGTTTCGGGATTGAGATCGGTGCGATTGCACAGCACGATGATGGTTATGCGATCGTCAAGGAAGCGCTCGATATAGGTGTGAAATCCCCGCGTATCGCCGTAGTGCCACATGCGTTTGTGCCCCTGGTAGGGATCGAGGAACCACCCGAAACCGTACGCTACCGGCGCCCCTTCGGGACGATCGGAGTCGCGAGGCCATTTCGGTTCTGTCCCGCCAGCGAGTTTGGCGGGCGTGAACGCAGCGCGCATTTCGTTCTCGCTGAGCAAAGTGTGATGAACGAGCGCTTCATCCCACTTTGCGAGATCGGCTAGCGACGAATACACGCCGCCGTCGCCCAGCGTCGCCGAAGTCGAACTTTGATCCGTCTGTTTCCACTCATTGCCTTCGCGTGAGTGGCCATAGGCGCGATTCGCGATCGCGTTCTTGTTTTTTTTGAACGCGAGTGTGCCGCTCATGCTTAGCGGCGCGAAGATTCTCTCGTGCAGGAAATCACTAAAAGTCTGGCCCGACATTTTAGCCACTACGAGACCAAGCAGCACATAGCCGGAATTGCTGTACGCCCATTTTGTCCCCGTCGCGAACTGTGTTTGGTTCTCGTGCTTGAGCAGGTCGAGAACTTCGGCATCCTGAATCTGATTCCGCTCGCTCCAGCGGGCACCGCCAGCGCGTTCCTGCTGCTCCATCAGCGATTCGTAGTCGGCAAGTCCGGAGATGTGATTCAGCAGATTGCGAATTGTGATTGTCTTGCCGTAGGCGGGAAAATCCGGGAAAACGTCGGTCAGCGGTTGGTCGTAGCGCAGTTTCCCGTCATGCGCCAGGAGCATGATGGCCATCGCCGTGAATTGTTTGGTGCAGGAAGCCAGCCGGAAATTCGTATGCGCATCGATTTTCGCCATCGACTGCAAGTCGCGCACACCATACCCGCGGACAAACGCGTCGCGGCCGCCGCGGCGAACCAGCACCGCAGCGCCAGGCGTATTCGGCTCAATTGCCGAAGAGAAAATCGCATCGATCTTGGCGCTGACGGCAGGATCCATGGAATCCTCGGCAGCAGGAGCGAGGGAAATACCCGTGACCGCGGCCAGCAGCACCGCAAGCGCCGCTGCCGGAAACGCGCGTTGCAGCAAGACATTCACCGCGCGGCAGCATATCATTCCCCACGCAGCATTCATCTTGCCGTAACACAGGTAAGCTATCTCTCTTCCTCCCCGAGAAAACGCATATGGTGAAACGCCAACCTCTCGACGACCCACGCCACTACTTCAATCGCCACGTCCAGTGGCTGGAGTTTAACCGCCGCGTGCTCGAAGAAGCCCGCGACATCGGCAACCCGCTGCTCGAACGCGTCAAATTCCTGGCCATCACCGCCAACAACCTCGACGAATTCGTGGAAGTCCGCGTTTCCAGTTTTCTGCAGCAGATCGAGGATGGTTCGCACGATATCAGCTCCGACGGCCTGACCTCGGAAGAGGAGCTGGCGACGATTTCCGCCGCTATGCATACGCTGGTCAACGACCAGTACAAGGTCTGGAACACCGAGTTGCTGCCCGCACTTCGCAAACACAACGTCTGCGTTCTTTCGTGCGCCAAACTCGACGCCAAAGCCGCCAAGGCCATGAAGACCTTCTATGACCGCCGCATCTATCCGATGCTCACGCCCGTCACCGTGGATCCCACCCATCCGTTTCCGCACGTCCTCAACAAGGCTCTGTGCATTGCCTTGCTTCTGCACCGCCGCAAGGGCGGCAACGGCAAGCCCTATTTCGGTGTCGTCACCGTTCCACGTGCCCTTCCGCGCCTGCTACGCGTTCCTTCCCAGACACCTGGCCACATCCACTACGTCTTCTTGCAAGACGTCGTCTCCACCTACGCTTCGAAGCTCTACCGCGGTTACGAAATTCTCGCCTCCGCACCGTTTCGCATCACCCGCAACAGCAACTTGTATCTCGAAGAAGAAGAAACGCGCAATCTGCTGGAAACCATCAACTCCCAGGTCGCGCTCCGCCGCAAGGGCGAGGCCGTACGCCTGGAAATAGAAGAAGGCGCCCACAAGGAAATCGTCGAGCGCCTGATCACCACGTTCGAGTTGGACGAATCGCTGATCTTCCGCGTACGCGGCCCGGTGAATCTCCAGCGTCTCTTCCACATCTACGAGGAAACCAAGCGCCCGGACCTGAAATATCCGCCGTTCGTCTCCCGCCAGGTGCGCGTTGGCCACGATGCCGACTCCATGTTTGACACCCTGCGCCACCATGACGTGCTGCTACATCACCCCTACGAATCCTACGACGCGGTCGTCAATTTCCTTTGCACCGCCAGCCACGATCCGCGCGTCCTTTCCATGAAGCAGACGCTCTATCGCACCAATACGGATTCCCCTGTGGCGCACGCCCTGCTCGAAGCTGCGGGGAAAAAAGAAGTAGCCGTGGTTGTCGAGTTGAAGGCCAGCTTCGACGAAGCCTCCAACATTCGCTGGGCGCGCAGCCTGGAAGACGCCGGCGTCCAGGTCTTCCACGGCGTCGCAGGCCTGAAAACTCACGCAAAGCTCGCTTTAATCGTCCGCAACGATCCCGACGGCAAAATCCGCCGCTACGCGCACCTCGGCACTGGAAACTACAATCCCTCGACCGCGCGCTTTTACAGCGACTTCAGCCTGCTCACCAGTGATCCGGACATCACTTCGGCCGCCCACGACGTCTTCAACTACCTGACCGCATACGCCCAGCAGCCCAGTTACAAGCCGCTGCTGGTCGCCCCGCGCGATCTCGCCAAAAGTTGCATCGCGCTGATCGATCGTGAAGCCCGCCATGCAAAGCGCGGCAAACCCGCGCGCATGATCGTGAAGATGAACGCCGTCGTCGATCCCGCCATTATTCAGGCGCTTTACCGTGCCTCACAAGCTGGCGTGGAAATTGATCTCATCGTGCGCGGCCAGTGTGTCCTGGTCCCCGGCGTCCGCGGGCTCAGCAGCCGCATCCGGGTGCGCAGCATCGTCGGCCGCTTCCTCGAGCATAGCCGCATCTTCTATTTCGAAAACGGCGGTACTCCCGAGATTTACCTCGGTAGCGCCGATTGGATGCCGCGCAATCTTTACGAACGCGTCGAGGTCTTGTTCCCTTTGAAAGATCCCCATCTCTGCAACGGCATCGTCGAAATTCTATCGGCCTATCTGGCCGACACCCGGAAGGCGCGTGTTCTTTCTTCCGACGGCACCTATTCCCGCCCGCGCTCTGTCCGCAACGGCCGTGGCTTTTCCGTTCAGGAACACTTGATGCGTGTCGCCTCCGCCGTCAACGGTGACTCTCCGCGCGTCCCGGCACTTTCGTCGCCTTTGCTCGCGTATACTGTGAGCGACGTCCCGCCCGACTCCCCTGACCCCACGGACGAATCTGCTACCCAGGAATCCACGAATGCAGCCGTATGAACTCATTGTGATTGGTTCGGGTCCCGGGGGGCAGCGCGCCGCCATTCAGGCTGTAAAAGCCGGAAAGCGTGTCGCGCTCGTCGAAAAGCAAGCTGCTGTCGGTGGCGTCTGCACCAACACCGGCACCATTCCCAGCAAAACGATGCGTGAAGCCGTGCTCCATCTCTCCGGCTTCTACGAGCAGAGTTTTTACGGCGCGAACTACCACGCCAAAGATCAAGTGACTATGGCGGATCTCAGTTTTCGCGTTCAGCGCGTCATCGAAAGCGAAGTCTCCGTCATCCAGGACCAGCTCAAGCGCAACGGCGTCGATCTAATTCATGGCCTCGGCACCTTTACCGGCCCTCATCAGGTCCGCGTCGCCAACGGCAACGGCTTCAGCGAGTTGGAAGGCGAATACATCGTCCTGGCAACCGGCACCAAGCCCGCGGTTAACCCCAAAGTTCCCATCAACGGCCGCAACATCATCAATAGCGATCAGATTCTGTCTATGCCCATATTGCCGCGCACGCTGATCGTGGTCGGCGGCGGTGTAATCGGCGTCGAATACGCCTGTATGTTCGCTACCCTCGGCGTACGCGTCATCATTGTCGAAAAACGTCCGCGCCTGCTCGAATTCGCCGACACCGAAATGGTGGAAGCCCTCAGCTACCATATGCGCGATCGTCGCGCCACCATGCGGCTCAACGAGGAAGTGGAAAGCGTCGAAGAACTCCCCGACGGCAAAGTTGCCGCGAATCTGGTCAGCAAAAAACGCATCATCGCCGACGCCCTGCTGTACGCCGTTGGCCGCGGCGGCAATGTCGATGCCCTGAACCTTCCCGCCGCCGGTCTCACCGCCGACGATCGTGGCCGCATCAAGGTGGACGCCGACTATCGCACTTCACAGCCGCACATTTTCGCGGTCGGCGACGTCATCGGCTTCCCCAGTCTTGCATCGGTTTCCATGGAGCAGGGCCGCATCGCCGCCGGACGCGCCTTCAATCTCGACGTGCACACCGATCCGGCCGGCTACCCCTACGGCATCTACACCATTCCGCAAATTTCCTTCATCGGCAAAACGGAAGAACAGCTCACCGATGAGGACGTGCCCTATGAAGTCGGCGTCGCCTACTATCGCGAAATCGCGCGCGGCCAGATCACGGGCCAGACCGATGGCCGGCTCAAGCTGCTCTTCCATCGCGAAACCCTGGAGCTGTTGGGTGTGCACATCTTTGGTGAAAACGCCGCCGAGCTTCTCCACATCGGCCAGGCAGTCTTGCTGCTGAAAGGCAAAGTCACCTACTTCAAAAACACCGTCTTCAACTATCCTACGCTGGCGGAGTGCTACAAAACCGCCGCCTTCAACGGCCTCAACCGCCTCCAGTAGTACAGGCACTGCTGTCTGTGCGCCACCCGCACAACATTCCCGTCGCCAAGCCCGGCTCCATCGACCACTACTTCTCCCCCGCCCCTGGGCTCGCCACAAACTTCGGCGGCACCGCCTCATCCGCAAAGCGAAATCCCGTCAAATACGCCAATCGCAAAATCTTCCCCATCTTCACGTAATTGATCTTCTCCGCCGTATCCGTCGTGTGGTGATAATCGGGATGAAATCCCGTGAACCACCAGAACGCCGGCACATTGTGCAGCACAAAGGGAAACTGGTCGCTGCGGAAAAAAACATTCAGCGCCGCTTCATGATCGAAGCGGTCATCGAGTACCAGCCCAATGTGCTTGTTCTCTTCCGCCACCGTACGGCTGTAATCCGGACTATAAAGCGCTCCGATCAGATTCAATCGATTCGTAGTATCCGCAGGAATTTCCAGCAGCCCCTTGGTCTGTTCGCTCTCGGTCTCGTTGCGTCCGATCATGTCGAAGTTGATCATCGCCCTGGTCGTATCCAGCGGCCGCAGCGGATGCGCTGCCATATAAAATGCTCCGAGCAGTCCGCGCTCTTCTGCCGCGAAAACGACAAACAAGACCGATCGCTTCGGCTTCGCACCCGTTTTAGCCCTGGCGTTCGCGGCGAAAGCGTGAGCCAATGCCACCACGCCCACCGACCCGGATCCGTTGTCGTCCGCTCCGTGCCAGATTTCCGCGCCGCTCATGCCATCGTGATCGTGATGCGCGGAAATCAGAATCGTCTCGGCCTTCAGCTTGGGATCGTTGCCTTCCAGCAAACCGACGACGTTGTAGCTCTTCCCGTTCGTGATCGAACTGTTGTGATAGTGAATCGTCGCCTGCGTATCCGTCAGTGCGTGCGATTGTGCCTTCAGAGTCCGATCGATGGCCGATTGTAGTTCCGCTGCCGAAGCCGCCGCATTCGCCAGAAACTCCTTGGCCGCCGCATCCGAAATCACCGCCGCGGGAATGTGGAGTTCATCATTGGCCAGCGCCTGTGACGGCAGCGGTACCTCTCGCGTTACCGATCCCCCAATCCGCGCGATCCGTTCCTGATTCGAAGGGTGCTTCCGGTTTGGCTCGGCAACAATCAGCATGCCCACCGCTCCATGCGCCTGTGCGTTCAACACTTTCACCCGCGTTGTCGCATACCGGGTGTTCCCCGTCCCATTGAAGATCGATCTTGGATCGGTCTCCTGTGGCTCGTGATCGAAAATCAGCACGATCTTCCCGTGCGCATCGATGCCCTGATAATCGTCGTAGTTCAATTCCGGCGCGGTGATGCCGTATCCGGCAAAAACTACGTCTGCGCTTACATCCACGTCCGCGCGGTACGCTCCGAGTATGTCCGGATACTTCCATTGCTTCTCGCTGCCCGATCGCCGCAGGCCAACAAAGCTCTGCGCCCGGTCCCCCCGATACTCGATCAAATCCACCGGCTGCAAAAAACTGCCTTCCGCGCCAGGCGACAGTCCAGCTTTGGCAAACTCCGAAGCAATCCACTGGATCGCTACGTCGTCGCCGGGCTGTAGCGACATACGCCCCTGCAACGCGCCCGACGCCAGAAATGTCAGATCCGCTCGCAGTGTATTTTCCCGAATCGTGTCGAAACCAGGAGCCAGCCGCGCCGCCGGCGGAACTGGAGTCTGCGCAAAAATCGGAAGAACAAGCAAGAGCGCGCTGACGAGCGCAATTTTCATTCGAATCATGGCCGTGACCATACGCAATGTTAGAAGGATTCGCAACCAGCGCGGGTACAAGCAGCGCATCGCCAAGCGGCGATCTTACATCGCGCCAAGCCACGTGACCGCAAGGTGCGCGGATAACGCATTAGCCAGTTTCTCGTCTGCCGTCACCATTTCTGCGTTGGATGCGACGGCCAAGGCGACGTACAGGCTGTCGTAAGCCGTGCTGCCATGAGCGATTGCGATGTGAAACGCGCTATCGATCAGCGTCGGGGCTGCTATGGTGAAAGATTCTGGTTGCGAAAAGAGCGAGCGCTGATTCCGCCACCTGGAGCAGCGATTCAGCGGTACGGCTTTCCAAGAAATGTTGGCCATTTCCACGCAGATGAAATCAGGTGCCATCAGTTTGATTTCACCTCTCTGCCAGCGTTCAACGAGAACACGCTCCGGCCCGGACAGAGGCTGTCGATCCAGGGGCGGAAACCACTTGGCCGCAACGCGGGCATCGACAACAACGGGCTTCACCTGTCGCGATCCTCACGAATCATCTCTTCCGCTGCGGGAAAAGTGCCTTCTGCAGGTACGACGGAGGCACGCAGGCGGTCCAACTTGGACACGAATGCGCGCCTCTTCTTCAGCTCTTTCTCGCTGGCGACACGGTGCTCCAACAAGGTCCGAACCTCGGCGGCGACCGAGCGATGGTTGTTCGCGGCGCGCTTGCGGAGTGCCTGGTAAAGATCCTTCGGTAGGTTCTCCACGTAAAGCGTCGGCATGTGTCAATCTGCGGTTGGCGATCCCGCCTTTAGTTCCTTATCTGTGGGTATGTGCATTTTGAGAAGCCACGACACCTCCGCCGCGATGGAGCGATGCTGACTTTTCGCGCGCCCACGAAGGGCTTCGTACAAATCGTCCACCACGTTTTCGACATAAAGCGTGGCCATACGGCACTCCTAGGGAAAGCATAGGCTTTCCCCTAGACCGCTGTAAGGTGATAAACGACTCAGCATGTGTCGATTACAAAGGGCGCCGAGGCCCCTTACTCTTCGTCTAGATTCCGAAGACCTTCGGGCAGGCTCACATCGATACGCCTGGCAGCTACATTTATTCCCGTGCATATATCTTCGGCCAGCGGAACGAGCAGTTCGCCTCGGGAAGTGTCGACTGCCAATAGCGGTGTGCCGGAGACACCCTCGCCTGTGAACTGCACGCTGCTGACGGTGCCGAGCAGCGCCGGCGCGCTCGCCAGCGAACACGGCGAAGACGCCGGGGCCTTCGAATCCACCGGAAAATTCTCAAACACCGAGCACCCAATTAGCTCCGACACGAAATACTGCCCCGCGGGCAGCGCCACGCGCTGCTCGATCGGCAAGAACACATATTGGCCGCGAAATTTCTCGGCATCCGAAATGGACGCGGATCCTTCGAAGCGAAAAATTCCCTCTCCGGGATGATTGCGATCCGTCCAGAACGACGCCAGTCCAATGCGGCGCGGCTCGCGCGAAATCGCGGCATCACCCAGATACACTGCGCTCAGGTTCTTCAGACGTTCGGGGAAATCAGTGAGGAGTTCCGCCGCAACTTCGCCCTTGTTTCCGCGCGCCCGCAGGATGTGCGCGATGGCAACCCAGCGTTGAGGTTCAGGGTTCAATGGTGAGACGCATCAGTGGTCATGAGCGGCCGCCACACACAATCGGCCACTAGTCTTCCAAAATCTCCAGCGTGAACCGCTTGTGTATCTTCATTCCCGCCGCTCCCAGCAGTGTTCGGACCGCCTTTGCGGTCCTGCCTTGCCGCCCGATCACCTTTCCCAGGTCCTCGGGATTCACCCGCAACTCCAGTATCGTAGCTTGCGAGCCCTCGACAGACCTCACCTGCACATCATCGGGATGATCCACGAGGGCCCTGGCGATCGATTCCACTAGCTCTTTCATTGAGGGCACCTCTGCGACGCCGGCTTCCACGCGCATACCTTCTGTTGGAGTCGGCGCGCGCGAAAAAAGACGCCTAGCCCAGCAAGGCTACCAAAATCCAGGAAATATCGCATGGGACCCGGCCCCCCAGGCATCTGAAGGACCGCGATCAATAGGCGGGCGAGCTACTGCGCTCTATGCGACTACGCGATCTTCTGCCGGCTAATGAAGCTGCGCACGGTATCGCTCGGCTGTGCTCCGACCCCCAGCCAATGCTTGATGCGCTCGGCATCCAGCTTCAACTCCGCCGGCTTCTTCAGCGGGTCATACGTGCCCACCGATTCCACAACGCGGCCGTTCCGTGGCCGGGACTTTTCAATGACCACCACGCGGTAGTAGGGCTTCTTCTTTTTGCCAATCCGGGATAGACGAATCATCAACACAGAATACGTTCCTCCAACCCCATATTGTAGCTTGTCCAAGCCAATCCCAGCAACGGAATCTCGAGCCGCCCGCTGCCTCGAAGATCCCGCCCCCTCGCAGGCCCAGCTTTGCAAAGGCTAGACAGCAAGCGCCCCGTTGCTATTAGGTTTGCCCTGCAATCTTACCTACGCCCATAGCCAATCTCGCTCGCCGCTTTCAGGCGGAATTCTCTGAAGGCGCTGATAATAGATGGTACTATAACCATCTGATTACGACCAGAAGCAGATCCCGGATTTGACGGCGCTCACGCACGGGGTTCGAGGCCACTCAAGACTTAGCCCGCGCCCGTAACGCTTTTAGATTCAACGCTTATGTAAGTGCAGATTCTAAACACCTTAAACTCCCTTAGAATCAACACTTACGTAAAAACAAGAGGCGTATTCCAGGGCAAACCCAACCACCGCCCTTGAAATGACTCGCAAATCGTTGGGATGTTTCATTGAACTCGTGGCGTGAATTCCCTGGTTTGCATACACTGACGGCGATGCGTTTTGACCTCATTACCATCTTTCCGGAGTTCTTCGCCGGCCCGCTCGACCATGGTATCGTGCGCCGCGCCCGCGAAGCCGGCCTGATCCAGCTTCATGTCCAGGATTTACGCGAATTCACCAAGGACCGCCACCGAACCGTGGACGACCGCCCGTTCGGTGGCGGCGAGGGCATGGTCCTGAAACCCGAGCCGCTGTTTGAGGCTGTCGAGTCGCTGCTTGGCCGAAATGCCGGCGATGCAGCGTCCAGCATCGCGCCGGATCCGAAGATCGCTATCGTTCTCACTTCTGCGGCGGGAAAGCCGTTCGCCCAGGCGACCGCACGGCGTTACGCCACGCTCGATCGCATCATCTTTATCTGTGGACGGTATGAAGGAGTGGACGAGCGCGTGGCGCAGCATTTGGCGACCGAAGAAGTCTCCATAGGCGATTTCGTTTTGAGCGGCGGCGAACTAGCGGCTGCATTGATGGTCGATGCGGTCACGCGGCTGTTGCCGGGAGCGCTCGGCAACGAAGCGTCGTCGCAGAACGAATCATTCAGCGTCGCGAGCGTGGCTGATGACAGAAATAATGCAGAGCGATTGCTCCAGGGTGATGCGCGGCGCGCTCCGGCGTCGTCCAATGTGAGCGTCGACGCAAACGGATTGCTCGACTATCCGCACTACACGCGGCCGTCTGAGTTTCGCGGGTGGAGCGTCCCCGAAGTGCTGATCGGCGGAAACCACGCGGAAGTCGCAAAATGGCGGCGCGCCGCGGCGCTGGAGAAAACGCGGCGTATGCGTCCCGAATTGCTAGCGCCATGAGTCGCATGCGTTTGAATTAATGGCGCCGCGAAGCGCGCTGTAGCTCAGGCCTTCAGGCCTGAGGGTTTAGATGAACGACGGCACCAACGCAGGCGGTGTCAGCGAGATCGCCGGCCATCGCCGTCGAAGCGAAGCGCCCGGGAAAGGTGAAGCAACCAAGGTCAACGAATGACGCACCCAAACAACGAGCTGACCAAACCGATTGCAATTTATTACGAGCAGCCCAACTGGTTCGTGCCGCTGTTCAAGGAAATGGACAAGCGCGGCGTGCCGTGGGTAAAGCTGGATGCGCGCTATCACCAGTATGATGCGGCGTCTGCCGAGCAGGAATATTCGCTGCTGTTCAATCGCATGAGCCCTTCGGCGTGGCAGCGCGGCGTGGGTCACGGCGTTTTCTACACGCTGAATTACCTGAAGCACCTTGAAGGCAAAGGCGTGCGTGTAGTGAACGGATATAAGGCCTTCACCACGGAAACGTCCAAGGCGCTGCAACTTTCCTTGATGGAGCGGTTGGGTCTGCCGTATCCCAAAGCGCGCGTGATCAATCATCCTTCACAAGCGCTGAGCGCGGCTGATGAAATTGGATATCCGTTGATTCTGAAGCCGAACATCGGCGGCAGTGGAGCAGGCATCAAGAAATTTTCGACGCCGTCAGAATTAAAGGCCGCAATCGACGCCAACGAGCTGTACTTCGGGATCGATAACGTCGCACTGGTGCAGGAGTGCTTTATCGCGAAGGACGGAATAATCACGCGCGTGGAAGTGCTCGGCGGAAAATATCTGTATGCCATCCAGATTCACATTACCGGCGAGACATTCGATCTGTGCCCCGCGGATATCTGCAAGAGCACGCGCGGCGAAGAGTTGACACGCATCGCGTGCCCAGTTGATGCACCGAAAACCGGCATGACCGTGGAAGCGTATGAAGCGCCGCCGCGAGTGATCGACAATTGCGAGCGCATCATGGCGGAAGCGGGAATCGAAATCGGCGGCATCGAGTATGTAATCGACGAGCGCAGCGGCAAGCTGATGTATTACGACATCAACGCGCTGTCGAACTTCGTGTCCGACCCGGAACGCGTGATCGGGTTCAATCCTTACGGGCGGCTCGCAGATTTTCTGATTGCCGAAGCGGGAAATGCTGCCGGCGCGGGCAAGCGGGTTGAAATTACGGCTTGGAATTCGTAGGAAGAGGGAGAGCAAGGCAAAAGCAAAGGCTTTAACGCAGAGAGTTCGGAGATCGGAGCACAGAGGTCGCCGAGATGAGATTTGGATATTGGTTGCCGGTGTTTGGCGGCTGGCTGCGCAATGTGGCCGACGAAACCATGGAGGCCAGTTGGCCTTACGTGAAGCGTTTGGCGCAGCGTAGCGAGCAGATTGGTTTCGATGTGACGCTGATCGCCGAATTGAACTTGAACGACATCAAGGGCGTGGAAGCGAATTCGCTAGATGCCTGGTCCACGGCGGCGGCGCTGGCCGCGGTGACGGAACGGATCGAGCTGATGGTTGCGGTGCGGCCGACGTTTCATTTGCCGGCACTGCTGGCGAAGCAGGCGGCGAACATCGATCACATCAGCGGTGGACGCGTGACGCTGAATGTGGTGTCGTCGTGGTGGGCCGATGAAGCGAAGAAGTATGGCGTTTCCTTCGAGCAACATGACGATCGCTACGCGCGCACCAGCGAATGGCTGGATGTAGTGGACGGAGTTTGGTCGCGCGATCATTTTTCGTATTTCGGAAAATACTATCGCGTTGAAGACAACGTGCTGGAACCGAAGCCGGTGGCGAAACCGCGGCCATGCATTTACGCTGGTGGAGAATCACCAGCGGCGAAAGATCTGATCGCGGAAAAGTGCGACGCCTACCTGATGCACGGTGATTCGCCGGAGCGCGTCGCCGAGAAGATTGCGGACTTGCGCGCGCGCCGCGCGAAGCATCCAAATTTGCCGGCGATGAAATTCGGAGTCGCTGGTTACGCGATCGTTCGAGAGACCGAGCCTGAAGCACAAGATGAAGTGCGCCGAATTACGGACGTGAAGCAATCCGCAGCAGGCTACGCGAATTACCAGCAGTGGCTAGCCGGCACGCAGCTCGAGCAGCAAGTGTCGCTGGAAGATTACTCGGTCTCGAACCGGGGTTTGCGTTCGGGTCTGGTGGGAACTGCGGAACAGGTTGCGGAACGCGTGGCGCAATTTGAGGACGCTGGCGTTGACCTAGTGTTATTGCAGTTCAGCCCACAACTCGAAGAAATGGAACGATTCGGTCGCACGGTCATCGCGGGCTCGGGGAAGCGGGCCGAGGCCAAGGCTTGAAGAGAAAATCCTAACGCCGAGGGCACTGAGATCGGAGCGGGGAGGGCGCGGAGAATGTGGGCGTTTCGCGAAGGGCTGTGCTTGAAGTGGCATCTAAACCTGCACGCTTGAACCCGATGGGTGCGGCGCCCGCTATTTCGCGGGTAGGCCACCAGATCGCAGGAGCTCTATTGGCGGAGCCAAGTTCAAAAATCCTAGGCGAAATGTGCCGGATTGGCTATAATTGACGTTTGTGCCTGATGTGCTGGCCCCGCCTGAGTGGGTCTGCAGGGAATACTGAGATGAATCCGGTTATTGCGAAAATCCATGAAGCGCAGCTGCGTAAGGGGCTGCCCGAGTTCCGGCCCGGCGACACCGTGCGCGTGAACGTCCGCCTGAAAGAGGGCGAAGGCGACAAGGAAAAAGAGCGCCTGCAGGCTTTTGAGGGCGTGGTGATCTCCAAGAAGGGCCGGGCGTCGGGCGCGACCTTCACGGTGCGGCGCGTCAGCTTTGGCGTGGGCATCGAGCGCATTTTTCCGCTGCATTCGCCGTCGATCAGCTCGATCGAAGTGGTGGGCAAGGGTAAAGTGCGGCGCGCTCGGCTGTATTACCTGCGCGATTTGAAGGGTAAAGCAGCGCGCATCAAGCGGGCCGCTCGTGAAGAAACCGCGGTGGCAGCTACGGTTGGCGCGGAGACCAAGGCGTAAGCTGCGTCACAATTCGATCGGAGTTCAGAGGCCTCGCAATGTCGCGGGGCCTTTTCATTTCCGGGCCGCTAGCCTTCGATTCCAGCGTAATTTGCCGATGCAGAAATCAAGCCACGGTCCCTCCACTGCACGACCCGGCGCGCACAACGCGCGCGCAGGAGAAAAGCCGGGTCGCTCCGGTCGGGATGACAGAACCTGCTTGCCGTGAACGTGGAGATGCGGACGACGCCGCGCCACAGGCAAGAGCGCTTGTGCTACCTGGGTACGCGAACGCGGCGAGAAACGGAACCGATATGCGGGCGGGCGACTACTTCAGGTATTGGTCCATCCAGGCGACCCAGCGGCGATAGACGTCCATGGCGCGGACGGGGTCGCCTGGGAAGTGGCCTGCTACGGGATAGGCGAAGAACTTTACCGGGACATTGTTGTCTTTGAGGGCATGATAGAGCTGATAAGACTGGCCGACGGTGACGCGGGCGTCGCCGGTATCGTGAAGGATCAGCGTCGGCGTTTTGATTTGTTGCGCGTAGGTGATGGGGGATTGCGCGCGATAGTCCTTCAAGTTGTCGCCGACGAACGGAGAGCCTTTAAAACTGTATCGGCCAGTGACATTGCCGTCGGCAAGGTTGTATTCCTCGTAGAGGTCGGTTACCGGGGCGCCGGCCAGAGCGACCTTCCAAATCTGATAGTGGCCGATAAGCCATGAAGTCATGTACCCGCCGTAAGACCAGCCGGAGACGCCGATTTTGGTGTCGTCGATGAAGCCGCCTTGCTTGAGGGCATCGATGCCGGAGATGACATCGCGGCCGGGGCCGTCGCCGGCGTCGTTCCAGATGGCGCGCTGGTAGGCGTTGCTGATGTTGTCGCTGCCGCGATAGTTGGGGGAGAAAACGACGTAGCCGCTGGCCGCGAGAAGTTGTGGAAGAAACGTGAACTGTGTCGTCGCAGATGCGGTGGGTCCACCGTGGATGTAGAGGACCAGCGGATATTTCTTTTCTTTCGAAAAATCGGGCGGGTAGACGACGACACCGTCTTCCTTGAAATTGTCGGGACCCTGCCATTCGAAGCGTTCGGCTTTGGCGAGATTCAGCGCAGCGATGTCGCGATTGAAATTGGTGAGGCGCTTGGGCGCGTCGTTGGCGGAGGCCATGTAGTAGAGCTCGGACGGTTGGGCGGAACTGATGCCTGTGAACGCAATTTCGCCTTTGCGACCCACGAACGCGTCGATCCAGAACATCCAGGTGGGATTGACGTCGCCGAGATTGAGCTTTTTCGGCGCGCCGTTGAGAGGCTGGAGCCACAGCGATGTTTGCGTGCCCTCGTGGCCGCCGACAAGCAGCGAATTATTATCGGGCATCCAGATAGCGCGGAAGAGATTGTGGTCGATGGCGTGAGTGGCGGAGGCGCCGTCGCCGCCGGCGGTCTGGGTGACTAAGATTTCATTTTCCTGATTGGGATCACCCTCGCGAGGATACCAGTAAGCGATGTGCGAGCCGTCGGGGGAAAACACGCCGAAGCCTTCGAGTTTTTCGTGAGTGGTGAGCTTGCGGATTTCGCCGGTGTCCACGGTCAACAACTGGACGGTGCTGAGATCGTTGTTCCCAAAATGGGGACGTTCCTGACGGGTGAAGAGCAGAAGTTTCCCGTCGGCGGACCAATTGATCGGTGATGCGGGAGAGCTGGGTGGAGCGGATTTCGCAAGGCTCCACGCGCCGGAAGTGAGGCGCTTAGGTTTGCCGCCTTCTGCAGCGATGAGCCAGAGATGCGAAGGCATTTCCGGGCCGGTGGCCAGGAAATCGTTGTCGCCTACCTCGAAGGCGTCGTTGTGTTTCTCGATTTCCTTTTTATTTTCGGGCTCGTCGGAGGTGACGTAGGCGATTTCCTGGCCATTGGGGCGCCAGGCGAATTGCTCGACGCCGTTGGGAGCGTCGGTAATCTTTTTCGCTTCACCACCGGACATGGGCAGGACAAAAAGCTGGAGCTTGGGATCTTTGGCGGAAGTGTCTACGGCTTCGAAAGCGAGGCGATCGCCCTCGGGGGACCAGCGCGGGAAGCCGACGCCTTTGCGATCGTGGGTGAGCGCGTGAGGAGCACCGGTGGCGATGTCGATGAGGACGAGGTCGCGATCAGAGCGATCCTGGTCGAGATTGATGCGGGAGACGACGCAGGCGATGGATTTGCCGTCAGGGGAGATCTGCGGGTCAGAGACGGTGGTGATTTTGGTGAAGTCGTCGAGCTGGAGAGTACGCGTCTGGGCGGAAGTGGAGACGGGGAATAGCGCGGCGATCAGCAGAATGGCGATGGGGACGAGCTTTGACGGCATAGAGTTGCAGTCTCCTTTGAGACGGCTTTGACGAGCGGGAAAATCACGCTTTAGGGTGCGCGTATGCTGCCATGTTGGTGGAACGCGCGTCAACCGATGCGGTGAGAATGCGGGCGCCAGGCGATGCAGTTTTTTGGTGTCGAAAGGCCAAGATGTCTCTTCAGGCTAAGCCTGTTGCCTTGCGGTTGGTGTGTCGGGACCCTTCGAAGCTCAGGATAGGCTGAAGGCCCGCCCCCGGTGCCATCTATCGGAGTTCCTGTTGACAATCAACAGGTCGGCGAGTAGGCTCTTGTTGGTTATCTACAGGAGTTGGACGAGGAGCGCTCGATGACGCCGCCGCGGGGAGAGGTTTTGCAGGGGACTTTGGATCTGATTGTTTTGAAGACGCTGGATGCGATGGGGCCTTTGCATGGCTATGGGATTGCGATGCGGATTCAGCAGGTGTCGGAGGATTTGGTGAAGTTGAATCAGGGAACGCTGTATCCGGCGCTGCTGCGGTTGGAGCAGCGCGGGTGGATCAATTCGAAGTGGGGCGTGTCGGACAACAATCGCAAGGCCAAGTATTACACGCTGACGAAATCGGGGCGGAAGCAGCTGGTGACGGAGACGGAGAGCTGGGAGCGCATGGCTTCGGTGATTGGAAGATTGATCGCGGGGGCGGAAGGGACTTGAGGTGAGCGTGTTGCGGGAAACTTTAGCACGGATTGCTGGGTTTTTCGGGCGGCGGCGATCGCTGGAGGAGAATCTCGAGGCGGAGTTGCGCGCGCATCTGGCGTTGGCGGCCGAGGACAAGGTGCGAGGCGGGATGTCACCGGAAGAGGCGCGGCGGGCGGCGTGGCGGGAGTTTGGGGGCGTGGAGCAGACCAAGGAGAATTATCGCGAGCAGCGCGGGTTGCCGTTCGCCGAGACGTTGCTGAACGATCTGCGATATGGGCTGCGGATGCTGGGGAAGGCGCGGGGATTTACGGTGGTGGCGATTTTGACGCTGGCGATTGGAATTGGAGCGAACACGGCGATTTTCAGCGTGGTACACGCGGTGTTGCTAGCGCCGTTTCCCTACCCCAATCCGGAGCGGCTGGCGATTGTGTGGTCGGTGTACGGGCTGGAGGGGCGGGCGCCGGCGGCGGGTCCGGAGTTGGTGTATTTGCGGGACAGGAGCCGGTTGTTCGAAGAATTCGGAGGCGTGTGGGCACAGAGCGGAGCACTGACGGGTGAACGCGAGCCGGAACAGGTAAAGGTCGGGCAGGTGACCTCGAATTTCCTGTCGATGCTGAGCGTGAAGCCGCAACTAGGAAGATTTTTCCGGCCGGAGGAGCAGGGATTCGGCGCAGCGCGGTCGATAATTTTGAGCGACGGATTGTGGCGGCGGCGCTTTGGCGGTGATACGCAGACGATCGGCAAGTCCGTATGGATGAACGGCAATTCGTTCACGATCGTGGGGGTGATGCCAGCGAATTTCCGGATTATTTTTCCGGAAGGATCCAGCGTGCCGCCGGAGATGGACGTGTACATCCCGTTTCCTTCGGATTTGGCGAAGCAGCCGGCAGATCAGGGCTACATCCGCGTGATCGGGCGCTTGAAACAAGGGGTAACGTTCGAACAGGCGCAGAGCGAAGCAGATGAAATGGCGGCGCAACTGCGGGCGCAGTTTCCGGCGTTTTCAGAGGAGGGGCTGAAGCTGCGGGTGGTGCCGTTACACGGAGATGTGGTGCGAAATTTGCGGACGGCGCTGCTGGCGCTTTTTTCGGGGGTTGGTTTTGTGCTGCTGATCGCGTGCGCGAACGTGGCGAATCTGCTGTTGTCGCGGGCCAGCCAGCGGCAGCGGGAGGTGACGCTACGCATCGCGATGGGTGCTACGCGCGGGCGGGTGATCCGGCAATTGCTGACCGAGAGCGTGCTGCTGTCGTGCATCGGCGGAGCGGCGGCGGTGCTGGTGGGAGCATGGGCGCTGAAGTTGCTGCTGGTGTTGCGGCCGCAGGAAATGGAGAGGCTGGGGACGATCGACCTGGATTTGACGGCGTTTGGATTCACGCTGGCGATTTCGGTGATCGCGGGAATCTTGTGCGGGGTGGCGCCGGCGCTGCGAGCGACGAGAGTGAATCTTGTGGAATCGCTGAAGGAGGGCGGGAGGAACGTTCCTGGAGCGAAACACGACTCGCGGAGCGCGCTGATCGTTTGCGAGGTGGCACTGGGATTTGTGCTGCTGATCGGAGCGGGACTGATGATGCAGACGTTCGCGGAATTGATGCGGGTCAATCCGGGTTTTGCGCCAGATGGGGTGCTGACATTTCACGTGTCGGCGGCATCAGGGAAGTACGAGACGCCGGAAGCGGCTACGGAATTTTTCCGGAAGCTGCAGAAGAATGTGGCGGGCGTGCCAGGAGTGGATTCGGTGAGCGTGGTGTCGCACTTGCCGTTCGATGAAAGTTTGCCGAACTGGTACAGCTACTACTGGGCGGAGGAAGCGTCGAAGCAGGAGCAGAACACGGTGATGGCCGATCATCGATCGGTGTTTCCGGGGTATTTCAAGAGCATCGGCGCCAGTTTCGTGGCCGGGCGGGATTTTGACGACTTCGATATCAAAGAAGGACGCGCGGTGGTGATCGTGGATGAAGTTGTCGCGGAGAGAGCGTGGCCGGATGGCGTGGCGGTCGGAAGGAAACTGAACATCGAGCATAAGATAAGTACGTTCGAGTCGGGCCGAGGCGGGGTGGAAGTGGTCGGCGTGGTGAAGCATGTGCAGTCGCATTCACTGACCAATCGAGTGCGGGGTCAGGTGTACTTGCCATATACGCAGGCCGTGCGGCCGCACATGTCGCTGACGGTGAGGTCGAACACGCCGCCGGAGACGTTGGTGCCGCTGCTGCAGGCAGAAGTGGCGAAGCTGGATAAGGATTTGCCGATCTACAACGTGCAGCCGATGAACGCGTACGTGGAGAAGGCGCGACGAGAGACGCGATTCACGACGGCGTTGTCGGGAGCGCTGGCGTTGATCGCGCTGCTGCTGGCGTGCACGGGGATTTATGGAGTGACATCGTATTCGGTACAGCGGCGGACGAATGAATTGGGAACGCGGATGGCGCTGGGTGCGCAGCGGTCGGACATATTCGCAATGGTGTTGCGCGAGGGGATGTTGCCGGTGGTGGTGGGACTTACGCTGGGACTGGCGCTTTCATTTGTACTGACGCCGCTGATGGCCGGACTGTTGTTTGGCGTGCGGGCGAGCGATCCAGTGACGCTGGCTGGGAGCGGGGCGTTTCTTGGCGGAGTCGCGTTGCTGGCGTGTTATTTGCCGGCGCGGCGGGCGGTGCGCGTGGATCCGTTGGTGGCGCTAAGGTACGAGTAATGGCTCCGGGGGCGTGGAATCGGCTTTGGGTCGGCGCGAGGCGATTAGCGGGCTCATTTTCGAGGAGCGCGCGAGACGCGGAGCTTGACGAAGAACTTCGCGCACACCTGGACGAATTGGTGGACGAGAACGTTCGACGCGGGATGACGCTGGAGGAGGCGCGGCGAGCGGCGCGGCGGGAGTTTGGCGGCGTGGAGCAGGCACGCGAGGCGTATCGCGACTTGCGCGGACTTCCGCTACTTGACACCCTGCGGCAGGATCTGCGGTTTGCGGTGCGCGGGCTGGTGCAGCGGCGGGGATTCGCGGTTGTGGCGATATTGATCCTGGCGCTGGGGATCGGCGCGACTACCGCTGTTTTCAGCGCGGTGGACCGCGTCCTGTTTCGCAGTCTTCCTTATCCACATGACGAGCGACTGGTTTCGTTTGGCGTGAAGGCGCCGTTCGAGGGCATCGAGTTCATGCTGGCGCCGGAGTATGCGGTTCTGCGGACGCAACCTGGACCGTTCGAATCCATGACGTCGCTGACGCCAGGCGGCGCCGACTGTGACATCACCGAACAAAATCCGGCACGCATGACGTGCGCGCTGGTGGAGTCGACTTTTTTGTCGACATTGGGGGTCGCGCCGGTGCTTGGACGCGATTTCACGGGCGACGACGACCGGCCGAAGGCGCCTCGAGTGGCGCTGTTGTCCTATGGACTGTGGCAAGCGCGATTTGGCGGCGATCCTCGGGTCGCTGGTCGGACCATTTCGCTGGACGGCAAACCAACTGTCGTCATCGGAGTTCTTCCGGCGGCTTTTGAGATGCCCAACCTGGCCGCTACTGACATTCTTTTGCCGCAAGCGCTGGATGAAGCGGCGCTGGACCGCAACAATCCGCGGGTTCTGCTGCGGGCTTTTGCGCGGCTCAAACCCGATACCGAGATTGCGCAAGCGACAGCGGCCCTGCAGCCGTGGTTTCAGGACTCGTTGCGATTCGTGCCGCCGCAGTTTCGAGCGGAGGTGTCGCTGCGGGTGCGCTCGTTGCGCGACCGGCAGATTGAAGATGCCCGCGTGGGTGCCTGGCTGCTGCTAGGGGCCGTGATAGCGGTGCTGCTGCTGGCCTGTACGAATGTGGCGAATCTGTTGCTTGCGCGAGTGGCGGGACGCCGACGGGAATTTGCCGTGCGCGCAGCGTTAGGCGCCAGCAGGATGCGATTGGCCCGACAGATGTTGACCGAGAGCACCTTGCTCGGCGGATTGGGAGGCGTCGCAGGGGTGGGCGTCGCCTACTTTTTCCTGCTCATGTTTGTGGCCATCGCACCGGGAGGGATCGCGCGGCTGCAGCAAGCATCCCTGGATCTCCGGGTGCTGGGGTTTACGGCGGTGACCGCGCTGCTGTCCGGAATCTTGTTTGGCTTGGCTCCCGCGATGGGGCAACCTTCACCGGAATCTCTCACCGGAAGAAATACGCAGAGTGTGAGCCGGGGAATCTTTCGCCAGGCACTAGTGGCGGCGCAAATCGCGGGTTCGATCATGTTGCTGGCGGGGGCGGGCTTGCTGCTGCGAACGTTGTGGAAGATCCAGACGATTCCATTGGGCCTCGAAACACAGCAAGTAGTCGTGGGACATATTTCGCTGGCGGAGCATCGGTACCCGGACGTCGCGCGGCAGTTGCAGTTCTTAGGGGAGCTCGAGAATCGATTGAGCCGGATTCCGGGTATCGCCAGCCTGGCGTTCAGCGACACGCTCCCGCCTTCGGGAGGAACGCAAGCGACCTTCTTTGCCTCGATTGAAGTACCAGGCCATGCGCGTGCAGCGCAGGGGACCGGGGGAATGGTCGATTGGCGGATGGTGACGCCGAACTATTTCAAGGTTCTGGGGATTCCCATTGAGCGAGGCCGCGGGTTTACCGAGGAGGACCGGGCACCGGCGGAAAATCCGGTGATTGTAAGCGCGACGCTGGCGCGAAAACTTTTCCCTGGCGAAGACCCGCTGGGCAAGACCATGCGCTTCAGCGCCTTCGACAGGCAAGGGCCTCCAAGGACGATCGTGGGAATTGCGGGCGACGTGAAAAATGACGGGTTGCTCGCGTCACCGGGACCCGAATTTTATGTTCCATGGAAGAACGACCCGCAAACATGGGTACGGCGCAGTTATGTGATTTTTCGGACGCCGGTGAGCACGGCAACACTCGTTCCGTGGGTGCGCGGGGAGATTACTGCGCTGGATGCAACGGTGCCTGTGGAGTTTTCCACGATGAACGAGCGGGTCAGCAAGCTGACACAGCGCCAGCGGTTTGACGCGGTGCTGGTGTCGCTGTTCGCGGGCATCGCAGTGCTGCTTGCAGCGCTGGGGATTTACGGTGTGGTGAGTTTTTTCGTGTTACAGCGCACACAGGAAATTGGAGTGCGGCTGGCGCTGGGGGCAACGCCGGCAGCGGTCATGAAACTGGTGTTTGCGAACGTGGCGCGATGGACGTTGGCGGGCGCTTTGCTGGGACTGTCTGGCGCGTGGTTTTGCGCAAGGGCGGTGGAGTCGCTGCTTTTTGAAGTGCAGGTTCACGATCCGCTGCTTCTAGGACTGGCGCTTGTGGTGCTGCTGGCAGCGGCGTTTCTTGCCGCATGGTTCCCGGCGCGGCGGGCGATGCGTGTCGATCCGATGGTGGCACTGAGATACGAATAAGGGCTGGTGGCATTGCCTTAGGTGCACTGCGGCGCCAATTCGGCGATTGGCGTTCTGGGGGCGTGGTAAACTCGCGGCGTCGGCGACGGTTTTCGCTGACCCACGGCAAAAATGGCACGAGTTTGCTCTTCGCGATTTGAGCGCGCGGCGCGGAAGCTTGGGTGGACGCGCATCGCGGGTATTGATGAAGTCGGGCGCGGGGCATTGTTCGGTCCGGTTGTGGCTGCTGCCGTCATTCTCAATCCAAAACGACGTATTGTAGGGCTGGATGATTCGAAGGCCCTCTTGCCAGAACGCCGCGGAGTGCTTGCGGAGCGCATTCGCGAGCACGCCTTGGCGTGGGCGGTCGCGGAAGTGGATGCTTCGCGGATCGACGCGTGGAATATTTATCAGGCCAGCCGGCAAGCGATGACCGCGGCGTTGCAGCAGTTGAGCATGACGCCGGACTATTTGCTGATCGATGCGATGGAACTGGATGTGATGATCGAGCAGAAGTCGCTGATCAAGGGAGACGCCAAAAGCGTGTCGATTGCGGCGGCATCGATTGTGGCGAAGACGTATCGCGACGCGCGGATGGAAGAGTGGGACGCGGTTTATCCGCAATATGGGCTGGCGCGGCACAAGGGCTATGCGACGGCCGATCACCTGGAGGCTTTGCGGCAGCATGGGCCGACGCCGTTGCACCGGCACTCGTTTGCGCCGGTGCGGGAGGCGGGGTGCTGGTCGACCGGGGCGATACAGATTGAGTTGTTGCCGGATCCGATTTTGCCTTAAGGCGATCGGACTGGGGGCCGGCGGAAGACCACATTGGCGGGCGGAAACAGCGGTGCCTGGCGGGTATATGTTCGATGGCGCTTCAGAAAGGCCTCACCCCTGAAGGGTGAGCTACAGGCATTTCGGAGGCAGTGAAGGTTGTTTCGTGATTCGAACGGGGTGACTGGCTGCTCACACCGGGTGCAGGGTTCGTTGACTTGGCTTTTACCCGCCTGCTAGCGTAGTTCAGCACTACTTTTGCCGGCCTTTGCGGCGCGGACGCGGGAATTGCGTTCAGCCGCGGGCAACGGCGCGGTATTGTCTGAGTGCCCGAATGGCCTATAACAAAAGCAAGTACGTTGAAGCGGCGCAGAAGCTGTTGAACCAGGGCAAGGTTGCCCAGGCCATCGCCGAATACCAGCAGATTTTGAAGCACGAGCCGCGCGATCAGGTCACCCTGATGACCATCGGCGAGCTGTATATCCGCCAGGGCGAGACATTCCAGGCAATTGATTATTTTGAGCGGCTGGCGCAGTTGTTTGTTGGCGACGGCTTTCTGACCAAAGCGATCGCGGTTTACAAGCGCATCGCGAAACTCGCGCCTGAAGAGATCCGACCGCTCGAAAAACTTGCCGACCTGTACGTGCAGCAAGGAGTGATGAGCGAGGCGCGTCCTCTGTTCCTGCAGTTGGCCGAAATCCACCTGAAAAGCAATCGCCAGCCGGAAGCCGTCGCGCTGCTGAAAAAGCTGCTGATGGCAGAGCCGGACAATCTGCGCATCCAGATTCGCCTGGCCGACTTGTATCAGGCGATGGGGCAATCGAGAGAGGCTGTGGATGCCTACGTCTCCGCGGCACAACGCGCGCTGGCGCGCGGCGATCAAGCCGAGTGCGAGAAGCTGGCGGACAAGGCCATCAAACTGGATCCGCGTAACCTTGCGGCGTCGATCGTCAAGGCGCGAGTGCACTCCACGCAGGGCAATCTTGCGCAGGCGGCGGAGTTGCTGGAGCAAGTTCCGGATCTGGAAAGAGGCGGCGAGCAGACCGAGCTGCTGCTGGATCTGTATGTGAAGAGCGCGAAATGGGAGGAAGCCGGGGAACTGGCCATGCGCGTCTTCGATGCGGATCCCAAGAACTTTGGCCCCACGCAGAAAATTGTGGAGTCGCTGCTGGAAGCCGGGCAGGGCGACCGTGCGATGGCGGTGCTGGACAAAACACGGATTGCCATGATCGATGCCGGCGAGCACGAAGTGATCGGCAAGCTGCTCAATGAATTGGCCGAGAGAATGCCCGGGCGCCTTGAGCCGTTGGAATGGCTGGTGGAAACGTACGGCCGGACCAGCGATTCATTCCGCTTGCCTGACGCGCTGGCACACCTGGGCGACGCTTTGGTGGCTGCCAACAAGCTGGAGCGAGCCAAGCAAATTTTCGAGCAATTGGTTGATCGCGAGCCGGAGAGTGAACCCGCCAAGCGCAAGCTGAACGACGTGGTGCGCCGGATGGGAGGAACGGTACCGGAAGAGCCCATCCCGGTGATTGAAGATCAAGCGCCGGTGGAACTGGTCAGACCACCGGCTCCCAAAGTTCGTCCAGGCCTGGATACCGCGCCACCGCCGGAAGTTTCTGCCAAGCCCGCGGCGCAGCCTTTGGCAACAGCGCCACCGCCGGTTGCGCCTGCAATCGTGGAGGCGCCGCTAGACGACGAAACGCAGAAATTCATCGCGCAATCGTTGACCGACGTCGATCTGTTTGCCAGCTACGGCCTGACGCAGAAAGCCATCGGGCTGCTGGAAGCGATTTTGCGGCGCGCGCCACGGCACACGCCGACGCTGGAGAAGCTGCTGGACTTTGTCCTGGGTGCGGGAGACGACCGCCGCACCGCGGAACTGGCGTCGCAGTTGGAGCAGATTCACAGCGAACGCGGTGAGGCCCGCGGCGCAGAACGCTTCGGCGAGTTGCGGCGGCGCTTCCAACGCGCGGCCGGACTAACAGATGAGGAATTGGCGGGACCAGGAAAAGCCGCGCAAGCAATGAGAACTCCAGCAGAGACCGCGGAGGAAGAGGCGCTGCCTGAGATTTCTGCGGAAGCGGACATCCGCGAATTTACGGTTGCGGAAGCGCACGCCGAGGAGCCCCAAGCCGGTGACGCGCCGCCCGCGGCCCCGCCACCCGAAGCGGTTCACGAAGTGGATTTGTCGGATGAATGGGCCTCCATGCTGGAGGAAACCAAGCCCGTCGAGGCGGCCAAGCACGAGCCTGCTGCGGGGCTCAAAGAACCGGCCACAGAACAGCCTCACGAGTTTGTGATCTCCCCAGAATCCGAGACCGTGCCGCGCAGCGAAATTCCCGCGGCGGCGGAGTCCGAGATTTCGGCTGAATCGCCGGCTCCTGACGACACTCCGGTGTTCGAGATTTCCGCGGAAAGCGAGCCACCGAGCGCACCGTCCGCGGAGAGTCAAGAAGCCGCTTACGAATTGCCGGCGTTGGAGTTGCCGGTCGAAGCGCCCAAGGCGGCAGCCAAGCCACCTGCCCCGCCGGCGAAAACGCCCGAGCCGGAGTTTGAACTTGAGCAAGACTACGAGCTTGTCCTCGATCCGGAGCCGATCGTCCCAGCGTACGACCAGCGGCCGCCGGAGGCTCCCGTCGCGCCGAAGGCGCCCGAGCCCGAAGCGGTGGCCCACAACGCCGCGCCAAGTTTGCCGGGCAATGGCCTCGCTTCGGATCAATTTTTGGCGGATCTTGCCAATGAAATCGATTCACTGGGAATCGGAGGGCTCTCGCCCGCGTATTCCGAGCCGGCTGGGCACGACGCGACGGCGAAGAACGCCGCCAAGGCCGAAGAAAAGCCCGCTGCTCAGGTAGAAGCGGGTCCGCTGAAAGAAGTGTTCGATGAATTCCGTGCGGAACTCGGCGAAATGGGCGCGGAAGACGAGGATCTGGAGACGCACTATAACCTGGGCATCGCTTTCCGCGAAATGGGGCTGGTCGAGGAGGCCATCAGCGAATTCCAGAAGGTAGCGAAAGCCAGTGAGCGCGGTCGCCCGTTCCGCTACTCGATGCAGTGCTACACGCTATTGGGTCTGGCATTCATGGACAAGGGACAGCCTTCCATCGCGGCGCTGTGGTACGAACGAGCGCTGAATCTTCCGGGCATCGAACCGGAAAGTGAACTCGCCTTACGGTATGATCTGGGCGTGGCTCAAGAAACAGCGGGTGAAGTGGAAGCGGCGCTGAAGAGTTTTACCAAGGTGTACGCCAACAACATCGACTATCGCGACGTGGGCGAACGCATTGCCTCCCTTCAGAAGCCGGCTCGCTGATGTTCCAACCCTACTGAGCCCTGGAGCGGTCTCTCGCGCATGAATCGTCTCTTAAGCGCTTTTCTGGTGGTCATTTGCTGCATCATGGGCGCGATCTTGTTCTATCTTCCGTGGACCGGGATCTGGGAACAGAATTATTTTCTGAGTCATTTTCCGTCGCTGATGCGCATCCTGCTGCACCCGGCATTTCGTGGCGCTGTCAGCGGCCTGGGAATTCTGGATATTTTTCTGGCGATACGCATGATCGGGCCGGATCCGGGTCCCGCGGCAATCTCTCGTGTCCGCCCACAATAAATCCCCCGATCCTCGCTCTAGAATTTCGCTCCGCCAAATATTTTCGCGCCCGATCCTCTGCTATGTCACTGACCGCCGGAGCTTGCCGGAGTCGCAGACCGCGGAGCCCATACATAATGCACATGCCGTCGCTGGGCTCGCGCGAATGGTTAGTGCCCTCGCCGCTACCGGAATTGACTGGATTCAAATTCGCGAAAAAGATCTCCCACCGAACCAGCTTGCTGCTCTAACGCGCAGTGCTCTTGTTTCGGCGGGCGCTTTTTATAGGAAAGGTCGGCAGTTCACCGGTATCTTCGTGAACGACGACAGCCTTGACACCGTCCTGGCAACAAGGCCTTTCGGCGTCCAACTCAGCGAAAAAGCCTCTCTGACCGATGCCCTGGAGAGGTTGGAAGCCTATCAGGTCCGCCGTGGCCTGTTCGTCGGAAAATCCTGTCACACCCTGGAATTCGCGGTAGCCGCAGAACGCGAAGGCGCCGACTATATCTTCTTCGGTCCGGTTTTCGCCACTCCGTCCAAGGCTGCCTTCGGTCCGCCTCAGGGCCTGGCACGCCTCGCCGAGGTCTGCCGAGCCGTTTCCATTCCTGTGCTGGCCATCGGCGGGATCACCGAGGCGAATTTCATCGAATGCCTCCACGCAGGCGCGGCCGGCATCGCCGCCATCCGGATGTTCCAGGACGCGGCCGATCCGGCTGCAACGATCCAGGCGTTAAGGAGGCTCGCAAAATAACGGTTGGCGCCGCGCACCACTCAGGCGCCGTTCAATCTCCGAAGCAGTCGAATTTGCCCGGCATGGTAGATGTCGTGAAACGAAATGCCGTAGACCAACCTGAACACTTTGGGCGGCGGATTCGTGCCAAGGCTTTTTGCAATCACGTCACGCAGGGCGCGGTGCTCGCGATCGAGCAAATCCTTGTCCGCTCGCCAAGCGGCTTCGGTGAGCTTGCCTTCTTGGGGCCTCGGGAAGAAATTACTGCCTTTTAACGCGAAGGAACCGCGCTTCCCGCCTTCCAGCTTTCGCCGCACCACGTATTTCCAATACGCCGCGTGCAACGTTTCCTCCCAGATATTGTGACGTCCGGGTCCGGGTCGCCACGCGGCCTGCTTTGCAGCGACGCCGCGAATGGACTGCTTGAGATTCGGGCCATGCCAGGTAGGCTTTTCGTACGCCTGGTCGATCAGGGTGAGAATGAACGAGGCAAGTTCCATGTGAAGCTGCTCCCAGATATCGCGAGAAGTGAACAACGCAGGAAGAATGTCGCCGCTGCCAGGAAGAAGTCAATGCGCGAGCGGCGATCGAGAGGGATAAATTCAAGTAACCGAGGCACCGCGAGCTCGCGAGTTGCGTTTGTGCTGATAAAGCTCGCGGTCGGCGGCCTCCAGAAGGTCCTCGGCGGTGCGTCCATTGTCTGGGTAAACGCTGACGCCGATGCGAAGTACGCCGCAGCGAACGGAGCAATCGCCTTTCCGCGCCGCGTAACCGTACAGTTTTTCCGCGCCTCGACTGCAGGTCTGAACGGTCCCGTCCAGAGCAAAGGTCAACAGCGCCTCGTCCGAAAACGAGAGAATGGCCGCGAGTAATCGCTCGGGCCGTGCTTTCTTTTGCATCGAAACCAGTGACTTTCAGAACAGGGAAGGCCTTCGAGATGATGAAGCTAATTGTTTTCCGCCGGAAAGAGATGGAAGCCGGGTAGGTCAGCCCAAGTGTGCGAGCAGCCTCGCACCTGAGAACCAGCTTAGCAGCCGCCTGCGCGCATGCAAGCGGGCCCGATGTACAGCGATAACTAGAGTATCATAGACTGATTCAGTGAATTTTCTATTTCGGGGAAATGACCGCTTGCTTGCAGGTGTCAGGCGCTCAGCCAGCGCCCGATGGGCCGCCAGGAATCTGTGTGATCGCAAATCACCCGGAGGGCCGCGGTGATCGGAATGGCCAGCACCAATCCCATGCCACCCCACACCCAGCCCCAGAACAGCAGCGCCACGGTGATGGCCACAGCATTCAGCCGCACGCGCCGGCCGACTAATTGTGGCGCAATAAAGTTGAGGGCCAGAACGTGAATGCCGGTCAACACGCCAGCGATTAGCAGGAAGCCGCTCAGGGTCTTGAACTTTGCCAGGGCAATGATGAACGCGGGCACCCAGGCCAGCACCGCGCCGATATATGGAACCATGTTCAAGATTCCGGAAGCCATGCCGGTCAAAATGGGATAGTCCAAGTCGATGATCCAAAAAAACACACTGCTGGCGGCCATTACCATCAGGGTGACCACGGTCATGCCCGCGAGATAATCGCGCAGAACTTCACGCAGGTCTTCCAATGTTTCTTTTACCTGGGTGCGTCTAGCCACCGGAAACAGTTGCAAGGTGCCATGCCACACCTCACGTTTCCCGGCGAGCATGAAAAAGACCAGAAATGGCATGAAGGTGATTTCCAGGAACAGTGCGTACAGAGAGCCCATGCCGCGCAGCACCAGGTTGTGCAGCAGGCCGGAACTCCCGGGAACTCCGCCCGGTGCGCCGGCGGAGCCACCCACGGGTGCTACACGACCTTCAATTCCATTGATTTTGCCTTCGACGGCATCGGCCGCGCTGCGCAGTACGCTGCCATATTTCGGCCAATTGTCAGAAAAGTTGGCAATGCGCGTTCCCAGGCCATAGCCGACCGCGACGAGGACCAGAATCAGGAGCAGCACCATGGCCATGGCTCCGACGGTCCGCGGCACGCCCGCGCGCTCCAGCATTTCCACGGCAGGATCGAGAAAATAGGCGAGCAGGATTGACAACAACAGGGTGATCACCACGCCTTGGGCGTAGTAGCAGAAAAGCAGAATGATCGCCGCAGCGAGCACACGCATGCTGAAATTCGACCCGCTGATTCGGATGATCGCCGGGGTGGTCTCGGTCGCCGACACTAGATACTCCGTAACAGACACGGTAACACACCCGAGCAAGCTTCATGCCAAGTCCGCCGCAGTGGTGTTTCGCCAGAGGCAGGTATTGCTCCGCTCGCTGCAGCACTGATCACACCTGAAGGTTTGCAATGCGATCCTTCTCGCGGGAAATCACGAGCCTGTGCCGCGGCCTACCGGCAGGTACCGAGCGGTGGGACTATTCCTACGTTTTCTTTCTCTTGCCTACGAACGTTTCTGTGCCCAGAACCGCACGTTTGCATGACGCCACAGGGCGATACGCCGGCAGAAATCCGGCGCAGCATGCGTGTTAAACTTTTCTGCGTCGCAAGCTCCCAGCGTCAGGTCCTGGCCGTCAAAGGACCGCGATCATTTCAACAAAGGATTGTCCCGCGGTCAGTCCTGAACTAGGCCGCCTCCTTCATGCCTAAACAGCTCTTCGGTACCGATGGGATGCGCGGCGAACCCGGCAAAGCTCCACTCGACGACGCCACACTCTACGCCACGGGCCGTGCCCTCGGCGCTTATCTCAACAGGCAGCACAAAGCCGCACGCGTTCTGATTGGGATGGATACGCGCGAGTCCGGCACGCACATTGCTGCGCTGTTGGCCGCGGGCCTGGATGTCGCAGGCGCTTCGGTGGCATTCGCCGGTGTCATTACAACTCCGGGCGTGGCGTGCCTGGTGCGGCAAAATGGATTTCAGGCGGGAGTAGTGATCTCCGCGTCGCACAATCCATTTCACGACAATGGCGTGAAGCTGTTTTCCAATGCGGGAATGAAGTTCCCGGATTCCGCGGAAGAAGAGCTGGAGCAGGACATCTTCAGGCATCGCGACGAAACCACGCCCAAAAATCCGCCCGCGCTGGCCGCGGACGATTCGCTGGACGCCGAATATCTGACTTTTCTTCGCAGCCGGGTCATTCCAGGAGCCAAGCTCTCTGGTTTGCGCGTCGTGCTGGACTGCGCCAATGGCGCCGCCTACAGGCTTGGCCCGGAGCTGTTCCGCTCGCTCGGAGCCGATGTCGTTTCCATGGGAACTTCGCCGGATGGACGCAACATTAACGCCGGATGCGGTTCCCTGCATCTGGAAGGCTTGCAAGAACGCGTGGTGGCAGAGAAAGCCGCACTAGGCGTGGCCTTCGATGGCGACGCCGACCGCGCCCTCTTTGTTTGCGAGACCGGCAAAATCATTAACGGCGACGGCATCTTGCTAGCGGTCGCTCGTTATTTGAAGGCGCATGGGAAACTCAAAGGCACACGCGTCGTGGCCACTTCGATGTCCAACCTCGGCCTCGAGCGCGTCCTAGCGCGCGATGGCATCTCGCTGGCTCGCACGAATGTCGGCGATCGCTACGTGCTGGAAGAAATGTTGAACAGCGGCAACGTTCTCGGCGGCGAGCAATCCGGCCACATTATTTTTCTGGACGATTCACCTGCAGGTGACGGCTTGCTTACCGCCGTCAAGATCGCCTCGCTGGTCTCTATGCAGGGTCGACTCGAATCGCTGGTGCAGGGCTTGAAGGACTATCCACAGACGATCGTCAACGTAAAAGTGCGCTCGAAGCCCCCGCTGGAATCGCTGCCCGAAGTTGCCAGCGCGCTGGCTGAAGCGCAATCCGCGCTGGGCGACAATGGCCGCATCGTGCTGCGTTATTCGGGTACCGAGCCGCTGGCCCGCGTCATGGTTGAAGCCGAGCACGAAGCAGACGTCCAGCGCTTCTCGCAATCCGTCGCCAACGCGCTACGCTCCTCAATCGGAATGTAACCGGGGAGTTTCAACGGAGCTTCTAACCTCGCAGGAAGGCCCTACTCGCGCGGTAAGCGCTCCCCAGTGCTTTTGGCTGAATATCCCGTGGGAAGCCGCGCATCGGGAACTTTTTCGCCCCTCGCGCCATTACCTTATTGAGGTGCAAACGTCGCTGGGTCGCCCCTCCGGCATCGTGCGTCAGCCAGCCATGATGCAAGATCTACCCTTGGAATCCGTTCTAAATTCGGAGCCTTCTTCCCGAACCATGAACGACACCACCGATCGCGTCACCGACGAAAGCCTCATGCTCGCCTTCGCCAGTGGCTCGCCCGACGCCTTCACCGAACTCTTCCGTCGCTACCGTCAGCCGGTCTATGCGTTCTTTTGCCGGCGCCTTTCGGATCCCATTCACGCCGAGGAATTGGGCCAGGAGGTCTTCCTCGCCCTATTACGTTCCGCCAAGCACTACGAACCACGCGCTCTGTTCCGGACCTATCTCTACGCCATCGCATTTAAGATTCTTCGCACGCATCGCCGCAAGGTCATTTTTCGCGCTGCCTGCTTCGCCACTATGGCAACCCGTGATGATCGCGGCAAGCAGGACTCTACCGAGGCCGCCCTGCTGATCCGCCGGGCCATTGCCAAGCTCGACGCCATCGATCGCGAGGTCCTCCTGCTGCGCGAGTTTGAGCAGCTCAGCTACTCCGAAATCGCGGACTTGTTGCAGCTCCCGATCAATACCGTCCGTTCGCGTTTATTTCGCGCTCGCACCGCCTTGCGTGCGTTACTCGAGACGCGTGGCCCGCAGCCAGCCGCGTCGCACTTGCCTGCATTGGGAGAACGCACATGAATACCGCCACACACGCGATTACGCCGGAGGAGATCATGGCTGTGCTTGACGCTGAACTTTCAGCCGAGCGCGCTCAACTTGTCAACGCACACCTTAATGAGTGCGCGGAGTGCGGTGACATTGCCAACGCCCTGCGTGACGGTTCGAAATCAGTGGCCACTTGGATCGTTCCGGCGGTGCCGGCCAATGCTCAATTCGAAGGCGGTCTGTACGAAACGGCTCGGCAGCTGGCATCAGAACAAAGGTCCTTGGGTGTCAGCAATATAGTTGCATTCCTGTGTCGGCATTGGGTCGTGACGGCCTTCTCTTTCGCGTTTGTCGTGATCATTTTGGGGTCCGCCAGACTACGTCCTGCTGCTGCTCCAAGCGTTTCCAGGGGCGTCGACTTTGCGCGCATGGTGTCAAATGGCGCTCCGGAGGAGATCGGCCGAAAAACTCCTACAGCGCGGGAAATCCCATCTCCATCCGTACCGAAGAATTGGACGCTGGATAAACTCGAAGGAGGCTCGAGCGTCGAGTCCGATGGAGCGCTGGCCGGCTCGCCTAGAGAGGAAGTCGCAGAAGAATCCAAGGTCCACGCGTATGAACCAAGTGCGCCCATGATCGCGAGGGCAGTCTCGCTCTCCATCCTCGCGAAGGATTTTGCGTCGTCACGAGTCGCCCTCGATGCAATCCTCGCGCGTCACCATGGCTATGCCGCCAGCCTGACCGCGAACACACAACAAAACGTAGCCCGCTCGCTCCAAGCGTCGCTTCGCATTCCGGCTACTGAGCTAAATGCGGCCATGTCCGAACTGAAATCGCTGGGCCACGTGCAAAACGAGACGCAGGGCGGCGAGGAAGTCACCCAACAACATGCCGACCTCGTCGCGCGGCTAGAGAATTCACGAGAAACCGAACGGCGCCTCCAGGCCATCCTGGAGCAGCGCACCGGCAAGATCAGCGATGTTCTCACCGTAGAACAGGAGATCGCCCGCGTCCGCGGTGAAATCGAGCAAATGGAGGCCGAGCAGAAATCGCTAAACCATCGCGTTGACTTCGCCTCGATTGAACTCACACTGGTCGAGGAGTACAAAGCCCAAATCACGCCGACCTCGCCGGCGACCTCCACACGCATTCATAACTCGGTGGTAAGAGGTTATCGCGATGCGTTGGAAAGTCTGGTCGGTGTCGTTCTGTTTTGCGCCGAGAACGGCCCCACCCTATTGTTCTGGCTGGTCCTGGTTGCACCAATCGTGTGGTTAGCTCGCCGTCGCTGGCAGCGGATCGCTGCGGCCGCATCGATGAGCGCTTAATTTCTGTCCTAAAATCGGAAAAACACACCTGAAGCGGCAATTTTGCTCCATGCTCCCGTTGATGAAATGTTGAGCGGCGTTAACGTTAACGATGCCTGACCTGCCCGTCGCCGCGTTCCGCGAACTCAGGGAGCAGGTTCCCGAATCTCCCAAAGAATGGATGCTTGCTGTCGTTCTCCTGTGGGAATTTGTAGGCTTTGCGCGTATCGATCGTGTCACAGATTTGTCTACTGCCACTAACTCCCATGCTTTCATCACACTACTCACTGTCTTCGTCGCGGCGCCATGCTGGCACGCCGTTTGCACTAATGCTGGCTAACAAAACAAGATTGGCTTCCCGGGGTGGCCGGAACCCAACCTCGACTGGAGTTCCGGTTTTGGGGGGTCAGTTCAGAAAAGGGGGCTTGCACCAGCCCCCTTTTTTATTTTCCTCGGTGGTTGGTTGCTTCCCGCGGGTGAGTCACGTCTTCAAGGCGCAGGGCTTCGGTCCTGCGCCGTTTCGTTTTAGGGAGCCTGACGGCAAGTTTCTACCAGCGCCGACAGCATTGGCCGGCTCGAGCGCCTGCCCACATTTTTGGCTCGCCCGGAAATGGATGCCGAAAAAAGTGAGCGGCCGACGGGGGGGTCGGCCGCTCGGGCGTGGGGGAATGGGAGGGTACGTGGCCTGAAGTCAGTTCGCTTCTTCATCCCGCACGGGGCGGGGCGCAGGCTGTCCCGCTGCGCTCGCAAGCAGCAGAACAACGCACAGGAGCAAACACCCGATAACCATCCGAATGGCTCCAAGAGTCGAGCTTACTTCCGATCACCCGATCATTTTGGCGGGTGCCTGGTGCGGGGTCGATAGCCCGGGGGGTTCAATTTCCCCAGTACTAAAAGAACGGCGTTCCGCTAGCCTTAGCGGTACCAACGTACTCCCCCGCGATTCCTCGCTAAGCTGACCGTTCCAAGGGGATTCCTTATGTAGCTGCTTTCGTCTTGGTAAAGATTTTCCTCCCTTTTCCGATACAGCCTCTGGGCCGTCCCGGCGGCCACCTATGGGCGGAGCGCGCCGAAGCCGCCGAATTGCGAAGGTAATTGCCATGGTCTTCTTGGCATCCGATACGACCGGACGAGTTTTCTTCTGAGAACACCACTCCCGTCGTGCCATGCCGCCGGCATCCTTTCCCGGAATCGACCAGACCCCGACAAGAACCTGACGATGCGCTTGCGAGGAGGTAACGCGGAAGTAGCGGTCCGGCTGGTTGGCGAGATGGGGCAGAATGCCCGCGGCTACGTCTATGGCGTCGCCAAACATTTCCCCGGGGGCGGTCTGTCATTTCGCAGTCGCAAGTCATACGCAGTTGGTTCGATCTTCGAGGTTGCTGTTCCCTATTCGCCAGGATCGCTTGCCATCTTTGTGCCGGCCAGCATCGGACATGTCGAAGCTCTCAATGTCGGCTCACTCTTCCGTTATGGCGCGCCTATGCCCGCAAAAGCTTCGTCGATTCCCCTCCGTTGGAAGGCTAGAGCAGCGAAGCGATCCGTTTCATATCGTCCACCTCGGCATGGCACTTCCCGGCGCGTCGTCCTTCTGCGTCTGGTATTCTTTTCCGGCCTATGCATGACCTCAATTATTTCCGCGAACATCTGGATGAGTTCGCCCGGATGGCGGCCAATCGTGGTACGAAACTCGATCTTGAGGCGTTCCGTGCGCTCGACAAAGAGCGCCGCGAGGTGATCACCGCGACCGAGCAGCTCAAGGCCCAGCGCAACAAGGCCAGCGAAGAAATCGCTCGCCTGAAAAAGGAAAAGCAGAACGCCGAAGCGCTGATCGCGGAAATGAAGCAAGTCTCCGAGCGCATCAAGCAAGGTGACGAGCGCATTACCCAGCTGGATGCGACCCAGCGCGAACTCTTGCTAACCATACCTAACATCCCGCACTCCACCGTGCCGGTGGGGCACAGCGCCGACGAAAATGTAGAGGTGCGCCGCTGGGGCGCTCCGCCAAAATTCGATTTCGCTCCCAAACCGCATTGGGAAGTCGGCGAGCGTGCCGGAATTCTCGATCTGGCCGCCGCCACCAAGATTACTGGTGCGCGTTTTGCGATATACAAGGGTTGGGGCGCGCGACTCGAACGCGCGTTGGCGAATTTCTTTCTCGACGTGCACACCAGGGAGCACGGCTACACGGAAATTCTTCCGCCGTTTCTGGTCAACACCGCTTCGCTGATGGGCGCGGGGCAACTGCCCAAATTTGCCGCCGATCTCTTCAAGGTCGAAGGTACGGACTTCTGGCTCACGCCGACTTCCGAAGTGGAACTGCACAATCTACATCGCGATGAGACCTTGCCGGAAGAAAAGCTTCCGATCCACGTGACCGCGTGGACCTCCTGCTTTAGGTCCGAGGCCGGTGCCGCTGGAAAAGATACGCGCGGAATCCTGCGCCAACATCAATTTCAGAAAGTGGAAATGTTCAAGTTCACGCATCCGGACAAAAGTTACGAAGAGCACGAAGCACTGGTGCGCAACGCGGAAGCGATCCTTCAGAAACTTGGCCTGCACTATCGGGTGGTGCTGCTGTGCGCCGGGGACATGGGATTCGCGTCCGCGAAGACATATGACCTCGAAGTCTGGCTGCCGGCAGCATGTGAGTTCCGCGAAATTTCTTCCTGCTCCAATTGCGAAGCATTCCAAGCGCGCCGCGCGGGCATTCGGTTCAAACCAAAAGGAGCCGGAAAGAGCGACTTCGTGCACACCTTGAATGGCTCGGGGCTGGCCGTTGGCCGGACTTGGATCGCGATCGTGGAGAACTACCAGCAAGCGGACGGATCGATTCTGATCCCCGAAGCTCTGCGTCCTTATATGGGCGCGGACCGAATCCCAGCAACGTGAGCCAGTACTAGTCCTCAGTTCGGTGATTAATTCTAAGTCATTAGAAACATTATGGTTATGAGATTACCCCCTCATGGCGTGCCCACCGGGGGGTTCTTTACACCGCGCTATCCTCGAATTAGGAGCCTTTTCGTTTGACTCCTCGTTTTCCCGTTGCATACACTCGACTTGCCGCCGTTTGAACAGGGAAATTCCGGGGGCGAGCACGCTGACCCGATATCGTCAGCCGCTATCGTGGGTGACAAGCGATTTGAACCATGACCTTCTTCTCCCGCGTATTGCGATTTCTGTTTTGGTTGTTGGTGCTGTCCTGGGGCGTGAGGCTACTGAAGCATTTGGTGGCCTGGATGATGCGACGCGCGACTCAGCCAACGCCTCGGAAGGGTGTAGATGTCGAGAGTGGTTCGCAGGCCGTGGGGTTGGCGCGGCGCCTGGTGCGCGATCCGCTTTGCGGAGTGCACGTGGCGGAAGTTCTGGCGATTCCGCTGCGCGACGGAAGCGAGACCTTGCACTTTTGTTCGGTGGACTGCCGTGACGCATACGCGCGGCGGCGCGCCCTGAAAGAAGAAAGAATCGCGGCCAACGGTTAGCGCTTTCGTTGTGGGTAAGTTCGCGCTCCGGTAAGCCATGAACGAATTTTGTGGTCGGGCCAAGTGCAGCAACGAAGCAATCTTCAGCCATTCGATCGCCGTCGAATGGTGTCGTGTAGAAGAGTAGAGGAAAGGACCCGCTAGCATGGCCACGGTCGCCAAGCCCGCTGTGCCGCCGCTGATCCCGCGCATTGCCCCGCGCGAGGACCTGAATCCATTTCGCATCGCACAGATTCAGTTCGACATGGCTGCGGAGTTTTTGAAACTCGATCCTGGCCTGCGCCAGATTTTGCGCACACCCAAGCGCGTGCTGGAAGTTTCCATCCCCACGAAGATGGATAACGGCCAGGTGAAGGTGCTTACCGGTTTCCGCGTGCAGCACAACATCTCGCGCGGCCCCGGCAAGGGCGGCATCCGTTTTCATCCCAATGTCACGCTGGACGAAGTGAAGGCGCTCGCGGCGTGGATGACCTGGAAGACCGCAACAGTGAACGTTCCCTTCGGCGGCGCTAAGGGCGGCGTGATTTGCGATCCCAAGCGTATGTCGAAGAGCGAACTCGAGCGCATGACGCGCCGCTACGCCAGCGAAATTCTGCCCATCATCGGTCCGTCCATGGATATTCCCGCGCCCGACGTCTATACCGACGCGCAAACCATGGCGTGGATCATGGACACATACGCGATGACCGTCGGCCATTCCGCCCACGGCGTGGTGACAGGCAAGCCGGTTTCCATCGGCGGCTCCGCCGGACGCAGTGAAGCCACCGCTCGCGGCCTGCTCTACGTTGTCGAGGAAGCGTGCAAGCTGAAAAAGATCTCTTTGCGTGGCGCGAGCGTGGCCATTCAGGGCTTTGGCAACGCCGGCGCGACCGCTGCGCGTCTCTTCGCCGAGAAAAAAGCGAAGATCATCGCGCTCGGCGACACGCGCGGAGCAGTCACCAACCCCCGCGGCATCGATCCGATCAAGGCGATTCGCTACAAGGAGCGATCTGGCACCGTGGTGGGCATGCCGGGCGCGTCGCGCTTCAGCAACGACGAGCTGCTGACCATGAAATGCGACATCCTGATTCCCGCGGCACTCGAAAATGTCATCACCTTGCACAATGCCGAAGCGGTGAAAGCCCGCATTGTCGCGGAAGCCGCCAACGGCCCGACGACGCCGCACGCTGACGAGATTCTCGCTCGCCGCGGCATCACCGTGCTGCCCGACATCCTGGCCAATGCCGGCGGCGTCACCGTCAGCTATTTCGAGTGGGTGCAGAATCAGGAAGGCTTGATGTGGGACGTCGATGAAGTCAACGCGCGCCTGCAGAAGATTATGGTCCGCGCTTTCATGGAAATGGTGGATACTATGCGCAAGCATCACGTTCCACCGCGCGCGGGAGCCATGATTCTCGCCGTCAATCGCGTAGCCGAGGCGACACTGGTTCGCGGCCTCTTCCCATAAACGGTCGCACCAGAACCGCGGCAGCTTTGTCGCCGTACTCTTCACTAAATTTTTCTTGCGTTGAAGAAACAAACGCGCGTACATTCGCAAGTGCCGGCATGCTCCGAAGCAGGAGCTGCCGGCACTTTTCGCTTTGCGGCACTTCTCAGGTCGAATCCAGCATTCGGCGTAGAGCAATACGATCGCAAATAGCGAAAGATGAGACTAGCGCTACAAGAAAGTGTCCCCTCGTATGGGCACGAAGTACGGAGTCATGAGCAATCACAACAATCACAATGGCAATACGCCGCCTATTCTTCTGACCATCGCGGGTTTCGATCCAAGTTGCGGCGCTGGCATAGCGGCTGACCTGAAAACCTTCGCTGCACACGGCTGTTACGGCGTCGCGGCCATCACTTCCATCACCGTGCAGAACACGCAAGAGGTTGCGGACGTGCAGAACACGCCGGCGGCCACGCTGCGCGCGCAGTTGGAGGTCCTGGCGAGGGACTCGGAGATTGCGGCAGTTAAAATTGGCATGCTCGGCAATCGCGGCAACGCCGCCGTGGTCGCCGAGTTTCTGGACGCGCATAACTTCGCTCACGTGGTGCACGATCCGGTGATGAAATCTTCGAGCGGAACCGAACTGCTGGATGCTGCGGGAGTGAAATTCGTCTCCACTGAACTTCTCAAGCGCGCCAGCGTGATTACCCCCAACGTCCCGGAAGCCGAAATTCTCAGCGGCCTGACCATCAAAGATTTGAGCGACATGGAAGCGGCTGCGCGCAAGATCGTGGAAATGGGCGCGCGCGCGGTCATCGTTAAGGGTGGCCACATGGAACGCGCCATCGACCTCTTGTTCGACGGCACCGAAGTAATTCCACTACTTGGCGATCGCGTCAAAGAGGAAACGCTTCACGGCACCGGCTGTGCGTTCGCGTCTGCCATCGCCGCGCAGCTCGCTACCGGCCGCCCACTGTCCGAAGCTGCCATGCTGGCGAAGGCTTACGTCACTAAAGCAATTGAGAAGAGTTACCCAACAGGAAAAGGCCGCGCCCCGCTCGATCACTTCTATCGTCACAAGATCGAGCCGCCCGCTCGCGGCATCCATGAGGTGCCGCAGCACGGACTGCACCCCGCCGCTGAACCTGCGGCGCATTAAGCCGCGCACGGCACACCGATTCAATTGTACTTGGCTGAACCGCTTGGCCTAGCGTCTTAGCCTAGTTTTTGTAAACCACGCGCCCACCCACGATCGTCGCCATCGGCGCGCCCTTGAACGTGCGCTTGTCGAAGGGAGAATTTCGCGATTTGCTCGGCGATTCGCCGACACTATATGTCCACGAATGGTCGGTCGAAAAAATTGTCACATCCGCCAGCTGACCCTTCGCCAGCTGCCGCTCGATTCCCAAAACCCTGGCGGGTCCGGTGGTAAACAATTCCACCAATCGCATCAAAGATATTCGCCCGCTGTGCACCAATTGTTCCAGCGAAAGTGCCAGCGCGGTCTCAAATCCCAAAATCCCAAACGGCGCGCGATCGAACTCCACATCCTTCAGTGCGGGCTCGTGCGGCGCGTGATCCGTCGCAATCGCGTCCACGGTTCCGTCCGCCAGTCCCGCCAGCAACGCCTCGCGATCTTCGCGCGCAGCGAGTGGCGGATTCATCTTGTAGCGCGAATCGTACTGCACATCTTCATCGATCAACGTGAAGTGATGAGGAGTAACTTCGCACGTCACGCGTAACCCGCGTTGTTTCGCCGTGCGCACCTGCTCCAGCGATCCCTTCGCCGACAAATGCGCGATATGCAATCGCGCACCGGTCAGATCCGCCAATTGCACATCGCGCGCCACGCAGACCGATTCCGCCGCCGCCGGCATGCCCGCCAATCCCAGCCGCGTGGACGTCACGCCCTCGCGCATCACCGCGCCGGCCGCCAGAGAAACATCTTCTGCGTGCTCGATCACGGGAATATCCAGCGATCGGCAATAATCCATGACCTGGCGTGCGAGCTTCGCGGTCGCGATCGGCTTTCCATCGTCGCTGACCGCCACAGCGCCGGCTTGCTTCATCGCCGCGATTTCCGCGATTGCTTCGCCTTTGCTTCCCACTGAAGCCGCGCCGATCGGCCACACGCGCACGCTTGCGGTCGATTTCGCGCGATCCACGATAAAGCGCGTCACGCTCGCGTTGTCGTTCACCGGTTTCGTGTTCGGCATGCAGCAAACGGCCGTGAATCCACCGCGCGCCGCCGAACGCGCCCCCGTCTCGATCGTCTCCGAATTCTCCTGCCCCGGCTCGCGCAAATGCGCATGGATATCGATGAATCCTGGCGCCACGATCATTCCGGTGGCGTCGAAAATTTCGGCGCCGTTCGCGGCGATTTTTCCAGCCGCGGCGACGTCCGCGATGCGCTCGCCATCAAGCAACACATCCTGAATTTCATCGGTCTTCGTCGCAGGATCGAGAACTCGACCGTTCTTAACGAGCAGCATGCGTAGGGTCCTTTATCTCGTTCGCATCCGATTTTGTGCCGGGCTTCGCATCGGTCGCCCGCCGGTTCCGCGGCGCTTGCATTGTCTCTGTGGGCGGGGCCACTGCGCTTTCCTCTCCGCCGGTCATCAATAGAAAAAGGAGGGCCATGCGCACTGCGATTCCGTTCGTCACTTGTTCCAGGATGCAGGACTGCGCACTGTCCGCCACTTCGGGCGTAATCTCGATTCCCCGATTCAGCGGACCGGGGTGAAGGACGATCGCACTAGCCTTTGCATGCTTCAATCGTTCCGCACTCAATTGGTACAGCAAAACGTAATCATTCAGCGAAAGCGCCGGCTCATGCAGCCGCTCGGATTGCACTCGCAGCGCCAGCACTACATCCGCATCTTCTAACGCCTCTTCAATGCGAAACACACGACGGATTTTCGTGCCAGCTCGCGCGCCGATTTCTTCCAGCTCCCGCGGCACCCACATCGCCGGCCCACACAACGTAAACTTGCAGCCGAATTTCCCGAGCAAATGAATATTCGATCGCGCCACGCGGCTGTGCTTGATATCTCCCAGAATCGTCACGTTCAGATTCTCGATCGTTCCTTTGCGATCGCGAATCGTGAGCGCGTCCAGCAAACCCTGTGATGGATGCTCGTGTGTTCCATCGCCCGCATTGATGACCGGAATTTCCAGATGTCGGGCCACAAATTCCGGTGCACCCGAGGCTGCATGGCGCATGACCAGGCAATCCGGCTTCATCGCGTCCAGCGTGTGCACGGTGTCCAGCAGCGATTCGCCCTTCTTCAAGCTCGACGCTTCCGCCTGCAGGTTCATCGTGTCCGCGCCCAGCCGCGAGGCCGCCGTGCCAAAGCTGATTCGTGTGCGCGTGGAGTTTTCAAAGAAAGCCAGCGCCACGGTTTTGCCGCGCAACGTTGCCAGCTTTTTCAGCGGATGCCGTTGTATTTCCTGAAAGGACTTGCTTTGATCGAGAAGAAAGGAGAGTTCCGCCGCCGTAAGCGGTTCCAGCGCCAACAGGTCACGCGAGCGGTAGGTCACATTTCACGCGCTGCTCGAAAACGCAGCTCCCAAAATCCATCCCTATTCTACACGGTCGACGAGCACGACGCGCTCTTCGTTATCGATCTCGCGCAGCCGCACTTCAATAATTTCCGTATTGCTGGTCTGCACCACGCGGCCGGTGAATTGCGCTTCGATGGGCATTTCGCGATGTCCGCGATCGATCAGCACGCACAGCGACACGCGCTTGGGCCGCCCGAGGTCAAATAATCCGTTCATTGCCGCGCGAATGGTGCGCCCGGTATACAAAACGTCATCCACCATCACCAGGTCCATATTATCGACGCCAAACGGAATGTGGGACGACTGCAGCACCGCGTGCGACGCTACTTTCGATAAATCGTCGCGATACAAAGTGATGTCCAGCGTTCCGACCGGCACATCGACCCCGTCGATCCCGCGCATCGCCTGTGCGATTCGTTGCGCCAGAGGCACGCCACGCCGGCGGATCCCAATCAGCGCCAGGTGCTTGGTTCCGCCGCTCTTCTCCACGATTTCGTGGGCCAGCCGCTGCAAGGTGCGGTCAATTTCAGACGCCGACATCAATTGTGCTTTTTCCTGGATGCGCATGGCCGGCCGGTATCCTATCATTGCTGGCCGCGTGGTCCAATCCGATCGATTCTGCAATTCCAGATCGCTTGCGTGCTGACTCACCGCGGCCGTGAAGTCTTAGCTGCTCGAGGATTCATTCACAATCCTCATGCTAAACTTCGCCTGCTTCCCCATCGGAGTATGCATGAATTTCTCGTTCGCCTGGCGCCGCGCCATTCTCTTTTCGGCATTCTCGATTTTCCTCGCCGCAGTTCCTGCACCGCAAGCAGGCGCGCAAACGGCCGCTGCGCCTGCTCGTCGTCCTGCAGCGGCGACTCCGGCTCGCCCCAAATTGGTGGTTCTACTCGTTGTGGACCAAATGCGTGCGGATTACGTCGATAAATTCCTCTTTCAATGGAAAGGGGGCCTCCGGCGTCTTGTCGAACAAGGCGCTTGGTTTCACGACGCCGCGTATCCCTATGCCGCCACGGAGACCTGCGTGGGCCACTCCACCATATCCACCGGGTCGTTCCCTACAACCCACGGCATGATCGCCAATGCCTGGTTCGATCGCGAATCGCAGCAACAGGTGACCTGTACCAGCGATCCCAAAGCCAAAAACTCCGCCTACGCAGGCGCCACGGCCAAAGGCGGCGACTCGGCCTGGCGCATGGTGACGCCCTCGTTCGCCGAAGAGCTGAAGTTTCAGACCGGCGGCGCAACACGAATCGTCACCTTTTCTCTCAAAGCCCGCACTGCGATCACCATGGCGGGCCACAAAGCGGACGCCGCTACCTGGTTCGATTCGGGGTCATGGGTTACCTCCAACGTCTACGGCACCATGCCGTTCATCGACGATTACGTCAAGGCTCATCCGGTAAAAGCTGACTACGGAAAGACCTGGAAGCTTTCGCTGCCCGAAAACGAATACTGGTATGACGAAAAGGCCACGAATGCAGGGCCGCCGGATGGCTGGAACACTTCCTTTCCACATTCGCTGCGCGGCAAAAGTGCAGGCAATGAGCTTGATTCCGCTTTTTACGAACAGTGGGCCAGCAGCTCTTTCGCCGACGACTACCTGACCGAACTTGCAAAATCCGCGGTCGATTCGCTTGGTCTCGGCAACAGTGGCGCCACGGATTTCCTCGGTGTCAGTTATTCGTCGATCGATTACGTAGGCCACGCCTTCGGCCCGCGTAGCCGCGAAATCCAGGAGATTCTGATCGGCCTGGACAAAAATCTCGGCGATCTGTTCGCCCATCTGGACAGGAAAGTCGGCCGTGGCAACTATGTTGTGGCCCTGAGCGCCGACCACGGAGGCACCCCCGTGCCCGAAGACATGCAGAAAACGGGCGTCGACACCGGGCGGCTGAACCTCGCCGTCGTGCAGGACAAGATCGAGAAAATCCTGGAGTCCTTCAACTATCCAAAGCCCACGGTTGCACGCATTTCGGGCAACGACATTTACTTTGCTCCGGGGATCTACGAAAAACTCGAGCTGGACGGTACCACGATGCGAGCGCTGGTCGATGCGGTCCTGGCCACACCGGGAGTCGCTGCCTGGTATCCCGCCGAAGCCTTGGTAGACCGTCCGCCTACCCAGAACCCGATTCGACGCGCTTTGGCCACCGGCTATTTCCCCGGCCGCAGCGGAGACGTGTTCGTAATACAGAAACCGTACTGGCTAATCGACTCCTCACCTACCGGGCAATCGAAGTCGACCGGAACGGGCCATGGCTCGCCCTATTACTACGACCAGCGTGTCCCTATCTTATTCATGGGAAAAGGGATACAGAAAGGCGAATACTATGGTGATGTCACGCCGGCAGATATCGCGCACACCTTGGCGGCACTATGTGGCATCACACTTTCCTCGCACGACGGCCATGCCCTAGCGCAGGCTCTCGTCAAGTCGTCCAGCTACTGATTCGGATCTGGTCACTTGGACCTCCTAGTGCGGCTTTTCTACGACACTGCAACGGGACCTTTTTTGCGAGATGTCGGCGCGCCTACTTTTCCCTCACCCGTCGAATGGTTCGTGATAACCTCACCTCGCCGTGACCACCGCAGCGGCAGCCGCATTGGGCGTTCAGATAGGCGCTTTGCGCCTGCGCAATCCCATTATTGCTGCCAGCGGAACTTTCGGCTACGGCCTCGAATTCGCCCACCTTGTTGATCTCAATCGACTTGGCGGCCTGGTCGTTAAGGGTCTCTCACGCGAGCCCATGGGTGGAGCCGCTGCCCCGCGTTTGATCGAGACGCCTTCGGGCATGCTCAACGCCGTGGGCCTCCAAAACGTTGGTGTCCGGGCCTTCGTTGCGGAAAAACTACCCGCCCTGAGAAAATACGCCACGACCGTCATAGCCAATGTCTTCGGTTCCTGCATCGAGGACTACATAGAGGTCCTCAAAATCCTCGAGGACTCCGACGGTTTAGCCGGATACGAACTCAATATCTCCTGCCCGAACGTCAAAAAGGGTGGAATGCAGTTCGGCGCCGACGCGTCCCAAGTCGCCGAAGTGGTAGGCGCGGCACGCAAGGCAGCCGTCAAGCGACCCCTTTGGGTAAAACTCTCTCCGCTCGTTGCAGACATTGGAGTTATCTCCCGAGCAGCTGCTGAAGCCGGTGCAGACGCTTTGACAGTGGCCAACACTTATCCCGCAATGGCCGTTGATTTCCGCTCCGGGAAGTCGCGCTTGGGCAGCCTCACCGGCGGCTTGTCCGGGCCAGCCATTAAACCCATTACATTGAGGCTGGTATGGGAGGTGAGGAAATCTGTGGAAATTCCAATAATTGGCCTCGGCGGCATTGAGAAGGTGGAGGACGTGCTTGAATACCTGTCCGTAGGTGCAAAAGCCGTACAGGTCGGGACAGCTTCATTCGCCAATCCGCAGACGACGGAGGAGCTCGTAGGCGACCTGGAAAGGGCCTCAAGAATAGCTAAAGCGTTTACCATCAATGAGATAGTAAGGAATTTTGCAGAAGAAAACAGTTGACAGAGTGAGGTTTTCTTGCTACACTTTTTGGGATGTTCGTAGCATAAAGAACACACTATGAGACATCGATTCTTCTTTCTTTGGGCTGCAGTCCGATGGGTACCCCTCATGTTCCTCATCGCTCCGGCGATGGAGGCACCACTGGTGGCCCACCTAAGCGATCCCCCCAAGCCGATCAAAACTTGGGTAGGCAACGCCAGCTGGTATGGGCCTGAATTTGACGGTAAGAAAACCGCCAACGGCGAACGGTTTGATGCCGAATCCCTGACAGCCGCCCACCCGAACCTTCCGTTCGGGTCGTTGGTGCGAGTCGTGAATACCCGCAGTGGGAAGTTTGAGGTAGTACGAATTAATGACCGCGGCCCGTACCAGGAGGGACGCGAAATTGATGTATCCTACCGTGTCGCCCGAAAGATCGGCCTGATTCACTCGGGTGTCAGCCAGGTTCGACTCGAACTGATGCAGCTGCCGGTGCGGCGCTAACCGCGGAAACCTACCCGCTCCCGGCGGCCTGAGCCGGGAGCGTCTGTGACGGAAAACTTCGACGTCCATCCGCGAAGCAGCCTGATCGTCGCCTTAGATTTCGACTCCCTGAATACCGCCCTTAAATTTGCCAAATCGCTCGCCGATCTGGTAGGCATGTTCAAGATTGGCAGCCAGCTTTTCACGGCC
>DATNCJ010000016.1:0-55585 GCA_035607215.1 Candidatus Eiseniibacteriota bacterium
GCGCGTTCAGAAACGACAATCCCGCGCCCGTTAGGATGTAGCCGACCACCAAACCAGGCCGGTAACCCCGCCACGAACTCAGCGCGGTATTGAGCCACACGCCCGCGAGCGAAGTTGCGAACTGCACGGTGAAGAACAGACCAGCCTGCGCATCGTTCAGCGCAAATCGCGAAATGAAAACCGGCAGGATCGGTCCCATGATCACCGTCGGCACTCCGGTCAACACAAATCCGGCGAACAGCAACGCGATCAATCTCGTCTGCTTTTCTGTGGCTGGAACTTCGGCAAGTGCCGGCATGGATGGAGGTCATTCTGACGGAGACGCCAATCCGCAGGCAACTGGCGATTCCGGCACGCATTTACGTTGCCGCTGAAATTCAGTTACGCTTTGTCTCGATGGGGATCTTCGATCGATGACCACGCCATCCACAAGCGACACAATCAACGTCGGCCTGATCGGCTTCGGCCTTGCCGGACGTGCCTTCCACGCTCCGGTAATCGGCGCCGTTCCCGGCCTGCGCCTCGCCGCCATTCTGCAACGCACCGGCTCGGACGCCGCCCAGGCCTATCCCAACGCACGCATCGTTCGCACCCTCGACGAACTCCTCGCCCTCCCGGAAATCCGCCTCATCGTCATCGCCACTCCCAACGAGACGCACTACCCTCTCGCTCATCAATGCCTCGCCTCCGGCCGCGACGTGCTCGTCGACAAGCCCTTCACCACCACCATGGCCGAAGCTCTCGACCTCATCCAGTTCGCCAAAAAATGCGGCCGCCTCCTCACCGTTTACCAGAGCCGCCGCTACGATGGCGACTTCCAGGGCATCCTCCAACTCGCCGCCGCCGGCACGCTCGGGCGCATCGTCCGCTTCGAAACGCACTACGATCGCTTCCGCCCCAATCTCAAACCCAACGCCTGGCGCGAGCGGCAAGCTCCCGGCGCCGGTATTCTTTTCGATATCGGTCCTCACCTCATCGATCATGCCTTCCAGCTTTTCGGCCTCCCTATGGCCATGGCCGCCGACGTCCGCAACGAACGCGGTGGCCCAGCTGACGACGCCTTCGATCTCCTTCTTCACTATCCCGGCAACGTGCGCGCCGCCCTCGGCTCCAGCATTCTCGCCGCCGCCCCGCGCACTCGTTTCGTGGCGCTCGGCGACAAAGCCGCCTTCACCAAAAATTCCTTCGATCCCCAGGAAATTCGCCTCCGCTTCGGAAACATTCCGAAAGAAGGTCCGTGGGGCGCCGAGCCCGAAGAAAACTGGGGCGTTCTCACGCAAATCAATGCCGATGGCACGCCTGTTCATCGCCGCATCCCGCCTGCTGCAACCGACTATCGCGATTACTACGCCAACCTCCGCGACGCCCTGCAAGGCCGCGCCGAACCCGCCGTCACTCACCGGCAAATGCTCGAGATCATGCAAGCGCTTGAACTAGCGCGCCAAAGCAGCAACCAACGCCGCACCCTGGATTGGCCACGCGACCTGCAGCCGCGGTCTTGAGGCCGCGGGGTTTAGACACAAAGCAACAACTCACCAAACGGACGAAGCGCAAATCGTCCGCAAATGCGTCCGCCACTTCGCCCGCCAGTTCTTCAGCATCGTAACCTCCGTCGTCACCAGCCAAACGCCCGCCAAATCTTCCGGTATAATCAAATCGTCCAACTGAATGCGATCCGCAAGGAGCATCCGTTGATCGAACTCGCACCCTCCATCCTCTCCGCCGACTTCTCCCAACTCGGCGACCAGGCCCAATCCGCCATCGACGCCGGCGGCACTGTCCTCCATGTCGACATCATGGACGGTCATTTCGTCCCCAACATCACCATCGGCCCGCCGGTAGTGGCCTCGCTGCGAAAAACCGTCCGCAACGTCCCGTTCGATTGTCACTTGATGATCGAAAATCCCGACAACTTCATCGAAGCCTTCGCCCAGGCCGGCGCCAATTGGATCTCCGTGCATCAGGAAGCCTGCGTCCACCTCAATCGCACGCTTCATCTCATCAGTTCGCACGGATGCAAACCTGCCGTGGTTATCAATCCGGCGACACCTGTCCACACCCTCGACGAAGTCCTCGACATCGTCCACCACGTCCTGGTTATGTCCGTGAATCCCGGCTTTGGCGGCCAGCACTTCATCGAAGGCTCGCTGCGCAAAATAGAATCGCTCGCGCGCATCCGCGAATCCCGCGGCCTCGGGTATCGCATTGAAGTCGATGGCGGCATCGATCTGACCACGGTGGCCGACGTCGTCCGCGCCGGCGCCGACCTCCTCGTCGCCGGCAACGCCGTTTTCGGTCACGGCAATATCCGCGACAACGTAACCAAGCTCCTGCAAGCCGCCCGCGCCACCACGCTCACCCGCGCCTAACCCTCGCCCATGCATAAGCCACCCCTGGCAGCGTGAAAAGAAAAATTCTGTCATCCCGACCGGAGCGCCCCGGTTTTTTCCTGCGCGCGGTTTGTGCGCGCCGGGTCGCGCGGTGGAGGGACCGTGGCAAGATGTAAGCACCACGTTCCTCACCGTGATCAACGTCGGCCCGCTACAAAAAAATCACCCACCCAAACAAATCTTTTATATTCCCGTCATCATTAGTAGTGGCACACTATTCGCCGCAATATCCTGTCCCAGGAAGGCGTCCCCCCTGTGCAGACCTCCGTCTTTGCTCCCGAAATCCAATCCCTCTTCGACAGCCTCAGCACCCCCCAGCCTCGAACGGTCACTGTCGACGGCACTCCCACCAAAATCCTCGTCCCCTTCGCTTCCCCTGCCGACTGGCGCGACACCTGGATCTATTTCCTCATGGTCGACCGTTTCAACAATCCATCCGCCCCGCCAAACTCCACCACCCAAGCACCTCCAGTCGCCTTCGACCAGCCCTTCGGCCAATTCCAGGGCGGCACTTTTGAAGGCATTCGCCAAAAACTCGGTTATTTGCGAGATCTCGGCGTCGGCGCGCTCTGGCTTACTCCCGTTCTCAAGAATTGCCAGTACGAAACCGGCACCTTCCACGGCTACGGCATTCAGGACTTCCTCCACGCCGAGCCGCGCTTCGCTTCCAATCCCGCAGCCGCCCGCAACAATCCGCAACTCGCCGACGACGAACTGCGGGCCTTGGTAGATGAGATCCACGCTCGTGGGATGTATGCCATCTTCGACATCGTCCTGAATCATGCCGGAAACGTATTCGGTTACGTTCTCGGTGCCAACCCCAACTCTGCGGATGCGCCATTTCAAGCCTTTCCTTACGGCATCCGTTGGCATGACGCTAACGGCGCTCCCGCGTTCGCCGATATCTCCGCCGCGCCACAGCCCATCGCCCCGGATGCGGCCGTCTGGCCCAAAGAGTTCCAATCCAATGTTCATTTTCGAAGGCAGGGAGTCGCCGGTGACTTTGCCGGGGCCTTTGGCGATTTTGCTTCACTCAAACAGCTCGTTAGCGAAGACTCCACCGTTCAAAGCACGCTGATTCGCGCCTATCAGTACATCATCGCCAGGTTTGATTGCGATGGTTTCCGCATCGATACCTTCAAAGTCCCCAACGTCGTCTTCGGCCACACCTTCTGCGCCGCCGTGCGCGAATTCGCGCTCTCTATCGGCAAGGAAAATTTCTTCACCTACGGCGAAATCACCGTTGCCGAAGGCAATCTGCGCAACTTTATCGGCCGGGACACCTGGGCCGGTGACACCGACACCATCGGCATCGACGCCGCCCTCGACTTCCCGCTCGAGGGCACCCTTGGCTCCGTCGTCAAACATCCCGGCGCATCGGCTCCCCCCGCCAGTCTTGCCGCCATGTATCAAGCTCGCAAAGACGGCGAGCGCTCGGTGATTACCACCCACGGCGAAGCCAGCGGGTTCTTCGTCACCTTTCTCGACAATCACGATCGCCATCAGCGGTTTTACTTCCACGATGCAAACAATCCGCACCGTTGGGACAATCAGCTCAGTCTGGCTCTTGGCGCTCTCTTCGGTCTCCAGGGCATACCTTGCGTATACTACGGCACCGAGCAAGGCCTTCACGGCATCGGCGGCTCGGACGCCGCCGTGCGCGAGGCGCTATGGGGAAAGCCGAACACTTTCGACCAGACTCACCCTTTCTACGCGATGCTCAAGGCCATCGCCCGAGTCCGCGCCTCCCAGCCGGCTCTGCGCTACGGCCGCCAATACTTTCGCCAACTCTCCGGCGACCACACCAACTTCGGAATCTCCCAAACCACCCCAGGCGTCATCGCGTTCTCTCGCATCCTCAACACCCAGGAAGTCCTCATCGTTGCCAACACCGCCGAACAACCCGCTCCTCCTCTCGAGGTCATCGTCGACGCTTCCCTCAACATCAACGCCAGCACCTTCAAACTGCTATTCAGCAACGTCGCGATCCCCACACCTCCCGGCCCTCTGAGGACCGCCCCCGCAGGCACCGTGTCCATCACGGAACTCGACGGCACGATCAGCAACGGCCCCGCCCGCGTCCTCCCCATCACCCTCCAATCCCTGGAAGTCCAGATCCTCAAACCCGCATAGCCCTTGCCGCAAGTCGCACACTAGCCGCCTCGAGCGACTTCAGCCAAGGAAAATGGCGTGCCTAGCCGCTTTCGGGGACATCGCAATCGTATTTCCCAACCACTTTCTTTAGCGCATACCGCTAGCAAGTGATTGACACCCTTACTCTTAATCTGGGACCATCGCTCGAACAGGTATCCTGTGCCTGCAAGGCGTCGGGGATGTCGCGCCTTGTCTTCAGCCCAGCACCCGATGAAGAAGCTCGGCAAATTCGAAATTATTTCCAAAGTGGGTCAGGGCGCCATGGGTGTCGTCTACAAGGCCCGCGACCCCTTCATTGACCGCATTGTCGCTCTGAAAACTCTCACCACCGGCTTTGCGGAAGACCCTCACCATCTCAAACGTTTCTATTCTGAAGCTCGTTCCGCCGGCAATCTGCGGCACCCCAACATCGTCACGATCTACGAGCTCGGCCATGAAGGTGACACCCCCTTTATCGCCATGCAGTTCCTTCAAGGCGAAAGTCTCGACAAGATTATTGATCGCATGCCCAATCTTCCGCTCTCTCAGAAGATCGGCTTCGTCGTCTACGTGTGCCGTGCTTTGGAATACGCGCACAAGCAAGCTCCTCCGGTAATCCATCGCGATGTCAAACCCGGTAACGTCATGGTTTGCCCCGACGGCGCGGTCGTCGTCGTGGATTTCGGAATCGCCCGCCTGGGCGAAAGCACCATCTCCCAATCGAAGGGCCTGCTGATCGGCACCTTCGGCTATATGTCTCCGCAGTTGTTCCGCGGCGGCACTGCCGACGCGCGTTCCGATATCTGGGCCGCTGGCGTCATGTTTTACGAGATTCTGGCCTACCGCAGGCCCTTCAAAGGCGAAAACGCGGCTGCGCTGATGTCCAACATCATCCTGGAGGACCATCGCCCGATCACCGCTGCCGCACCTGGCATTCCTGAAGACGTGCGCCACATTCTCGATCGCATGCTGACCAAGGATGTTGAATCCCGCTACCAGACCATGGAAGAGGTCCTTACCGACCTGGAGCCGATCTGGAAGCGTCTGCTGGAATCAGATATTTCCGTTCTGCTGGAGAGTAGCGAGCGTCTGTATCAGGAAGGTGATCTGCTCGCCGCGAAGTCCGAAATCGTGCAGATCCTGGTGTGGGACCCCACGAATAGCACGGCCAGGAGCCTCTCGGAAAGAATCAGTGCCGAGGTCCGTCGCCAGCAGATCGTTCCGCAATTGAAAGCGAAAGTAGAGAACGCTCAAAAACTCCTCGCCGAGGGCCATCCGGAAAAAGCCAGATCCGAAGCGGAATCCGCATTGCGGCTCGATTCTTCGTTCCAGCCGGCCCAGGAAATTCTTGCCCAGGCGCGCGCGGCCATCGATCGCGCTCGTGAAATCGACCTGGCCCTGCGCAATTCGCGCCAACACCTGGCAGAAGGCGCGTTGACCGACGCCGAGACACAGCTTGAAAAAGTATTGTCCATCGACCCGGTAAACGAGGCCGCGCAGGATCAACGAAGACAGATCCAGGACCAGCGCGCCAATCGCGAACGCGATAAGCAGCACCACTCCCTGCTCGAGCGCGCCCGCGTGCTGCTCAGCAATCTTCATTACGATGAATGCATCGAGGTGCTGTCCGCCGCCCGCCAGAAGTATCCCGGCGACCACGAAATCCTGAAGCTGCTCGACACTGCCCGTCGCGAACAGGTGCGCCTGAAGGAAAAGCAGGATCTGCTCAAGCAGCGCACCCGCGAAGTCGAACAGATGATCGAACGCCAGGAGCTCACGGAAGCCATCGATCTCGCTCGCCAGACCATTACCACCATCGGGCCCGACGCCCGGCTGGCCGACACCTTGGCGAAGGCTGAAAGGGAAGTCGAGTTCCGCGAGCAGAAAAAACGCGAGCAAGCCGAAAAACTCGAGTTCGCGCGCACGCTGCTGGATCAGGGCAGGCTTGGCGACGCCGGGTCGCTGGTGAAAGAGGCTCTCGAAACGCATCTATTCTCAGCCAGCGATTCCCGCATCGTCAGGCTCCTCCAGGAAATCGATGCGAAGAAAAGGGAGCGTCCGCCTTACGAAGAGCCCTCGGGGCCAACCGAAATTTTCAGCGGTGTCTTTTCACCGGGTTCCAGAGGTGGCGATCCCGCGAAGGATTATGTCTATGTGCGCGGCGCTGCGAATCCCAGGCCACCGACGCAGGCAGATCAAAACATTGTGTCTGCAGCCGCAGGTGCGCCCGCAGCCGGCACTTCCGCTTCGGGCCACCCTCCGCACGGATCTGCTGCCGCACCATTCGACTCCGGAGTCTCCGCCGCGCCAGGGAGTTCGCCGCGTCCCGACGCGATGATCCTGGGACTCGCCGGTTCCTCCGGCGCGATCGCGAATGATCCCCGCGTTATCGCCGCAGAGTCCGGATGGCAGGATCGGCACCCGCAATTCCTCTCGGCGGTCGAACGACACCTCGCGTCGTTTCTCGGCCCCATCGCCGGCATTCTCACGCGCAGGTCCGCCGCGCAGGCGAAAGATCCTGTAGACCTCGTCAGCATTCTCGCCGGTTCGATTCACGTGGAATACGATCGTCGCGCTTTCCTGACGCGCGGCCACGATCTGGTGCAAACTCTGGAAGGCCATGGATTCGCCGCGTCGCAGAAAGACCGGAGGCCGCGAACCGAAACGCAAGCGCAACTCCCAAGACCTGCCGGTCCGCCTGCGGAACTTACGCCTGACGTGGTGCGCCGCGCCTCTGAACTTCTCGCGCGCTATCTCGGTCCAGTTTCGCGCATCCTTGCCGAGCGAACCGTACCTCGCGCCGACTGCGTCAAGAATTTCTACGTCCTGCTCGCCGATCACCTGCACAACGAAGCCGAGCGCTCCCGCTTCCTCCGCGAAGCCGGCTTCCCCGAATAACTTCCCCGAAATGAAGGTGCAGTCGGCGATCAGCTCTGCGTTAGGTCGTCCGCAGCATCTTCATCGCTTCCACCAGGCTGCGGCCCATGCGGTTAAACGACTGCGACAGCTCGCCAATTTCATCTTTGCTGGCTGAGGGGAATTCCGCGATCTCTGAATTGCCCATGCTCACATCCGTCGCCAATTTTGACAATTGGTTCACCGGACGAATCACCAGGAAAATCAGCGATGCGTTGATGACCACCGCAAGCAGCGCAAACACGCCCGCAAGCGATGCCATGAATGTGACAAATACGCCGCGTGCTCGCTGCGTCGCTATATGCGTCGGCACCGACACGATCTGAGCTGTAACGATGTCGTTCAGTTTCCAGCCGAATCCGTTCGCGCTGCCGTACTTTTCCAGCATCGTTCGCGGCGCGCCGTCCGGCGTATCGTGACACGTCAAGCATGCCGGGCTGGCCACTTTCATCGGCCGCGCCATGTACAACTGACGGCCGTTCGGCGTGTCACGCTCGCCGACCAGTTCGGTCGTGCCCTGCGACTTGCGAAACTCCTCGACCAGATCGGCCTCCCAATCGGTCGCGCGATTCACCGGATTGGTGGGATTCAGGGTCGCCTCTTTGTAGGCGTACTCCGGAAATTTTTTCTGCAGTTGCGCGAAGTAGCTGTTGGCCGAGTACGCTGGAACCGACTGGGGCAGAAACGTGTATTTCATCTGCGTATCCAGCAGCGGCTTGATCTGCGTGGCGGTGTAGGTCCGCACTGCAAGCGCCGCCTCCATCATGATGCGCGCATTCTCCATGATTTCCGCGCGCGCATTCTGCTGCAGCAGCCGGTTGCACACATAGCCGGTCGTCGCGAAACCGATCGCGAAGACCACCAGGAGCACCAGGTTGATTTTCATCAGCAATTTCATCGTTTTGACCCTCGACGAAATAGAAATTAAGGATTCGATCCCGGAGCGGATTTTTCTTCCGGCTGCTTTTCCGGATGCAAAGCCTTGTCCCACTCAGGATGCTCGGCGACATGCGCCTCGACCTGCTTGCGGAACTCCGGATCCTTGAGCCGCGGCGAGAAGCGTTCGACAAATCCCCTGCGCCACGCCGCCGGCATCTTCAGCCACGCCTGAACGTCCGTATACGCGACCGCATGATCGGGCTTCGGTTCGATGCTTTTTCCTGCAAAACGCGCCAGCCGCGAAGGCAAGGTATCCCGAAACGGATGTGGCATGGCCTCCAGAAACGCAGCGTTCGGGCGCGCCGCGGTGCTGATACTCTTGCCGGCATGCCGCGAAAAAAATTGGCCGGCCTTAGCCGGCACCGGCGCGCGAATGCCACCCTCACCGCCTACTTCGCCGATAGTGGCGGAGCCGGACTCCACGAAAACATCGCAAGCGCCTTCTGAGTTGTGCACCAGCACAGTCCCGGCGCCGGTCATTGCGGCAACGATGGGCGTCGAATAGCGATACGTTCCCGCACCTGCGGCGGACTCGCCCTTCAGCCAGCCGCTCAGCAAAACCAGTTCGGTCTGCTGCGCTTTTTCCCCTGACTGGCGATAGACGAACACCTGCGTTACCGGTCCGAGCGCAACCACCGCGCCTCCAGCAAATTCCAGCTGCGCGAAGCCCTTGTCGGAGGTTTCCAGGAGGTCGCCTTGCCGCAGGCGCATCCCTTCGGCGCCTTTCAGCACGTTCACGCCGCGGATGACGCGCAGCGAACCTTCCAGCAGGGTCACCGAACCGCCGCCCTGTGCCGCCGCCGGCACCGGCAGCAGCCACAACGCCAGGGCGAGACTCAGAATATTCATGTGAACGATCCCGGAATCGGGAATTGCATTGGTCCGGCACTCGGCCGGAAGAGGAAGCTTGCTCATCGTAAGGAACGCGAAAGAGTTAGTCAAGCATCTTAGCCGATAGCATCTTAGCCGCAGCGTTAGTTCGCGGCGGCTTGCTTCTTCAAGATGAACTGCTCCATGGCGTTGGCGAAGCCTTCTTCCTCGCTGGAAGAGGTCACGTAGGTTGCGGATTTTTGCACGTCGGGGCTGGCATTGCCCATCGCGATGCTTACTCCACTTTTGACGAACATAAGCACATCGTTGGGCATGTCGCCGATCGTGGCGATTTGTTCGGCAGGAATTTTGAGCAAGTCGGACATCGCCCGGACCACTTCGCCCTTATTGGCCTTGGGGTGCGTCACGTCGAGATAGTACGGTTGAGATCGTGCGGCGGAAGCATGGCCGCCCAGCGCCGCCTGGACGTCTTTTTCGCAACGCGCGACGCCATCGAGGTTGTCGCTGACTCCGACCACCTTGGCAACGCGATCGACGATGGCCGTCAAGCCGAGCGTAACCACGGGCGCGAACTTCACGGTCCACTGCTCGCGCGCCACGTGCGGCGCATCGATTTCGCGCACGAACCACGTAGTATCGGTGTACACCCACGCGTCCAGATTGTGCTGCAAGATCAGTTGCACAGTCTGCTTCACGACGTCCGGCGCGAGAAAATTCTGGCGCAACACCGTCGTTTGTCCGGGCGCAGTGATGACTCCGCCGTTAAAGGCGGCGATGGGCTGATCGAGTTTCAAGGGCTCGACGAACATATCCATGCCGTGCGGCGGACGGCCACTGGTGATTGCAAACTTGACGCCGGCCTCGCGCAGCTTGAACACGGCGTCAATGGCGCGGCGCGTCAGCACCTTCTCGTGAGTCACCAGTGTGCCGTCCACATCCGCAATCACCAATTGGATCGGTTTGTTCTCCGTTGCTTTGCGCGATTCACTGGCCATTTGTTCTCCTGCTGGTGCTTCGCAAGATGGCTTGCAGAGCTGACTTTGCGTTTTCGGCAGCCGAGTGTCAACGTCGAGGATTCTTGCCGCGGCTTACGAAAGGCGCCCGCTTCGGAAGGCGGCCGCTACATGATGGCTGGCTACCTCCGAACTCGCGAACCGGCGCCTACTGCTCTTGATAGTTCCAGGTCAGGCCGCCGTCAACGAAGTAGGTGGTGCCGGTCACGTAATCGGAATCCGCCGAGGCCAGAAATGCGGCGACCGAGGCTACGTCTTCCGGCTTGCCCAGGCGCTTCAGCGGGATGTTTTCGAGCACGGACTTCAGCTTGACCGGATCGTTGAGCAAATTTTTGTTGATGGGTGTCTCGATGGCGCCCGGTGCGATGGAATTGATGGTGATGCCCAGAGGCGCCAGTTCGATGGAGAGATTTCGCGTCATCATTTTCACGCCGCCTTTGCTCGCGCAGTAGGAGGTGAAGTGCGGGAAGGGAAGCTCTTCGTGAACGGAGCTGATGTTAATGACTTTTCCCCCGGACTTGGCCTGCATACGGTGCTTGACGAAGGCCTGGGTCACGAAAAAAGGCCCCTTGAGATTGACGTCGAGCACCGTGTCATAGTCGGTTTCGGTGACATCCCAGAAGTCCGCGCGCCGCTCGAGGCCTGCGTTGTTCACCAGGATATCCACGCGTCCGAGAGCGGCTAGCGCGTCGGCGATAAATTTCTGGCCATCGGCTACTTTGCCGACGTCGCACTGCATGGCCGCCGCCTTGCGCCCCATTTTCTGCAGGACTGAGACAACCTCGTCCGCGCCCGCCTTGTTCGAGCGATAGCACAGCGCGACGTCCGCGCCTTCCTGCGCCAGGCGCTCCACAATCGCCCGTCCAATGCCCTGATCTCCGCCGGTAACCGCCGCTACCTTGCCATCCAGTCGATTAGCCACGTTGACTCCTTCGTTGAGGTACGCTGGATGTGATGCAGACGATCAGGATTTGATCCAAGAATCGAGCGAAATGTCGGCCGGATGACGATCTCCGTAAAACACTCGCCAGACCCGGCCGAATACAACCGGCGGCGAAGCCGGATTGTACAGAGCGAATGTTGCGCTTGTATGTCGGAGCGAAGGAGGGAGGTACCCTCGGTGCTTTTGAGTAAGAGTATGACTCCATGAGGCTTAAGCTGGTGGTTGGCTCAAGACTGTGATTCTAAACCGGTTATCGGTGGAGTGGTCCCAGTGTGGTTCCGAGAGCGGGTGAAGGAGGCCAACTGATGGACGAGAACCGCTCATTGGCTACTGAGCCAGCTTAAGTAAGGATAGCACGTTGTTAACCGAATGTCTATTAATTTTCTGTAGTGCCTCAATAGTACTTTTACCTGAAGGGCGGTCTACTCCGCAGGTTTTTCGCCGGTGATAATGGAAGGTCTGGGACGCCAATCAGCCAGTCTTGGCACCCGTTCCCAGCAGGCCGCGGACTTTGGTGCTGAGGAGGTCACGGGCTTTGTCCTGGGGGATCATGCGTTCGAGGATGCCTAGATCGGCGTCGATGATCACCTCGCGATCGGTGACTTCCACAAAGCCTTTGATCGGAGTGCTGAGAAAGCCGAGTTTCGCGGTCAGAGAGAAGTTCATGATAGAGCCGGTCCAGCTTTTCTGCGGATTGGCGATCTTCAAGGGAATGTCCGGGCCCTGAAAGAGGTCGGTGAAGGAGCGGTCTACCGCTTGCACGATTTCGTCCTTCGGTTTGTTGTGGGAGACAGAAATGCGCATTCGGAATCTAGTTTAGCGGAGATCGCTCTCCGGCATCGTGATTTCGGGGACCCCGCTGGATCTTTTCGTCCGGTTCGATGCGGAGCTCCGCGCGTGCGCGATGGAGGAGCCGGCCGAGGTCGTCGTATTTGGAGAAAATGGCCCGGACGCCGCACTGCAAGGCGGTCAACTCCAGCTCGCGGCTGTAGTGAGCGGTGAGGAGGAAGACAGGGACATCGGGCATCATGTAGTGAAGCGCGGTAGCGGCTTCGAGGCCACCCATCTCGGGCATCACCAGATCCAGAACAATGAGGTCCGGGGACAGTTGCTGGGCTTTCGTTAGAGCTTCGGAGCCATCCTGGGCTTCACCGCAAACCGCGAATTCTTCGTAGTCCTGGAACAAGCGCCGCAGCTCGCGGCGAACCGCTTCGTGATCGTCCACGATGAGCACGGATTTGGGCATGACCGACTCCTGGGATCAGTCTGTCCGGTATGACGCTCGGACCGAGATTGGATGCTCGGAAAGGCGGAGTGGGAGGCAGGGATCGCGCAGAGTGTGTTGAGTCAGTCAGTGTCGAGGAATTTTCCGATGAGCCATAGGTGGCCGAAGGGGTCTACCACGGCGCCCTGGAGCATGCGGCGGATGGGATGAGGGCCTTCGGTCCTGTGATCGTGTTGGTTTACCGGGCTGTGGTTGGTGGCTCCGGCGGCAACGGCCTGACGGTGGACGGCGACCGGATCGTCGACGAAAAGCTCGACTCGTACGGTGGTAAAGCCAGCGGAGGAGGGGCTGCGAGTACCGTACTGGGGCGACTCGGGAGCGAGGAAGAATTCGGCGCCGTCGATGGAGAGGCCAGCTATGGCGTGATCGAGGTGCCAGCGAATGGCGGCGCCAAAGGCGGCTTTGTAGAAGGCGATGGCGGCTTTGGGATCGCTGACTGCGAGCATGGGGGAGATTTGAGTGGTCATCGAATGCCTCACGTTGCACGATCGTAGCACTCCATGGGCTTTTGATGAGACGACTGAGCCTTGCGCTTTTGGCTGCAGTAAGGCGCACCACCAGAAATGGCTATGCCACCTGGGATGCCGAGCGAGCAGGGTAGTGGCCAGTTGAGCTTGGGCGCACCGCCAGGAGTGGCTGTGCTACCTAGGCGATGGTTACGTCTGGGCTTAGATAGACGTCCTGGATTGCATTCAGCAGCTGGACGCCTTCGCTCATGGGGCGTTGGAAAGCTTTGCGGCCGGAGATGAGGCCGGTGCCCCCGGCGCGCTTGTTGATGACGGCGGTGGTCACCGCTTCTTCGAAGTCGTTGGCACCGGAGGCACCACCGGAGTTGATCAGACCGGCGCGGCCGGAGAAGCAGTTGATGACCTGATAGCGGCAGAGATCGATGGGGTGATCGCTGTTAAGTTCGGAATAGATGCGCTTGTCGAATTTGCCGTAGCTGGAGTCGCCCATATTGAGCGCCTGGTAGCCGCCATTATTTTCGGCGAGCTTCTGCTTGATGATGTCGGCCTTAATGGTGACTCCGAGATGATTGGCCTGGCCGGTAAGGTCGCTGGAAAGATGGTAGTCCTTGTCCTTCTTGAAGGCGTTGTTGCGCAGGTAGCACCAGAGGACGGTGGCCATGCCGAGGTCGTGGGCCTGCGCAAACGCCTGGCTGATTTCGACGATCTGGCGCCCGCTTTGTTCGGAGCCGAAATAAATTGTGGCGCCTACTGCAGCTGCGCCCATGTCATAGGCTTCTTTTACGGTGCCGAACAGCACCTGGTCGGCTTTGTTGGGATAGGTGAGGAGTTCGTTGTGGTTGAGTTTCACGATGAAGGGAATCTTGTGGGCGTACTTGCGGGCAACCGAGCCGAGCACGCCAAAGGTGGAAGCCACGGCGTTGCACTGGCCTTCGACAGCAAGCTTGACGATGTTTTGGCCATCGAAGTAGTCGGGGTTTTTCGCGAAGCTGGCGCCGGCGGAGTGCTCGATGCCTTGATCGACCGGAAGGATCGAGAGATAGCCGGTATTGCGCAGGCGGCCGTGGCCAAACATGCGCTGAAGATTGGTGAGCACGCGCACGTTGCGGTCGGTGACGGCGTAGACGCGGTCGATGAAGTCCGGACCGGGGAGTTGCAGGCGATCCTTTGAAATTTTCGGCGATTTGAAGCCGAGAAGGGATTCGGATTTTGCGCCGAGGTAGGTTTCAACTTTGCTTCCGCTTGCGATGGTTGCCATGACGTTTCCTCTTTTTCCTTTTTCGTTATGACCGCTTGGCGGTCAGTTCCGTCGCGACCTGGAAGGTCGAAAAATTATTCGCGCGTTCCTGCTGAAAGCATACTCGCTGCGTCGCGGTCGACCAGCCACAAAAGCTTGCCGTTTGCCGGCGCGAACAACTGCGAAGGTAATTGTTCCGGCTCGCGCGGCCCCTCCAGGACCGCTTTCAGGGCCGGGGCTTTGTCGGCTTTCGTGACCATGAAGATCACCGTCGCGGCGTTGTTGGCCACCGGTGCCGTCATGGTGATGCGATGGGTGTAAAACTTGCCGACCCAGTTGCGCATCACCAAGCGTCCATTATCGTGCAGAGCCTTGGTTCCAGGGAAGAGCGAAAGCGCGTGGCCTTCGTCGCCCATACCAACGAGGAAGAGGTCGAAGCGGGGCAGCTGGCCGGGACCCAGCTTGAAGGAGCTGCGCAGGTCCTGCTCGTATTCGAGCGCCGCTTTTTCGGCGTCGGGATTTTCGGATTTGATGCGGTGGATTTGCTCGGGCTTTACGGGAACTTTCGAGAGCATAGACTCACTGGCCATGCGGAAGTTGCTGTCTTTGTGGTCAGGAGGAACGTGACGCTCGTCGCCGAAGAAGAATTGCGTTTTGTCCCAGGGGACTTGGGCGCGCAAGGCCGCATCGGTGGCGAGGAGGCTGTACAGAGCTTTCGGTGTCGAGCCGCCGGAGAGGGACACATAGAAGACTCCAGATTGCTGGACGGCGGATTTCGCGGCGGCGATCCACAGATTGGCGGCGCGTTTAGCGATGGCGGCGCCGTCGGGGAGGATTTGGACGTCAGCGGTCAATGGTGGCTCCTGCGCGTGTGAGTCGCGACGTCATCCACGTCGGGAACATGGTGTTGGATTTTTGCACGCACATTATTTTTTCGCCTGCGTTGTGTCTAAACCCCGCGGTCTAAAGACCGCGGCTACAGCAGCGTAGTTCGCGCTGGGTTACATGGCGGAGACGATGTTGTCGGGCAGAGAGACGTGGCTGCTGCGGCGGTCGATGTCTTCGTCGCCGATGCGGCGCCAGGCGCGGCCATCGCGCTGCAGCAGGTCCTCTGCTTCGGTCGGGCCCCACGAGCCGGCGGGGTAATTCGGGAAGCCGCGGGCCGGCAGTGCGTGCCAGACGTCGATGATCGGTTGGATGACGCTCCAGCCGGCTTCGACCATGTCGGCGCGCTGGAACAGCGTGGCGTCGCCGACCATGCAGTCGCGCAACAGGCGCTCGTAGCCGGTGCTGTGCTCGATGCCGAAATAATTGCTGTATTCGAAGTCCATGTTGACCAGGCCGAGTTTCATGATCGAGCCGGGAACTTTCGCGCCAAAGCTGAGGGAGATGCCTTCTTCCGGCTGGATGTGGATGACGAGGCGATTGGTTTCGAGATTTTTCACGGTAGTGTTGCGGAACAACACGAAGGGAGTGCGGCGAAACTGGATGACGATTTCGGTGGCGCGCTTGGCGAGACGCTTGCCGGTGCGGAGATAGAAGGGAACGCCGGCCCAGCGCCAGTTGTCGATCTGGAGTTTGAGCGCGACGAACGTTTCGGTGTTGGAGTTCGGAGCGACGTCGGGCTCGGCGCGATAGGGAGGGACGCGCTGGCCGTCAATTTCGCCTTCGCCGTACTGGCCGCGGACAGTGTTGGTGAGCACGTCCTCAGGATCGAGCGGCTGGATGGCGTGCAAGACTTCGGCTTGTTTGTTGCGGACCTCGTCGGCGTCGAAGGAAATGGGCGGCTCCATGGCGGTCATGGTGAGGAGCTGGAAGAGATGGTTGGGGACCATGTCGCGAAGGGCGCCGGCGGTTTCGTAGAAGCCGCCACGATGCTCGACGCCGACGGTTTCTGAGGCGGTGATCTGGACGTGATCGACGTAATTGCGATTCCAGAGCGGCTCGATGATGTTGTTCGAAAAGCGGAAGACCATCACGTTCTGCACGGTTTCTTTGCCAAGGTAGTGATCGATGCGGTAGATCTGATTTTCGGCGAGCACGGTTTTCAGATCTTTGTTGAGCTGGATGGCGGAAGCGAGATCGTGGCCAAAAGGCTTTTCCACGATGACGCGGGACCAGTGGGTGTCGCCTTCGGCGGTGAGGCAGCAGCTGCCGAGTTGCTTCACGATGGGCGCGAAAAATCGCGGCGCCACCGCCAGGTAGAAAAATTTGTTGCCCTGGGTGTTGTGCTGCTTATCGGCTTCGGCGATCTGCTGTTCCAGCCGCTTATAGGCTTCGGGATCTTCGAAGTCACCCCTTACATAATAGATGCGCTCGGTGAACCACGACCAGATCTTGGGGTCGATCGGCGCGCCCGCGTATTTCGGGAGCTCGTCGGTCAACATCTTGCGAAAACTCTCGGTAGTGAAATCGTTGGTGGCGAAACCGATGATGGCGAATTGTTTGGAGAGGAGGTTGTCCTGCGCGAGGTTGGATAGCGCGGGAATCAGTTTGCGTTTGGTGAGGTCGCCGGTGGCGCCGAAGATCACCATGACGCAGGGAGAAGCTACGATTTTTGTTTCGTGATGATTTTGGGCCATGATGGCGAAGTCCTATCTAGGATTTGAAAAATCGCTAAGCGGCCGCCGCGCGATCGTAGACAGCGTGGGCCGGCCTGACGCGATCCTGAACTTGCACGGATCGCCCTCAACCGCAGGCTGCGGCTATTTCTTTTCGACGTGCCCGCCGAACTGAAAGCGCATGGCCGACAAAATCTTGGAAGCAAAATCTGCTTCTCCGCGCGACGAAAAGCGCTGGTAAAGCGATTCGGTCAGCACAGGAGCCGGTGCGCCGGATTCGATGCCCGCAAGAATGGTCCAGCGGCCTTCGCCAGAATCGGATACGCGGCCGGAGAATTTTTCCAGTGTCGGCTCTTGCAGCAAGGATATCGCGGTGAGATCGAGGAGCCAGGAGGCGACGACGCTGCCGCGGCGCCACACTTCGGCGACATCGGCGAGGTTGAAATCGTATTGATAATGCTCGGGATTGCGCAGCGGCGTGGTTTCGGCGTCGGTTTCGTGGTGCTGCTTGCCGACGTTGGCGTGCTTGAGAATGTTCAGGCCCTCGGCGTAGGCAGCCATCAGGCCGTATTCGATTCCGTTGTGCACCATTTTCACGAAGTGCCCGGCGCCGGAGGGTCCGCAGTGCAGATATCCCTCTTCGGCAGTGCCGCCGGCCTTTTCACGGCCCGGCGTACGATCTACGTTTCCGCGGCCCGGCGCAAGCGTTTTGAAAATGGGATCGAGGTGCTTCACGATCTCGTTTTCACCGCCGATCATCTGGCAGTAGCCACGCTCGAGCCCCCAGACGCCGCCGCTGGTGCCCACGTCCACATAGTGCAGTCCTTTCGCGGCGAGTTCCTTTGCGCGGCGAATGTCATCGATGTAATAGGAGTTTCCGCCGTCGATGACGATATCGCCGACGTCGAGCTTGCCGGTCAATTCATGGAGCGTGGCATCGACGACGCCGGCGGGAACCATTAACCAGATGGCCCGAGGCTTGCTGAGTTTTTTGACGAAATCATCGAGTGAGGATGAGCCGGTGGCGCCTTCGGCGGCCAGTTGATTCACGGTGGCCGGTGTGCGGTCGAAGACCACACCCTGATGGCCGCCTTTTTGCAACCGGCGCACCATGTTGGCGCCCATCCTGCCTAGTCCGATCATGCCCAGTTGCATTGCGTGCGCTCCTCAGCGTTTCGTTTGATGTTGGAAACCTATGGATGATGCTATTTATTTCAGCGCCTGCTGCAGCGCTGAGCCTAACTTCGCGAGATCCTTGCCGACGTTCTTGCTTAGGTGAACGCGCAGCGCGCGCCGCCCGCGTTCGGCCAGCACCGCGAAATCGCCGCGAGCCTGCGCGGCCTTGACCACGCCAAACGTATACTTTTGATCGGGCACCGGAAGGTCGACAGCGTCGTCGCAGGTGATCTGCAGAAAAACGCCGGAATTGGGGCCGCCCTTGTAGGCCTGTCCGGTAGAGTGGAGGAAGCGGGGGCCGAAGCCGAGCACGGTGGCGACTTTTTTCTTGTCGCGAACGGCGTGGCGGCTTTTTTGCAGCGCCTTCTCGTTGGCGTCGTTCATGGTGATGTAACCGAGCACGCCGAAATAATCGCCGGGGTGCACGCGATCCAGATGGGTCTTCAGCACATCGGCCAGTGTCGCGCCGCCTTGCAGTGCCGCGGCGTTCTTGTCGTCAGCGTACAGCTTGATGCCGTGGCCTTCGAAAAATGGCGTCTCTGCGGGGAGCTGGCCCTTGGCTTCATATTCGCTGGTCAGTTTCTTGGTTTCGATTTTGCTGGCTTCGACGTCGGGCTGGTTAAAGGCGTTGATACCGATGATGGAGCCGGCCACGGCGGTGGCGATCTCCCAGCGGAAAAATTCCTGACCGAGATTGTAGATGTTGGCCAGATCGATGCGTATAACCGGGTGCCCGGCCTTCTCCAGTGCGGCCACTGCGGCGTCCTGTGCCTTGTTCGGCTTGGCTTGCAGCCGCACGTAAGCGAATACGCGATCGTTGCCGTATATCGCAGGCTTGCCCAACGCTTCGCGATCGACGGGGATGATGCCTTTGCCGATTTTCCCGGTTGATTCCGCGATGAGTTGCTCCAGCCATGCGCCCAGATCGGCCACTCCTGGTGAGGCGATGATGGTGCACTTGTCGCGACCCTGTGTTGCTGCGACGCCCAGGATGGCGCCCAGGATCACGCCGGGATTCTTGTCCGCAGGAGCCGCTGCGCCGCAGGCCTTCACCATTTCCTGCGTATTCTTCAGGAATTTCGCAATGCCCAGGCCCATCACCGCGCCCGGCACCATGCCGAAATTGGAAAGCGCGGAATAGCGGCCGCCGATGCTGGGCACGCCGAAAAAGGTTTTGCGGAATTTGTCGGCTTCCGCAACACCTTGCATTTTCGAGCCGGGATCGGTGATAGCAATGAAGCGATTGCCAGCTTCTGCGGCGCCGACTTTCTTCTTGATCTGCTCGAAAAAGTACTGCTTATAGATGTTAGGTTCGAGCGTGCTTCCCGATTTGCTGGAAACGATGCAGATCGTGCTCTTGAGGTCGACTCTGTTCTGGATCGCCTTGATCTGCGCGGGATCGGTGGAGTCGAGAACGTGGAGTTCGGGGAAGCCCTTAATCTTGCCGAAGGTGAGACGCAGCACTTCCGGGCACAAACTAGAGCCGCCCATGCCCAACAGCAGAGCGTGCTTGAATTTGGCTTTCTTGATGTCCGCGGCGATGGCTTTCAGCGCGGCGATATTCTTGATCTGCTCGTCGGTGATCGTCAGCCAGCCGAGCCACTTCTCTTCGTCGGTACCGCTCCACAGCGAAGCGTCTTTCTGCCACAGCCGCGCAACCTTGTTGTTGCTCTTCCAGTCGCCCAGCGCGGCCTTTACGCCACCCGCAAGCGGCTCGGGCAGCTGGTAGGAGATTTTGTTCAGGCTCACGCTTTCACGCCGGCAGTCTTGCCCGTCGCCTCCAACAGCTGCCTGAACGCATCAGCGAAGAGCCTGACGCCGTCAACAACCAGCTTGTCGGTCACTTCCTTCATGGAGATGCCGGCTTTCTCGAGATCGGACATGACCTTGGCCGCGACAGCCACGTTCTCGGTCAAGCTGTTGCGAAGCCTGCCGTGATCGCGGAAAGCATCGAAGGTGGCCGGCGGAATGGTGTCCACGGTGTCGGCGCCAATCAGCTCTTCGACGTACATCACGTCGCGATATTTCTTGTTCTTCGTGCTGGTGCTGGCCCACAGCAGCCGCTGCACCTGCGCGCCCTTGGCCGCCAGCGCCTTCCAGCGCGCCCCGCCGACCAACTCCTGATACTTCTTGTAAGTCAGCTTGGCGTTAGCGATGGCCACTTTACCTTCGACCGAGCTCAGCAGATCGCGCCTGGCGGCATCCTTTTCGGTCTTCAGTTTCTCTTCCACCTGCGAATCGACCAGCGTGTCGATGCGGCTGACGAAGAAACTGGCCACGCTGGCCACGTGCGCAACGTCCTGGCCTTTCTTGACCCGCGCTTCCAGCGCCGAGAAAAACGCTTCGGCCACTGCTTCATACGCTGACTGCGCGAACAACAGCGTGATATTGATGTTGATTCCTTCTTCCAGCAGGGTGCGGATGGCCGGCACGCATTCCTTGGTGCCCGGAACCTTGATCATCAAATTGGGACGGCTCACGGCCTTCCAGAGGCGCCGCGCTTCTTCCATGGTGCCCTGCGCGTCGCTCGCCAGCAGGGGAGAAACTTCCAGGCTGACGAAACCATCCTTCTGCTGGCTCTCCGCGTACACGCCTTTGAAGATGTCGCAGGCGTCCTGCACATCGCGAATGGCGATCTTTTCGAACACACCCTTGGCATCGAGTTTCTTGGCTTCGGGCGATTCCAGGATGTCCTTGTAGTAGTCGCCCGCGCTGATAGCCTTCTCAAAAATCGTGGGATTCGAGGTCATACCGCGCAGGCCGTCTTCGTCAATCATCTTCTTCAAGCCGCCGCCGGTCAGCAGGTCGCGCCGAACATAGTCCATCCACGGCGACTGGCCATAAGTCAGCAGCCCCTTCAGCGGATTGGCGCCCTTGGTTCCAACATTCGGAAGAGTCGTTGTAGTGGTCATAGCAGTTCTCCTGACAAAACATCTTCAAACTCTATTGTACTCCGGCGTCCGGCGTGCCGCGTGTGCCCTGGAGTGCGGCGCTCCACGCGACTTCTACGGTTTCAACGCGGTCCATTGGCATGCAGGCGAGCAGCTCGCTTCGGAGCTTTCCTAGGCCTTCGGCCGCATATACTTCGCTTCAATCGCCTTAACCTTTCCCAGCCGCCGCACATGCCGTTCTTCGCCGCTAAACTTTGCACCCAGAAACGCTTTCACCAAATCCTTCGCCAGCTCGTTGCCGACCACCCGTGAGCCCAATACCAGGACATTGATGTCGTCATGCTCCACGCCTTGATGCGCTGAATATGTGTCATGGCACATGCCCGCGCGAATGCCGGGAATCTTGTTCGCCGCCACGCTCACGCCCACGCCGCTGCCACAGATTAAGACGCCGCGCTCACCGCGGCCGTCGAGAATCGCGGCGCCAACTTTCTCCGCAAAATCGGGGTAGTCGGAGGGCTTTTCGTCGAAGGCCCCCACATCGAGCACCTCGTGGCCCAAGGATTTCAGGAATTCTCCCATTGCCACTTTCAGCTGGTACCCGGCGTGGTCCGAACCAATCACAAGTTTCATCCGCGGCTCACTTTCCCAGAGCTTTCTTCGCGGCTGCCACGACGTTCTCAGTAAGGAAGCCAAATTTCTTGAGCACATCCTTCAGCGGGGCGGAAGCTCCGAAACTGTGCATGCCGATCATCTGGCCCTGGGGGCCCACGTAACGCTCCCAACCAAACGTACCTGCCATCTCCACAGAGACGCGCGCGGCCACACTGGCCGGTAACACGCTTTCGCGATACGCAGCGTCCTGGGCGTCGAAAAGTTCCCAGCACGGCATGCTCACCACGCGCGCCTTGATGCCCTCGGTCTTTAACTGCTCGTAAGCCTCCACGCACAGGTGCAGTTCGCTGCCCGTGCCCATCAGAATCACGTCGGGCTTGCCGCCGTCGGCGTCGGCCAAGATGTATGCGCCCTTCGCGGTACCGGAAGCGGGAGCATATTTCGTGCGGTCATACGTAGGCATGGCCTGCCGCGTCAGCACCAGCGACACCGGCTGATGCCGCAACTGCATGATCACTTTGTAGGCTTCGACCACCTCGTTCGCGTCGCCCGGGCGCATCACCAGCATGTTGGGCATGGCGCGCAGGGAAGCCAGTTGCTCGATGGGCTGGTGCGTCGGGCCGTCTTCGCCGAGGCCGATAGAATCGTGCGTGAAAATGAAAATTGACGGCGTTTCCATCAGCGCCGCCAGCCGCATCGCCGGCCTCATGTAGTCGCTGAAGTTGAAAAATGTCGCGCCGTACGCGCGCAGCCGCGAGACGCTCATGCCGTTGACGGCCGCGGCCATGGCGTGTTCGCGGACGCCGAAGTGCAGGTTTCGCCCGTTGTATTCGCCGGCAAAGAAGTCGCCTGCGCCGTCAAACGTCAGGTTCGTCTTGTTCGAATGCGCAAGGTCCGCCGAGCCGCCGATCAGCCACGGAATGTTTTTCGCCAGCGCGTTCAGCACCTTGCCGGAGGAATCGCGCGAGGCCAGGCCCTTGGCATCGGCAGGGAAGGTGGGCAAATTCTTGTCCCAGCCGTTCGGCAATTGCCACTTCTGGATTTTTTCCAGTTGATCGGCCAGCTCTGGAAACTGCTTCTTGTAGTCTGCGTACCTCGCCACCCATGCGGAATGCGCTTCCGCGCCCCGCTTACCAATTCCGTTTTTGAAGTGATCCCAGACGCCGTCCGGCACCAGGAATTTCGCATCTTCGGGCCAGCCATAGAATTTCTTCACCAGCTTTACTTCTTCTTCGCCCAGGGGCTCGCCATGCGCGTCCGAAGAATCCTGCTTGTGCGGCGAGCCGTATCCGATGTGGCTGTCCACCACGATCAGCGTGGGCTTATCGTCCGTGCGCAAGAAAGACTGATACGCGTTCTCCAACATGGGAATACTGTTCGCGTCCGGCACGCGCAATACATTCCACTTGTATCCCAGGAAGCGGGTCATCACATCTTCGTCCAGTGACCATTTCGCTGGGCCATCCAGCGTTACGCTGTTGTTGTCATAGATCCAGCAGAGGTTCGACAATTTCAGGTGCCCCGCCAAAGACGCCGCTTCGCAGCACACCCCTTCCATCATGTCGCCGTCGCCACAAATCGCATACACGTTAAAATCGAACAGCGGAAAGCCGGGCTTGTTGTAGGTCGCGCCCATCCACTTGCTGACGATCGCCATGCCCACGCTATTGGCCGCGCCTTGCCCCAGCGGACCGGTGGTCGTTTCCACAGCGGTGGTCATGTGCGACTCCGGATGCCCGGGTGTCTTGCTGTCCAGTTGGCGGAAGCGCTTGATCTCGTCCATCGAGACAGCGAGCCTGTCGGAAATTTTGTCGTCCCTGTCGGCTTCCTTCACGCCTACCAAGTGCAGCACGGAGTACAGCAGCATGGAGGCATGTCCTGCAGACAGCACAAAACGGTCGCGATTCGGCCACAGCGGATTCGCCGGGTCATATTTCAGCACGCGCTGCCACAGCGTGTAAGCCACCGCCGCAAGGCCCATCGGCGCGCCCGGGTGCCCGGAATTCGCCTTTTGCACGCCGTCAATCGCCAACGTTCGGATGGTATCTATGCTGAGTTGGTCCAGGTCCTTCTGAGGCTGCGCCTGACTCACATTGTCTCCTGCGCGGGGGAAGGGATACCCGCATTAGTTTGGACCGGTCTTGGTTAGAAGCCCTCAATCAACAGACAAGGCTTGGATGCGTCCCGCACGCGCCAGTTGCTGGATTTTTTGCGGCGCGACCGATTAACAGGGTGTTTCGGGAGCCCCAGCTTCGTGTGGCTTTACTCGAACTCGATTCGCCCTCCCGTGAACCTCTAGTGAGCGGCCTCGAAGCCAACACAGGGGCGCGAAACCGCCGGAGGGAGGGTTCGGCCAAGCTATCGTGAGCGAGTGGGTTGTGTCAAATATGTTGCGCCAATTTCATAGTCGGCAGCGTGGCGGAGGCCTTGAGGCCGGGCTTAACCCAACCCGGCCCAGAGCCCACCGACACGTCGCAATTTTATGTGCCCCTCGCACCGGGACTCTGTACAATCTCCCCGCCCGACATGGCGCTCAATTCCACGCTCATCCGAAGTTCGATTGTCGCCGCGCTCGGCGGGCTGCTGTTTGGCTTCGATACCGCGGTGATTTCCGGCACCACCCGCGATCTCACCGAGCTGTATCATCTGACCCCCTGGCTGCTCGGCGTGACCGTCACGAGCGCGCTGGTTGGTACCATCGTCGGCTCCATGCTGGCGGGCATACCGGGAGATGCCATCGGCCGCCGCGACTCGCTCCGAATTCTCGCCGTTTTGTATCTGGTTTCCGCTCTGGGCTGTGCCTTCGCCTGGAACTGGAGCGCGCTGGTCGCCTTCCGGTTTATCGGTGGCCTGGGAATCGGCGGATCTTCGGTGCTTGGCCCGATGTATATCGCCGAGCTGGCGCCCGCGAAATATCGCGGGCGGCTCGTCGGCATGTTCCAGTTCAATGTCGTGCTGGGAATTCTGCTCGCGTATCTCTCAAACTATTTGGTGGGGCTGTTTCATCTCGGAGCGACGGAATGGCGCTGGAAGTTCGGCGTGCCCGCCCTGCCGGCAGCGCTCTTTCTGGTGATGCTGTTCGGGATTCCGCGCAGCCCGCGATGGCTGGTCAAAAAGAGACGCGTCGACGAGGCGCGAGGGGTCCTGCAACTGATCGGCGAAGAGAATGCCGAGCAGGAGCTGCAGGACATCGTGCAGTCCATCGACACCGAACACGCCGCCAGCGACGCATTGTTTTCGTGGAAATATCGCCTGCCGATTTTTCTCGCGGTGTCCATCGGCATGTTCAACCAGCTATCCGGCATCAATGCGATTCTGTATTACATGAATGACATCTTCATTCAGGCGGGTTTCAGCAAGGTGTCGGGGGATCTGCAAGCGGTGGCCATCGGCGGCACGAATCTTTTGTTCACCATGATCGCGGTCTCGCTAATCGATCGCGTGGGGCGCAAAACGCTATTGCTGATCGGCTCGGTGGGGACGGCTCTATCGCTTGCCGGCGTGGCCTACATCTTCTTCACTCATCAGCATCCGGGCTTCCTGGTCTGGCTGTTGGTTGGATTCATCGCGTTCTTTGCGTTTTCCCAGGGCGCGGTCATTTGGGTGTACATCGGCGAAGTTTTTCCCAATCAGGTACGTGCCAAGGGCCAGAGCCTGGGCAGTTTTTCGCACTGGTTCATGAATGGAGTTATTTCGTTGACCTTCCCGCTGATGGCCGCGTCTTCCGGCGCCTACCCCTTTGTCTTTTTCTCCGCTATGATGGTGCTACAACTTTTTGTTGTCGCTTTTTTCTATCCGGAGACCAAGGGTGTTTCTCTGGAAGAAATGCAGCGCAAGCTTGGAATAGCTTGACGGATAGCTAGACGGGGCCCCGCTTGCAAACGGTGAGAGCATGCCCGTGCGCGGCGGCAGATGGTTTTCCGTCTTTGTCGTTCTTCTTGCAAGTCTGTTTTTCTTTTCTCTGTCAAACAAGTACCACGCGCACGCGGCTCCACGTTCCCGCGCTGTTTCGCCGCGGACGCCCGCAAGCGAAGCGTGCAAGCCGTGTCACGCCGAGATCTACGAGAGCTACTCCCGGACGGCCATGGCGAGCGCGAGAGGTCCGGCGCTGCAAGAGGTTATCCCTGCCGATTTCCTTCATGCACCCTCAGGCGTCCGCTATCGCGTGTACATGGAGGGCAACGCCGCGTGGCTCAGCTACGAACGCGCCGGCGATCCCGCCGTGCACGGCGCGCGCCAACTGCAGTACTACATTGGGTCTGGCCATCGCGGCCGGACGTATTTATTTTCCGTCGATGGCTTTGTTTTTGAAGCGCCGATTAATTGGTACGCACAGAAGCGCGTGTGGGATATGGCGCCCGCGTTCCAGAACGCTCACCAAATTCCGATGACGTTGCCTGCGTTGCCGGGCTGCTTGAGCTGCCACGCCAGCGGCGCGCAAGATCCGCTGCCTGGTTTTGAGAACAAGTATGAGCAACCGTTGTTCGCGCACGGTGGAATTACATGCGAGCGGTGTCACGGTGCCAGCGACGCGCACGCGCAGGCGAAAAGCGTTTCGCCCGCGAACGGCGAACCTGTGAATCCCTCGAAGCTGGCGCCCCCTAGGCGCGATGCGATCTGCATGCAGTGCCATCTCGAGGGAAATGTTGCGGTCGAACAGCTTGGGCGGCATCTCTCGGATTTTCGCGCGGGCGAAGATCTTGCGGACTACGTACACTACTTTACATTTAAGACTGAGGATCATCAGAAACTTCGCGCGCTTGGTCAAGGCGAGGCACTGGCACAGAGCTCATGCAAGAAAAGATCGGGCGACGCGATGTGGTGCGGAAGCTGTCACGATTCGCATTCTTCGCCGCCGCCGGACGAGCGCGTTTCGTACTACCGGAAGAGATGTATTGCGTGTCATGGCGAAGCGCTCGCCGCCAAGCATCATCCGGCGCAGCCGGACTGCACTTCATGCCACATGCCGCGCACGGATAGCGCGGACGTGGCGCACACCCAGGCGACCGATCACCGTATTTTGCGCATGCCCGCTATGCCGCTGATGGAGTTGCCATCGACGGTCTTTGCTTTGCAACTCGCGCGGTTTCCGGCCGTCAGCGCGGCTGAAGCTAAGTTACATTCCACGCGCGATCTGGCCCTGGCGTGGGAATCCCTGGCGCAGGAAGGAGTCGGCGGTGCGGCTTCGGAGGCGGAGCATTTCTTGCGTCGAGGCGTTGCGGAAAATCCCGAAGATCCAGCTTTGCTGACTGGACTGGCTTACTTCGAACTGGAGCGAGGAGCGAAGCGACAGGCGCGCGAATTGTATGAGTGGGCGCTCAAAGCAGATCCGACGATGATCGACGCAGCGTCGAACCTCGGCGTAATCGATGCCCGCGATGGTCGCGTCGATTTGGCGCTACCGCTGTGGGAGGATGCGTTTCGGCGTGCCCCGGCGCGCAGCGCGATTGGTATGAATCTGGCCCGCGTCTATTGTGGAGGCGCGCAGTTTGATCGGGCGCGGGAAATCGTCGAGCGCGTACTCCAGTTCGACCCTGATCTGCCGCAAGCGAAGGCGCTGATGCGGCGGCTCTCGGCTCAGCCGCCAGCCTGTGATCCTCGGTGAATTGCGCCCGCTAGTGGCGTCCGCCGAAGTGGAAGACGATTTTTCCCCGGGTATAAGCGGGCGAATCCGCGGGCGGAAATCGCACGCGGACTCTTGCCAAGCCGTCGACAGCAGCGACCAGCTCGCCGCCTTCCACCGTTGCAGCCTGGCTGGGATTCCACACCGTCAGTTCGTATTCGGCTCCACTCATTCCGGCAACGTCCAGCGTCAAAGCGTCGTGTGACGCGGTCCACGACTCGGAAAGCAGGCGCAGGCCGGTGTTGCGCGAGCCTAGTTTCGGCAGTGTGGAATCGTAGGCGATGCCGAAATCGTTGCGCACGCGAAGGCGCAACGTGCTGGTTCCCGAGGGAGCAGCAATGTGAACTTGCACGTGCTGATCCTCCTCGTTTGACGTGACGTGAATTGCGACGTTCTTTCCGTTCAGATCGGCGCTGGTGACGTCCGCGCGCCGGCTCACCGCTGGTGAGAAATCGATAGGACACGTTGCGGCGCCTTTGCAGCTCACTTGCAAGGTAATGGCGTCGGCTGTTCTCGCGTACGAGAGATCGACGGCGGCGCTTCCGGCGCGCACGCCGCGAATCGCGAAGCCATTCCAGTTGGCAGGTACGTGCGGCGCGAACATAACCGTTCCGGTTGCAGCGTCAGACGACAGTCCGAACATGCCGCGCAGAATCGGGCTCACCACCATTGCTGCGGACCAGACCTGGTGCGGCGAACTGGTGGATAACGGCTGGTAGAAGTCGCCCGAGAGTACTTCGGTGACGTGGCCCAGCGATCCATCCAGCGCCAGTTGTGCATTGGCGCGCAGGTTCACATACGCGGGGAGCGCGCGGTGGTAGCGATACTCGCCGACCGAGGCCCAGCCGGTGAACAGCGGCCATACGGAGCCGTAGTGGTACCCGCCGCCACTGAATTTTGCCGAGCGCTCGGAAATGATGCGCATGCCCCAGTCGGTCTGATGATCGGAATCGGCAAGCTGCGTGATCATTTGCGAAGCGTTTTTCGGATCGAGCAGATCGAACCACATCGGCACCGTGGCCAGCACACTGGCCTCATCCACAGGAACGCCAGTCCTGTCCAATGCCAATGCGTAACGATTTTTTTCGCCGAGCCAAAACGGTTTCTCGAGCAGTGGCTTTTGTTTTTCAAATTCCTGAGAGAGCTGTTTGCTGACGTCATCCTTCCCGACCAGGCGCGCTAGATTTGCCAGCGCTTTCAGGGATTCCGCACCCAACGCTGTTTGGTACAGCTCCGTTTTCACAGGCAACAGCGGCCCGCCTTCGATCCAGCCGTGACCGATGCCGAAATTTTGCGGATAGCCCTGCGGATCATACGTGGAATGAAGAAATTGATAGGCCTTCCACAACGCGTCCCACTTTTCTTTTGCAAACGCGACGTCGCCGCTTTGCGCGACGTAGTCGTTGGCGGCCACAATATACAGCGGCGTGGCGTCGGCCGACGCGTAGCCGTAGGGAAAATCCTGAAACCAGGGAACCAGGCTCGCGCTCTGCGAAATCTCGTGGGGGATTTTTCCGTCATCGCGCTGGAATTTGCCGACAAACTCGAGCGCCGCCTTGGCGCCGGCATAGTCACCCTCTGAATTCAGCGCGAACGATGTCCATTCCGAGTCTCGCCCGAAAAACCACGCGAAGCCCGGACGTTGGCTTTCGCCGGAAGTCCGGTACCCGGCCACCAATCCCGTTCCGAGGTAAGGATTGTTGACCATCCCCTGCAGCATGCTCACGCGCGACCAGTCATACGCCTGCCGCAGCTGCTCGTCTGGCAGCGTCAGGCTGACAGTGTCGCGCAAATATTTTTCGTAGTAGTCGCCAGATTCGCGGAGAAGCTGATCGTACGAAGACAACAGGCGCCGATAGCTGGCCTGCGCCTCCGCAGGTCCGGCAACCGATCCGGCGATTACCATTACCCGGCGCTCTTTGCCCTTGTTCGTTACGCCGAGGCGGAAGCCGCTCTCCGGCGAGCTGGAATAATTCGTCTGGTATTCCACCTGCGCATCGGTGGCGGTCGAAGAACCGACCAGGCCGGCGTACTTTCTGGTTTCTTCTCCGAACGAAAAAGCGTTCAGACGCGGATCCCAGGAGATGTAGCTTCCACCGATGGATGCCGGCCACTCCAATTGAAAATCGCGCAGGAATCTGGCTTCGATTTCCAGCGGCTGCTCGGTCTCGACATCGAGGAGTATCACTGCTCCGGGTTCGTTCACCGGCACGAAAAATGTTTCGTGAACGGCGAAAGTGTCGCTGCTATGGGTAATGGTGGCCGATTCTGGCCGAACGTGGATCGTGCGCGCCAGTGTTTCGGCGCGGATCACGCGGCCTTCGGTGTGAAATTGCAGCCGCAATTCGCGCAGCAGCTTTAGCGGGTAAACCCAGGCTTCCATGTGGCCGGATTCATCGCCAAACAGCGCCGCCCGCGTGCCGGTGATGGGCAGAAATTCCCACGGACGGACTGGCCGAGCCAACTCCAGCCTGGGCGCTGACGGTGCGGATGGTGGGGTGGCGTGAGTCGCGGAACGCGAAAGTATCATCGCCGATGCCGCGAGCAAGAAGCACGCAGCCGCGTTGCGGACAAGATGGCGCGGGTCAGTTTTCACGATGTAAGGCGCATTCGCGCGAGTCTAAAGACCCATCATTACAGATGCGCGGGGTACAGGGCTCTACGCTAGACTAGTGCCGGCAGTTCCAGCACGCGGCCCGTGCGGGAAGGTAACACATTTGGGTTCGACGCGGCGCACATTCCTGCGATCGTTGGCTCGTTCTGGAGTGGTACTGTCGCTGGAAGCGGTGCTATCGCTGGCGCGGCCTTCGCGTTGGAGATCGCTGCTCGCGATGGGTCGCCAGCAGCAGTCGCCAAATCCGCAAAATGGCGGCACGCAGCCGAATTCGCAGCCTAGCGCCAATGCCAATCGGACTTCGAACGTGCCTGTGGCGGCCGGCCTTGGCTTCGCGTTCGTCGACGTGGCGCGCGAATCGGGGCTGAACGCTAAAACGATTTTTGGCGGCGAACACAAGAACAAGTACCTGCTCGAAACTACCGGCTGCGGCGTCGCCTTCTACGACTACGACAACGATGGCTGGCTGGATATTTTTCTGGTCAACGGCTCGCGCCTGGAAGGCTTTCCCGCAGGGCAGGCTCCGACTTCGCATCTCTTCAAGAACAATCGCGACGGAACCTTCACGGACGTGACGCTCAAAGCCGGTCTGGCACATTCCGGCTGGGGCCAGGGCGTGTGCATCGGCGATTACGACAATGACGGGTACGAAGATTTGTTCGTCACCTTTTTCGGCAAAAACGTGCTGTATCACAACAACGGGAACGGCACGTTCACCGACGTTAGCGAAAAAGCCGGCGTCGCCGGCAATGGCAAGCGCTGGAATACAGGTTGCGCGTTCGTTGATTACGACCGCGACGGGCATCTCGATCTTTTCGTCGCCAACTACATTGATTTGGACCTGGCCACCGCGCCGGTTCCCGAGTCCGGCCCCTGTCTCTATAAAGGTGTGATGGTCGCGTGCGGCCCTCCCGGCCTGAACGGCGGAAAAAATATCCTCTACCACAACAACGGCGACGGCACGTTCTCCGATGTGACCGAGAAGTCCGGCATACTTCAGGCCAACGGAACCTATGGTCTCGGGGTGCTCACCGGCGATTTCGACAACGACGGCTGGCCGGACATTTACGTGGCCAACGATTCGACCGCCAGTTTGCTGTATCAAAATAAGAAAAACGGAAAGTTCGAAGACATCGCCACCGAAGCCGGCTGCGCGCTCAGTGCCGACGGCAAACCCCAAGCGGGCATGGGTGTTTCCGCGTCGGACTACGATCTGGACGGAAATCTCGACATCGTGAAAACGAATTTTGCCGGTGACACGCCCTCGCTGTATCACAATATCGGCGGCGCAGTGTTCGAAGACACCACGTTTCAGGGCGGCCTTGGGCGTCACACGCAGTTCTTGGGCTGGGGCTGCGGATTTTTCGATCCCGACAACGATGGCTGGCCGGACATCCTGATTTGCAATGGCCACGTGTATCCCGAAGTCGAACAGCTCCAGACGGAAGCGGGCTACCCGCAGCAGAAGCTCGTCTACAAGAACTTGCGCAATGGCCGTTTCGACGACGTTTCCCCACAGGCCGGACCTGGGATCATGGCGCCGGTCGCTTCGCGTGGCTGCGCCTTTGGCGATTTCGACAACGACGGCGACATGGATGTGGTGGTGAACACCGTCAACGACTATCCGCAACTCATCCGCTGCGACGTGACCAACGGAAGCAACTGGCTCAAGGTGCGCACGATCGGGGTGAAATCCAATCGCAGCGGCATCGGCACACGCCTGCGTTGCGTTACCCATCCGCCCGACGAACCCAAGGTGCACCAGCAGATCGACGAGGTGCGCAGCGGCGGGAGCTACATCTCCCAAAACGACCTGCGCATCCACTTCGGCATCGGCAAAGCCGAAAAGGTCGATTTGCTCGAGATCCGCTGGCCCAGCGGCCAGATCGACGCCCTGAAAGACATCAAGCCAAATCAGCTGATTTTTGTTAAAGAAGGGGAGGGCATCGTCCGCAACGTCCAGTTCACCGCGTCGAAGGCGGGCAAGCCCGGCAAGTAACCGAATACGCGGCGTAGAGGTGCTCCATGCCGGATCGGCGGAATTCGCTCAGCAACTCAGTCGCCTTGACTCTAATCCTGGTCTGCGCATCGGCGATCCTAGCGACGAAGCGTGAGCACGCCGACGAATCGCCGCGTCCTCCGGCTGCGACTCCGAATCCGTTCACCGCCTGGAAACGCGCCTCCGATACTCCGATCCTCGCTCCGCAAGACAACGACTGGGAATCCGCCGGCACCTTCAATCCCGCCGTAATTTTCGTCGACGAGAAATCGGGTGCTGAAGGCGGCAAATTCGTAATGTTGTATCGCGCCCAGGACAAAGCCGGAACCTCGCGCCTCGGCTATGCCGAAAGCACCAATGGAATTCATTTCACGCGCCTATCCGAGCCGGTCTTCTCCCCGGCAGCGGAATACGAAAAGGATGGCGGCGTCGAAGATCCCCGCCTGCAAAAAATCGACGGCCTCTACTACTTGACGTACACCGGCTACAACAAACGAGAAGCGCAACTCTGCCTCGCCACCTCTCACGATCTGCTGCACTGGGATCGCCAAGGCGTCATCCTACCGGCCTACAAGGGCAACTGGAATGTTTCCTGGACCAAATCCGGCGCCATCTTCCCTGAAAAAATCGACGGCAAGTATTGGATGTACTGGCTCGGCACCGCTGCCGACAAGACCGATCAAATGGGTCTCTCCTATTCCACCGATCTTCTGCATTGGACCGAAGCCACCAACACGCCGGTGCTCCCGCGCCGCCCGGGAAAATTTGATTCGCGCGTGGTCGAACCCGGCCCGCCGCCCATCCGCACTCCCGACGGCATCACGCTCATCTACAATGGCGCCGACGACAAACTCGTCTATCGCACCGGCGTCGCCGTCTTCGATCTCGCGGATCCCCGCAAACTTATTTCGCGAACCGACGAGCCGATCTTCGCTCCCGAAAAGAATTGGGAAAAAGTGGGCCAGGTCCCCAACGTAGTCTTCGTCGAGGGCATGGCTGCGGCGGCCGACGCGCAGAGTGGACGAAACGACTTCCTGTTTTATTATGGCGCGGCCGACAAATACGTTGGCGTCGCTCGTGCCAGGCTGCAACTGCCGTCGAGCAAGCCAAACGATCGCTGAGGGAGACCACCGTGACGAGATTGTTCCTGGGGTTTGTGTCTGCCGCCTGTGCTCTTTTGCTGGCCGCCGCCGGACTGGCATCCGGCGCCGCCGACGCGCAGCCCGAGCGCGCTATCGCCATCACCATCGACGATCTCCCCGCGGGTGCCGCGAACTTCATGACCGCCGCCGAAATCACCTCGATGACCACAAAACTCCTGGCCACGTTGAAGGAAAACAAAGTCCCGGCCGTCGGCTTTGTTAACGAGCGCAAACTCTTCTTCCGCTGGAACGAAGTCAACGAGCGCATCGCCGCGCTCAACATGTGGCTCGACGCCGGATTCGAGCTCGGCAATCACACCTATGCCCACACTTCGCTCAATCGCGCGGGCCTGAAAGAGTTCGAAGAATCTGTGATTCAGGGCGAAACGGTCACGCGCCTGTTGCAGACCCAGCACAAAATGACCATGCGTTATTTCCGCCACCCTTACCTCGACACCGGCCGCGACCTCCAGACTCGCCGCGAAGCCGAAGCCTTCCTGGTTGCCCGCGGCTATCGCATCGCGCCGGTCACCATGGACGCCTGGGATTGGATGTTCGCCCGCGTTTACGATGACGCGAAGAAACGCGGGGATGCCGCTGCGCAACAGGAAGTCGTGAAGTCCTACCTTGGCTATACCACCGAAGTGTTTTCCTACTACGAAAAATTCTCGAAAGATCTGCTTGGTTACGAACCGAAGCAAATTCTGCTGCTGCATGGCAACAATCTGGAGGCCGAGCACATCGGCGAGTTGTTCGACCTTCTCCGCAAGCGCGGCTATCGCTTCGTCACCCTGCAGGACGCGCTAAGCGATCAGGCCTACGCCTTGCCGGACACTTTCGTCGGCGAAGAGGGCAGCAACTGGCTCGACCACTGGGCGATCAGCCTGGGCAAGCCGCCGCTGCACGCACCCGAAGCGCCGCAGGCTATGGTCGACCGCGCCAATGCCATTCCACAACCGCAGCCTTAGGCTTCGCGAGACGAGTGGCGCGAGCTTCGCGCCCTTTCCTTCAACCAGTTTTTCAATGTTAATTGCACCAGAATAAGGCCCAGCGCCAGCAATGCCGCGCCGGCGATGACCCGCATCGATTGGCTGACGTCCCGACTCACCGCACCGTCATACACCAGCACCGCGCCCAACAAGACCAGGACGGGAGAAATCAACAAGCTGAAGTGGTCGCGCATCGTATCAATCCTGTGGACCAAACCTGATGCAATTTGCTCCGCTTATCTCGCAGGGAATCGAGCTGCTAGTTCTTGTTGGATCTCATCGCCGTCAGCTCCAGATCGGACGTAAGCGCGCGAAACATGGGCTTGCGGTAAAGCTTTTTCATGTCCGCGCCACACCCACATCGGGGGTTTTTGTGGGCGATGACCGACGATCGGAGCGCCTTGATTTCACAGCCGCAGTCGCGATTCTGGCAGCGAAACACTTGCCCTTCTGCGATAACCATCCCACCCTCCTCAAGGGTAGCGATTCCCGTTGCGTTGCCCGCCTTACTGATCTTTGTAAAACGAACCAGCGCCCCAGAAACCTACCTGTGGGGTCACAAACGACGGCTGTGCCATAGCGCAATCCGCCTGACAATGAAAGAAAGCGCACGGTGGGCCAGGGTTTCAGGCTAACGTCTTGCTTTCTATCAGAAGACCGCCCGGAAGCCAGAGGCTTTCCCGATTCTGGTCGTGATTCCGATCAAGCTGCGTTTTGAGCCGCAGAGCAGGGATATCAAAGGTTTTCGAGTCATAAGAAAACTGAAATCCTTGAAGATCGAGAATTTCGGCGGGCACGAAAACGGTCCAGGTACGAAATTGACCCTGTGAAAACCGCTGGAATTATTGGACTCTCATGTCCCCCTTCCTGTGTGCTTCATCCGGCGCAGATAAAGCCTGCGGAAGCCCTACGCGAAAGCGTGCCTTGATCGTTGGCGATCAACAAGCTACTTGCGAGCTGATCGAGCGCGTACTCGGCATGATTGGCATTTGAGTCGTTAATCCTGACCAGGAGCGCCGAGGCCACCGCCGTCCTGCAACAGGGCGGATTCGCGATTGTTTTTCTGGATTTGCAAATGAAGTTTCCCGACGGTCTGGAACTCACGCGCCAGACGCGGGATTCTTGGTTCAAACCGCATGATCCCGGTGGTTCTGATCAGCGATGATCCGCGCCCGAACGCGATGGCCCAAGGCTTCGACGCCGGCGCCAGTTTCTTTCTTTACAAGCCGCTGGACAAGGATCGCCTGCTGCGCCTGGTGCGCGCCACCCAGGGCGCTATCGAACACGAGCGCCGCAGAACCCGGCGCGTGCCGATGCGTTCGAAAGTGCGTTTGCGTATCGCCGGCCAGGAGATTGAAGGTGAAACCGTGGACGTCAGAATGGAAGGTTTGCTGGTAAAAGCGCAGCGGACCTTGCCGGTGGGATCCATTGTCGATGTGTGCTTGCAGCTTTCGAAAGAAATGAAGCCGGTCACTGGCGTGGGCTGTCTCGTGCGCCTGCCCGGCGCCAGCCAGATAGGCCTTCACCTGGGCCGCCTGGTTCCCGAAAGCCAGCGCTTGCAGGAGTTTTTGCTCGCGATGGTTCCGGTGGAGACCGAAACCTGCCGCGCTGCGAAGCGAAATTCTCTCTGTCCATCAACATCGGCAACAGAAATCAGTCCGCGGCGGCTACCTCCGTGGCCACCGGCGGCAACGGTGGTGGGAGCCGGCGCAATAGCAGCGTTGCGGACAATGCTCCTGTGATCTGCGCGCTGACAAAAAGCGGCACATCGGCCGGTCGGATTCCCGCAAACGTGTCCGACAGCGATCGTGCGATGGTCACCGCAGGATTCGCGAAAGAGGTTGAGGCCGTAAACCAATACGCCGCAGTGATGTAACTAGCCACGGCCCAGGGAACCGCCTTGGCGTCTGAACGCGACGCTCCTTGAATTACTGCCAGCAGCCCGAACGTTGCGACAAATTCACTAAGCCACTGTGCGCCTCCCCCGCGCGCATGAAGCGAAGTGGTGAGCAGGCTGAGCCCGAACATTGCATGGGCCAGCATCGCCCCGAAAATGCCCCCAGCCGACTGGGCGATCATGTAAACAATGGCTTCGGACCACGGCAAGCCTCCCTGCCATACATCGCAAAGCGACACCGCCGGATTCAGGTGAGCTCCCGAAATGGACGCGAGGCTCAATATCAAAGCCACCAGGACTGCGCCCGTGGCGATGGTGTTCGCTAACAGAGCCACGGCCAGGTTTCCTCCAGCCAGCCGCTCCGCCATAATTCCGGAACCCACAACTGCGGCAACAAGGAATGCGGTGCCGGTGAACTCCGCCACCAGACGAACATTTAGACTTGGCTTCATGGATGACCAATCCGATCGATTTCCCTCTGAATGGCCATCCTGTCCAGGCTGGAAAGGGGCAGAGACAGAAACAGCCCAATTCTCCGATCCAGCGTCAAGAACGCATCGCGGAAGGCGCGCGCGATTTCTTCGACCGTGCCCTTGACCTGCGCCGGATCGGGTACGCCCCAGTGAGCCGTCATCGGCTGGCCCGGCCAAACCGCACACATTTCATTTGCCGCGTTGTCGCAAACCGTGAAAACAAAGTCCATCTTGGGCGCCTGGGATTGCGCGAATTCCGCCCAATCCTTGCTGCGCAGTCCGTTCGTTGAAAGCTTTGCGGCCGCGATTTGCGCTAGCGCTTCTGGACGAACCTGGCCAGTTGGGTGGCTACCGGCGCTGAAGGCATTGAAGTTCGGTTTCCCTTTCTTGTTCAGGATGGCTTCGGCCATGATTGATCGCGCCGAGTTTCCCGTGCACAGAAAGAGAACGTTATAGCGTTCTGACATGGCTTCTCACCCTGTTGACTGCAACCGAAGGATCAGGCGCAGCAGGAGGGACCACAGCATGGTGCCGCGCTTTCTCCGTCCGCCGGCTTTGTTGCTCTGACCAACGCGCTTAGAAACTTGCCATCGACTTGCGGAGCCAACACATCGACATGCACTCCCTGTTGCGAGAGAAATTCGCGGGCATCCTCGGCGCGATAGATGCGCGTGGGCTCCACCTCAACCTGCACGAATCCAGCCGCCCGCAGTTTTTGGCGATAGTCTTCTTCGTCCAGCGCTCCGGCGATACATCCCACCCACGAAAGCATGCTTCGACGAATTTCAGCTTCGATTTCCCCGCGCGTCACCACGTCGGAGACCGCGAAACGTCCTCCAGGTTTGAGCACCCGGAATGCTTCTCGCAACACGCGATCCTTGTCCGCGGAAAGATTGATGACGCAGTTCGAGATGATCACGTCCACCGAATCGTCGGGCAGGGGAATATTTTCGATTTCACCTTTAAGGAATTCCACATTCTCCGCACCGCCCTTGCGCTTGTTCTCGTTCGCCAGCGCCAGCATTTCGTCGGTCATGTCCAGGCCATACGCTTTGCCTGTGGGGCCGACGCGCCGCGCGGAAAGCAGCACGTCGATGCCGCCTCCCGAGCCCAGGTCCAGCACCGTCTCTCCGGGATTCAGCTTTGCCAGCGCCGTCGGATTCCCGCAGCCGAGCGAAGCCTGCAATGCCTCCTTGGGAATTTGTCCTGCCTGCGCCTGGTCGTAAAGGTTCGAGGTGATCGGATCGCAAGCCGATTCACCCGCGGCGGCCGCGCCGCAACAGCTATTCCCCACGCCGGCGGTCACCCGCAAAGCGGCCTGCCCGTACTTTTCCTGAACCGCTTCCTTGATGTTCGGGATGTCCATGAATCCTCCTACCGGCAAATTTCAACGACGTCTCTTGGCCTCACCGCTTTGTTTCGGGTGCAGCACTCGGAATACAAGAATGTCAGAATCTGCTGAAGGGCTGCGGTGTTAGCCGTGTAGCGCAGAAAAGTACTCTCGCGCTGCACGCGGACGAGGTCTTCGTTCTTCAATTTGTCCAGATGATGCGAAAGTGTCGAATTCGGAATGTCCAGCTCTTCCTGGATTTCCGTGACGACCATTCCTTCCGGGTGGGCCGATAACAGCAGCTGCATGATGCGAAGCCGCGCCTCGGTGCCCATCGCAGAGAACATGTCGGCGTAACGCGCGACCTGCTCCAGGTTCTTTTTCTCTCGCACTGTGGTCATATTTCGATATTTGCAGAAATATAGTCAGATGTCAAGCAACAGAGGCCCTCAAGCTGGCAGCGTTTATCAGGGAGCGCCGGGTTAAACCGGCATGTTGTAAGGAATGAAAGAGTCCTACAAGAAAGGAGACAGCGACTCCATCTTGGCCCTCAGTCTTGCAGGTGACATGCGCTATGCTGATGATCTGGTGGTGGGTTTCAAAAATCGAATGGAGGCCCAACGATTTCTGGAAGCATTTCGGGAACGATTGGCTAAGTTCGGATTGGAACTACATCCGGAGAAAACACGACTGATCGAGTTTGGGCGGTTCGCCGCCCAAGATCGGGAGAAGCGTGGTGAAGGGAAGCCGGAGACCTTTACGTTCCTGGGCCTCACGCATTACTGCGGGAAGCGCCGGAGCAATGGAGCATTCATCGTCTGGCGGAAAACGGCGAAGAAGCGCATGGTGGCCAAGCTGCATGCAATCAAAGCAGAACTGCGCCTCCGAATGCACGAGCCGGTTGCCGACGTCGGTGCATGGCTACGAAAGGTTGTGACCGGATATTACCGCTACCATGCGGTCCCAGGAAACATCGACAGGTTGAGTGTCTTCGGGCAACGGTTGCGGCGATTGTGGTGGCTCATTCTGCGCCGCCGAAGTCCGCGACCTGCGCCGTGGGATCGGCTCATGCCGATCTACACCAGGTGGCTTCCAGCTCCACACGTTTTGCATCCTTATCCTACAGCTCGCTTCCTCGCCACTCATCCAAGGTGGGAGCCGTATGCGTAGAAGCGCCCGTACGGATCTGTGCGAGGGGCGATCCGTGATGATCGTCCCTACCGCGTCCGCTAGCCGCGATGTGCCGTGGTACGCTCTTTACTGAGGCGGTTTTCACCTTCTCCTGATTTAGGTCTTCTGGCCTAGGCAGATCATCTGGAATGCTTCCCGCTCAGCCCCACGAAAGGGAGCCTGGCAATGGATTTTCAATTTCTCCCTGATGAGATCGAGCATCTTGGTGGTGTCAGTACGCGCCTGAAGGACTTTACAGAGGAACACCATGGCATCCAATAATGCTCAAACGGCGAGTACTGCCGTATCGGAGCTACAGCGGCTCGTCAATGAACGGTTTGGTGTGCTTCCGAACTTCTTCCGGCTCTCGCCCGAGACTCCCGAGATCACCGAAAAACTGTGGGGATTTGCCCAAGCTGCCTATCTGGATAACCCGCTGCATTCTGTTTTCAAGGAGCGACTTTTCGTCTATCTTTCTCGCTTTTGTGCCGTCCGCTACTGCATCGCCCGCCATACTGGTTTCTTGATTGGACTTGGCCAGCCGTCTGGCGACAAGGATGCCCGCACGGAAAGCGTCGTGGATGTAGTCAAATTGCTGCGGCGGCCCCTTGCACGCGGGCCTGAACTAAACGCACGTTTTTCGTTTTGCTTGAAATGTCCCGCGCCTCTTACTGAAATGCCGAAGGCCGACACGCAAATGGAAGATGCGATTTTTGCCCTTGCCAGTCATGTATTCTTGCAGACGGCGGACGCCCCGGCATGCCTCGATGCCCTGGAACGGTTGTTAGGCACCGTTCGATTTCAGTACCTGCTGCTTTTCTTGGCGTTCGTTCGGGCAGCGCACTACTGGACGAGGGTCCACCCTGAAATCCAGTTTGAAGATGACATCAAGCAGCTCCTTGCGACGCATGAGGCGCTAGCGAGTTGCATTATTGATGATCCGGAAGCCACCACAGAGAAGATCACTCAATCAATTTTGGACGAGCTTCCCGCATTGCGACTGAAAGCCGATAAGGCGATCGGCTTGCTTGCCTCGATCGTAGATTCTTCCGACGACGCCATTGTCAGCAAAACTTTAGAGGGCGTCATTACCAGTTGGAACGCGGGTGCCGAGCGACTCTTTGGCTACACAGCCAAAGAAGCCATAGGACAGCATATCTCGATGATCATTCCCCGCGATCGCCTGGATGAGGAAACAAGCATCCTTGCGCGATTGCGCCAAGGTGAGCGAATCGACCATTTCGACACAATTCGTGTGCGAAAAGATGGCACTGCGTTTGACGCATCACTATCAATTTCCCCGGTCAGGGACTCCGCAGGCAAAATCATCGGTGCTTCCAAGATAGCGCGCGATATCACGGAACGTAAGCGGGTCGAGCGGGAATTGCATGAGAGCGAACAACGTTTTCGCGAACTCGCTGATGCGCTCGATACGCAAGTGCAATTTCGGACTCAAGAGCTGCGGCGGCGAAATGCGGACATCCTTCAGCAGTCGGACCAGCTTCGAGACCTTTCCGGAAGGTTGATGCTTGCTCAGGACGAGGAACGTCGGCGCATTGCACGGGAGCTGCACGACAGTGCTGGTCAGAATCTGGCTGCACTGGGGATGATCCTTGCGCGACTCGAACACGAGACGAAGCGCGATCCTGCGCGATTATCCAAAAGCATCAACGAAGCCCAGGATCTAGTTCAGAATCTGAACCAAGAGATACGCACGACGTCTTATCTCCTGCACCCACCAATGCTGGACGAAAGCGGACTGTCATCTGCGCTTCGCTGGTACACAGAGGGCTTGGGGGAACGCAGCGGCATTAGTATCAACCTGAATATTCCCGACAAACTGGAAAGGCTTGTCCCTGAGGTAGAACTCGCCATATTTCGTCTGGTGCAAGAATGCCTGACAAACATCCATCGCCATTCAGGAAGCAAAACTGCGGTAATCCGTATCGCTCGTGAGGCCGACAAGATTTATGCGGAGGTTCAGGATCACGGCAAGGGCATGTCGCAAGAGCGATTGGCAGAGATTCAGTCCCGAGGGGTCGGCGTCGGGATTAGGGGAATGCGAGAGCGCGTACGTCAGTTGCATGGCGAATTGATTGTTGATTCCAATGCTTTAGGTACAAAGATCACCGCCATTTTCCCCGCCAAGACGCCTGCGGCGAAGGTACAGAATACGATTTCACGCCATGGCGTCGCTTGATTGTCTTGCGCGCCAATGGAAGCGGAGACATCCCTGCGCATTGGGCCTGCGGTGAACGCCTGATTGTGCCTCAAGCCTGAATTGATAGGCTGCATCCTTCGCGGTGCTTTCCAGTTTCTTGGCTGTCACCTCGCTGGGTGACTAGATGCCGAAATGGGTCCTCATTTGCGTGAATTGTCACGCCGAATTTCAACAATCTTAAGTCAGCCACTCAGGAATGGCCTCCCTTTACGTACCTCTGAAGCCCGAACTTCCGCCCGGCAATACTTGCGTCTGTGCGAATTGCGGCTATAGCGCTGTCTACGCGCGTACGCCTTGGATTTATGAAGTTAGATAGTGGTATCTCTTTCGAGTGCGCTAGCGTACAGTCAACCTACCTGAAAGAAGGCTTCAATGAGCGACACTTCCTCATCCACTTGGCGAACTGCGTACGTTTCTGCTCTTTTCGAAAGGGACGCGGTTAAATTGGCTCTCCGAATTGCGGAGACCACCACGGCGATCACAGAAAGGCTTAACGGCCTGATCGAAATCGGCAGACCTGAGCACGAGGCCATTGAAATTGCCCAACAAGGACTTGCGAGCCTAAAAGCTCGGCGGGTCGATGCAATCGTCGGAGAAACACTGGGATCAATTTTACCCGTGATTCCATCTAGACCGTGATAAGTCGGGTCACCGGAAACTGGCCCCATACCGGCGCGCCGCCGTGGCCAACGGTGCTTACAAGAATGAATCGCACCGAATGAAGTATCAGAAACCGCGCAGCAACCAGGCGTTGGAGCTGCCGCCCGCTTCCCAGAACGCGATGCGCCGCCCGTCGGGCGATGGAATGGCCCAGCCCACGTCGCGCTGCAGGTCTTGTAACAGCAGGGTGGCGCGGCCTTGCAAGTCCACGCTCAACAGCGCCTGCTCGCCGCTTGCTCGGATGGCGCTGGTCCAGATGTTGCGGCCGTCTGCGGCCCAATCAATGCTGGAAATTCCCGCCCAATCCGCCAACGCCAGTTTTCGCGGAGCGCGTCCACGCAACGAAAGCAGCAGAATTTCGGACGGCGCTGGGCCGCGCCGCCAATCGGCAACGGCTATCGTCGACCCGTCTGGCGACAGGCTCCAGTTATAGGAACCCCCTTCCGGCAAGGCCAAGCCATCGATCACGTGAGTGTCGCCCGTCCTGGGATCGAAGGACACGAAGGCGATCTTGTCGGGCGTCGATACCCCGAAAATGCAAGTCTTCGAAGGCACGCGCGCGCACTGAAAATTGTGGAGTTGCGGCGCCTGCAGGACCATGCGCGGTGTCCCGCCCGTCAGTGGCACGCTCATCAATCGGCCGGTGCCCGAGGCATCGTCCGAACGCGGCTGCAGCAAATAAAGAAGCTCGGTGCCGTCCGGATTGAGCCGCGCGATCGCCACGGAATCGGGTCCGCCTACCAGCAGATCCGGCGCGGCTTGATCTGCTGCTTGCCGGAAAATGTGCGCTGGACCGTCGCGATCGGAAGTAAAGAGCACGCTTTTGCCGTCAGGCGTGAACGCGAATGGCAGATTGCGGCCTTCATCCAGGCTCAGGGCCCGTGGCGCCAGGATGCCGCCGTGCCCGGGGTCTAAATCCGCCACATAGATATGGGGCTCGCCCCGCCAGCGCAGAAAAGTCAACTGTTTGCCGTCGCCGGAGGTGCTGAGCCGCACTTTCTTGTCGGGGCCGCTGGTCAGGCGCACCGGATGCCCGTTGGGGGAAAAGCCTTTCGGATCGATAGTTATGGTCCACAGGTTGGAGTCGCCTTGATTCGGAAGGGGTTCTGCCAGCGAATAAACCAGGCGGTCCCGTGTGGGCCATGCGAGCGCCTCGCCTAGCTCCTGGTCGGCAAGAACGCAATTGGCCTCGCCGCTGGCCAGGTCCACAATCCACAATGAGGCTGACGCGACCTTGAACCCGGTCTTGTAACTGAATCGCGCGAACGCCAGGCGCCGGCCGTCTGGCGACCACGCCACCCCGCCAAACTTATCGCCGGGTTCCCCGAAGACTTTGTGAGCATGGTCACCATCTGCGGACATCACCCAGATTCCTTCGTGCAGGTTGCCGCCTCGCACAAACGCGATTTGCTGGCCGTCCGGTGAGACACCCCGAGCATCGGCCTCTTCCATGATCTTGCGCGGCGGTCCACCCAGTACCGAGACGTTCCACAAGCTGTCATCCCCGTACGGATCCGTCGTTTTCGTCACCAGGACGTGATTGCCGTCCGGAAACCACGCGGCTGGTCGTGGTTTGAAGCCCTCCGGCAACGCGATGGAGTGCGTTTCTCCGGTGGAGATAACCCGCAGGAAAAGTCCGGAGCGATCGGCAAAGGCCAGATACTTCGCGTCCGGCGAAATCACCGCGCTCAGGATGGGATCGTCCGGAGGATTCGCGGTGAGCCGCAACTCCGCGACCGGTTGCAAAATCGGATTGAATCGCCGGGCCGCCACCCACCCGGCTCCCGTCCCCATCAGCAGAACGCTCAAAGAAGAAAGAAGGATGCGCCAGCGCCGCGCTTGCAGGGAAGCAATCTTTGGCACCGTAAGACGAGCGGTCTCAGGGCTTTCCGGATTTGCCCGAATCGTTAGAATTGCCGCTGCCTTGGTGATCGGTGCGGCTGGCTCGGGTGAATTGGAGGGCTCCGATGGGTGGACCGGCGCAATGAAGCGATATCCGCGGCGCGCCAATGTTTCCACAAAGCGGGGATTTTCCGCGGAGTCGCCCAGCGCATCCCGTAGACGCTTCACTGCGGCGTTGAGCCCGTGGTCGAAGTCCACGAACGTATCGACCGGCCACAAAGACGCGCGTAGCGTGTCGCGCGTGACCACTTCCCCGGGCTGTTCCAGCAGCATCACCAAAATCTGAAATGGCTGGTCTTGCAGCCGGACTTTCCGGCCGTTTCTCCGCAGTTCGGCCGAATGCATGTCGGCCTCGAACACGCCAAATCGAATCTTGCCAGCGCTTCCGTTACGTTTCGGTGAAAACTCTGGCACGGATGCCTCTCTGAGCCCGGGTCCCGCTAGTAATAACGAAAAATAGCCCCGAAATGTTTCCAGCTGGGTCGGTAACCGCAGCGGCTATCTCTTTGAAGCCGGGAAACTTAACGCGTCACCCACAAATTAGACACGCATAACCCGCCGGGCATTGAGGTACTTACCGCACCGCCTCAATTTCGGCCTCACACAGCGGAGGTGAGGCCGTGCCAGTCAGGATGCTAGTTCAGACGTTTCGAGCATATGTTGGGTTAGGGTTGTTCTTGGCGATGGGGATCTCTCCGGTTCAGGCGAAGGAGGGCGTCGAGGCCAGATCGGCCATCACGGTCTCAGTCTACGACGACGCCCGCGTCGGCCTGGAGGGCCTGCAACAAATGGAGCAGATCTCGTCGGAGGTCTTTTCGCGTGTGGGTATCGAGATTCGCTGGCTGAACTGCGGCGTGAACGGTGAACTGACCCACGTTTCGGGCGAATGCGGTCAAGCCCGATTCCCCGAAATGCTGCAACTTCGGTTTTTGCAAAAGCCCCGGGATCTCAACCCTGGGACTTTTGGCATTTCCTATCTAAACGCCGGCGGCGAGGGCTGCTACAGCCAGGTCTTCGTCGAGCCTATCGAACAGCTGCGCCAGCAATTTCCGATTGGGCTGAGCACGCTGCTGGGTTACGTGGCCACGCATGAGCTGGCGCACCTGCTGCTGGGAACGAATTCGCATACCGCGTTCGGCATCATGCGGGCCCGTTGGGGACCCAAGGAACTCGAAAGCGCGAACATGGGCGGCCTGCGATTCTATGAAGAGCAAAGGGAAAGGATGGCCACCAGGGTAGCCGCTGGGATCCGCCACAACCAGCAAATGCTGGCGGCTACGGCCTCGCGTTGCAATGTAGCGGCGGACTAGTTTTTCCTTTCTGCCGCGGCGCCGGACCCGGAGGCGGCCGCGGATTTTGCGGCGGACGGAGCAGCGGGCGTGGGGACGCCGGAACCTTCCTTCAGGGTTTGAATCGCATCCACTTTCAGATTTTCAAATCTTTCCAGCAGGCCGCTGGGCCAGCGGACTTCCACCCAGTCGATTTTCGTGGCGGCGCCGAGGCCGAAGTGTACGCGCATATCGTTATTGGAGTCGAAACTGGAGCCGGAACGGACTTCGTCGATCAGAATGCGCAGGCCGGCTTTGACGCGGATGCGCGCGCCGATGGCGTCTCGCGTTGATTTTGTGGCGGCCGCCGAAGATGCCGCTGCGTCCGACTCCGCCGTCTTTGCGGCAGCGCCGGTTCGCGTTTGACTGGAGTTGCCCCACGCCCCGATGGCGCGGAATCCGATCCAGTGATTAGCAGTGCGCACTTGATTGACGAGCAGGCTGGGCGGGGCGTTCATATTGCTCACCACCGCCGACAACTTTCCGTCGTTCCACAGATCGCCGATGGCCAGGCCGCGCGAGGAACTCGCATTGGTGATTCCGGGTCCGGCGGTGGCGGAGACATCGGTGAAAGTGGCGTTGCCGTTGTTGTGATAGAGGATGCGCGGTTCCTGAAAGTTGCTCCCCAGATGCTCGCTGTCTACCTCGGGGTAGACGTGGCCGTTGACGAGTAGAAGATCGGGCCAACCGTCGTTGTCGAAATCCAGAAACATCGTGCCCCAGCCGAGATATTTGGTATTCAGGCCGAGACCTGCTTTGTACGTGACGTCGTCGAAGGTGCCGTCGCCATTGTTGCGATAGAGCGTAGAGGTGTCGTCGGAGAAATTGGTCTTGAAAATGTCGAGCCGGCCGTCGCCGTTGAAGTCGCCCGCGGTGGAGCCCATGCCAGCCTGGGAGCGGCCGTCTTCATTGAAGGCCGCGCCGGAAGTGACGGCGACATCCTTGAAGGTGCCGTCGCGGTTGTTGTGATAGAGGATGCTGGGTGTGGAGTCGCAGGCAAGAAAGATGTCGGGCCAGCCGTCGTCGTCGTAATCGAACGTGGTGACGCTGAAGGCGTAAGTGGCGTCCGTCTGGTCGATGTGGGCTTTTTTGGTGACGTCCTCAAAGGTGCCGTCGCCACGATTGTGGTAGAGGATGTTTTTCGCGCCGGGCAGGCCCTGCGGGCCGCACATGACCGGGACGCCTTTCCAAAGACAGTTGACGCGATCGCCGGGCGCGGGCGCGGTGGAGATGTCGAAGTCCACGTAGTTGGAAACCATGAGGTCGAGGTGGCCGTCGCGGTCGTAGTCCACGAAGGCACAGCCGGTGCCCCAGGCTTTGCCGGTGCCGGCGACGCCGGCTTTGTCGCTGACGTCGGTGAACGTGCCGTTGCCGTTGTTGTGGTACAGCACGTTTTTTCCGTAATAGGTGACGTAGAGGTCCGCGTTGCCGTCGTTGTCGTAGTCGCCGACGCAGACGCCTTGTCCCCAGCCGGTGTGGGTGAGGCCGGCTTTTTGCGTGACGTCGGTGAAGGTGCCGTCGTGATTGTTGCGGTAGAGATGATTGCTAGGCGCCGGCTGGCCAGCGGGAAGACCTTCGAGCTTGGTGCCATTGACGATGAAGATGTCGGGCCACCCGTCGTTGTCGAAGTCGAAGATAGCCACGCCGGTGCCGGTAGTCTCGATGATGTACTTCTTGGTGGTGACCCCGCCGAAGACGTTGTGCATGGTGAGCCCGGCTTTGGGGGCGATATCGGTGAACCAGGCCAAGGGCTTTGCGTTTGCCGGAGCAGGGGCGGCGGGGGAGGCGGCTTGAGGTTGGGGGGCGCCGGAAGGTGCAAAGAGAGGGAGAGAGGCGACCAGGAGCGTCGGCAGCAGGCCGGAAATTGCGAAAGCCTGCCGTAGCTTTGGCGAGAGCATGGCTTGTGTGCCGGAGAGGTCCCTCGTCGCGATGCTCCTCGGACGAATATCCTCGTCGGATATTCGGATAGTAGGTCGGGCGTTGAGGCACGGTCAAGGAGAGGGAAGAACTGATCTGGAGGTGGAGAGTCCCCACCACCCCGTCAATTTTGAAAGAGTCCACAAAAGCTGATTTCGTAAGGGATGGCGCGAGAAACTGTTTGAACAAGATGGAGGAGCGCGCAGCTTACCTCCACCCCGGGTGGCATGGCCAGCTGTTGAATTGGCGAGAGTTAAGAAGCACAAGGCCTGGAACCAAGGGCATACCCTCTGGACATGACTTGACAGCTCCCAGACTCGGGTATAACGTCCCCTCCATTCCCTTCCTGGAGTCCTTTTTTTGGCCCAAAGTCCGTTCAAGTCTGTGATCTGAGTAGCGAATGGAGGAGGTAACGATGGTAAGGAGAGCCATTTGGGTCTTGGCGGTCGCAGTGTGTCTAGCGATGCCTGCGGCGGTCCGGGCACAAGGAGATTATCTGGACGTCTACATCGTCAAGGTCAAACCCGAAAAATCAGCTGAATTCCAAGCCCTGGCGAAAAAGATTGCCGACGCTAACCGTCGCAATGGCGGTGACCGCTGGATGGCAGCCGAAGTTCTTTACGGCGACGGCTACACCTTCGTGTTCACCAGTACGCGGCAAGACTACGCAGACGTCGAAAAGAGCAGCACTGACTTCATGAACTCGCTCAATAAGGCTTTCGGCAAGGAAAACGCCGACAAGGTCTTCCGCGACTGGAACAACTGTATTGTTAGTTCGCGGAGCGAGCTTCGCCGTCGTCGCTGGGATCTGAGCCGGAAGACGCCCGCCGACGCCGGCGCCTACGCAAAGCTCATCGGCGAGTCCCGCCTGCTTCGTACCACTGCTGTGCATGTTAAGCCCGGGCACATCGCCGAATTTGAGGAGTTCATGAAAGAGGCCAAAGCCGCGGGTGAGAAAAATCCCAACACCCAGCCGGTATTTGTCTCGCAAGTCATAGAAGGAAGCAGCGGCACCACCTTTTATGTTTCCGGTCTGCGCACCTCCCTCGGTGGATTCGACAAGAATCCAACAAACCGGGACATCCTTGGGGAGGAAGGCTACAAGAAATTCCTTAAAATTAGCTCGGACGCAGTAGAAACCGCAGAGTCAATGATGTTGCGCTTCTCGCCCGAGCTGAGCAATCCACCGGAAGAAGTAGCTCAGGTCGCTTCCGACTTCTGGCACCCCAAGCAGACCGTGGCGGCGGCATCGCCCAAGCAGAAGTCCTCCGCCGAGAACAACAAAGCCGCTGAAGTCAGGCCCCCATCCGACAAGCCGTAACAATCACGCGCTCGCGCCACGGTCCGGGCGCGGCATCCAACACCGCGTCCGGGGCTTTCTCCTCGCTGTGGGTCTGGGGTCTGGGAGCGCAGTCACAGCCATTGAAGCAGCGTTCATGAGTCACGTTTGTGGCGGGACATCACCTGCGCAGTGTCAGGGCCGCACGCGGGTTGTGAACCATGAGCGTCTCAATTTCCTTTTCAGAGACGCCGCTCCGGCCGAGCAAGGGAAGAAACTCGGCAAAGAGAAAGTCGTAAGGGTGAAAGTCTCCGCCGCCGGGTTCGCCGACGTGATACCACCCGGAGTCCTGCGAAAGCAAGACGCGGCCGAGATATCCCGCCTTTTTCATCGCTAGCACCAGGTCTATGTGCTTCTGCGCGGTGGCGGAAGATATGCCATCGAATTCCACCCAGGCGTCCGCTTCGGCCGCGTCCAGGTGTAGCCGGTTGTCCGCTTCATTTTGGGCGTGCACCCAAATGAAACTTGCAGGAGCGATACCATGCGACTTGAGGATCGAGATTTGTGCTTTGGCGGCTATCCCGTCCCCGGTATGGGACGCGATCGTCAAGCCCGTCTGCCGATGGGTCATGGCCGCAGCCTCGACGAGCTTCGCATCGATTTCGGAAAGCGGTCCGGAATTCACGCCGATCTTGATAATTCCCGGGCGCACTCTCGAGGGCGGAATTCCATCTTTGAACTCCTTCACCCAGCGCGCGGCCAATTGCTGGGCGGTTTCCGCGTGGGCAAATTTCGGCACATACTTTCCATGGGCCGCTCCGTACAAACCGGTGTTGGTCACGATCTGCAAGGTACTCGCTTGTGACAGCCGGCGCAGTAGCTCAGCATCGCGTCCAATATAAGCCGGCGTACAGTCCACGAGCGTATTGCAACCTGCGGACTTCACCTGCTGCAGATAGGGAAGGGCTTTCAGGAAAACTTCGCCGGAGTCGTATCGGCCTGGCCCTATAGCCTCGGCGCCGATAAAATCCACCATGATGTGCTCGTGGATGAGGGTTCGGCCCAACCGTTTGGGAGCGATAGGCCCAAGGACCGTCATCACCTGCGTGTCATCCCGAACGCTAGTCCGCGCCAGATCGGAAATCGATAGGACTCCGGCGCCCGCAGCGGCGAGCTCGAGGAAGTTGCGGCGATTCATACTAGAATTGATATACGCTAATTGCCCACGCCACAGGGAAGGTTTTTCGCATTGGCCGTGACAGGAGTCCATTCGCCCGGCGAGGACGGCGGTCTCCATGGGTCGACGCAACACTAGCTCGAAGCCCAGGCGCAGGGCTATGACCGACTAAGGGTTGCTCGCGAGCGCTAATTCCAAGGGAACACATTCTGGCTAGGTGTGGTTGTATGCAGTCGGGCAGATCGGTTCTTCTAAGGGTTCGTGTGTCCCTGTTCTGTATACGCGCTTTATGCGGATTTGTTTGCGAGCCTGGCTTGGGCGCGTTCTAGCGTTTCGGTGGGGAATGGGCATGTTCTACGGGTGACGAGGCTCAAGTGGACCGCGGTTAGTTCCGACGTTGCGGCGACTTCCTTTTTCTCGTCGTTGATCATTTCGTGCAGGAAGCGCACGACCTTTGGGCGGATCTCCAGGATGGTTGAACGTATGAAGATGAGATCGCCGGCGGCAAGTTCTTTTTTGTAAGCGATATTTTGTTGCACCCCTGCAACGCCATTGTTGCTTTCGCGGATGTAAGTGGGGGTGATGCCAATGGACGCGAATAAATTCCAGGTAGCTTCATCGAATTTGCCGGTATACCACATCACGTTCATGTGACCCATGTGATCGCATTGCCATGGGTAGACGACGCCTCGATAGGTGATCGGGGCATCCGTGGAACCGTTGTTCATTTCCGCTCCCTTCCAAATGCTCGAGATTCCTGCGGCGCGGTCGCAGGGCTAGTTGAGCTCACCGGAATTGCTGTCGACAGATTATTGCAGGGTGGGCTTTCATTTTCGTACGAATTGACTTCGGGAGGTGCGTTGCCCTCCGAGCGACGAAGGGTCCCCCAGGCTTGAAGACGGATAGCACGGTTGCGACGGCCAGCGCGAGAACGTCATACGAAGCGCCGGCAATGAGTTTCCAGGTCGCCTCACTGTTGCGTTCCAAAATCTCATTCTCCGCAGGACCGATAACAAAACTCCCAACAAGCATCACCGAGACAATCAAGATGAGTTTGGTGGTGACCCACGGATAGCGAAATACCCCCCATCTAGTGCCAAGACCAAGAGTCAGGCCGCTCAGGAGCGCGCCAAAGCTCAGGGGAATACCAAAAATAAGACTGAACATACTCAATACTTTAACCAGTTCGATGACCACCGCGTGGTCTTCCGTCTTTGCTGCGCGCATTGCGACAGACAGAAACCCAGCGGGGTCCCCGAGCAGACCGACGGACATCATAACGTGCGCGATCAGCACGCCCTTACGCGCGCGATGCGGTAGAAATCGTCCCTCGATTAATCTTCGGTTCGGGTGTCATTCATTTCCAATGGGTGATTAGCCAAGAAGGAGTTGAAACCAGTCATGTTGTGACCACGCTTTGAGTCTGTTCTGGGCGAGGCTAGGCGTCGCGCAACGCGGTGAGCGGATCTACGCGGCTGGCGCTTCGCGCTGGGAGATAGCAGGCGATCAGGGCGACGAGCATCAACACGAGGGATGCGCCGGCGACGCTGGAGTAATCGGTGCCCTGCACACCGTAGAGAAAACGCGAGAGGGCGTGTCCGACAAGAAGAGCAAGGGCAACACCAAAGGCTAATCCGCTGAGAACCAGCGTCATGCCCTGACGGAGAACCAGGAGCCAAACCTTTCCCTGACTGGCTCCCAAGGCCATGCGAACGCCGATTTCGCGGCGCCGCTGATTCACAGAATAGGCCATGATTCCGTAGAGCCCGACCGAGGCCAGGGCCAGAGCCAGGAATCCGAATACGGCAAGGAGGTTCACGGAAATTTTGCCCCACCAAAGGGCCTGATCGATGATTTTCGCGCCGGTGCGGATATCTTCCACGGCGAGTCCGGGATCAATGCGATGAATCTCGTCGCGAACAGAAGCAAGAATGGTGTTGGGGTCTTGCTCGGATCTTACGTAGAGAATCATGGCGTCCGAGAAATTCTGGCGCAGCGGAATGAAAACGCAGGGCTGGGGCGGCTCGCCTAGAGTTTGATAGTTGCTGGTCTTCACAACGCCCACGACCTGAAGGAAGTTCTTACCTTGAGGCAGTTGCAGGCGCTTGCCGAGCGGGCTTTGATTCGGCCAAACCTGCGCGGCCATGGTGTCATTGATGATGGCGACGGAAGCGGAACCATCGCGATCGTCGGTGGTGAAATCGCGTCCTGAGACGAGAGAAATACCAAGAGTCGAGAAGTAGTGGAGATCGACGGTATTCACGACCGCGGAGAGGGCATCGGATTTTTTGCGCTGCTCCTGACCCTCGATGACCAGGCCGGTTTCTTTGCGTCCCCACAGGGGAGGATTGGAAGCCCAAGTAAGCGAGGAGATGCCTGGGACGTTGGAAACGCGCTCGCGCACCAGTTTGTAGAACTGCTCGGTACGCGGCTGATCGTAGCCTGCCTGGCCGGGATACAGCATAAAGAGGGCGAGACGGCTGGTTTGATAGCCGGGATCGATGGTGTATTGCTGCCGGATGCTGCGCAGGAACAGGGCGGCGACGACGAGCAGGACGAGAGAGCCGGCGACTTGAGCGGCGAGCAGCATGTTCGCGAAGCTGAAGCGACCGCGACGACGGCCAGCGGTGCGCGTTTCTTCTTTGATGACTTCGGAAACCGAGGTGCGGGAAGAGCGGAGGGCCGGCACGACGCCAAATATCAATCCCGTGAGGATGGCGATGACGAAGGTAAAGCCGAAGACGGCGGGATCGATTCGGAGCTCCGCGAGATTCTGGGCATATTCGGCGGGGCGCAGGGAAGAAAGAAGCTGGCATCCTGCATATCCAAACAAGAAACCGAAGACGCCGCTGAACAGACCCAGCAGAATGCTTTCGGTGAGCAACTGGCGTATCAGGCGGGCACGCCCGGCACCGAGGGCCATGCGGATGGCGATTTCTTGACGGCGAGCCGCGGCGCGCGCGAGGAGCAGGTTGGCCACATTCGAACATGCAATGAGAAGGACGATGCCGACGATGGCGGCCAGCAGCATGCTGCCGAGTAGCAAGCCTCGGCCTTCCGGACCGTAGGCGGCTTCGGCCAGGTGCCTTACGACGAGCGTTTGACCCAGATTCGTGTCGGGATACTCACGATCCAACGCAACTGCGGCAATTTTCATCTCCGCTTGCGCCTGCGTGAAGGGCGTGCCGGGGCGCAGGCGACCGATCCCGGTCACCGAAGGAATGGAGCGGTCGGTCAGCGCATTCTGTTGTTGCGAAGGTAGAAACTGCCTGGCCATCATAGAGGGAACCCAGAGATCGGGACCGAAGATAGCGTACAAGCCTTTGAAATTTTTAGGGCCGACGCCAACGATGGTGAAAGGGACATTGTTCAGTTTGATGGTTTTTCCGACGATGTCTGGAATTGCTCCAAAGCGGCTTTGCCAGGCGGAATAGCCGAGAACCGCGACGGCGGCGGCGCCAGGCTTGGCGTCTTCGTCGGTAAGGAAAAAGCGTCCAAGAGAGGGACGCAGGCCGAGGGTTTCGAAATAGTTGGCGGTTACAAGTTCCATGAAGACGCGGCGGGGCTCGTCCTGATCGATCATGGTGACGGTCGTCGGGTTGGAGTGAGCGGCAAGGCTGCTGAAGGAATTCGTCTTCTCTCGCAGGTCGCGGAAATTGGGGAAGGAAAGGAGCTGCAGGTCGTCGGATTGCGCGGCCTTCTTGGTTTGCGTGGTATTCACGGCGGCGAGCGTGGCGATGGTATCGACGGGCAGAGGGTTCAGAATGAGGCTGTTGATTACGGTGAATACGGCGGCGTTGGCGCCGATGCCCAAGGCGAGGGTGAGGATCGCGACGGCCGCAAAGCCGGGAGACTTGCGCAGAGTTCGCGCGGTGTAGCGCAGGTCCATCAGAAAATCAGAGAGGAAGCGTCCGGTAGAAGGAGCGCCTTCCGGCACAGGTTGAGAAGGAGGCTCTTCGGTAGTTTGGAGTTCGGAAACGAGGTCGGTGGAGTCCAGCTCGGCGATTACGTCGCGGATTGCGTCGTCTTGATCAACTCCAGATGCGCGAAGGTCGTCGTAGCGGTCCTGGAGGTGGCTGGACAATTCGTCGAGTATTTCCGATTCTCGTTCAGGCTTAAGATGCAATCCAGCGAGGCGTTTTTTGATTTCTGATTTCCATTCAGGCATGTTCCACTCCTGCGATGCGGGCGACGGCGCCCGCAAATTCCTGCCACTGGCGGCGCTTGTCCGCCAAAACACGCGCTCCCTGGGGGGTGAGCCGGTAGTAGCGGCGCCGGCGTTGATTTGCCTTTTCGAGCCAGCGGCCCTGGATCCAGTCGCGCTTTTCGAGCCGATAGAGCAATGGATATAGCGATGCGACGTGAAAATGGATGGAGCCGCCGGAGCGAAGGTCGATCAGGCGCGCTATGTCGTAGCCGTGGCGGGGCTGTTCCTCGAGCAAGGATAGAACCAGCAGCTCCGCGCTGCCCTTTTTCCACTCTTGGTCCGCGGTCGAAGGCATATATGTTGGTCCCACATATCGATACGCACGGCAAAGGCGACGAATTTCAGGCGCCCCTCGATATTTCGGAAAAATCTTTTCGAGATCGCTTAGGCGCAAATTTTCTGCCCGGGTATTTGAGTCGGTTACTGGTTCATTCCCGGGCTAGAACTGCGTTTGGTGTGCTAGTGGCTGCATTGTTGTGTAGTTGCGTGGTCCTGCCGGGGGCGCAGGGTCAGGATTCAGGAGCGCCGGCGGAGGCCGGCGCAAGTGCGGCGGGGCGGGCGGACGCTTTGTATCGGGCGGGGATTGCGGCATTGCAGCAACGCGACCTGGCGGGGGCACAGGCGGACTTCGAGCAGGTGGTGAAGTTGTCGCCGCGGAGCGCGGAGGCGCACAACTCGCTGGGCTGGGTTTTGTTGGCGCGGCAGCAGTTGGATGCGGCAATCGCGGAATTCAATGCGGCGCTGGATCTGCGGACGGATTTTTTTCAGGCGTACTCAAATTTGTCGTCGGCGTTATTGCAGAAGGGCGACGCGAAAGGCGCGGTACGCGCGGCGCGGCAGGCGGTGCGATTTGCGCCGACGATGTCGGAAACATATCGGGTGCTAGCCCACGCGCTGGATGCTGCCGGGGATGTCGAAGGCGCGGTAAAGCAGATGAAACGTGCGCTGGAGCTGGAAGCGGGGCGCGCGGAGCTGCACGACGAGATGGGAACCTTGTTGGTGCGGCAGGCGCAGTCGGAGGCGACGAAGGCGACGAGCCCGCGCGATGAAACACTGCTAAAGGAAGCGGAGAAGGAGTATGAGGAGGCCCTGCGGCTGCGACCGGAACTCGGGCAGGCACATTTTCATTTGGGCGTGCTGCTGTTTGACCGAAAAGCGCTGGAGGACGGGAGCGCGCATCTCGCAGAGGCCACGCGGTTGGATGCGAACAATGCGCAAGCACACTTTTATCTGGGTCAGGCGCTGCGCGACAAAGGCGACTCCGATGGCGCGATTCGGGAGCTGCGCACGGCGGTCAAATTGCGTCCGGATATGGCGGAAGCGCAAAGCGTTTTGGGATTGCTCGAGCAGCGCGCGGGGAATGCGGATGAGGCCGTGGCGGCGTTTCGCGAAGTGGTGAAGGTGCGCCCTAGTGCGGCCGATGCGCACAACAACTTAGGGCTGGCGCTGTTACAGGTTGGCGACGCGAACAACGCGATTGTGAAGTTTCAGGATGCGGTGCGTTTGAGGCCCGAAGATCCGGATTATCAGACTAATCTGGGCATCGCGTACATGCAGAAGGCAGATTTCGACGCGGCAATAGCGGAGTTTGAGGCTGCGCTGAAGCGGGCGCCTCAGGATGCGACGCTGCATTACGATCTGGGACTCGCGTTGAAGTTGAAGGACATGTTGACCGAGGCGATAGGGGAATTTCGCAAAGCGGCGGAGCTTAATCCGCAACAGGCGGATGTGCGCTACACGCTGGGAGTGACGCTGTGGCAGCAGGGGGATTTTCCGGCGGCGGTTGCGGAGTTACAGGCGGCGGTACGGCTGAAGCCGGATTATGCCGAGGCGTACTACACGCTGGGCACGGTGTTGCGGCAGCAGGGGAAGTTGCCGGAAGCGGCGAGCGCTCTACGAGAGGCCATTCGACTCCAGCCGGATTTTGCCGGCGTGCACACCACGCTGGCGGCGGTTTTGCGCCAACTGGGCGATACCGCGGGAGCGGCGGCGGAAGCCAAGGCCGGAAGCGAGATGAGCAAGCAGAAAACGAATCAGCAGGCGGCGCTGTTCGCGACGAATTCCGGGAAGCGCCTATTGAACGCGGGTGATCTGGACGGCGCGATCTCGCAATTTCGCTCGGCGATCGCGGCGACGCCGGAATACGCGCCGGCACACTATCAACTGGGCGTGGCCTTGCGGCGCAAGGGCGACAGGGAAGAGGCCGGGAAGGAGTTTCAGAAGGCAGCGGAACTTGATCCGAGGTTGAGCGCTCCTGCGC
>DATNCJ010000020.1:0-36495 GCA_035607215.1 Candidatus Eiseniibacteriota bacterium
CCCGCCTTGTAGCAGGGCCGCCGTCGCGAGGTGCCCTTCGCTGCGGATTATCCCGCCCGCACTTTGGTCATGGATTGAATCAGCGATACTCTAGGAGAGAGTTGCGAAGCCATACTGCGAGACCTAGCGAAAATGCCCACGAGATCCGGCCTGCTGATCGGCAAAATTTTCGGGATACCAATCTACCTGCACGCCAGCTGGGTGATCATTTTTGTCCTCATTACCATCACCCTGCAGAGTCAGTTCGCCCAGGAACACCCGCAGTGGACTTCCACGCAACATTGGCTAGTTGGTATTGGGACCAGCTTGCTGTTCTTCGCATCCGTTCTGTTTCATGAGCTTTCTCACAGCGCCGTCGCGCGCGCCTACAAGATCCCGGTAGTGTCAATCACGCTATTTGTATTCGGAGGAGTGGCGCGCATAGGTCGCGAGCCCTCGAAAGCCATCCAGGAATTCAACATCGCCATCGCTGGCCCGATCGCCAGCCTCTTTTTGGCCGCGGCGTTCTTCGGGCTGACTCTGTTCTTTCCTTACAGCACTATGCCCGGCGCGCTAGCTACTTGGCTTTGGGAGACGAACGCGTCGCTCGCAGTTTTCAATCTCTTGCCCGGCTTTCCCCTGGATGGCGGCAGGATCCTTCGCGCCATTGTCTGGGGATTCACCAAGGATTTCACTCGCGCTACCAAAATTGCTGCGGGCAGCGGCAAGCTTGTTGCCTACGGGATGATCGTGATCGGCGCATGGATATCCCTAAGCAGGGGCCAGTGGCAATCCGGTTTGTGGCTTGCATTCATCGGTTGGTTTCTGTTGAATGCAGCTCAGGAAAGCGTCGCGCAGATTGCCATTCGCGAAACCCTGACCGGCCTTCGCGCCGCGGACGTCATGAGCCACGAAGTGCCGACCATCGCGCGCGACATCTCTCTGGAAGATTACGGGCAGGAAGCCTTGCGTACCGGTCGCCGCTGCCACCTGGTGACCACCGACGATCGCCTGGTCGGCATGATGAATGTCCACCTGCTAAATTCCGTGCCGCGCGACGAGTGGGCCAACACTTCCGTTCAGGCGGTAATGATTCCTCGCGACAAAATCCTGTGGGCAACTCCGGAGGAACCTCTGCTCGCGTTACTCGAGCGGCTACTGGCGGCGGACGTAAATCAGATGCCGGTCGTCGACGGCGGGGAAAACGGCGGCGCCCACATCATCGGCATGGTCACGCGCGATTCCATCCTCCGCGTGATGCGCACGCGCGCGGAAGTGGGTCCGTTAGCAGCCACACGATAACGCCGGCGAATTGTTCAAAACCGCTGTCTCTTTGCGCTGATGCAGTACCGCGCGGATTCCATACCTCGGTCGCAGGGTAATCGACGGCATCGGGACTACCGGGTGCGTCGGCACGATGCTAATCCGGAACCGCTGCGCGATCGTTGCCAGCAGCAGCGTAGCTTCCATCAACGCGAAATTATTGCCGATGCACTGGCGCGGCCCGCCGCCAAAAGGAAAATACGCAAATCGGTGCAGCCGTTTTGCCAGGTCGCCCTCCCAACGTTCCGGCCGAAACTCCAGCGGCGAGTCAAACCAGCGCGCATCACGGTGCACGCTCCATTGCGCCAGCGAAACGCCGCAACCTTTCGGAATCGGATATCCGCCAATCTCCACATCCTCGATCGCCACGCGCGCCATTCCCCACGCCGGCGGATACAAGCGCATCGATTCGCTGATCACATGGCTCACATAACGAAGATTCGACAAATCGTCCAGTACGGGCGTGCGTCCGCCCAGAACCGTGGCGAGTTCTGCCTGCAATTTCGCCTCGCACGCGGGACTCTGTGCCAGCAGCAGCCATGTCCACGACAGCGCATTCGCGGTAGTTTCGTGGCCTGCCAGAAAAATGGTCATTGCTTCGTCGCGTAATTGCTGGTCGTTCATCCGTGATCCATCCTCCTCCTGCGCGGCCAGCATCGACAGCAGATCGCCGCTGTCCCTGCTCGAAGCCCGCCTTTGCTCGATGAACCGAAAAATGATCTTGTCGAGGCGCCGCGTGGCCATGCTCGCTTTGATATTCCGGGGAGTTGGCAGCCACGGCGGCATCAGGATCAGCTTCCGAAAGTCGGAGTTCAGCTCCATGATCGCTTCCAGAGCGCGGCCGACTTGTTGCGCTTCGCCGTCAACGTCTGCGTCAAACAACGTTTTCGCTACGATCTGCAATGTGAGCCGCATCATCTCCACGTGAATGTCGCGCTCTTCCCCGTCCTTCCAGTCGCCCATCAGGCGCTCGGCAAAGCGCACCATTGTTGCGGCATAGGACGCAATACGCGTCCGATGAAACGCCGGCTGCGCCAAACGCCGCTGCCGCAGCCAGAAATCGCCTTCGCTCGTCAGCAACCCGTTGCCGAAAAGCCGACGATTGGCGCGTAGAATCCGGCCCTTGATGAATTTGCGATTGTGCGTGACCAGAACTTCCTCGATCAGATCGGGATGATTCACGAAATACACGCGAAAGTTGTAGTAGCGCAGCGTGCTGATATCGCCATAATCGCGCACAAGGGCCGTGAGATAACCCAGCGGATCGCGGCTATAGTCCTTGAAACTCCCGGTCCACGACGTCGGCGACGGACCCGGAGGTAGCTTGGCTGGCGTTGGCAGGAACATCATTCGATGCTAAGTCGTGCTGCCGTTGCGGTCAACGCGCAGCATGACTCCGAGAAAAACTACTTGTGCGGCTGTCCCGTCAAATACTCATCCATCGAAAGTCTTTCCGGACGGACAAAGAACGGGCCATAACAGAGCTTTCTAAGAATGGAATCCGGCCGCTGGTGCCAGCTTCCCCACGTAAGCGGCGCGTCTCCGTTCACGTCCTTGGCATCGATTTTTGCGCCGGCATCCAGAAGAAGCTGAATCGTGGCTTCATCGGCAAACGCGGCCGCGCGGTGTAACGGTGTTTCGCCCCGGGTGCGACAGTCTCGCATGAATGCGCCGGTTTCCGCGCCAGGCTTGCTTGCCCGGTTGGGATTCGCTCCATGCGCCAGCAGCACTTTCACGACAAGCCGCTGTGCGCGCCGGGTCGAGGACAGCGCTGCGTGCAGCGGCGTTTCCCCGGTGTCCGGCAATGGCGAGTCCGCATCCGCGCCGTTCTCGAGAAGAAATTCACAGAGGCGCCAGTGGCCGTGAAAGGCGGCGGCATCGAGCCCGAGATTGTCCCCTAGGGCTCGCAGCACTTCCCCTTTGGAAACGAGAAATTTAATGGCGCTGACGTCTCCGTAGTATGCGCACCACTGAATCAGAGACGTTCCCTGACTGTCCTGTGTCGTTGCGGGATTTGCGGCTCCCACGAAATCGAATACCAAGTCCGTTCGGCCTTCTGCGACTCGCTCGATCATCTCTGCTCTCCTCGCGCCTACAACGAAGCGAACGGCTCTGATGATAACGCCGCCTGAAGTAAGAGCTGGTGAACAAACGTGTGAAATTTGCGCCCTGGCATGGTTTCATCCACGCTCAAATTCCCGGCGGGCCCGCACGCGAAACCCACCAAACCGGATATCGACCGTGACTCGAGCGAATCCCGCTGCAGAGAGCAAGGCCGGCATCGATGCGGGACATACTGGTACGAACGTGCTGTGCCGGTGAATCCCACGCTGCAGCCATCCGTCCTGGATTTCAAACGCCAGAAAGAACCCGCCAGGTTTCAAGACGCGCCGAATTTCGGCGAACGCCCGATTTTGCAACTCGCTCGATTGCAGGTGATGTAGCATCAGGATCGCCACCGCCGCGGAGAAGCTGGAATTCGCGAAGGGCAGCATCGATGCGTCGCCTTGCACCACCGCTGCGGTCGGCGCCTGGTTCTCGGGTCGCGAGTCCGGTGGCGAACGCGTGGCTGTACTCGACGCTGGTGACCCGCGGTGCTAATCGCCTCAACTCCGCGGTTCCCGCCCCGGGACCCGCGCCCAACTCAAGCACGTGCTCGCCCAGCGCCGACTCCGAGAGCGTCCACGGCAGCAGCTTGTGTTGCGTGACGATTCGCCAGAATCCCGTCGCGCAGAACCAGTTCTCCAGTGCGTTCATGGCTTCGCGAGGCCACGGCGCCGCACCACTTCGGCGGCAAAGCGCAGCGCCTCAGGGATATCGTCAGCCTCCAGATCCGGATACTGCGCGAGAATCTCTGCGGGCGTCGTGCCCCGCTCGACCAATTCCACAATGGCCGCGACGGGAATGCGCAAGCCCCGGATGCACGGCAGGCCGCCCATTTTTTTCGAATCAATAGTTATTCGGGAGAAAGTGCTCACTCGGTCCTCACGGATGGGTTGATACGTTTCAGGTTGATACGTTCCAGAATAACTTGAGTGCGGTTGTCCCATCGCAGAATTTTGAGCCGGTCCGGCGAGGCTTCAGCCTACTGCAACAATCCCCGAATCTTGCGGAGAGCGGCGGCGAACTGATTCGCGTTGTACGCCGATGGATTCTCCAGTTGCTGGAACAATCCATTGATTGCCGCGCGCGCTTCAGCGGCGTTCGCGGGCTTCACTTCGCGGCTGTAAGCAATGTAAAGCGAATCCACGGCCATGGCCGCCTGCTCGGCCGCGCGCTCATCCGCCAGGGCGATGTTCTCGCTGTCTTCGGTAATGCGCTGCAGCATGCGGCGCGCCAGATCCTGATCGTAAGTCATCGTCGACAATCGATCCGCCAATCCCTGCACCACCGGGGTAGCAGCGGCAGCCGCGGCAACCACTGCGCTTCGATCCGGATTCAGCTTGCTCATTTCTCCGCTGACCACCGCCAGCTGTCGATCCAACTCCTGCCCTGCTCCCGGATCGACTTGCTTCGCCAATATTCGAAAGATCGCGTATCGCGAGGCATTCCACGCCGGATCGCCCGGTCGCCTGCCTGCGTAACCATGCTCCTGCCGCCAGCTGTCCTTCGCGGGCCCCAGCGCGTGATGGCAAGCGAAGCACGACAACTCCGCATACTCCGGCCAGGCGTCCTTCTTGTCGTATCTTTCGCTTTTCGCCCGCCACGTCAGTCGTTCCATCGCCGCGCGCAATTGCACCGCTTGCCCCGTGCTCCAATCGCGCACGCCGACCCAGGCTGTGTCCTCCACGGTCTTCCCCGCTGCGGACTCGCGCGGCATCTTCCAGTGCCGTGGCATCACCGCAGAAAACGAGTCCAGCTCGAAATACAAATCCGGATGGCCTGCGGCGATCATCTCGTGATCGACAAATTTCTCCCGCGTGCCCAGGTGGCACGCCAGGCAAATTGCGGTTCGCGTTTTCACATCGCGCGTGTCCGCCATGCCCAGGCGTATTGACTCCGCATGCTTCTCCGCGGAATCCCGCGCCGTGTGCTGTCCCAGCCAGCCTTGCGCCGGGCCATGACAATTCTCGCAGGACACCCCTTCGGAAACTTCGAACGCGCGCCCTCGCCGTTCAGCCGTCGTGTACAGCGCGTGACACGTCAGGCATTTCGGCGCCTCCTCGGCCTTCGCTCCCAGTTTCAGAATTCGCGCCATGCGCTCGCCGACTTCACCCGTCAGCGCCTGATACGCGCGACTGTGCTTGTCTCTCAGGATCCAGGTGGAATATTCGTCTTGTAGGATGCGGCTGCCCGCCACCGGCTTGACGCTGCCATGACAGCTCGTCGCCGCGCACGATCCCGGGCCAATGTATTTGCCGGCGCCGTCGGTTTCCGCCGCTCGAGCTGCGGTGTCTTCAGTCCGGGCGCCATTCGATCTTTCTCCCGCCTCTGAACCCGCCGTCATCGCGCCGCCCAATAACGCAGTAGTCGCGCACACACACACCACCCCTCGCAAACACGCCCATGCTTTCGCGATTCTCATTCGCGGGTCGAGACAACTCCTTGCCTACTATCTTTACCAGCGAAGCGCCCGCCCTCGCATTGTCTTTTTCGCCCACTGCGCCGAAAAGCCAATCACTCCGTGTGCAGATCGGGTCTTACACTCGAACCAATACGGCTTAGTCGACAAGCCCAAGGTTTCCTCGCGCCGAACGGGCATTTCATCAACGTTGGGCGCCGCTTCAGACGAGACGCAACGTGATCTTCGACGATCTGCGAGCCATTCAGCATGGCCATGGCTTCTTGCCGAAGCCTGAGCTCGAAGCTCTTTCGCAACGCACCAGCACGCCTCTTTATCAAATTCACAGCGTCGCCAGCTTTTATCCGCACTTTCATCTCGCTCCGCCGCCGAAAGTAGATATTCGTGTTTGTGCCGATATGAGCTGCCACCTCAACGGCGCCGCCGAGTTGCGCCTCGATCTCGAGCATCGCTTCGCGTCTTCCGCCGCAAGTGATGTTTTGATTCGTGACGTCTCGTGTCTCGGTCGTTGCGATCACGCGCCGGCGGTTTCCATTAATGACCACATCCTGACGGGGATGACCGCGGAGTCTTCCGAGCAAGTCGCCCGCTCGCTCATGCGCGGTGAAGCCATCACCGAGCCGAAACTGGGTCACGCTCCCACGCGCTGTGCCTCCGATCCATATCTCCCAAACGAGCGCTACGCCGTCGCTCGTAAGCTCGCCGCAACCAGGGATTGGGATTCCGCCCTCGTGCAGCTAAAAGCCGCCGACCTTCGCGGTATGGGCGGCGCCGGCTTCGTAACCAGCCTCAAATGGGACATCGTTCGAAAGCAGCCCGGCGACGTGAAATACGTCGTCTGCAACGCCGATGAAAGCGAACCCGGCACGATCAAGGATCGCTTCATCCTCACGCATCTTCCGCATCTGGTCGTCGAAGGGATGATTCTCGCCGGCCTGATCGCCGGCGCTAAAAAAGGCATCCTTTATATCCGCCACGAATATTCCTTGCAGGAAGAAATCCTTTGCGAAGAAATCGCTCGCTGCTATCGCGCCGGATTTCTCGGCAAAAAGGTTTTCGGCTCCGATCTCGATTTCGATCTCGAGCTCTTCGTCAGCCCCGGCGGCTACATCTGCGGCGAAGAGACCGCGCTGATCGAGGCCATCGAAGGCAAGCGCGCCGAACCGCGCAACAAGCCGCCGTTTCCCGTGCAGGCGGGTCTCTGGCAAAAGCCAACCGTGCTCAACAATGTCGAAACGTTCACCAACGTTCCGCAAATTCTCGCTCGCGGTGTCGAGTGGTTCAAAGCCCAGGGCCGCAACGGCTCGCGCGGTTTGAAATTTGTCGGGGTCAGTGGCCACGTCGCGCGCCCTGGCATCTACGAAGTGCCCATGGGCACTCCCATGCGCGAGGTTCTCTTCGATCACGCCGGCGGCATCCGCGGCGGTCGCCAATTAAAAGCCTTTGCTCCGTCCGGCCCATCTTCCGGCTACTTGCCGGCCTCCATGGCCGATGTCTACCTCGATTTCAAAGCGCTTGCCGAAGCTGGTTCCATGCTCGGCTCCGGCGCCATAGTCGTTTGCGACGACACCACCTGCATGCTCGACATGGTCCTCAACGCCGTGCGCTTCTATCGCAACGAATCCTGCGGCAAGTGCGTTCCCTGTCGCGTCGGCTCGCAAAAAATGGTCGACCTCCTCGTCCGATGGACGCAAAGCGCCATCCCCGAGTCGCAATATCGCACCGACCTCGCGCTGCTTGACGAACTTTCCCAGGCCATGAGCCTCGCTTCCATCTGCGGCCTCGGCCAGATCGTGCCCGCACCTATTCAATCCGTCCTCAAACACTTTCGCGCCGAAGTCGATGCGCACGTGCTCCAGGGCCACTGCCCAAGCGGCGTCTGCTTCTCCGCAGCCGCGCGTGCCGGTGAGGCCCAGCGCGTCGGCATTCGTCCCTGATTTCAGACCATGACCACCGCCGCCACACCACCCGACCTGCTTGACCTCACCATCGACGGCCAATCCGTCCGCGTGCCCGCTGGCACCACGGTCTTCGATGCCGCGCGCATCAACGGCATCGCCATCCCGACGCTCTGCCACCTGCAAAATGAAACGCCCGTGGGGGTATGTCGCCTCTGCGTCGTCGAAGCTGGCGGCCGTGTGCTCTCCGCGTCCTGCGTTCGCCCCGCCGAAGCGGGAATGAAGGTCTTGACGAATTCCGAAAAAGTCCTCGCCTCGCGCAAAACCCTGCTCGAACTACTGATGGCCGATCACCCGTCGCCCTGCGCGCGCCAGGAAAAATCCGGCGACTGCGAGTTGGAAACTCTCGCTCACGCCGCCGGCATCACCCAGTCGCGTTTCCCCAGACGCACCGTGTCTCGCGGCAAAGACGAATCTTCCCTCGCCATCGCCGTCGATCACGACGCCTGCATCCTCTGCGATCGCTGCATCCGCGGCTGTGACGAAATCAAATCCAACTTCGTCCTCGGCCGCATGGGCAAAGGCTATTCTGCCGGCATTGCCTTCGACCTGAATTCTCCGATGGGCGATTCCACCTGCGTTTCCTGCGGCGAATGCATGGTTTCCTGCCCCACCGGCGCGCTCACCAATAAAAGCGTTGTCGGCACGGCCATTGCCGCCGGCCCCGGCGCGCAGGGACTCGAAGCCGAAGAACTTCACAAATTGCTGGTTTTCAAAGGCGTCTCCGGCACATTTCTCGAGTTAAATCGTGGCGCCATCGTCAAACGCACCTTCCGCGCCGGGGAACTTATCTGCCGCGAAGGTGACTTTGGTTCCACAGCCTTCTACATTGTGGAAGGCAAAGCGCAAGTCTCGATCTCCACGCCCATCGCGCATGTAAAAACGCAAGGCGGCGCGAACGGCTTCTTCAAGCGGCTCACCAGCACGCTCGCTCCCCGCGAAGAGCACAGCCGTGACGGCGACACTCGCGATCGCAACATCCCCATCGACGCGTCGGTCGATCTCTCCTATGAAAATCCTGTCGCCGCTCTCGGTCCCGGCGACCTCTTCGGTGAAATGACCTGCATGAATTTCTATCCGCGCTCCGCCACCGTCCGCGCGGAAACCCCTATCGTGGCCTACGAGATGTTGCGCAATGTCCTCGATATCATGATGAAGAACAAATCCTTCCGCTCGCAGATCGATCAGAGCTATCGCCGCCGCGCCCTGGAAAATCATCTTCGCGGCGTCCCGATGTTCACTGACCTCGCGCCCGACTTCATCGCCCACCTCAAAGAAAGCGTCGAGTTGCAGCGTTTCGCCCCCGGGCAGGTGATCTGCCGTCAGGGCGATGCCGCTGACAGCTTTTATCTCGTGCGTATCGGCTTTGTGAAAGTCTCCGAAAATTATCCTGGCGGCGAACTCGTACTCGCCTATCTCTCGCGCGGCGATTATTTCGGCGAAATCGGCTTGCTCGGTGGCGGCCTGCGCACCGCCACCTGCACTGCGCTCGATCACGTTGAACTCGTGCGCATCTCCGATGCTGATTTCCGTCAGATGGTCGAACGCTTCCCGACCGTTCGCCAAGGCCTGCAATCGGTCGCCGACCAGCGCCGCACGCAAAATCAGGAACGCCTCCAGGCGGTGCACAGCGTCCCCATCGATCAGTTCCTCTCGCAGGGATTGATGGAAGCCCAGAGCTTGCTCGTCCTCGACCTACAAAATTGCACGCGCTGCGATGCCTGCGTGAACGCTTGCGCCGACGCGCACGACGGCGTCACGCGTCTCGTTCGCGAAGGCTTACGCTTCGAGCAGTATCTCGTGGCCACCTCGTGCCGCCAGTGCCGCGACCCACTGTGCATGGTCGGATGCCCGGTCGGTTCCATCCGCCGCCGCAATTCCCTCGAAGTCATCATCGAAGACTGGTGTATCGGCTGCGGACTCTGCGCGCGCAACTGCCCCTACGGCAATATCAATCTCCATCCCTTCGAAGTCATCGCCGAAGATCCCGATAATCCCGGCCGCAAGAAAGCCGTCGTCAAACAAAAAGCCACGTCCTGCGATCTCTGCACCCACCTGCAGGAACCCAGCTGCGTCTGCGCCTGCCCCCACGACGCCGCCCACCGCGTCGACCCGCGCACCTTCTTCTCCACCATGCTCGGCCAAGGCGCAAAATGATCCTCGCCTATTTGTCTCCGCGAAACCTCTGCGTCTCTGCGTTATCCGTTGCCGAGTGCCGCACCCTTCCGTTTTTAGCAGCGTGCGGGTTTATATCCAACTCCAGTCCCATTCGCAACGACGAGCAAAACTCCCCCATCTCAAATCCACGTAAACAAGAATCCGTGGAGCAACACTCATGCGCATAGACCGCACCCATCGTCCTTGGGCCATTGCCTCCGCCGGGATGCTTGCGCTCTCCATCGCGATCTACGTGCCTTACGCGCTGAATGCTCCGCAAGGCCTCCGCGGCGGCAGCGCCATCGGCCTGCTCTTCGGCATCCTCGGATTCGCCTTCATGCTCTTCGCCGCCGCACTCGGCGCCCGCAAACGCGTACCCGTCTGGCGCCTCGGCCGCGCGCAAACCTGGATGCGCGGCCATCTCTGGCTCGGCCTCCTCAGTCTTCCCCTGATTCTCCTCCACGGCGGCTTCCACTTCGGCGGCACACTCACCCGCGTGTTGATGTGGCTGCTCATCATCACCGTTGCCAGCGGACTCTTCGGCGCCGCCCTGCAACATTACCTCCCGCGCATGATGACCACCGACGTGCCCCTCGAAACGATCTACGCCGAAATCGCCAATGTGCGAAAGCTCCTCCGAGAAGAAGCCGACCACAATTTCGAATCCCTGTGCGGTCCCCTTGGGCTCTCAAAGTCCGCGGGGGACCCCGGCCAGCGCGCCGGTGGCTTCACAGCGCTACGCCCGATTTCCGTGGCGACCAGCGGCGCTTCGTCCGCCGCTGTCGCGGTCGCGGCCGCCGCGGAAATCATTCTGCTCTCCGGCGAACAAGCCGCGCCTTTGCGCCATTTTTATCTCGACGAAATGCGCCCGTTCCTCGAATCGCCGAATCCCCGTCGCTCCCGTTTGGCCAATGCCGTCAAAGCACGCAACGCCTTCACCGGCCTGCGCACTTTATTGCCCATCGCGGCGCACTCCACTCTGGAAGATCTACAGGACATTTGCGACGAAGCGCGCCAACTCGCGCGCCAGGAAAGCCTCCATCACTGGCTGCACGGTTGGCTCCTGCTACACATCCCGCTCTCGCTCGCCCTGATTTTGCTAGGCGCCATCCACGCGGTCATGGCGCTGCGTTTCGCCTCATGAAAATGCCACCAACTCACACGCGACATCTCAAAGCACGCCGCCAGCACGACGTTGTAGGGTCGCAGCATCGCTGCGCCCCAGTCGAGGCAACCTCCAGAACTTGGCGCAATGCGTCTTTGAATTTTGCTACGAACGTTCAACTTTCAACCATTGACTGTCAACTGATCTAAAGAATGCGCACGCGCACCACAAAAAAACTCGCCCAGCGCATCGACCTCAACTATTTCAAAAGGCCGACGCTGTATAAGCGTGCCCAATTCTGGCTCACTCTGCTGCTCCCGGTCATCGCCCTGATCTGGATCGCCTGGCGCACCACCGCGAAAGACTCGCGCGTTTACTCCAGCGGCCGCATGAGCGCCGCCCACGCCGTCCTCGAAAAAGAATGCGCCACCTGTCACCTCCAGCAAGCCGGCGCTTTCTCTGCGAAAGCCGCCGACACCGCCTGCCTCTCTTGCCACGACGGACCAATCCATCACGAAATCCGCGCGACCCCGGCGCACGCAAAATCCGTCGAATGCTCGTCATGCCACTCCGAGCATCGCGGCCGCATCAACATCTCCGCCGTCAGCAATCAAGCTTGCGCCCAATGCCACGCCAATCTCGACGCTGTCGCGCCCGCCGTCTCCCATTTTCCCGCCCACATCCACAGCTTCGAGAGCGGCCATCCTGAATTCGACGCCACGGAAAAAGATCGCCGCGATCCGGGCACCATCAAACTCAACCACGCCATCCACATGAAGCCGATTCGCCGCGGCCCGAACGGTCCGAACGTCCAGCTCGAATGCGGCGATTGCCATCGCTCCAGTGCCGTAGTCGCCTCATGGCCCTACGCCGACGCAAAGTACACCGCGGCCAATCATTCCTATTCCGATCAGGATGAGGTTCTTCCCCTGCCACGCGGAACGCGAGGTTCACTTGCGCCGATGACCGGCCGCGAACTCATGGCGCCGGTTAAATTTGCCACTGCGTGCGCGTCCTGTCATCTTCTCGCGTTCGACAAACGCTTCGAGGAAGGCGTGCCGCACGACAAACCCGAAGTCGTGCAAACATTTGTCGCCACAAAGTTTCAGGAGTACATCGCCGCGCATCCAGGAGAGTTGCGCGTATCAAAAGATCCGTCTCGCGACCTTACCGGCAAGCCGCTCGCGCCTGACGTGCGCGTCCTCACTCCGGCTCAGTGGATTGCCGAACGCACTGCCGAGGCCGAGAAACTACTCTGGCGCAAAACCTGCAAACAATGTCACGCCATCGCCTTTGCACAAAAAAATCAGCCTGCGCGGATTCCGCAATCGGCTTCCGGCAACAACCTGTTCGAAAGTTCAGCCGAACACAACCCAGCGATCCCCAACATCGAGCACGGAAAAATAACGCGGCGCTGGCTTCCCCGCGCAAAATTCGACCACGACGCCCACCGCGGCTTCACCTGCATCAGTTGTCACGAAAAAGCGCGACGCAGCACCGAATCAAGCGACATCCTGCTCCCAGGCATCGCCACGTGCCAGACCTGCCACGCACCCGGCCCCGATCACGCTGAATCCCGCTGCTTCGAATGCCACACCTACCACGACTGGCAACAGCGCAAAGAAGTCACTCCCAAATTCACCCTGCCATCACTCCGCACCGGCGGCCGCTAGAACCCTCCTGTCCAAGTAGAGATGTCGCTTGTCTACTCTCAGCCTCGAGCGGCTCCGCCCGGTGTCAACTTCAACGCATTCGCGTCCGCGAAAGACATCTTGGGTGGCCCATCCTTCGCGCCGTTTGCGAAGGATGGGTCGCTCCTCCAACATAGCCCGACCGCGCAGCCAAGCCGTACAAGCGGCGCTTCGCGCCGGGTGCCGTACCCTTCGGGGTTGAGGGTGCGGGTTTAGATCCAACTTCAAGATCGACCAATCCGCCGCGTCTCTACCGATGCACCAGCGCCATCATCTCCGGCGTATACCTCTCCCCCACCACGCCGATCCCCGCAATCCGCGCCTCCAAATCCTGCCTCTCGCCCGGTGAAAGCTTCACGTCCGCCGCGCCCATATTGTCCTCAAGATACTTCACGCGCTTTGTCCCCGGAATCGGCACCACATCCTCACCCTGCGCCAACACCCACGCCAGAGCCAGCTGCGCCGGCGTGCACCCTTTCTTCGCTGCGACTTCCTTCACCGCATCCGCCAATTTCCGGTTTGCCTCAATCGCCTTCTCCCCAAATCGCGGATTCGTCCTCCGCCAGTCACTCGCGTCCAGGTCATCCAATTTCTGAATCGTCCCGGTCAAAAATCCGCGCCCCAGCGGACTGTACGGCACCAACGTAATCCCCAGCTCCCGGCAAGCCTCAATCACTCCATTCGTCTCGTGCTCGCGGAACCACAGCGAATGCTCGCTCTGCAGCGCCGCGATCGGATGCACTTTTGCCGCCCGCCGCAGCGTCTCCGGATTCGCCTCCGACATTCCCAGCATCTTCACCTTGCCCTGTTTCACCAGTTCCGCCATCGCACCGACGGTTTCCTCGATCGGCACATTCGCATCCACGCGATGCTGGTAAAACAGATCGATCGTCTCGATCCTCAGCCGCTTCAAGCTCCCTTCGCAAACCCGTCGCACATTTTCCGGCGTACCATCGGTGCCCGTAATTTTCCCGCCGCCAAACTTGAACCCGAATTTCGTCGCCACCACCACCGCATCCCGCTTCACCTGCTGCAAAAATTTCCCCACCAGCTCCTCATTCTTTAGCGGCCCATAAGCTTCCGCCGTATCCAGAAAATTCCCACCCAGCTCCACATAACGATGCAGCACCCGCAGCGATTCGCCCTCATCCGCCGGGCCGTATGCATACGACATGCCCATGCATCCCAGCCCGATCGCCGACACCAGCGGACCGTTCTTTCCCAAATGACGTTTTTGCATTGCGATTCCTCCATTTCCGAGTTTCCGTTGAGATGCCCCGCTCGCGCCGAAGGATACGACTCGTTGTAGGACACGCCCGAATCAACTTCGTAGGGGCGCTGCTTGCCCCGAACGCGCCAGCTTCAAGCGCCACGCTTCCCTCGGCACGATCCCTCACCGCAGCTGCTCGCGCATCACACAACGCCACACCAAATCCTGCCGCCACCTCACCGACTCGATTATCCTAAACCCCTGATGGAAGGCGACTGATGGACGAAACTCAATCCGACGCCGCTGCTCGGCAAGTCGCGGGCTCCGCCTCCGCCGCCAAGCCTGAACCGTCCTCCCATCCTCCTCTCAATAAATGGCAAACCTTCTGGCGCGGTGTGCTGCACATCGACGCCGCAAAAATCGACCCGTGGATCGCTCTGCGCAATATGATAGGAGTCGCCGCGCCTCTGATTGTCGGTCTCGCCATCGGCATGCCGCTCGGAGGTCTCGCCGTAGCCAGCGGCGCCCTCAACGTTTCCTATTCCGACGGTCACGACCCTTACGGCCAGCGTGCCAAACGCATGCTTGCCGCCAGCGTTCTATGCTCGCTGGGCATCATGGCCGGGGGCCTCGCCGGACACCATAACTTCGCGGCCATCCTGCTTGCGTCCATCTGGGCTTTTGGCGCGGGCATGGCCGTCGCCTTGGGGGCCACCGGTGAAAGCCTCGGTGTCATCAGCCTCGTCGTACTGATTATCTACTCCGCGCAAGCCCTCACTCCGTCGCGCGCCTTGCAAGCGGGTGGTTTGGCTTTTGCCGGCGGCTTGATTCAGATGTTGCTCTCGCTAGCGCTCTGGCCTGTTCGTACCTTCGAGCCCGAGCGTCGCGCTCTCGCCAACCTATATATAACGTTGGCCCAGGCAGCAGCCTCGCCGGCTGCGCTCATGAAAGCTCCCCCGCCCGCGGAAGCCAGCACGCAAGCTCAGGAAGCCCTCGCAGCGCGCACCTCCGACGATAGCATCGAACGCGAGCGCTTCACTCTCCTGCTCAGCCAGGCCGAACGCATGCGCTTGCGGCTTTTCACCCTGGGCCGCCTTCTTCGTCGCATGCGCCGCGAAAAATTCGGCTTTGCCTCGGCCGAGATGGTGGAAACGTTTCTCGAGGCCGTCGCTCACGCCATGGCTGCGATCGCCGATTCCCTCACCCGCGGCGTCGCTCTAGAAATCAACGAATCCTCACTCCAGGAAATGCGCCACGCCACAGATGCCCTTCGCGAGAAGTCCGACTCCGCCGAGCGCACCTTCCTCGCCGCCGTCGTCCGCGACGCTCGCTATCAGATGGACGCCCTCGCCGGCCAGATTCGCGCCGCTCTTCAGTTGGCTGCCGACGTTTCCCCCTGGGGCTCGCAGGCAACTCGCGCGCGCGACCAGGCTCGGCCCTGGCGCATGCGTTTTTCCAGCACCCTCGCTCGCATCACCGCCAACTTCAGCTTGCAATCCGCCGTCTGCCGCCACGCCGTTCGCCTGGCCGTCGGCGTCGCCATCGCCGAAGCCATCTCCCGTAACCTGGAAACTCCCCGCGCCTACTGGCTGCCCATGACCACCATCCTGGTCCTCAAGCCCGAGTTCACCGTCACCTTCACGCGCGGCCTGCTCCGCATTGTCGGCACCATCACTGGCCTGCTGCTCGCCACCGTGATGTTTCACTTTCTCCCTCCAGGCGCCGGCCTCGAGGTCTTCGTGATTGCCGCACTGGTTTTCCTTCTGCGCTGCGTCGGACCCGCCAACTACGGCATCTTCGCCATCGCCGTCAGCGCCCTTGTCGTTCTGTTGGTCACCTTTACCGGCGTTTCTCCGAAAGAGGTCATCCTCGCGCGCGGCATCAACACCGGCACCGGTGGGATCCTCGCGTTGGCCATCTACGCCGTCTGGCCCACTTGGGAGCGCACGCAGATCGGCGAAATGGGGGCCCGTCTCATCGATGCCTATGTCTCTTACTTCTCCGCTGTCATCGACGAGCTGAACCGCTCTGACGGCGACATGTCCGTCGCGCGCCTCGATAAATGCCGCCTCGCCGCCCGCCTGGCTCGCACCAACGCCGTCGCCTCTGTCGAGCGCATGCGCGCGGAACCCGGAACCCGCGCCGAAGAAATCGCGTTACTCACCGCCATGCTGGCCAGTTCGCATCGCTTTGCCTATGCCCTGATGTCTATTGAAGCCGGCATCCTGCCCTCGTCTCGCCCGCCCATCCGGCCGGAGTTTCGTACTTTTGCCGTCGATGTGCTCGTCACGTTGAAAGGCATCGCCACATTGCTGCGCCGTGAACAGCCTGCTGTGCAAAAGTGGCCCGACCTCCGGGAAGACCACCGCTGCCTGATTGAAAACCCAGCTGGCATAGGCGAGCAGTACGCTCTCGTCAATGTCGAAGCCGATCGCATGGCCAACAGCCTGAACACCTTACGAGAACAGGCCGAGCAGTGGAGAAAGCCGACGGATGCGCACTGAAAAATCCTGCTGCGAGCGGCTCGGCCCACGAGCTAATTTCAAGCTCTCGGTTTTCGCCAGCCTGGTGCCACAATGGTCCGGTCAAAACCTGGAAGCCGCGGTATGTTGGCTCATCAGGAGTAATCCCATGGACCTATTCGCAACTCGACCCTTCCTTCGCTCGACCATGCTGATCATGGCCTTTGCGGCATTCGCGCTCGCCCTGACCGCCGCATGCGTCTTCGCACGATCCGCACCACCCTCCGAAGCGCAAGGAATTGCACATCGCATGCCCACTCCTCCGAATTCGGCGCAGAATGACGCCGACAAGACTAACCCTCCGCCACAACCCAACGCGCGTGCGGCAAGGCGCGCTCAACTCGTCCGTGATGAAAAAGAATTTCGCGAAGGCGTCGAGCGCCTCTACCAACTGACCGCCGAATTGCGCCAGGACGTCCAGCAGACTCCCACCTCTGCCGTCTTGTCCGTGCCCATGGTCAAAAAGGCCGAAGCCATCGAAAAGCTCGCCAAACAACTGAAAAACAAGGCCAAAGGGGGCTAAAATCATTCCCTTTTTGTTCGTTGGTGGTCCGTCGTATTGCTCTTACGTTACATCTCGCTAAGCTGGCTCTGCTCGTGGGATCCTCGGTAGGCTACCAAGCTCGTTTGTTCGCCCCATCTGGCGGCTTGCCAATCTAGTCCGCCCAGTACTATACTCCCGGCCCTTTCGCCATTCGAAGCTCGACCGGGACCACTGTTTTAAGTACGACGCTTTTAATACTTACTCGGCGGAGGCATCGTCGATGCGGCGCTCGATGTTTAGCGATCCTAAAACGATGGCATCCATTAGTGTGCGCTCGCTGCTGTGGTACACGCCGTTCCGCCGCTTCACTTTTTACCGCTACTGGTACAACCACACGCCCGAGCACCTCGCCTTCTTCGTCAAGTGCCTCAACCAGACTCGCGACATCCCCGGCGACATCTTCGAACTGGGTTGCTCCAACGGCCACACCGCCGTTTTCCTCAATCAACACCTGCAAGCGGCGCAGATCGATAAGAACTACTATTGTCTGGACACTTTCGACGGCTTCACTCCCGAAGACTGCGCTTTCGAAGTCCAACAACGTGGCAAAAATCCCCGCAACCTCGGCGGCTTCCGCAGTAACCGCGTCAAATGGCTCGAGTACACCCTCCGTCGCAACCACTGCAAGCGCACCTTCTGTGTAAAAGCCGATGTCGAAAGCTACGAATTTGATCGCAACATCGCTTTCTCCCTGATCGACGTGGCTCTTTATCGCCCGACCCTGGCGGCGCTGGAAAAGATCTGGGACAAGCTTTCTCCCGGTGGCCTCGCCGTCGTCTCCTACTGCAAGACCGGCACCTCCTTCGACGGTGCCATGCAGGCCTACCGCGAATTCACCAACCGCCGCGGCATCCACCCCCGAATTCTGCACGACCGCCTTGGCCTCGTCCAAAAAATCTGACCACCCATCCGATCCCTGCAGCATATTTTCCTGATCTTGGCGCCGGGGGTCGGACCTTTAGGTCCGACTTAAAAGCGCCGAAGTGAAGGGCTTTAGCCCCTGAGGAAAAATCTTAGCTTCTGCCGGACGCGCAAACTTCAAATCCTTTGCACCATCTCGCCTCTTCCGCGCGTCTAATCGTCACTTGCCATCAAGGCACTAGTTTGTTTGCCCAAAAAATTCGGGGCGGTGGCAATCGATCTTGTGAAATCCTCAAAGGAGAACCCATGAGCCCCAAAAGCAACGGCAAAGCCTCGCACAGCCAATCCAGCGGCGACCGCGCCCATCCCATCACTCACCAGAAGGGCCGCGAAATCCAGGCTTACGGCAAAATCGCACGTCTCCCCATCGCTCTCGACGAAAAAGTCTGCGCCAAAAGCGTGGAAAATCTGAACCAGATTCTCGCCGACACCATCACCATCCGCGACCTCTATAAGAAACACCATTGGCAGGTCGCCGGCCACACCTTCTACCAGCTTCACTTGCTCTTCGATAAGCACTACGAAGAACAAAACGAACTGGTGGACACCATCGCCGAACGTATCCAGTCCCTGGGCGGCATCAGCCTGGCCATGGCCGCCGACGTCGCCGAGACCACCATGATTCCCCGCCCTCCGCGCGGCCGTGAAGAAGTCCCCGTGCAGATCTCCCGCCTGCTCGAAGCCCACGAGTTCATCCTCAAGGAAGCGCGCGCAATGGCCGAGCAGGCCGACGAAGACGGCGACGACGGCACCAATGACGTCCTTGTCAGCGACATCATCCGTACCAACGAGCTCCAGGTCTGGTTCGTGGCCGAGCACGTCGTCGACGTTCCGCTGGTCAGGTCCGACGACGCCCCCAAATCCGAATCCGCCAAGGCCGCCAAAGCCTGACTAACACTGACTACCCGATTACCGATGTAGCGCCCGCCTGCCCTGACGTACGAAGGGAGGCGGGCGCCTTCCACTCCTGAGGCGCGACCCGAATCAGTTCCTTCACCAGGGCATCCGCCGTCGCTCCGATGGTTCGTCTCCTACAACTAGAAGACCGGTACAGCATCGCAAACCGTTTTCCACAGTTGGAGAAAAAGCAATCCGCCGCATTAGAGATTTGCGTTGGACTTCACCTCGCTTCACACCTACAGTCCCAAGAGCACAGCCCCGCATCGGCCCGATACAGGGACGTTGATTCTACTCAGAGCTGTTACGCCTTTTTTCGCGACTCCTGTCCCTGCCGGGTCAGCCTCAAGTTTGGCAGACTCACTCGGCCGTGCTGAAGTACTGCCTCTTGCTGCTACCGGGCCAACGAAAGACCACCGAACCAACGATGACCGCCGCCGCACAATCTCGCCTTCTCATCCCTCCCACCTTCGTAAACTACCGGTTTGACATGGCTTACGATGAAATGTTCGAGGCCCAAAATCTGCCCCGCGAGCACTATCAGGCCCTTCAGCGCACCCTTCTGGGTCTCGCTCCCGAGGAGCTGCGCAAAAGTCAGCAGGCCGCCAACCTCACCTTCCTCCAGGAAGGCATAACCTTCACCGTCTACGGCAGCAAAGAAGGCACCGAGCGCATCTTTCCCAACGATCTCATCCCGCGCATCATCCCCGCCGGCGAATGGGCCCAGATCGAAAAGGGCCTGACCCAGCGCCTCACCGCCCTCAACCTTTTCCTCCGCGACATCTATCACGAAGGCCGCATCCTCGCCGAAGGCGTCGTGCCCCGCGAACTCATCTATAGCTGCAAACATTTCCGTCGCGAAATGCGCGGCCTCAACGTTCCGCGCGACATCTACGTCAGCATCTGCGGTACCGACTTGGTCCGCCTGCCCGACGGTAGCTTTGCCGTCCTGGAAGATAATCTGCGCGTGCCGAGCGGCGTTTCCTACATGCTCGCCAATCGCAAAGTCCTAAAGCGCGTCTTCCCCACCATGTTCCGCGACTACGGCGTCTGGCCCATCGATCACTACCCGCAAGCTCTGCTCGCCACTCTCCGCAGCCTCACGCCGGAAAATTGTCCTTACGCGCAGGATCCCGCCACCGTGCTGCTCACGCCCGGCGTTTCCAACTCCGCCTATTTCGAGCACACCTTCCTGGCGCAGCAGATGGGCATCGAGCTCGTCGAAGGCCGCGATCTCCTGGTCCACGACAACGTCGTCTACATGCGCACCACCGCAGGCCCGCGTCGCGTGGACGTCATCTATCGCCGCGTCGACGACGACTTCCTCGATCCCCTATGCTTCCGCCCCGATTCCATCCTCGGCGTTCCCGGTCTGTTCAACGCCTATCGCGCCGGCAACGTCACGCTGGCCAACGCCATCGGCACCGGCGTCGCCGACGACAAAGCCGTCTACGCTTACGTTCCCGAAATCATCCGTTTCTATCTCAAAGAAGATCCCATCCTCCCGAATGTTCCGACCTTCCTTCTCACCGATGCCACCCAGCGCAACCATGTCCTTGATCACCTCGACGAAATGGTGGTGAAAGCGGTCGGCGAATCCGGCGGCTACGGCATGCTGATCGGCCCGCACAGCACCAAGCAGCAGCAGGACGACTATCGCGCCAGAATCCTGGCCGATCCGCGCAACTTCATCGCGCAACTCACTCTTTCGCTTTCTTCCGCGCCCTGCTTGATCGACGGCCAGATCGAATCGCGACACATCGATCTCCGTCCCTATATCTTGATGGGCGAGAAGGTCACGCTGGTCCCCGGCGGCCTGACGCGCGTAGCCCTCCGCAAAGGCTCGCTGGTGGTAAACAGCTCGCAAGGCGGCGGCAGCAAAGACACCTGGGTCCTCCGCGCCAACAACGGCGACGACCGCGTCGCCCAATTCCCCGACCCCACGACGGCGGTAAAAGGCCTGAGCGAGAAAACTCCCGCATGATCACGCAACTCACATTAGATTGTGTGTCCCTCTCTCTTCCGTGTGTGAGGCGCCGCGCCGAGCCCTGTAGGGGCGAACTTCACGTGCGTCCCTGCCACCCAACAATATTCCGCCACCAACGCAAACTCGACCCACCACAACCGATCACCGCGACGCCCCACCACCCATGACCGACGCACGCCCACCGCGCAACTATTTCGTCCGCTCCGTCCGCCGCGACGCCGGCATGCTCTCCCGCGTCGCCGAGTCTCTCTACTGGATGTCTCGCTATCTCGAACGCGCCGAAGACACCGCGCGCCTGGTGGACGTCGAACTCCAGCTCTGGCTCGACCAATCTCCCGAAGCCGGCGCCGGCCGCTGGCGCTTCCTTCTCGATGCGCTGCGCACGCCCGCAACCCAAGGCGCGGTCGATCCCATCAAGCTGGTCAATGCCCTGGTCTTCAGCCGTTCGAATGCTTCTTCGATCGTTTCCTGCATCGCCACCGCGCGAGAAAATTTGCGCCACGTCCGCGAGCAGTGCAGCTCCGAAATGTGGGAGCAACTCAACCGCCTGTATCTGGAAGTAATGGAAACGCGCCCCGAAGAGGGCTGGATGATGAATTCTCACAGCTTTTTCCGTGCCGTCCAGGAAGGCGCGCAGCTTTTTCAAGGCATCACCGACGGCACCATGAGCCACGGCGAAGGCTGGCAATACATCCAGCTCGGCCGTTATGTCGAACGCACCGACACCATGGCCGCGTTGGTAGGCACGCACTTCCGCCGCATCGGTCAGCCCGCGGATCAAGCCGTGGAAACCGCGGAATATCTCGACTGGGTCGGCCTCTTGCGCGCTTGCGTGGCCTTCGAAGCCTATTGCAAGGCCTACACCGCGGAAATTCGCCCGCTGCGTGTCGCCGAATTTCTGGTGCTCAATCCCGAGTTCCCGCACTCCGTGCGCTTCTCCGTCGATCGCGTGAACGCCGCGCTGCACATCATTGGCGACCTCACCGAACGCCACGCAAAATTACCGACGCGTATCGCCGGCCGCCTGCGTGCCCAACTCAGCTTCAGCCAGATCGAAGAGGTTATGGCCGAAGGCGCCCACACCTACCTCGAGACCGTGCGCACCGAGTGCGCGCAAATCCACGCCGCCATCCACCAGGTTTATTTCGATTACGCCATCGACTCTGGGCTCGCGTCGTGATTTTCCCTATGTCACCGCACTCAAAAAGCTGTCATCCCGACCGAAGCGACCGGGCTTTTTCTTGCACGCGATTTCTGCGTGCCGTGTCGCGCAGTGGAGGGACCGTGGCGTGATCGATCAGCGATCGACTCTCGACCGGACAACCATGGCCTACTCCGTAAAACACATCACCACGTTCCGCTACGCGCCCGCAGTCCGCGAATCCGTGATGGAAGTGCGCATGCAACCCCGCACCGACTTCCGCCAGCGCGTCCTCAGCTTCTCCCTGGACGTTTCTCCGCGCGCCCACACGACCACCTACCGCGATTTCTACGGCAACGCGGTCCACAATTTCGACATCCCGGAAAAACACACCTTCATCGAACTCACCGCGCAAGCCATCGTCGATGTGCTGCCGGCTCGCGTGCTGCAGCCCGAGGACGCGCATGATTGGACCGCACTCGACGCCCGCGTGACGGAAACCGATTATTGGGAAATGATGCTGCCCAGCCGGTTCGCAAAACCCACCGATCTGTTGGAGAAACTCGCCGCGGAACTGGAAATCACCCGCCGCGGCGATCCTCATGATCTGCTGGCGGAACTGAACACCCAACTCTACGAGCGCTTCGATTACGTTCCCAACAGCACCAAAGTCGATTCCCCGATTGACGACGCGCTACGCAACCGCAGTGGTGTTTGCCAGGATTTCGCGCACATCATGATCGCGCTGGTGCGCCAGCTGAAGATTCCTTGCCGCTATGTCAGCGGCTATCTATATCACGAAGACAAATCGCAGGATCGTTCGCCAGCAGGCGCCACGCACGCCTGGGTCGAAGCCTATCTCGGCGATTTAGGTTGGGTCGCCTTCGATCCGACCAATAATCTGATGGGTTGCGACCGCCACGTCCGCGTCGCCGTAGGCCGCGACTACGCCGATGTGCCGCCAACACGCGGCGTCCACAAAGGCGCCGCCGAAAGCGAACTCAGCGTCCTCGTCACGGTATTGCCGGTCGACGCGCCCGAACCGGAAGAGCTTCCACCAACCACGGTCATCCGCTCGAAACCACTCAGCCCCGATTCCCTCGCCGAATCGAATCAACAACAACAGCAGCAGCAGTAAGCGTTTTGTAGGCGCCGGGCTTCAGCCCGGCGAACGAGCGCTATGCTTCGATGCGGCTGCCGAGGACTTTGCAGAATTGGCCGAGCCAGGCGTGGAGCGCGGGCCAGGCTGGGCCGGTGACGAGATTGCCGTCCGTGTAGGCCCCGTCCATAGGGAGATCGACCCACGTCCCGCCGGCTAAGGTTACATCCGGGCCCGTGGCGGGATACGCGCTGCACTTCCTTCCCTTCAGGACGCCTGCGGCGGCCAGAAGCTGCGCGGCGTGACAGATTGCCGCGATCGGTTTTCCCGTTTTGTCGAAATGCCGGACGGCATCGAGCACCCGAGGATTCAGGCGAATGTATTCCACCGCGCGGCCGCCGGGAATGATCACCGCGTCGTAATCTTCCGGTTTGATCTCGTCGAATGCGGCATTGAGCTGAAAATTGTGCCCGACCTTTTCGGTGTAGCTCTGATCGCCCTCAAAATCGTGGATTGAGGTTTTTATCTTGTCGCCCGCTTTCTTTCCGGGACACACCGCGTGCACCGTGTGGCCAACCATCAGCAATGCTTCGTATGCGACCATCACTTCGTAGTCTTCGGCGTAGTCACCGATCAACATCAGAATCTTTTTCTTCGCCATGGGGCCTCCCGCTAGAGCGAAAAGAATAGCAAAGATGCGGCGATCAGTGCGATGAGCCGGCGTTGCCTGGGCCGCCCGTTGGTTGGACGCGCGGGATGCGGTCATCCACCTTTGGCAGCGCCGGGAACTGGGCGTGCGGTTCGTTCTGATACCAGTAGGCCACCGAATAGAAATTATCCGAGCGATGATTGGCGTGGCCATGCTCGATAGTTGCGCGCAGCGATTTCGTAAACGTGATCGGTGAATCGAGGTGGAAGCGGTAGATGGAGTAACGGCCGCCGGGATGCTCTTCGCCTTTCACCGGAGCGCCGTGCAGGCGATACCAGTAGGGGCGATCGCCAAAATCGTAAGCGCCGAGAAAATAGTCTTCGGTGCCGGTGCCGATGATCGACGGAATCTTTTCGCCGTCGATGAAGAACATGTCATCGCCTTCGCCGAACCAGAAATCCTGGTTCTGCAGCACGGACATGGTGACGCCGACGAAGTGGCCTTTGCCGGTGGTTTCCATCCAGATGTAATTGTCCTTGCCGTCGGTGTTCTTGACGTCGTTCACTCTTGGATCGCCGTTGCTTTTCCAGTCGTTGGTGGAGCCGTGATTGGGCTGGGCCTGGCGGAACTGCGCGTGAAAGTACAACGTGTCTTGCGGCAGCGGATGCGAGAGAGCACGATAGTCGAGATTGAAATAGAAGGCATCGCATTTTTCCTGGCCATCATTGCTGACGGTAATCAGCGCGTGCTTTTGAAATGGCATTGGAAACCACGCGTTAAGCGCGTGATGGCTTGCGGAGGACAGGACTTCGGATTCCCAAACGTAGTAATCGCCCAGACCTAGGCCGAAGAAATCGCCGAGCGGCGTTTCCACGCTGGGCGTTTTCTCTCCATCCCAATACATGCGCAAAACCAGTTTTTTCAGGTGATAGCTTTCGCGGTCGGAGATGGTAATCCAGATGTGTGTGAGCGTGGCGGGGCCGTCGGCATCGAGGACGGTGAGCGTGGCGCCTGGAGCGATTTCGCGGTAGTCGGCGTTGCCGCCGCTGCGATCGTAGCTGGAGACGCGCTTGAGGACGTAGTCCTGCGGTTGCGTCAGATCGACGCGATGGTTGGTGGGAGATTGCGCGATGAGCGGCGAAGCGAGCGATGCCAGCGCGAGTAGCAGAGTTGCGATTCGCATAGAAAATCCCTCGTCGTGGAAGGAGCGGGGTCATTCTCTTGCGAAATCGCTCGTCGTGCAATACAGAAGGATTTGCCGTCCGAAAATGCGGACGCCGGGCTGAAGCCCGGCGTCTACACAATACGGATTCGGAATTTGCCGACCGCGGATTATTGCGGGCGGGTTGAGGTGGTTACGGGGATTTGCGATTCTTCGATGGTCAGGACGTCGGTGCGCATTTTGTCCCATTCGCGCAACGTCAGGCCGTAGGTGGCGAAGTAACGCCGGATTTTGACGGAGTCCCAGCGCAGGACTTCTTCGAGCACGGGCACGAGGACGCTCATGGCGTTGTCGCTCAAGACGGTGCGGCTGGCGACGCGGGTGATGAATTTCACTTCGCTCACCGCGATGGTGAGACCGTCGTGCTGGTTGACGTGCATCATCACCGGGAGATCCGAGCTGCCGTCGCCCATATAGATGATGTGGTCGTGGCTGATGCCGAGAGCGGCGCGAATTTCTTCGAGCACGGTGATCTTGCCCCAGCCGGCGGTGGCGCGAATGATGCCTGCGACTTCGCCGGTGGATTCGTTGTAGCGAAAACGCGTGCCGAAAATCCGCTCCGCGGGAACGATCCCTTCGAGCGCCGATTGAATGATTTCCTGAGGCGCAGCGGAGATAACGTTGAAATGAATCTGGTAACCTTCGGCAAGATTTTCGATAGAGCGCGCAAACAAGGCGACGTCGTGCTTGAGGCGGATGCGCTTGCCGGTTTCGATCAGGTGCTCGCGACGCACGCGGCGAAACTCCGGATCGTGGAGGATCAAATAGCTGAGCTCGGCGCCTTGTTGCACCAGGTTCATCTGCGACAGGCCGACGACTTTGTCGTGGAACGAGTGAAAACCTATGAGCTCGCTGAGAACGACGCCTGAATCGTTGAAGCTGAGTGTCTGGTCAAAATCGCTGGCCAGAAGATACTGCTTAACCATGGTCTGATACGTCCTTTCCTACTGCTGCTGGAACTTGCCGGGTTAGAGTCCGGCAGCTACAGCTACTGCACTGCTGAACCAACAAGCCGGGATGAACCGGCGTCCAGTTTGGCTGCCGAAAACGGGCACCTTCATTGGATGACACCAGAATACCGGACAGCGGTACTGGAACCCGCACGCAATATTCTGATGGTTGCGATGCGTATAAATGGTGAACGTTTTGTTAGTTTTTACTTGGATGCTACGGATCGTAAACAGTTACAAGGAAAAGAGTTGTAGTAGCAGCCGGACATCGGCGCAGTGTCTACGGAAAGGCCACATTTGCGCATTTCGGGCGAACAGCAGGAGAAACACGTTGGGATCGCGAATTTGAGGTGGTTGGCGGACGCGGGTTAGAGGGCCCTCTGTGCTTTTTTATAAGTATTCATTCTAAAAGTGGTTAAAGCTTTTTTCCCATACGGTTTCGTAAGCATTGATTCCACAGGGGTTACGACTCCCGGTTGGTCAATGTTTGAGCGAGGACGAGGAGAGGATCTGGTGGCGAATGTGGCTGCGCGTCTGGGTAAGGGAGACTTTGCCCCGGTCGGTTGCGGCGGAGGTGGGTTGGAGGCACATGGCGCTTGCGTCGGCGGGGACGCCGGTGCGGATTGCGCGCGGCTTGGAGCCGGATTCGGGTTGGGAGCCCGGCGGGTCTGGAGGTGGCGGCGGCGAGGACTGAATTGGAGGGCCGAAGCAGGCCCAGGCTTGGAAGCCCCAGGCCTGAACGTATTCGTGGCTGGAAATGCTGGACGGCTTGCATGAGGGATTGGCTGAGGTAGGCGATGATGGCGGCCTGTTTAGGTGCGGTGGCGGCCAGGGTTCGAGCCAGCGCGATGCTGAGGCTGGTGGCGGAGACGCATTCGCCGGAGAATGCGGAGGAAATGTTGCGGCCGATTTTTTGCCGGGCGAAGTCCTCGGCTTCGCGGCCGGCGTGATAGTTGCAGAGATAGGGGTCGGCGGCGCGAGGCATACGGCAGCGACGGCCGTCGCTGTAAGCGAACAGACACAACGACGCGCGGTCCTTGGAGGGATGTTTGGACATGGGTAATCTCCAGAGTGATGAAGTTGGATTGTGTGGATTGGTGCCGCCGGCGGACGCCAGCGACAGTTTTCTAGGCACGGATCGTAACATTTTGTTATGGATCGGGCCCGTAAATTGGTTGTTATAGACGGGAATTTGTCGCAGCGGCGTGCAAGTCCTTTCGGCTCAGAGCGCGTGAAATTGTAGGATTGGTAGGAAATTTTCTTGGCGGATCGGAAGGTACTAGCGGGTACTACGGAACGCCTAACTGCTCGGCTAGATACGGACTGGCTCACGGATCGGAAGGGCCTCACCCTGAAAGGATGAGCTACAGGTGCTGGGCGAACAGCCACGGGAGGAGGGCGGGTTCGGTGTAGGCCCATTGCCAAGAGTTGTGGTCGACGCCGGGATATTCGGTGTAGAGGGGGCGGCCGCCGGCTTTGCGGCGCGCGGCAATGCGATCCCGGGAGAGGGAGACCGGGACGGTCTTGTCGGAATCGCCGTGGAAATTCCACAGCGGAGTGTTGGAGGAGGCGGCGCCATCTTCGGTGGAGGAGCTTGCGCAACAAGGGACGGCGGCGGCGAAGAGATTTGGACGCTGAGCGATCACGTGCCACACACCAGCGCCGCCCATGGACTGCCCGGTGACGTAGATGCGGCGGCCGTCGATGGGAAATTCGCGGAGGAGGGCATCGATGATCTGCAGCGCAAGGCGCGCGCCCTGGCCCAGGCCTGGCAGGACTTTCGCGGGGCCTTCGGTTTGCGTGAGGTCGTAGCGGACCCAGCCTTGATCGGTTTGCGGGACGGCGACGTAGCAGGGGAAGCGCTTCTGGTTTTCCGGGAGGAGCCAGACGCGAGTGCCGAAGATGTTGCCGAGGCCGAGTTGCTTGAGATTGTCGTCGCCGAGGCCGCCGCTGCCGTGGAGATAGACGACGAGCGGGAGTTTTCCGTTGGCGGACGCGGAGGATTCTGGACGGAAGAAGCGATAGGGCATGACGGTGTCACTCTTGTGAGTGCGCGGTTCGAACTTTTTTTCCAAGGCCCCGGATTGCTTTCGGAAGGCGTCGATGAGGGCGAGGCGCTCGGGAGAATTGGGAGTGCCCGGCGCGAGGGGTGGCGCGAGGTCGTCAGCGGCCGATGATGCGGAGGCGATTCGGACGAAGGAGTTGAGACGGGTGACAGCCAGCAGCGATGCGCTGGAGGCGGAGCCCATGAGGCGGAGGGCGGTGCGGCGAGTGATCATGTGCGTGGTAGTTCCTTTTGATTGAGTGCATGCAACCGTCGCAAGGGAATGGGTGAAGTTGGATCTAAACCCGGCAGGGCGGGGCGGCTCTCGGCGTTCGGGCGCGCTGAAAGCGACGCCCCTACAACTGCAGGGCCTGCAGAGGCCTGGCGAACGAAAAGCCTCAGGCCTGAAGGCCTGAGCAACAACCGTTGCGAATTCGTGCGGCATCGACGGAGAGGTGTTAGTCGGCATTGGTGATTTTCAGGTTGGAGAAGTAGGCGTCGGTGGCGATGAAAGCCCATAGGCCGATTTGGCCACTGGAGTCGCCGAGTTTTAGATCGTTGACGATGAGGCAGGGTTGCGTGGCGCCGTTGACGTAGAGCCTGGCGTTTGTGCCGTGGACTTCGATTTTCATTTTTGTCCAGGCGCCTGGGTCGAGGTCGGTGTAGGACTCGTAGACGCCCGGTTGCTCGCGGCGGAGGCGGTGCCAGGGGAATTCGGGGATGGACTCGTATTGCACGGAGTGATTGCGGCGGAGCTGGTCGTCGGCGCGGCCGTTGGTGGGGCGGAGATAGATGTTTTCGGCTTTGGCGGCGTGGGGTTGCGCGCGGAAGACGATGCCGACGAAGCCGCGAGCAGTTGAGTCCATGAAGGTGATGGGCAGGCCGGCGACTTCGGCTTCGATGGCGCCGTTCTTGAAGCCGGAGTTGTTGACGAGCGCGATCATGGAGCCGTGATCCGCGTCAGCGTTTGCGTTCGGAGGGGCGAGGTGGAGCGCCCGGCGGCCGCGATAGGTGACGATCTGCGCGCGGGTGTTGATGATTTCGAGATTGTCGGTGGAGTCGAGGCGGTAGGTGGTGGCGGCGGTTGAGGTCGGCGGGCGCGCGGCGGCAAGGAGAGCGAGGAGCACGCGGATGGTTTTTCTCGACACGATCGAACCCCTTTGTCGTGCTTAGACGGGGTGGCAGGCGATTTGTTTCCGGTAAAGCGGGCCGGCAGTTGTTGTAGCGACTAGCGTGTACCAGGGGGTTGGGCGGTAACGAGCGGTTGATGGATCGACCAATTTTTACTTGTCCAGTTACGTAACATATCAGGCACTACAACCTCCCCGCGGATGTCATACTGGCGAGGCACAGCTTCAGGCTGAGAGACTCTGAATGTTAAAAGACGCTACGAATCTCCGGCTCGCACTTCTCATTGGAATTGTTGGCGGTGCGCTATGCGGTGCCATAATTCTTCCCGTTTCACTTTACAGGTCGACACATGAGTTGATGTGGAGCACCAGCGTCTTGTATTGGGGCTCGTTATACGGTGCGATTGTCGGTGGGCTTAGCCTACTGGCAGCGCACTGACTGGGGCGGCCACGACGTGGTTATTGGGGATGCTCGACCGGGGTGTCGGTGACGGTGTAGGGAGTGAGGCCGTTGGGCGCGGGGTGGAGGTAGAGGCGCTGGGATTCGGCAGCGTTGAGGGGGCGGGCGCCGCGGCGGCCGAAGACGGCGAGTTGGTTGCCGGATTCGTCGGTGGCGCGGTCGCGGTCGATGCCTTTGGAGATGGCGAGTGCGGGGCCTTTGGTTTTGGCGGTGGCGATTAGTTTTGGCGTGGGCCTGGGGCTGAAGCCGGAGAAGTGGGCGGGGTCGTCCCAGGGAGAGATGATTTGCAGGATGCGGAGGCCGTTTTTGCCGTCGGCGACGAAGGCGAAGGCGCTGGCGGCGACCATGCCGATTTTTACGTCGTTGACATCGTTGAGTTTTCCATCGGCGGAGAAGAGTTGGTCGAGCTTGGGTTTTTCGGGATTTTCGACGTCGATGATGGCGATGCCTTGAGCACCTGCGGAGATGTAGGCGTAGGTGCGGGCGATGTAGATGTTGCGGGCGTCGGTGAGGGGGATGAGGGAGTAAGAGTCCGCATCGCTGCTGCGGCGTATCTTGATCTCATCGACATGCGATGAGGTGCGATCTTGCCGCGGTCCCTCCACTGCGCGACCGTGCGCGGAGGAACCGCGCGAGGGGAAAAGCCCGGTCGCTCCGGTCGGAATGACAGAATCGGAATCGGAGCGGGCGCAGCAGCGCTGCGCCCCTACATCGGAATTGAATACGGCCGAGTTTGTGTCTCGTGCGATGGGTTTCGGGTGGGAGAGGTTGGTGACGTCGAGGACTTTGAGGCCTTCGCGGTCGACTACGAAGGCGTAGCGGAATTGGATGGCGATGACTCGAGGGTCGTTGAGGACTGGGGCGGCGATGGTCGCTGTTATTTTCGGCGCGAGCGGGTTGTCGAGATTTACGACTACGAGGGATTTGTCGGTGAGGATGTAGGCGTAGGTGCCGGCGATTGTTATGCGGCGGGCTCCGGTTAGCGCGCCGTCGGGATTGAAGGTGGCGGCGCGCTTGAGGAAATTGTTGGCGGGGTTGCCGTCGAGGAGGGTGCCTACGCCGGGGCTTTTCGATTTCAGATTTGGGTCGCCGATGATGACGAGGCCTTCTTCCTTGTCGGCCACGTAGAGGAAGCCGTAGAGGAGATGGATGGGTTGCTCTTCGTTTTCGGGGAGCAGGGTGCGGAGAGGGTCGACGGCGAGAGTTGAGGGCGAGGCGACGGCTGCTGCGTTTTTTGTCGGAACGAAAAATTTTTGGCCGATGGGGGAGACTGGGGCGCTGGTGATGCGCTCGGAGAAGCCTTTGTTGTCGATGTTGGCGATGTCGTAGACGCGGATGCCGCCGGATCCGGTGGCGGCGTAGGCGTATTCGCCGCGGGCCTGGATATCGAGGACGTTGCCAGCGTGCTCGGCTACCGTTGCGAGTTCTCGTTCGTGCGCGAGGAATTTTTTGTAATTGTCGGGGTAGGCGATGCGGTGGAGGTCGCTGCCGTAGATGGCTTCGGGCTCGTCGTGTTCGGCGACGGCGATGGCTTGGAAGCCTTTTTTCCCGGTGGCTACGTAGACGTAGCGTCCCATGAAATTCATGAAATTGGTGCCCTGGAGGAGGAGTTGGGCCATCCAGGCGTTGTTGTCGTTGGCCGCGGAGATGTGGCAGTCGGAGCATTGCTTGGTTTCGCGGCCGCGCACCGTGTGCGGGACGAAAGTGCTGAAGGCCTGGCCGGAGAAGCCGGGAGCGGAGATGGTTTGCTGCGTGTAGTAGAGCCATTCGCGATTGGCGTTTTGGGAGGAGACGAGGACGGCGCAAGAGGAACGCGCGGGCGCGATGCGGTGATTGGTGACCGTGCCGTCGATGCCCAACATATATATATCGTCGCGGAGGACCTGGAAATTGTAGCTGGTGTAGTTGCGAGTCATGGTGCCTTCGTTGTGGAGCATGGGGCGGCGGACGTTGGCGGTCATTTGCAGGTGGCAGCCGAAGCAGGTGGGCGTCCAGGAAGTGTGGCAGGAGTAGCAAGTCATGGATTGATTGCCGTGGGCGAGATGCGTGTCGTCTTGGGGCATTTGTTCGGAGAGCGTGCCGTCTTTGGCGAGGAGTTTGGCGCGCTGGGATTTGGGGTTGAAGTGGACGTTGCCGGGAGTGATGGTGTCGGCGGTTTGGACGATCTCCCACTTTTTGTCTTCGTCGGTCATGCTGCGTTGGATGAGTTGGCCTGTTGCGGACCATTCGAAGCGGCGTTGGCCCCAGGGGGTGCGGAGGGTTTCTAGGTGGCGACCGCGCGGCATGGCTGAGTTTTGCGAGAGTTCACTTTGGTTGGGAGGAGTGTCTGCGGAAAGGCGCGCAGCCAGAAATGGCCGCGCCACGTTTTTGGCGGATTGCGCCGCTGGGCCGGAGGTGATCAGGGTGGCTTTGTTGCGGATGGTGCCGTGGCAGTCGATGCAGTCGATTTCTACGGCAGCGCGGGGCTCGGCGTAGATCTTGCCGTTGCCGTGATTGTCCTGGGCGAAGTGGCAGTCGGCGCATTGCATGCCTTTTTCGAGATGGATGTCGGCGAGGTGGACGGCTTTGTTGAAGCGATCGGGGTCGTCGAAGGCGATTTGCTTGCCGTCTTTGTCGAGCCAGTTCCCTTTTCGGTCGTGATTGAAGACGGCGCGGAAGACCCAGCCGTGGCCGTGGAAGTCGGCGAATTTTGTCGTTTGGAGTTTGGAGTTGAATTCGGGGCTGCCGGTTCGTTCGAGGAATTTGTTGTCGATCCAGAGGCCGCGGGCGGCGGCAGCTTCGGGATTGCGGAGGTAGGCTTCGTATTTTTGCGCTTCGGTGGGATTGCGTTGCTGCAGCGGGAACATTTTGTCGGCGTCGAGTTCGTTGTCCCACCAGGTGAAGCCGAAATAGGTGGTGACCATGTTCGTGCCCGGGTGGATGTGGCAGATCATGCATTGGCTGGAGGGGATGGAGCGCGTGAAGGTGTGCTTGATCGGGTGGCCTGGCGCGTTTTTGTCGATCGTGGGATCGGTGGTGAAGCTGGTGCCGCTGTGGCCGAATTTTGCGTAGGCGGCGGAGTGTGACGGGTCGTTGTCGTTGGCGTAGATGACGTGGCAGGCGGTACAGCCACTGGCACGGTAGTCGCCGGAGTGATCGTTGGTGCCGGGGAGGGACATGATGGGATCGAGGAGGCGCGTTTTTTGCAGGCCGAGGAAGACGGGGTCGGTGCGGAGTTCGGTGCCGAAACCGCGCTCGCTGAGTTGATCATCGGGCTTGCCGGGTTCTTCGACGCGCGTGGGACTGCCCAGCTCGGCTTTTTTGCGGCCGCCGCGTTCGAAGACGCGAAGAACGTTGCCGGGTTGCGAGATTTCCCAGCGCTCGAGCGGATCAAGTTGCGGCAGGATTCCCTTTTCGCGGGTTTCTTCGGTTGTCGGCGGTGGAATTGTTTTCAGGGATTGCGGCTGGCCCTCGCGGTTATAGCTTTCGCCGAAGTGCGTGTTTTTGTGCGGCGTGCCACCGTTGTTGTAGAGCGCGGCGCCCCAGAGCATGCCGGAGTGGGTCATCAGGCTGGTGGAGACGGCGCGGACTTCGTTGGCGTGGCAGTTGGCGGCGCCGCAGGTTTCGGGGGCGACGCGGAGATCGCCGGGGTTGATGAATTTGATGTACTCGGCGGATTCGCGGAGCCACTCGGTGTAGAGGCGCTCGCGGGGACGGGCCGGATTGCGGAATGTGGTAGTGGTTGGTTGGACGTGGGCTTTTTGTTTTGCGGCGGCATATTCGGGCGAGTTTAGCGCGGTGTTGGTGGCGACGGAGATTTCAGAGTTGCCTCCGTGACAGTTGGTGCAGGCGAGGCGCACCGTTTTTGTGGGGTGCATGGTGGGCTCGTCCGTTGTGGTGTGGCAGGAGATGCAACCGGCGGATAGACGGTCAGCTTCGGCTTGAGATTGGCCAAAGAACGAGGGTGCTTGCGGTTCTTGCGTTGCGGCGCGCGCTGCGGATGAGTGAGAAACCCGAAGAGCGAGGAAAAAAGATAACGCGGAGACGCAGAGGACGCTCAGGTTTCGCCGAGACAACGCTATGAATTGTGGGATTGGGGTGGGCATGCGCGGTTGTCTCAGAACGTAAGCTTAGCGGAGGCGAAAAGCGAGAAGAGTGTGCGGCCGGTGTAGATGTCTTTAAACCCCTGGCCGGGTTGCAGGGCGGCGGCGCCACCGGTGAGGACTATGTTTTCGCTGAGCGGCGGACGGTATTCGACGCCGATGCCGGCGTCGGTGCCGATGGTGTGACGGATTGGGGATTGGAAGAGGAGGAATTCGAGCGGCTCGGTGCGCTGAAAGCGGAGGAAATTGACGTTGGCGAAGGCGCGGAGTTTCGGAGTGACGTTGAAATCCGCGCCAGCGTTGGCGATAAAGATGCCGGGGTTGATGAATTCGGACTGGCCTTCGTCTTTGCTGCCGCGCAGATTGGGGATGAGGCTGCCGGGCGAAGTGAGTAAAACGCCGGAGCCGGTGAGGCGAATGCCTTCGCGATCCCAGAAGCTGAACAGGCCGCCGGCGAAATTGGGGAGATCGAGGATGGAGTCGAAGCCGCGAGCGCGAGCGTCGCGAGGGTTGGCGTCGCCTGAGGTGTAGAAGGCGGAGACGCGATAGCGCATCCAGTCGTGGTCGTAGGAGAGTTCAGCGGCGGCGAGTTGCGCGTTGATGGTGACGGGCCGGCCAGCGATGGGATTGAAGGTGTCTTCGCCGACCGCCTGGTAGAAGGCGTGGGTGAGATTGATGCGACGGATGTGACCGCTGCCAAGCCAGCCGAGATAGGCGACGCGGATTCCGTGCGGGATTGGCCCGAAGCCAGGGTTTTGATTGATAACCTGGCCGATGGGTGCGGGGCGCACGAGGAAACCGTTGTCGTCGTAGTGCACGCCGCCGTCGTCTTTATTAAAGGCGAAGACGAATTCGGCGGTGTAGCCGAGAAAAAAGAAATCCTGCAGATAGAAGTTCGCGAGGGCGACCTGTTGGTGGCGAAGCGTGAAGGAGTTGAGCGCGCTGTTGGTGTTTTTCTCGAGGAAATTGAAATAGGCAGCGTTGTATTCGAAGCGATCGGAGCGGAGATCGCCGAAGAGGCGGAGGCCTGGCTGCTCGTCGACGAAGAGGAAGCCGCGAAAATCGGCGTTGAATTGCTGGATGCCGGCACGAACGGAGATGAAATCGTAGTTGGGGCTGAGGTCAGCGATTTTGTATTCGGCGAAGAGCTCCTGGAAGCCGAGGTGGGTGTCGAAGCGGTTGGTGCCGGCGCGGACGTCGGGGCTGACAATGCCGAGTTCGCGGACGTTGAGATTGTTGAGGCTGATTTCGGGGGTGATGCGGATGCGCCAGTCGACGGGTTTGAAGCTGGCGTCGCCGTGGAAGAGATCGAAGGTGAAGCGGAGGGTTTGGTCGAAAAATGATTGTTCCCCGCGGCCGAAGAAATTTTCGCTGCCAGGTCGCGCGGTGGAGACGTTGCTGGGCGAAGGGACGCGGCGGCCTTCGAAAAAAGTTTCGGAGGCCGCGGTGAAATTCAGGAAGGTTTGCTGGCCTAGCGTGCGCGGCCAGATGGGTTGGTCACCTTTGAGTTTGTTGCGATTGAAGGGATCGAACCAGCGGGACTTGGTGTAGGGATATTCGCCTTTCTGCGGATAGCGGCGATAGTCGGGCTGCTGCAGGGCCCAGCGATTGGGAACGAGATTGAAGACGTCGCCGATCGGAGGAAGCCGGTCGGGAGCCAGCTCGGAAACGTAGTTGGGATCGGAGTCGAGGCGATGCCGTAGAGCGTGATATGTGGCAAAAGCAGCGGCGCCTTGATTCGTTTGTGAAGCGGGGCCGAGTTCGGGGAGGCGCGGGAGGCGCGTGTTGTTCGCGGAGGAGGCCGTGGCGGACGGCACGAGAGTGATTTGCAACGTGAGGACTTCGTTGGCGTTCAGCACGAGGTCGGAGATTGCGAGCGGGGTGTAGTTTTCGGCTTCAGCACGGAGTTCGTAGTGGCCGGGCGGGATGGGCACGAGGCGGAAGATGCCTTCGGCGTTTGAGGCGACGCGGAAAAGCTCATTGGTATCGGCGCTTTTCAGCGTGAGTTGCGCGGATGGAATCGGCCGAGATTCGGTGTCGGAAATCGTTTCGCGGACCGTGCCGTCGAGGGCGGCGGCTTGCAGGGCTTGCTGGCGCGGGATGCGCTGCGTGGGAGCGGGAGTGCGGTCTTGTTGGACGCCAGGAGCAGATTGCGTCTGCCCGGAACCGCAGGGCACAGTGGCGATTGCAAAAATCGTGGAGGCGTACAAACACGCTGCGAGTGATGCGCGATATAGTGCGCCGGAGAACCGAAGTGTCATTCGCTGCCTGAAAGAATGGGCACGTGCTGCGTGTTTCTAGGAGACAACAGGTGCGTGCGGGCAGCAATGATTTTTGAGGGGGTATGGAGACAGAGGATAACGCGTTGTCGTGCTCATCGGGAATCGAACCTAAGATGTTTCCTCAGGGGCTAAAGCCCTGTTGCACCGACGCCTTAATGTCGGACCTAAAGGTCCGACCCCCAATGCCAAGCCGCATCGTTGGAGTTCACTGATTGGATGCGAGGTGAAGTGAAGACGGGATTTGGGGAGGGCTGAGTGTGCTACCAAAGCACAGGTCCTTTTCATGGCAAAGATTCGTTCATTGCGGAGTCCACTGGAATCGCGTCGTGCTTTGGCGCATCGCAAGCAGGTGTTGTTGCTGGGAATTGCGCTGGCTGTCGGAATTATGGCGGCTTGGGCGTTGTTGCTTGGAGGATGCGGCGGAGGGAGCGCGAGTTCCGCGGCGCCTACGCCGTCGTCGAGTGTGAGCACGCTGAGCGCGGCGGATGTGGGAAACATTGTACAGGCGGCGGCTGTGGCGGCGGCACCGACGACGATGGTAATCGCGGTGGTGGATCGCGCGGGAAATGTGCTGGCTTTGTATCGGAAGCCGAATGCGCCGGCCACGGTGGCAGGAAATT
>DATNCJ010000052.1:0-2554 GCA_035607215.1 Candidatus Eiseniibacteriota bacterium
AGCCCGGCCACGAACCGCAGCTCCACCCCAAGCCACGTAGGCCCAGACGCCCTCGTCTGGGCAGGCGAGCGAAGCTCGCCTAAATAGCCAAGCTACACCCGACGCTACGTATGAGTCGCGCGCACTCGGCTTCCGCACACCTGTACCAAATGCGAATTAGTTTTGTGTGGCTTGCGATCCAAGGGGGAAGGCCCGTGCCACACTATCGGGGATTGAGTGGAGGTTCTCTACGCGAACCGCACCTTCACATCTGCCTTCTGCTCCAAATGAATACTCTCTATGAAGCGCACCTTCCCCGTCATCTTGGTGAAAATGACCGACGAGGTTCGCGTCCCTTCTCCGAAGAAGCGCACGCCTTTCATCAGCGCGCCTTCGGTGACTCCGGTAGCGGCGAAGATGAGCTGTTTGCCCGGAGCCAAATCTTCCGCAGTGTAGATCTTGTTTTTGTCCTTGATCCCCATCCGGGCGATGCGCTCTTCCAGCTCGGGTTTGTTAATGACCAGGCGTCCGAGCATGTAACCGTTGAGGCAGCGAATAGCAGCCGCGGTAATCACGCCTTCGGGAGCGCCACCTGATCCCATGACCGCGTGTACACCGGTTCCAATCACCGCGGCCGCGATGCCGGCCGAGAGGTCGCCATCACCGATTAGGCGTATGCGGGCCCCGGCCGCGCGTATATCGTTGATCAGCTTTTCATGCCGCGGACGATCCAGCACAATAACTACGAGGTCGTCGACATCGCGATCCAGGCGCTTGGCGATGTTCTTCAAGTTGTCAGCTACCGGCGCATCAAGCTCGACCGCACCCTTGCACGACGGCCCCACCACGATCTTGTCCATGTAACAGTCCGGCGCGTTGAGCAGGCCGCCTCTTTCCGATGCCGCCAGCACAGTGATGGACCCGGGCGCCCCGGTGGCGCACAAGTTCGTGCCTTCCAGCGGATCCACCGCGATGTCGACTTCCGGTACGGCCATGCCATCGGGAAAGGATGCTCCAACTCTTTCGCCGATGTAGAGCATCGGCGCCTCATCGCGCTCGCCTTCTCCGATCACAATGGTGCCGCGCATCGGAATGTTGTCCATGGTGGTTCGCATGGCCTCCGTAGCCACGTGATCCGCGAGTTTGCGGTCGCCTTGACCCATGGTGTGAGCCGACGCTATGGCGGCCTTCTCGACAACACGCAGGAACTTCGGTGCCAGATCGCTCTCCAGATTGTCGCCGAAGCTCCTGACGCGCCCCTCGGGCTTGGTCTCTGTTGCCATGACTTTCTCCTGGTGAAATAAGCGGGCTTGTGAATATAAACCGAAGCGGCAATCTTTGGAAAGCATCCGGTCACAGGTCTACGATCACAGCAAAGGCCGGCTGGTCCCGCTATTTCGAGTCGTGATCCCTGAACGAAAAGACCTGCGTGTCTATTCGCGGAAAAAACTTCTTAACGCCAGCTCAAACGGCGGCCTATTTTTTCGTGGCTTGTTCCACCTTGAGCCAACCTGCCGACGGAGCATTCCCCGACGCCTTCCAGTCGCGCAACTCGGCGAAGGCTTTCCCGATCTCGCCAGCATTGATGTTGCAATGTCCATCGTGCTTGACATATTGCTGCACGAACATATTTCCGTTGCCGGCCTCGCGCGTCATCAACGCGTAGCGGTTGGGAATCCGGGGAGGAACTAGCGGATCATAGGTGGTGTGAACGGCGAGTATGGGGTGGGTCAGCTTGCCTGTGGGAGTGTAGAAGCGCTCCAGATAATCGAGCGCGCCAGGATCAGCCGCATAACGCGCCACGCCATCGTTGAGAGCATTATCGTCGTCGCTGCCGCTGTAAATGGTTCCGCGATTATCGAACGGATTCCCGCCCGCGCGTTGTTGCAGGTCTTTCAAAACATAAGTCCCAAACACCACATCGCTGGCCAGGTCTTCATTCTTGTGGACGCCTGCCATCCGCCGCAAAGGCGTCGCAACTACCGGCCTCCTTCTCAGCAACGCAACAATGTGCTTCTCGAGCGCATCATCCATTTTGAAATCGGCAGGAACTTTCACCGGCGACGGAAGCACGCGCGGAAAGTAGTAATCAAAAATCACGCGCAGATCGAACGCTCCCTCCATCAATGCGGTGCTTGGACCCAGCGCCCCGCACAGTGCCAGCCCCGCGTCATAGGATTGGGGGAACCTCTCGATCATGATCGTCGTCAGCAGGCCGCCCATCGATGCGCCCGACACATAAACTTCCTGCGGCATTCCGAAGCGCTCGATGAAGTATTTGCGCAGGGACTCGATCTCGGGCACCGCCTGCTCAATCGCCCAGCCCGTCGTGGAATAACTGGACTGCGCCACCGCATATCCGGCGCTGGTGAACACGGCCAGATTCGGATCCAGCGGCTTCCTGGCATCGAACGTGACCGGGTCCGTGCTGTACCCGTGGCAATAGATAACCAGTCCGTGATTCCAATTATCGGGGACATCTACCCGAAACTGGGCGCCGCTGAGATCGCCCACTTCGGTTCTGGCGTGTGCTAGTTGAACGCATGCGATGACTGCAATGAGGAAGAGCACTCTT
>DATNCJ010000042.1:0-35984 GCA_035607215.1 Candidatus Eiseniibacteriota bacterium
ACCGGCACAATGCTCGGGATCGGCATCGGGGTCGGCATTACGTTGAGCATCTTGCTGGATCGTGTGCTCACGTCCTGGGCGGGTGGCAGTTCGCGCGATCCGCTTACGCTGCTGGCTGCGGCGGCGCTGTTGCTGTTGGTCGCAGTGGTCGCGTGCATCGTACCGTCGTGGCGTGCCGCCACCATCGATCCGAACCGTGCTTTGCGCATCGAATAGCGAGGACCGCTAGCGGCTGGGCACGGGAACAACGACGCGCGCAAATGCGGCGATCGCAAGCGATAGGGCGCGCGAAATCTCCGGGCGGCTGCAGATTGCAGATGCGTCCAGCTGCTTGCCGGGCAGGGCTACGGTCACACAGGCATCGGGAACCAGCCTGGCAGTCATGGTAGCTAAAGTCTCGGCAAGAGATGCCTGCGCGTGGGTCGAGCGCGGCGAGGCGTTGATCAGCGCCACGGGCTTCTCGTACAACTCACCACTCCGCACCAGCCAATCCAGCGCATTCTTGAGCGTACCGGGAACGCCGTGCGCGTATTCCGGGCTGGAAATCAGGACTCCATGGCTGGCCAGCAGCTGCTTACGGAACTCGCTGACCGCCGGTGGCGGAGTTTCGGTGTCCAGATCGGGGTTGAAAGGCGGAAGCTGCGATAGGCCGGAATAGAGGACTACTTGGACTTCCACGGGCGCGAGCACAGCTATGGCCTGGAGAACCGCGGTGTTAGAAGAGCCTTGGCAGACTGCCGGAAATAGCCAGAATCCTAGTCAAGGGTCACCACCCGACCAGATGAAAGGCCTGCCGTGAGGTTACAGAAGTACGGGAACCCATTTGGCGACCGTGTGCCACCTAATTTATTTCCTTGCGCCCAAAACCTCTCAGGGATCCGTGGCGCGTGGCTGCGACATTCCCCTTGCTTACCGAGAGAAGACGGAGTATATTCCTCTCGGAAACCGATATGAGCAAACCCAACGACCTCGTGCAAGGCACCCTGGACCTGCTACTTCTGAAAATTCTCGGGCTGGAGCCGCTGCACGGATGGGCCATCAGCCTCCGCCTGCGATCCATCTCCGGCGACGTGCTGCAGGTCAGCGAAGGATCGCTGTACCCGGCACTACACAAGCTGGAGCAAGAAGGCTGGATCACCGCCGAATGGAAGCAGACGGAAAATAATCGGCGCGCGAAATTTTACTCGATCACACGACTGGGAAAGCGGCAGCTCGAAGCGGAGGCGGCGAACTGGCGGCGGCTGTCGGCGGCCATCTCGCAAGTCATCCAGATATCGGAGGCCTAACGGAGCCATGCGCATGGAACACTGGTGGTATACGTTGCCCTTGCGGCTGAAATCGATTCTGCGCGGCCGCCGAGTGGAGCAGGAGCTCGATGAGGAGTTGCAGTTTCACCTCGAGCACAAAATCGAGGAAGGAGTTGCCAGCGGGCTTTCTCCGAAACAAGCGCGGTATGCGGCGATGCGCGCGATGGACGGTCTGGAACAGCAGAAGGAGCAGATTCGAGACACGCGGCGCATTCATTGGCTGACGGATTTCGTTGATGATGTGCGCTATGCGATCAGGAGCCTGCGCCACACGGCGGGGCTTACTGCGTTCGTGGCGATCACGCTGGCGCTGGGGATCGGAATGACCGCGGGGACGTTCAGCATGGTAGATGCTTTGATCTTCCGGCCGTACCCGGTGTCGCAGCCGGACGACGTGGTGACATTGGTGAGCACGACCCAGGACAGTAGCTTCGATCAATTGTCGTATCGCGAGTACCTGGACATCCGTGACAAGACAAACAGCTACCAAGGCGTGATTGCCAATGCGGCGATGGAGGCGGTGGGTTTCAGCGCAGAACCTGGAGCCACGCCGCGGATCAAGGGCGGAATGATGGTTTCCGGTAACTACTTCCGGGTGCTAGGAGTGGAGCCACGAATCGGGCGCGGGTTTCGCGAAGACGAAGATCAAGTGCCGGGTCGCGATGCGGTTGTGGTGCTCGGGCCAAACTTCTGGAAGCACGAATTCGCGAGCGACCCAGCGGTTCTGGGCAGGACGGTTCGCCTGAACGGCAAGGAGTTCACCGTAATTGGCGTGGCTCCAGAAACCTTCCCGGGGATGCTGATCTTCGGACATCCCGACTTCTATATGCCGCTGGCGATGGCGCGTGTCTTTTCGACCAACACCCAGAAGAATTTCTTCGAAGACCGGGACGATCGCGAACTGGCGGTGAGGGGGCGGTTGAAACCCGGCACGACGCTTCAGCAGGCACAGAATGAAATCGCGGTACTCGCCCAAAACTTCGAGCACGAATATCCCAAGCTCAACCGCGGACGCGGCGCGGCAGTCCACACGCAATTTGAGATGCGTACTCGAGGTGACGACGTCAATTGGAAATTCGGGGTGATCTTTGTGACGCTGGGCCTGGCCGTGCTGCTGGTGGCCTGCACCAACGTTGCCGGCCTTCTCCTCAGCCGTGCTCGCTCGCGAAAACGCGAAATTGCGGTGCGGCTGGCGATTGGAGCAGGCCGGTTTCGCCTGGTCCGCCTGCTGTTAACGGAAAGCCTGATTCTCGCTTCCTTGGGCGGATTGTTGGGAGTCGCCGTAGGTTACGGCGTCGTGGCGTGGTTCCAGAGCCAACAAAACGTCGTCTTCATGACCGATTTACCGTTGGCCATACCATTCCGGATGGACACCCGCGTCCTTATTGCGAGCCTCGCGCTGTCCCTCTTGAGCGCCCTCGCTTGCGGCCTGGTGCCGGCACTGCAAAGTTCGCGGACAGACCTGGTGAACGGGCTCAAATCTGCCGATGTGGATCTGCCCGGACGCAAACGCCTGTGGGGCCGCAACGTGCTGGTAGTGGCGCAGGTTTCCACCTCCCTGATGCTACTGACCGCTGCTTTCCTGATGGTCCGAGGTTTTCAGCACAGCATGCTGGACGGAACGGGCTTCGCAAAAGACCACCTGCTTATGACCGGTTTCGATCCGCGCTTGATGCAGTACAACCCGGCCCAAACCAAGCAGTTCTACAAGCTGCTCGCCGAACGTATACGGGAAGCCCCGGGGGTGCGGAGCGAAACCCTCACGCAAAACGTCCCGCTCGGAACGGACGATTTTGACCTCGACAGCGTGGCCTTTGTGCCGAACGGTTTCCAGATGCCCCGCGATCGCGAGAGTTACACCTCGCCGATGAACACCGTCGATGAAGGGTACTTCGAAACCATGGGGATTTCGATTTTACGCGGCCGGGGATTCCGCGACTCCGATTCCAGCGAGGCGCCACGCGTGGCTGTGGTGAACGAGCAGTTCGCGAAACACTATTGGCCGGGCGACGATGCGGTCGGCAAACATATCCGGCTCGAAAACAGCGCCGGCACGCCGGTGGAGATTGTGGGCGTCGCGCAGACCATCAAGTTTCAAAACACTTTCGAAAAGCCGATGGATTTGGTGTATATGCCGCTGGCTCAGCATCCTGTTGCGCGGATGGTGCTGCTGTTGCGATCGGACGGCGATCCGCTGCAGCTGGTGCAATCCGTAAAGGACGTCGTTCGTACTCTCGATGCCAACATGCCGATGCTACACACCATGACCTACGAGGACTACTACCTCAACAAGGCCGTGAAAGGGCCAGGGATCGCCGTGAACCTGGTGGCTACTATGGGCGCAGTGGGCATGGTACTAGCGATCGCTGGTTTGTACGGAGTGGTGGCGTACAACGTGAGCCGCAGGACCCGCGAAATCGGCATACGCATGGCGCTTGGCGCGACCAGCTCTGACGTACTGCGGCTGGTCATGGGCAAAGGCCTTTTGTTGGTAGCTATTGGAGCAGCTGTCGGGATAGTGATGGGATTTGGCGTCGAGCAGCTGATGAATTCGATGCTGTTCAATGCCGGCGGAATAGACGTCATCGCCTACATCGTTGTGGTACCGTCGCTGTTTGTGGTGACCATGCTGGCGGCCTATGTACCCGCGCGCCGCGCCTTGCGCATAGCTCCGACACAAGCGCTGCGCTACGAGTAGCGCATTACGAGCAGCGCAGATCGCGTCCTGAAAAACACGTGGCAGCGACCTATCCTTCTCGCCAAGCTATAATCGCTCCATGACCAATCTCTGCATTCTGGACACCAATTGGATGGGCCGTCCGCATTCAATCGCCGCGGCATTGCTGGAGTCCGACGGCCATTGTGCGATTGTCGACCCTGGCCCGGAATCGACGCTGCCTGCCATCCGCGAGCAACTTGCCTCCCGCGGGCTGACTGTTGGCCATCTCGACGCCATCCTCGTTACCCACATCCACCTGGACCACGCGGGAGGAACCGGGGCGCTGGTGCGCGAAAATCCCCGCCTGCAAGTCTACGTACACAGCGTCGGCGCTCCGCACATGATCGATCCCACCAAACTGGTGGCCAGCGCGACGCGCTTGTGGGGCGAAGGATTGCCGCAAATGTTCGGCAACACGCTGCCGGTGCCCAAGGAAAACCTGCGCGTACTGGAAGGCGGCGAGAAAATCCGTGTGGGCAACAACGAGATCGAGGTGGAGTACACGCCGGGGCATGCCTGGCATCATGTCAGCTACTTCGACGAGTCCAATGGCGTCGCGTTCGTGGGCGACACCGGCGGCATTCACATCGACAATGGACCGTTTATCCTGCCGGCCACGCCTCCACCGGACATCGATCTGGAAATCTGGGATAGGTCTTTCGCCACCATTCTGGGCCGCAAGCCCGCGCGTCTGTTCCTCACGCACTACGGCTACTCTGAAGATCCTTCCAAGGATCTCGCGGGCTTTCGTGAACGGCTGCACCGATGGAGTGCGCTCGCCGATCGACTCTTACGTACATGCGCCAGCGACGAAGCGGCCCAAGCCGCCTTCATCGCAGAATGCCGCTCCGAAATGGACGAAAAATTAGGTACCTTTGAATCCGAACACCACGCGTTCACTGGCGGCCTCGACCTCTCGTTCCTTGGCTTGGCCCGCTATCTCCGGAAGCGCGACAAGAAAGTTTCCGAGGCGAAACGCCAGGCGGGCTGAGCTAAGGGCTAGCTCTTCACGACGACGGCTTAGACTCCGCGCCATCTAGGAAAAACCGCCGGCGGGTCATCTCATCGTCGTCGACGCGAAGAACGTCTGCGCCAGGTGATCGCCCCATGCTTCCTTCACTTCCAATGCAATCGCGTACGCCAAATACTTCTCACGCTCTTGCAGAATTTCCTGGGGTGGATTCAGCTTGTCCAACCGGTCCTGCTCCACTTTCTCCAGGAACAATCGGAATCCGGCAATCTCATCGAGAATTCGCCGCCCCTCGCGCGTCGTGCGCTTGAAGGAAGGCGCCCAGCCCAGATTCACAGCCAGGAACGCAACAATCATCAGCGAGAGCGCCGGAGAGACCTCATGCGCCAGTTGGCGCAACATGTATGCGATCACCGCGGCGAACGCCACAAGGGCGGCGGTTCCCGGCAGCAGTTTCAGCCAACTGGTACCCGCGCGCGCGGTGGCGCGCCACGCCGCGACAAAGCTCACTTCCACGATCATGCCCAGCGTCAACCCGCAAAACAGCATCCAAACCGTAAAGAACAGAGCCATGGCGGTGTCAAACGTGCCGCGCGTCTTGACCGTCGCCGCTGACGCCAGCGCCATGATCACCGAGGCCAGCATTCCCGCCGCGATCACACCAACGTGTCGCGTGAAATATTTCCCCGTCAGACGTTTGCTCAATTCTTCCTGGATGTGGAAGACGTAGCGGCCTTGCCGCGCGGTGTTGCGCTGGTCCAGGGACGCGGTCATCTCGATCACTGGTCCGTCCTCGAACAACATGCGAAGCACTCGTTTCTCCTCCGGGGCGAGACCGGCTTCGACGCGGCGGCCGCTCAGCAAACGCGAAATCTTGTACTTTCCGTCTTCGGGCTCTACGCGGACGCAACCGCTGACGGCCAACTGCGCAATCACCGCCGCAAAGCTGCGGCCATCGCTTCCCGTGGTGGTCAGAAAACGAATCGCCGCCGCGGAAAATCCGTCCGGAGGCGCATACCTTGTGACCAGCGGCCCGGGTTCGGGCTCTCGTCCGATCGACACCCATGCGACGAGGTAATACAGGAATAGCGTGCCTGGCGCTGCAAACAGCCATGAATAGCGATCGGCTGCTGCGCCGGTGAGCACAGAGATGAAACTGAACGAATACAAGGAAGACTCCGACCAGCCCCACCGGGCCGCGACTCCGGATATTTGGACTCTGCTGGAAGTCTAACGCCTACTCGATTTGGAATATCCGCTTTGCGGAAGCACGATTCGAGTCTTACACGGGACCCTTTGGACAAAACGAGTTGCTACCGTGCCGCGCTGGTGCAGGTGCTCGGCGCCGCGAAACTTGGAGAATGCCATGAGCGGATGGGAACGTTTGAAGCCGCGGGACTAGCGATTGGTTGTGATTGCAACCAAAGTCAACAGCGGCGATCCGGCAGTCAGGATTCTGAAGCGCCGAAAGCGTTTTCGGGCGGCTCGGCATCGGGAGCGGAAGAAGAAGCGGGCTCCATTGCGGGCGCGGCATCGGAATGCGCCGGATCGGAAGGTGATTCAGCGACGAGTTCCGTTTCTGGAGATGTCGCGGCCGGAGCGGCAGGTGCCTGGGTCGACTCGAGACGTGCGGACAAGGCGTCGACCAACAAATCGACGATTCTCTTCGCATGAGCGCCGTCAACATCGTTGCCAGGGTTGAATTGAGCGACGTCAAATCCAAGCAAGTTTTTGTGGCGAGCGAATTCGATGAAAGCGGCGCGGACTTCTGCGAAAGTGAGGCCGCCGCTGCCGGGGACACTCACCGCCGGGAGATCGTCAGACGAGATCACGTCGAGATCAAGATGCAGCACGTATTCGCGAGTATCTGCGTGTAGGTGTGCGAGCGCGTCTTTTGCTGCCGCGACTGCGCCTTTGGATTGGATGTCGACCGCAAGTACGTGACGCAACGGCGATTTGCCGAGCAATTCCTGCTCGCCGGGATCGAGACGATCGATGCCGAACAGCGTGATGTCCGGCTCGCGGACCAATGGCGGCTCGCCCCAGAAGCGCACCAATTCAGGCGCGCCTTTGCCGATGATATGGGCAACGACCATGCCGTCGATGCGGCCCGAAGGCGTGGTGGCCGGCGTATTCAGATCGGCGTCACGATCCATCCACAACAGATTGATGTGCTTGTAGTAGCGGTGGGCTCCGGCGATCACGCCGATGGATTGTGCGCAATCGCCGCCGAGAACCAGAACAAGCGCGCCGCTTTTCGTGGCGACTTCAACGTGCGTTTTTAGATCGTTAAGTCCGGCAACAATCGCGGGGAGATTTCGCGCGCGGCGATGCTCGTCGTCATCGGCGAACAGGCGTGGCGGGCAATCGCCGTAATCGACGACTTCGTACCCCGCATCTTGCAGGCGCGCGACCAAGCCGGCGGCGCGGAGTGCCGCAGGAGCTTTTTCTGTTCCCGGAAGCAAGGCGGCAGCGCTGGAAGGCGCGCCGATCAGGGCAATCTTCTTCGGCTGACGGACGATTTTGACCGCCAAGATTCGCTCCTTGTTTGGTTTTGCGCCTCGCCGCGTTGCGCCCCATTAGCGGCGTTCCCCTATTTCCCTGGCCCAGTCAACGATCGCCGGGCTAAAACCCGGCGTCCACATAACCCAAAACTAGCGGCGCGGGGCGGCCGCGATCGTTGCTAACTCTGGCGGCAGCGTGAAGCGCACGTCTTCGCGGATCAGATCGAGATCGCGCTGATCCGTGAATCCGAATTCCGCCAACCGGTTGCTGACCTGTTCGACGAGCACTTCCGGCGCCGAGGCTCCCGCCGTCAAACCAACGCGCTCGACGCCATCCAGCCAGCTTGAGTCGATGTCTTTCGCGGAATCGATGAGTTGCGCCTTCACGCCCCTGCGTTTGGCAACCTCCACCAGGCGGTTGGAGTTCGAGCTGTTCGGCGAGCCCACGACGAGGATCAGGTCCACGTCCTTCGCTACTTGTTCGACGGCTTCCTGGCGATTTTGTGTTGCGTAGCAGATGTCATCGCTGGCAGGACCTTGGATGGCCGGGTATTTTTGCCGCAGCCGGGCGACGATTTCCTGCGTATCGTAGAGGCTCAATGTCGTTTGCGTCAGGAAGGAAAGCTTTTCGGGATCCTCGACCTCCAGCGCATCCACGGCGGCGACCGAATCGACGACGATAGTGCGATCTGGGGCTTCGCCGGAGGTCCCTACGATTTCCTGGTGGTCGCGGTGACCGATCAGGACGATGGTGCGCTTTTCGCGGGCAAATTTAAGGGCTTCCAGGTGGACTTTAGTGACCAGCGGACACGTGGCGTCGATAACCCGGAGTTCGCGATCCCTGGCTTCCTGGCGGACCGTGGGCGGGACGCCGTGGGCGCTGAAAACCAACACAGCGCCGTGTGGAACGGCATCGATGGTCTCGACGAAAATGGCGCCGCGACGCCGTAACTGCTCTACAACATAGGTGTTATGGACGATCTCGTGGTGCACGTAGACCGGGGAGCCGTAAGCTTCCAGTGCCAGCTCAACAATGTCCACGGCACGGACCACCCCGGCGCAAAACCCGCGCGGCCTGACTCGCAGTAGTACCTTTCCGTTCTTCTCGGTCGCCATCATCATCCTAAATGTGTAATTTCCTAAAACTCTATCATACCTCACCCGGGCGAGAGCGGGCACTTTTCAGAGGTGCTGCAATCTCCTCGTAAATGACTCTGCCCGCTGGCCATAGGGCCAAGTCGTCGGAACGACACATCGGTCCATTCCAGGTTTGTGGCAATCGGATCGGAGGTCTAGCGTTGAAGTACTCAGCTACCGATACGGAGGAACCATGCAAGCGCGAAAATGGATGCTGGCCTGTGCCGTCGGAGCGTTCCTGTTCTCCAGCCCGCACGTGATGGCCCAGGGCAAAGACCAAGGCAAAGGGAAAGGCCACAACAAGCACGCGAATGACGACGCCCACTACTACGGGGATCGCGACCAGGAAGCGATGCGCGGGTGGTATGAGGTTCATGAGAGCAACCTACCTCCAGGACTAGCCAAGAAGGATCGCCTACCTCCGGGACTGGAAAAGCAGCTTGTGCGGCGCGGAACCTTGCCTCCCGGACTGCAAAAAAAGGTGCAACCCGTTCCAGTGGATCTGGAGCGGCGCCTGCCACCGCCACCTCCGGACTGTGCGAACGTCCTGGTAGGGGGACACATCGTCTTGTTGAATCGCAGGACCAATGTCGTGGTGGATATTTTTCACTTCGAAATTCACTAGCCTATCGGCCTACACGCTTCGCAAGAACGGCCTCTCGGCGGTGGTGTGCTTCTGCATTCGGTCAACCTGCGGTAAAGTAGCGGCACTTTGCGGAGGAAAGAAGCAAATGTCCACACCAGGCCGTGAGCAGGGCCCACAGCCATCTGAGCAATTAATGCAACTAGCCTCGGGATACATGGTGTCGAGCGCGCTGTATACGGCGACCAAGCTTGGAATCCCGGGCTTGCTGAAGGATGGGCCAAAGTCCACACGGGATTTGGCGCGGACCACTGGCAGCCATGAAGATTCACTGTACCGATTGCTTCGAGCACTGGCCAGTGCAGGTGTTTTTAACGAGAGTGCGCCGCGCAGTTTCGAACTGACTGCCGTGGGTGAACTGCTACGTGCGGACCGGGACGATTCCATCCACGATATGGTTCTCTGGCTGGACAATCCCTTTCACTTTCAGACGCATTCCGAGATGTCGCATGCGGTAAAAACCGGCGAGACCGTGGTCGAGAAGATTTTCGCAGAGTCGTGCTTCGGATATCTCCAGAAGGACAAAGAGCTCGGAGAAGTCTTCAACCGCGCGATGACCACGTTCAGCAAGATGCTGACGCCGGCGGTGCTGGAAGCTTACGACTTCTCATATCTGGACGGCAAAACGCTTGTAGATATTGGCGGCGGACATGGCCATTTGCTGACGATGATTTTGAAGAAGCACCCGGCAATTCGCGGCGTGATTTTTGATCTGGACCACGTACACGCCGGAGCGAAATCGCGGATCAGCGAGCACGGGCTTACGGGCCGCTGTGAAACCGCGGGCGGGGATTTCTTTGCCGAAGTACCCGCCGCCGATGCTTACATCATGAAACACATCATTCATGACTGGAGCGATGAAAAAGCACTGACGATTCTGAAGAATTGCCACAAAGCGGGCCGAGGCCGGACCAAGGTGATTTTGGTCGAAGCAGTGCTCACTCCCGGCAATGAGCCGAGTTTTGCGAAGTGGCTGGACCTAGAGATGTTGCTGTTGCCGGGCGGCCGCGAACGCACCGAGGCGGACTTTGCACGCCTGTTTGAGCAAGCCGGCTTTGCGCTGACGTGTGCAGTGCAGACAAAGTCGCCGGTTTGCGTGCTGGAAGCGGAAAGGCGCGCGTAGGCGGCAAGTTCAGCTACGACCACGATCTTCCATTTTGGTGCTGTTCGTTCGACATCTCTTCCCCTACATTTTAACGCATGCATGGCGAAATGAAGATCGAGCCCACCGTGCTGGAGGGCCAGCACTTGCGGCTGGAGCCGCTGACGCGAGCACATTTGAAGGGGCTGTGCGAAGTCGGGCTCGATGAGGAATTGTGGCGATGGATTCCGATTCCCGTGCAGACGCCCGAACAAATGGCGGAGTATGTGGAGATCGCATTGAAGGATCAGGCCAGCGGAATGGCGCTGCCATTTGCGCAGATTGAGAAAGCCACCGGGCGCGTGATTGGCAGCACCCGGTACGCGAATATCGAACGCGCGCATCATCGCCTGGAGATCGGCTGGACCTGGATCGCGCGGCCGTGGCAGCGCACGGCCGTGAACACCGAGTCAAAGTATCTGCTGCTGCGGCACGCCTTTGGAACATTGGGCTGCATGCGCGTGGAGCTAAAGACCGATTCGCTGAATGCGAAATCGCGTGCCGCGATTTTGCGCATCGGGGCGCGCGAAGAGGGCACCTTTCGCAATCACATGATTACCTCCAGCGGAAGAATCCGTCACACGGTATATTTCAGTATCGTGGATGGGGAGTGGGCGGAAGTATGTTCGCGCCTGGAACGCAAGCTCGGCCTATCCTGATAAAATGGCGCCTCGGCAGGGCTGAACTGGCAGCCAAGGATGCTGCCCCTGGGATTTACCCCGCGTGCTTGGATTACGAACCAAGCCAAGCTTTCGTGGTGGGTAAGTGGCGTTCTCCCTTAGCCTTGGCCTCAGGTCGGAGTTTGGAGAGTGTCTTGGGAGACAGATCGAATCGTGAGCAGCGGCGTAGCGAGCGGGTGAAGTTGAGCATACCGGTGATTGTGTTGGCGGAAACCCGCGAGCGGGAACAGGTTCAGGAAGAAACGGTTACCTCAGTGGTCAACGCGCATGGCGGGCTCTTCAAGCTGAAAATGGAAGTGCTGGTGGGACAGCCGATCGTGGTAGTCAACCCGCTGACCAACAAGGAGGAGAGCTGTCGAGTAGTGCGCGTCGACGAGTTGCCGAGTGGCGGTTTCGGCGTGGCGTTTGCGTTCGATACCCCAGCGCCCGATTTCTGGCCGCTCACTACCCCGCCCCTGGACTGGAATCTAGTTCGTTCGTAGGAATCCCTGAAGCACGGCCTGTTCTTGCACTCGTCTGTTATTCTGGTCCTCGCGTGCCTTCCCAATGAATGACGGGCCGACCCTCTCGCAACGCTGGTGGTTTATTCCCGCGATCATCGCGCTGATCTATTTCGCGTTGCACATGGCAACGTCGACGCAGTACGGCTATTTTCGCGATGCCTTGTACTACTTATCGTGCGCGCGGCACATGGATTGGGGATACGTCGATCACCCGCCGTTGATCGTGGCTATCGCTTGGATCGCACTGCATGTTACGGGCATATCGCTGCCGGCGTTGCTGATTTGGCCAGTTCTGGCGGGCTGCGCACGTATCTTGTTGATCGCGGCTTTCGCGCGGGAGTTGGGAGCGCAACGATTCGGCATCGCCCTCGCGGCGGTTCTGGGAGTGACGCCCGGCGTGTGGTGGGCTATCGATCATCAATTCGCCATGAATGCGTTCGAGCCGCTCCTGTGGCTCGGCAGTGCGTTCGTATTGTTGCGGCTGATCAAGACGGAAAAACCGAGGCTGTGGGTCGCGTTCGGGGCGATCGCCGGAATCGGAATGGAGACGAAGTATTCGATGGCGGTATTTGGCTTTGCGCTGCTCGCCGGCTTGCTGCTGACGCCGCAGCGCAAGCTGCTGTTTACGCCGTGGCTACTGGCCGGCGGCGCGGTGTCATTTCTGATTTTCCTTCCCAATTTCGTGTGGAATGTGGCGCATCATTGGCCGTTTTTCGAGCTAATGCACAATATCCGGACGACCGGCCGAGATATTATCCCGACACCAGCCCAGTTCATCGCGCAACAGATCCTGCTGATGTCCCCGGTGAGCCTGCCGTTCTGGCTAGCTGGCCTGCTCTACTATTTTTTCGGGCGTGAAACCAAGACATATCGGGTATTCGGATGGGCGTTCCTGTTCACTGTTGGATTTTTTCTGATACAGCACGGGAAAAATTATTACTCCGCTCCGGCATATCCGCTTGTACTGGCCGCCGGCGGCGTGATTGTAGAGCGCTGGTTGCGATCCGCACGTTTTGCGAGCAAATCGCGGGTGCGCGTGGGACTCCAAGTAGGAGCCGTGGCGTGGCTGGTCGTGTTAGGGATTCTGCCGCTGTTGCCGGTCACGCTGCCGCTGCTGCCCGTAGAAGCCTACCTGCGCTATCAACAACATCTGCCGTTCCAGATTCCCCGCTCCGAGCACATCCACATGGGCGCGGTGTTGCCGCAGCACTACGCTGACGAGTTTGGCTGGCCGGAAATGGCTGAGACCGTCGCGCGGGTGTACAACTCGTTGCCCGAAGAGGAGCGCCGCAAAACCGCGATCTATGCAAATAACTATGGCGAAGCAGGCGCGATTGATCTGTTTGGGACGAAATACGGACTTCCACCGGCCATCTGCCCGAACCAGAGCTATTTTCTGTGGGGGCCGCGCGAGTACACCGGCGAAATCATGATCCTGGTGGGATCGGAGCACCCGGAAAAGGCCAAGCCGCTATTTTCGTCTCTAGAGCCGGTAGCCGAGATCAACCATCGCTACGCACTGCCCAAGGAAAATCTTCCGGTGCAGCTGGGGCGTGGTCTGAAAATGGATCTGCACGATCTGTGGCCGAAGCTTAAAGATTGGGACTGAAGCCACCCACGATGCGGCGCGATTTTTCTTAGTTTCACCTCCCTTCTCGCGCGGTATCCGCTGTTAAGTTGGTGCGCGCGGAAATAAGGCGTCGCCACCGTTTCCATCACATCCCATCTGGCGCAACTATCCTGACGCTCTAGGGTTCCATACCGTGGGATGAGTACGCGTAGGTTTGGGAGGTTCTGGCGATGCTATCTTTGCGATCCGTGCCGATGAAAGCGGCCCTGCTGACGACGACCGCTTGTCTGTTTGGTTTGGGGCTTGCCGGATGCGACGAATATGTGCGCATCACGCGCGACCCCGACGTTCGTATCGCGAGAGGCCAGACGTGGGCTTGGCGCCCCGACGCCCCTCCGCCGGCTGCGCGGAATCGCGACAACCGGCCGATTGTCTCGCACGACACGATTCCCCGCCCCGATGCCGCGCGCGCCCGCGAAAACGAAGCCAATAATCAGATGGTTCAGGACCGCGTCAAGAATTCGATCGGTCAGGCTCTGAGTGAAAAAGGGCTGAAGCAGATCAGCGACCCGGCCGCTGCCGATTTTCTAGTCGATTACCATTTCGCGGTGGAGCGCCGCAATCAAACGGTGCAAACCGTGTATCCGGGCGGCGGCTACCCCGGCCTCGTTTGTGGCCCGTTCCGCTGCTACGAAGCGTGGGGCTGGGGCCCCCCGGCAATCGGCTACGAACATATTCGCTTCCGCGAAGGGATGATCGTGTTCGATATGCTGCAGCAATCGACCAGGCATGGGGTTTATCGCGCGATCGGGCAAAAACCCGTCCAACGCGAGACGTTCACGTTAACGCAGGACGAAATCAACGGCCTGGTGCACAAATTGTTGAAGGACCTGAAGCCGCAGAAGTAAACCGGCCTTCTGCAGAAACTGGGGGACATGCTCATTGCATGCCCCTTTCATTTTTGACGCCGGGATTACGGAAGCAAACCGAAGGCCGCCACACTGTCGGGCGTGCCCACGAAAACTTTTCCGTTCACCACCATCGGGGTCACATATTTATTGTCGGCAAAGTGATCGCGACCTGCGGCGGCTTGATTGGAGTTGTACAGCTCGGTCCCCAAGTTGGTAGCGTCATACGCGTGCAACACGCCACTGCTGCCGTTCTCCACCACCCATACGATTCCCGCCGTGGTGCCATTCGCGGAAATAGTGGGCGTCGCACCGGGATACGGGAAAGTGTGACTTGTATGTGATGACGGCGTCGTCGCCAGTTTGGCCGCGGAAATGGGAAACGCTTTGATGGAGTCTCCGACCGCTCCGTAATATACGTTGCGATTGAAATAGCTAGGCTTGGAGAACACGCCGCCAGCCAACTGGCCGTTGATCTGCTGATAGATGGAGTTCGCCCCGGAGTTGAACTTGCCCATGCTGTCGCGATCGAGCACAAAGATGATGGTGTCTTTGCCGGAACCGACAGCGAGATGGCGGGTGGCGCCGCTGGCGTCGACCATGTCGGGCAAGAGCAGCGGTCCTCCGGCGCCGAAGTCGGTGTCGGAACCGGATTGCGTGACGGTGTTATTCGTAGCGAAATAGTCGAGCAGTTGCATCGGCGATGTGGAAGAAATTTTCGCGAAGCAATTTCCACAATTTCCGTTGGCGGGCAATCCATCGGTTCTTAGCGTTGTACCGAAGTCGCCATTGCCAATGATGAAGTAAATGTTTCCAGCAGAGTCGGCAGCCGGCGCTGCTCCGGACATCCAGATGGCGCCGTCGTTCCCGTTGGGCACCAGATTCAGCACGTTGACCTGCGCGAGAGTGTCCGCGTTGTAAGACATTACCCACGAGGTGTATGGGGCGATATCGCAGTGCGAACTCCACGTGGTGTAAATCGTGCCGCCGATTTGCAGCAAGCCGGGCCGCTCTTTGTATTGTTTGGCGTCAAAAGAAACCTGGCCGTTGGAGCTATTGGCGCCGGAGCCGGGAAACGTGGCGGTGATGAGTGTGGGACCTCCAAACAATTCCGCGCCGGTGGCCAGATTCAGCGCATGGATACGATGGAAATAGCTGCTTCCCGACTTGGACATGGCCACGACATAGATGGCATTGCGCGCGCGGTCGATCACGGGGGTGGCAGTGATGCCGATTTCCGGGGTCACCTGCCCGCAACCCCGATCGTCGCTGGGGGTTTCCCCGGCGCCTAGCATGGAGGTGGACCACAGCATGGTGTTGGTGCTGCCGTTCACACTGTCGGCATCGAAAGCGTAGACGGTGTCATGTTCGGTGACCACGTACAAAACATTCTTCGTGCCTTGATTGGGAATAGAAACGCCAGAGAGATACAGTGGTTGCGCGTCTACCTTGCCATCCACGCCAAATGAACCAAGCAGTCCGAATTTCGCGGAAGTGACATTGGCCGGCGTCAGAATCGTTTCTTTGGAATTCTGCCCGCTGCGCAAATTGTCGTAGTGATAGGTAACCACATCTATATTGCTGGCGGGCGGCGTTCCGCCGGACGCGCTGGAGTTCACTGTAAGCGTAGCCGGAGAGCTGGTCATACTGCCGGCAGAATTGCTGACCACTACATCAAACACCGCACCATTGTCCGCGGCGGTAGTCGCGGGCGTGGTGTACGTCGGCGAAGTAGCGCCGGCAATGTTGGCGGTATTCTCGCGCCACTGGTACTGAAGCGGAGTGGTGCCTGTGGCCGCCACTGTAAAGGTGGCCGCGGTCCCTTGCGTCACCGACTGATTGGCGGGATGCGTGGTAATCGATGGCGCTGTGGCGCTTGCGCTGGGTGTAGTGGGACTACTCGCACTAGTGGTGCTGCCTCCGCCGCACCCTGCCGCAGACATCACTGCGGCGGCAACTGCCAAGATACATTGGCTAACGAAGAATCCTCGCAGCACGTGCAAGAAACACCTCAGTTTTAATTTTTGCCGCGTCTGGGCCTGCTCAGATGCGGAATGTCTGAACAGCGATTGGAGTCGTTACCTGGTAATCGAATTCGACACTGCGTCTTGGATGCTGCCCACGCAGTTTCGGGCTGCATGAATTACATCTGATCGCCGGTACAATGTGGGTCGACGATCTTTGTTGTCTCGCAGGGTCCGTCAGGTGCCCATCTACAAATCGAGTCTTAGCTCGCTCGGCTCAACCATTCTTGCTTCTCTCGCCAGCTTCCCACTATCCTCGGTACTTCTATGCTCCTCAACGATCGTACCGCTCTAATAACCGGATCGGGCCGTGGCATCGGTCGAGCAATCGCTCAGCTCTTCGCCAATGAGGGCGCTTCCGTGTTTCTTACCGCACGCACAGAAGCGGAACTCTCGGCCACCGCCAAAGAAATTAATGCTGCGAAGGGGGCTGCTGGACGCGGCGGCGCGCAGGTGGCGGCCTTCGCGACCGCCGATTTGACGAAAGTAGCTGACTGCGAAGGCGTTTTTTACGCAGCCCGCGAGAAGTTTGGGCGAGTAGACATTCTCGTGAACAATGCGGGGCATTACGGCCCGGTTGTACCCGTCGAAGAGTATCCGCTGGACGAATTTGACAAGGTCATCGCAGTCCATTTGCGCGCGGCGTTCGTGCTCAGCAAGCTGGCGCTGCCTGAGATGTACGCGCGCGGCTCGGGCGTCATCCTGAATATCTCGAGCCTTTCCGCAAAGTCGGCATTCTCTTGGGGTTCGGCCTATGCCGCGGCCAAAGCAGGCATGCTCGGGCTGACTCGCGTAACCGCCGCGGAAGCCGCACGCAAAGGTGTGCGTGTGAATGCGCTTTGTCCCGGCCCGGTAACCGAGACGCTCATGTCCAAAGATCTCGGTGCCACGCTGGCCAAGAAGCTCAATGTCAGTCCCAAAGAACAGCTAGAAGGATTTCTCAACACGCTGCTGCAAGGCCGCGGTCAAACCGCGGCCGAAATCGCGCGAGCCGCTCTGTTTCTTTGCTCCGGCGAGTCCAGCGCCATCACCGCCCAATCGATCAACGTCGACGGTGGTGCCGCGTTTTTCTAGGCGTGCCCATCCCGCGCCGCTGCGAACCTCAACAACTTGCCTTCGTGGTCAGCTCTATGCCGAGGTTTGGTCAATTCTAGCCTTTGAGTTTTGGCCGCGATCTCGGGCAACCCTCGGTATTGCAAGAGTTTAAAGACCTTGCCGTGGCTAGCACTCGTTGACTTAACCGCGCTGCTAACCTAGAATTTCGCCACCTCTGCTTGTAGCCCCATGCTGGACCAAACCATCTCGCATTACCGCATCACCCAAAAGTTGGGAGCCGGCGGCATGGGTGTGGTCTATAAGGCCGTGGACCTGACACTGGAACGCACGGTCGCACTGAAATTCCTCCCCACCGAATTCGCCCTCAGCGAAACCGAAAAGGACCAGCTCCTTCGCGAAGCTCGCGCGGCCTCGGCTCTCGACCATCCCAATATCGGCGTGATCCACGGTATGGAAGAGTCCGAAGACGGCCAATTGTTCATTGTCATGGCCTATTACGAAGGCGAGACGCTATCGCAAAAGATCAATCGCGGCGTCGTTTCCGTGCGTGATTCCCTCGACTACGCCATGCAGATCGCCAAAGGCTTGGGTGCCGCGCACGCTCGGAATATCGTCCATCGCGATGTGAAACCGTCGAACATCATCATCACCATGGACAACACCGCGAAGATCGTCGACTTCGGCCTAGCTCGCGTGGTTGCTACTACCAGTGCTACGCAAAGCGTCTCCAATACTGGCACGCTCCCCTACATGGCTCCCGAGCAGATTCTGGGCGAGCCGGTCGACCAACGCGCCGACGTCTGGGCGCTCGGCGTGCTGATGGTGCAAATGCTCACCGGCAGCCACCCCTTCCTGCGGCCAAATACCGCGGCGATGACCTTCGCGATCCTCAATCAGCCACCCTCGGCTGTCGACGCCGTACCGGCACCCGTCCAGCCGATTGTCTATCGTGCCCTTTCCAAGCAAGCCTCCCACCGCTACGCCAACGCCACCGAAATGGTGCAAGACCTCGAGGCCGCACGGGCCCAAATCACTGCCACGCCGCTACCTCTAGACGAACCCACGGTGACTCGAACGGTGAGTCCCCGCGAACTCAAGCAATTCGTCCAGAATGCCTCAACGCCGCGGTGGGCGACTCCGCAAGGTAAAGTTTTGCGCCGCACGTTGCTTGGTGTTCTGGCGTTCGGGCTTATCCTTCTGGCTTCGCTCGTTGTGCCTTCGGTTCGCGAGCATCTCGCCGGCCTGGTTTATGCCTATGCAGGAGAAAAACACATCGCCGTGGTGCGATTTGGAGAATTGGAAAGCGACGGCGCCTCCCAGGCTGAAGCCGATGGGTTCGTCGATTCCTTGACCAACAGGCTGTCAAATCTCCAGGCTGCACAGCAGTCGCTCTGGGTCGTGCCAGCCAGCATGGTGCGTAGTCACAAGATTGCAGATCCCGGCGCGGCTTTCCGCGAACTGGGCGCGACTCTTGTCGTGGAAACCCGTCTTCAGCGCAGCGGGCCCATCGTTTCGCTCACCATCAATCTGATCGACGCCAAACATTTGCGGCAGATTGGATCTACTCGGCTGGAAGATCGCGCGGGCGATTTCGGCGCGCTCGAAGATCGTGCGGTCAGCTACCTTGCTCAGGCAATGCGCGTAAAGACTTCGGACGAGTCCTTCGATTCCGTCTCGAGTATCGTCCCTTCTTCTTACGAGGCTTATATCAAAGCGCTGGGCTACCTGCAGCGCTTCGACAGGCCCGGAAATATCGATCTGGCCATTTCCACGATTCTGTCTGCAACACAAGCGGACCCGGGATTTGCCAGAGGTTACGCCATCCTGGGCTCCGCCTATCGGTTGAAGTATCAGACGGATCACCGTCCCGATTGGCTGCAGCTGGCTGTTGAAAGTTGCGAGAAAGCCATATTAAAAGACCCGCGCATCGGGTCCGCGCACGTAACCCTGGGACATGTGCAGGCTACGCTTGGAAAAAATGACCAGGCTTTAATGGAATTCCAGAAAGCGCTCGACATTAACCCGCGCGATTCCGATGCGATACATGGACTGGCCGAAGTGCAGGAAAATTTGGGACAAGCATCCGAGGCTGAAGCCAGCTACAAACGCGCCATCGCCATTCGTCCGGACTTCTGGGGCGGATATAACTCGCTCGCAGCCTACTACTACGACCAGCACCGACATCAAGACGCCATCGGTCAGTTCAAGCGGGTTATCGAGCTGACCCCCGACAATTCGGCAGCGTACCAAAACCTCGGCACGGTCTATTCCGAACTCGATGATCCGCAATCGCAAGCCGCAGCGGAAGCGGCCTTTCGTAAATCGATCGCACTCGCGCCGAACTACGCGGCGTACGCAAGTCTCGGTTTATTGTATTCCGATCAAAAAAGATACCCCGATGCCGTTGCAATGCTTAAGAAGGCGTTGGAACTGAATGACAAGGACTGGCGCGTCTGGTCCTATTTGACCGAAACCTACAAATGGGCCGGAGACCACGACAACGCCGCGCAAGCACGATCGAAGGCCATTGTGCTGCTCGAGCAATATGTGACACTCAACGCCAACGACGGGCTTGCCCAGTCGGCGCTCGGTCGTTACTACAGCGAGGAAAACTTAAGCGAAAAAGCCTTGGCGCAAGCTAAAGCCGCTCTCAAGCTGGCACCTAAAGACCCAATCGTGCTTGCAAATGTTTCCGAAACGTACGAAGCGCTGGGCAACCGTAAAGCGGCCCTCCAGTATGCGCACGAAACGCTGAAGAACGGAGCCACTTTAGCTAACCTTCAGACCAGGTACGGATTGCAAAATCTGGTGACCGACAAGAGTTTTCGCGAAAGCGAAAAGCAGTAAGCGATTGAGAGGAGAACTGGCATGAGCGCCGGAACATCCATGGGACTATCAAGGTTCACAGCCCGGGTACCTAAGGTCGTCGTCATTTCAGGCGGGCAGCCTGACAACGATCCTGAAGTGAACAAGCGTGATCGGATCCTGTTTCGAAACGATGACACGGTTGGATATGTTATTGAGATTCAGACCACTCCGCTGTCAGTCGACCATTTCTTGCCGGCCCTTGGAAGTGTGATGATCTTTGTGTCGCCGGACGCAGTGCCGGGGACCTACTATTACAAATTGCTGCCTGCGACCGAATCTTTTGTCCTTGCTCCGGATGAGGCCGCGTGCGCTTCGTCTACACCAAATGAAGCCAGGGTAGCGTCGTCTGCGATGATTGGGCTACCGCCCGGGGGAAGGATCATCATCAGGGGCTGATCGACTTGCGGATTTGCTGCTAGTCATTTTCCGCAAGGAAACCGCCTCAACTTAGGGATGCCACGGCCCAGCCCGCTGTGATGTGATCTGATTGTTGTGCGCTTCGATTTATTTCAGTTCATTCTTGTAAATTACTCCGCCCTTCATCACAAACTTCACGCGCTCCAGTTCCGTGATGTCCTTCAGCGGATCGCCGGTCACGGCCACCAGGTCGGCCCACTTCCCTGCCTCCACGGTCCCGAGCTTGTCGCTCCATCCCAGCAGATCCGCCGCCACCGAAGTGCCTGAGCGAATGGCCTGCATTGGCGTCATTCCATAATTCACGTAGTAGCCGAATTCTTTCGCCCCATTTATTTCTCGCCAGTCGAAGCCGCCGACATCGGTGCCGAACGCGATCTTCGCGTTCTTTTTCAGCGCCTTCTGAAACGCCAGCTTCTCCGTGTCGACCATTCGCGTCCAGTTCCCGCCCCGCCCGGGCGCCACGTATGCGCCGACGGTAATGGTGGGCACCCAATACACGTTTTTCCTCACCAGTTCATTGATCAGCGCGTCGGTCAGTCCATCGCCGTGCTCCACGGTATCCACGCTCGCACGCAACGCCGCCTCAATGCCATCGCTTCCGATGCAGTGCGCCGCGACGCGCTTGCCGAGTCGATGCGTTTCATCCACGATCGCCTTGGCCTCTTCGTCCGTGAAATTCACCATGCTGTGCAGTACGCCGTCAGCCTCGAAGCGATAGGCCCGGTCCGAGTAGTACTTGATCCAGTCCGCACCGTGTGAAATCTGCTCGCGAACTGCCTTGCGCGCGCCATCGGCCCCATCGACATACTGCACACCGGTCGGTAGGTGCAGCTCCCAGGAATATCCGAGCAGGGGATACATGCCGGTAGGCGTCATCGCTCGCGTGGCTACCTGCATCCGCGGCCCCGGCACTTCGCCCCGTGCAATTGCTTGCTTCACGTCGACGTCGGCATACATGGCGCCTTCGGTTTCCAGGTCTCGTATCGTGGTGAAGCCATTTTCCAGCCCGATGCGCGCATTCCGCGCCGCCAAGATCGCGCGATACGGAATCGAAGTTTTTAGCAATTGCGCGTCATAGTCCTCTTCGGTGATATCCCCGTTCAGCAACACATGCGTGTGCGTGTCGATCAGGCCCGGCAGCACCGTCGCCTTGGAGAAGTCGATCATTTCCACACCGACGGGAGGCGTACCGCCCGGCGTAACGGACACAATCTTGTCGCCTTCGATCAGGATGAGCGCATTCGTAATCGGCGCATCACTCTTGGCATCGATCAGTCGCCCAGCCCGAATCGCGATCTTCCTTGGCGCAACCTCTTTGCCCTTCCCTCCGCCCTGCGCCGGATCGTGTGACGCGGCTGGTAACTTCGGCGCCAGCGACACTACCGTCGCCACCGAAACCATCGCCACACTCGCCAGTACTGGTCTCAAGCCTTTATGACCCATCGCCGTCCCTCCCGACCGGCGCAAGGGTAGCACAGCGATCAAGTCGCCTTCAGCCGCCCCATACCAGGCACCGCAAGGTAGCGCAACAGCGTCGCCGAACAAAGAAAAGGCCAACCGGTCTCAAGTCCGGTTGGCCTCTTCTTTGGGTCTTGGCCAGGACGGTGCTCTCATTCACCGGCCTGGGTGCTCTGGTTAAACCAAAATCGCGACTGCCTAGCTAACCGTTTCCGATCCCGGGCGCCGCAACGGACGCCGTGCCAAATCTTCGACCGCAGCTGCGCCGCGCCGGGCCATATTCACTACGGGGTGCCCGCTTTCAGCAACGCGCTCGACGGCCACTTCCCAACCCTTGTGCAGCATATACACGCTGGCGACCACGAAAGCCATCGCCGCAAACCCCATCGCGAACAGCGCAAAGGCCGCCAGCAGCTCCTTCACAAAATACATCTGGAGCGCTACGACAACCGCCAGGAACCACCACATCCATTTCCGGCCGTTATCCTTGGTCTTGGTCTTCATCCTGTCCCTTGGCCCTTTCCGCACTGCGCTCTACGGCTGCTTACTGTGTTCTGGGTATTTTGATGCGGCAGCCTGATCGAAAGGTCCAGGTGACCGCCGCACCTGTACCATTTGACACGAAATGGGCGCCGGAATCGATGGTACGCAAGGTACATTTTTGATCTTAAACCTGCGCTCTAGTACCCAACACTTACCAGCGATAGCGAAATAAAAGTCTAATATACAATACTTTACAGACACTCTCCACGCCCTGTGGATTTTGACTTTCCTTCGCCTGGCCGCCTTGTGGAATACCTGTCCGTCCGGGCAGGCCGCTAACCCCACAGGCCCTTCTCCAAAGGGCATTCCCGCGTCACCAGAGAGGGCGAATTTCCCATTTTGGGGACCCTAACGCAGGGGCCCCCCGCCGTTGTACCTACCGCCTCACTGTGTTCTAATCTCGGCGTCCCGACCTATCGCCGACAATGGCAATTCTCGTTGTCCTGCTTTGCCTGTTGATTATCGCCACGCCGATCCTCGCCATTTTGGCGTTCGTTCGGGTGCAGCGGCTCGCACAACAGCTGCAAGCGGCCCGACTCCAGGATCTAATTGCCCGCGTCTACTCCGTCGAGCAACAGCTGAGCCAGCTGGCGAAATCAGTTCAGACCCTCGGGGGATCGCAGGCTGGTCCGCCCTCGGAATCCGTCGCCCCAACGCTACAGGTCAGGCCGCCGCCCACACCGGTGCAGACAACACCGCAGGCCCCCACTTCCCCGTCGCCAGCCGCGTCAACAACGATCGCACCAGCACGCGGATCAATACTGCCTGCCAGTCTGACTGCTGGGCCTCGATTGGACCCGCCCTCCACGCGTGCGAATGTGGCCTCAGCCGACCTTGAAGGTCTAATCGCCGGTCGCTGGCTCAACCGAATCGGCATTCTCGCTTTGATCGTCGCCGTCTCCTTTTTCCTCAAATATGCGTTCGACAATAACTGGATCGGCCCTTCCGGCCGGGTCGCTATCGGTACCCTCTTGGGTGCCGCCATGCTTCCCTGGAGCCACTGGCTCCTGGGCAAAGGTTACTCCTACTTCTCCGAAGGCATCGCCGCCCTCGGCCAAGCGACGCTACTGCTATCGGTCTGGGCGGGCTGCCGCTACTACTCGCTCTTCGGGACGGACGTAGGTTTGGCGGGGATGGTCGTTATTACCGTGGTCATGGCCGCGATCGCGCTGGGGCGTGACTCCCAGCGCATCGCCCTGCTTTCGCTGCTCGGAGGCTTTTTGACGCCGATCTTGCTCAGCAGCGGCAAGGATGAACAGGTCGCCCTCTTCACCTATCTTCTGATTCTCGGCAGTGGACTGCTGATCATCGGCGCGCGCCGCGACTGGCAATTGCTCGCGCCGCTCGCCTTTATTTTCACGCAGATCTACTTCTGGGGCTGGTACGCCAGCTTCTATCAGCCGGCAAAGCTGGAACGCACAATTATTTTCGCAACGCTGATTTTCCTGTTGTATTGCGCTCTGCCGGTGCTGCGTACGGTGCGCTTTACATCGCTCGATGAAGTGGGTTTGTTCATTGTGCCGTTGAACTCGCTGGCCTACCTTGGAACCGCGTATGCCATGCTCTGGCCGGAGTACCGCTGGCCCCTGACGCTTCTGGTTCTGGCGCTGTCGGCGGGACACATTGTCTTGGCGCGGCTGGTGCCGCAGCCCAAGTCCGGCGAATGGCCGGTCACACGACAACTTTTCGCCGGCTTGGCGCTCACGTTCGTCACTGTGGCGATCCCGATTCGACTCGACGGCAAATGGATCACGCTCGCTCTCGCGCTCGAAGGAGCGATCGTCATTCACACCGGCTATCGCGCGCTCATGCCCGCGTTGCGCGGCGCCGGCTTCCTGTTACTGGCAATCGCGGCGCTGCGCGTGATCGCGCTGCCATTGCCCGCGCAACCTGCCTTTCTGAACGAGCGCTTTGGCACCTATCTCGGCGTGATCGTCTCAATGGGCATCGCACTCTTCGCCGCGCGCCAACACATTTCGGCCGCGAACCAGCCACAAACAGGCACAGTTGGCCTGCTGGGAGTCGCGATCAACTTCTACGCGCTTCTCGCGCTGTCGCTGGAGTTCTGGGACTATTTCGGCCAGACCACGTCGCTCGGCCTCGCCACCGGCTTCGCCCAGCATCTCGCTTTGTCGCTGCTGTGGACCGTCTACGCCTCCATCCTCATTCTTGTCGGCATGAAGCGCCAGTCCCCGCCACTGCGCTGGCAGGCGCTCGTGCTCTTCGGCTTGGTCGTAATCAAAGTCTTCGTCTACGACAGTTCCTATCTGCAACGCTTTTATCGCATCCTCTCCTTTTTGGTTCTCGGGTTGGTACTGCTAATCGTTTCTTTCCTATATCAAAGCAAAGCCTCCCGCGAGCGGACTTCCTCGTGATCCGCCGCGGGCTCGCATCGACGTTCTCGGTCTTGGCCCTCGCTGCTCTTTGCGCGGCCACCGATCTTCCCCACCAATGGCGCGCCTGGCACTATTCGCGCACCGTACAAACATTTTCCGCCGAACAACGAAGCCCGTTCTCACTGAAGCTCCCGTTTGACCTCTTGGCTCGCAGCGACGCGCACGGATCCGATATTCGCGTTATCGATGACCAGGGTCAGGAGGTTCCGTACGCGCTCAACTTGTTGCGCAGAAATTCCGAGACGCGGGTTTTGCCCTCGCGCCTGCTGGAACGGAGCTTTGTCGCCGGCCAATTCACGCAGATTGTAATCGGCGTGACAGATAAGCCCCCTCTGGACGACAGCCGGGGTGTTACCCTCGATCGCCTCCAAGCCGAGCCGTGGTTCAATACCTACCGAATCGTCACGCCCGAAACCGATTTCATGTTTTGGGTCGAAACTTCGGTCAGCGACGATGCTCATCGATGGCGCGTCATCGATTCCCGTTCCCCCATTTCTCGCTTTCGCAAACACCATCTCGATGGCAACCAGACCGTTCAATTCGAGGGGTATTCCAATCAGCGCTTTCTTGGCATCCGGATTCTCGATCCCGACCGCCCGTTCACCGTCGATTCCGTTGAAGTACTCTCCCGCTCCTTCTCCGAGCCTCCACGCACCGCCATCCCCTCGGTTTTTTCATCCCAACCTGCCACGGAACCCACCGAAGCTCGCTGGTGCGCGGACTTGGCCTCTCCCAACTTCCCGGTCAGCGAGGTCGATTTTTCGACCGGTCAGCCGGAGTTTTATCGGGCTGTCCGCATCAGCACCAGCGAGGATCACCAGGACTGGGTCTTCCGGGCATCGGGTGAGATCTATCGGTTCAGGAAGGCAGGCAAACTCGCGGAGTCGTTGCGCATTAGCTTTCCAGAATCCTTCGCGCGTTTCTGGTGCGTTGACGTGGTTAACGGGAACGATCGGCCTCTGACCGATCTGACTCTCGAACTGCGCGGAATCGAACGCAACATTACTTTCCAAGCCGAACCCAACCGCACCTACAGATTGATCTACGGCAATAGCAGAGCTTCGGCACCGCAGTACGACTTCGCTCACATCTTCGATTTCAACAAAGTGCTGCCAATCGCCAACCTCGGCCGGGAAGAACTCACGGCAAACTATGCGGACCCGCGCCCGTTCACGGAACGCCACCCGCTTCTCTTGTGGTTTGCGCTGATCATCGCAGTCGTGCTGCTTGCGTACTCGGCCTTTCGAGCGCTGCGCGCACCTGGTGCCGCGGAATCGTAGGCATGGTGTCTTTCTATCTAAAGTTGCGCTGTCGCTGGAAAAATTCAGAAACTATCGACCGCATAGACCACTCAATCCTTCCCGTGCTCGAAGATCAATTTCCCTTCAGCGGGTAGCCCACATCAAACGGCAGTTTGCCGTCCACACGCAACACTCTCACGGCGCTGTTGATGGAGTACACGTCCACGATGCCCACGGCCCCTGGGGTTGCTTCCACCGTCCGAAGCAGCTCTTCATCGGTCTCTACAATCTTCACCAGCTGCCGGGACTCATTCAGCTTGGGGACCGCCGCCTTCAAATCCGCAGGCGCCATTCCAAACAGTTTCTGCACCGGAGTACGCATGTCCGAAGCCACCGGATCCTTCATCACCAGCATGAAGCTTCGCCCGTCGGCCCAGGCCTTCTGCGTGCCTTTGCAAAGTTTGACCAGCTCGGCCAGCTGCACGTCCGCCGTTTTGCTTCCGGCCGACATGATCACCGCAATATTCTTCACTGCAGGAAATGCCGGGAACGCCAGCAGCGCGACTAGAAATAGAGCGGCGGTCAGACCTAGCCGTGGGCCCGTTGACTTTCGGATCATCGTACGCACTTGGCCTTTCAGGAGAATTACCCGCAGTATCGGCAGTTGCGAACACCCGCACAAGTGCGCCTTTGGCGACTTGTGTCCAACCGTGCGCCTGCCCGCGGTGTCGCCAATCCATCAATACGTCTCTTAACTGAACAGCACACCTGCCCCTGAGGCCAGTATCGGCCCGCAATCTCCGGGCGCTACGGTGGATGCCAGGCCATCCTGTTTCGCATTTCTCTCTCAGGGAGCGTTGTCGATGAATCCCAAGTTCGCTCGCTATTTGTTCGCCCTTTCCGCGTCTGCGCTGGGAGTGCACGCCCACGCGCAGGCCCCTACGGCCCAGACCGCCACGGCCCAGGCACACGTTGAAGAAGCTTCACGACGGGAAGCCACCCCGTCTACTAAGGTTGCCGCCGTCCCCACGGCGGCGGTGGCACCCATTGCGCCGCTCAACCGTAAAGCGTTGTTCGGCACGCTGCCCATTTCCGTACGCTCGGAAGAGACCCGCAAGCTCCTGGAAAAGGCCATTGATCAGTACGAAAACGTCTTGCTCGACATGTCCATCGATACCGCCCACAGAGCCGCTCTTAAGGATTCGCATTCCGCCCTGGCATTTGCCATGTGGTCGTACGCCGCCAATCACAGCAGACCTGTGCCAGAAGCCTTGCAACGCGCTAGAGAGCTCGCTCCCAAAGCCGCTCCAGAGGAGCAGCTTTTGGTCAATTGGCTGGTTGACGTGCAGCGTGGCGACAACATCGCCGCCATAGGCGCGATGAACGATCTCCTCGCCCATTTCCCCAACGACAAGCATGTCTTGTATCTGACTTCCGAGTGGCTTTACGTCCAGCAGGATTACGATCGCTCGCTACGCATGATGGAGAAGGTCGAGCAGATCGATCCCAATTTTGCTCCGGCTCTGAACATGCTCGGTTATGCCTACATGCAAACCGCTGATCCCGATCCTGCGAAGGCCATCGGCTGCCTCAAGCGCTACGCCGCACGCGAACCCAATCAGCCGAATCCGGAAGATTCGTTGGGTGAAGTTTTGCGCTACGCCGGCGACGATCAGGGCTCACTGGAGCACTACTCCGCAGCCTTGAGGATCATCACCAATTTTATCACCTCGCAGGTCGGTCTCGGCGACACCAACACACTGATGGGCAATTTCGAGCGCGCCCGGGCCGAATACGACAAAGCCAACGCCATGGCCACGAATTCTCGCGATCGCTTGCACGCGCATTATCAAAAAGCGCTGGCTTATTTCTGGGAGGGCCATCCGGAACAGGGGCGCAAAGCGCTGGATTCCTTGCTGGAGGACGCGCGCCGGCAGAAGGAGCCTTACGCGCAATTTGAAATCGCTTTCGGACGCGCCACGCTGGCGCCCGATGCCGCCAGCGAGCTTGAGCAGCTTCGCGCGGTAGAAGCCAGCGTTCAGAAGCCGGTCGCCGGAATGAGCGAGCCGGACCGTCATCTTTCCTGGAGCTCAGTGCTCCGCGAACAAGCGCGCATTGCTGCGGCAAGCGGTCAAATCGCCGCGGCGCAAGAAGCCATCAACAAACTCGAGCGCTTCGCCTCGCAATCGCGCGATCTCGTCGTCTCCAACAGCTACGAAATCGCTCGAGGTTACCTGTTGCTGGCGCAAGGCGACTTCGCCTCGGCCGCCGACGAACTCGGATCCGACCCGCGTTCACCGCTGGCACTGCAATATCTGGCGCTGGCTCAGGAAAAGCTGGGCAACGCTGCCGCTGCGCAGGCCGCGCGCACGCGCCTCAAATACCAGCGCGCGCCAACTACCGAATGGTACCTGGTGGCGCATTCCGCGAATGCGGAATCCCGCTGACCGAAAAAACGCCCGCGCCGCCCCGGGAAAACCGCGGCGGCGCGTTTTGATTCCAGTCGTCTTGCGATAACGGTTTTTGTTACTTTGGCTGCTTCACAATCCGCAAATAGGGTTTTGGCGCTTTCCATCCTTCCGGATACTTCTGCTTCGCCTCGTCGTCGGTCACCGATCCGAGAATGATCACGTCATCTCCATTTTTCCAGTTCACGGGGGTCGCTACCTTGTGCTTGGCCGTCAGCTGCATGGAATCGAGCACGCGCAAGACTTCGTCGAAGTTACGCCCGGTGCTCATCGGGTAGCTCAGCATCAATTTGATCTTCTTGTCCGGACCGATTACGAACACCGTCCGCACCGTCGCATTGTCCGCCGCCGTCCGGCCTTCCGACGTATTCCCGCTGGCCGCCGGAAGCATATCGTAGAGCTTCGCAACTTTGAGTTCCGGATCGCCGATCATCGGGTAAGTTACCTTGGCGCCCTGCGTCTCCTCGATATCCGCCTGCCATTTCGCGTGGCTGCTTACCGGATCGACGCTCAAGCCGACGATCTTGGTGTTGCGTTTGTCAAATTCCGGCTTCAACCGTGCCATGTAACCCAGCTCGGTGGTACATACGGGCGTGAAATCTTTCGGATGCGAAAACAGGATGGCCCAGCCGTCTCCAATCCATTCGTGAAAATTGATTGGACCTTGCGAGCTTTCCGCCGTGAAATCCGGCGCAGTTTCATTGATTCGTAGCGACATTTCTTCTCTCCCTCGATTTCTGGGCAGCAGAATCCGGAATCGCCCGAGCTCGGTTTCCAAGGACGGTCCGGAGACGTTCTGCGGATCCGCTGCTTCTAATTTCGGAATCGACCCTTGTGTTTATACCATCGGACGGCCTGGGATGCCGAATCCCGATCCTGCCGTCCGGTCTTGCCGACCGGACAGGTTTGGACCAAGGCTCGTGCCACACCATCGGTTTGACGGAGCGCGCACAGCTTGGCTTCACGCAGCGAAGAAACTATAGTGGGAAAGTTCGCGAGCGCGGTTAGGAGCGCAAAGCATGCGATGTCAGGAAGCGCGGCACAGTGAAGGCGAGATGCCGTTCAAGGTAGCGGTTGTCCAGGCAGCTCCAGTGGCGTTCGATCGCGAGCGAACGCTGGAAAAGGTGGCATCGTTGGCGCGCGAGGCCGCAGGCAAGGGCGCGAGGCTGGTGCTGTTTCCCGAAGCCTTTGTCTCGGCGTACCCGCGAGGACTCGATTTTGGTGCGGTGGTTGGATCGCGCACTGACGAGGGTCGCGAAGACTTTCGGCGATATTGGGAAAGCAGCGTGGACGTGCCCGGGCCATCGGTCGAGCGCCTCGCCAAGACTGCTCTGTCCAATCGCATCTATCTGGTGGTGGGGGTGATCGAGCGTGATGGTGGCACCTTGTACTGCACGGTGCTTTTCTTCGCACCGGATGGGCACTTCCTGGGCAAGCATCGGAAGGTGATGCCCACGGCTTCGGAGCGGCTGGTCTGGGGATTTGGCGATGGCTCGACGCTTCCGGTTTTTGACACCGAACTGGGTAAATTGGGGGCCGTAGTTTGCTGGGAGAATTACCTGCCGCTGATGCGTGCGGCGATGTACGCGAAGGGCATCGAGATTTACTGCGCGCCGACGGCGGACGCCCGTGATTCCTGGATCGCTTCGATGCGGCACATCGCGGTCGAGGGTCGCTGCTTCGTGCTTTCCTGCAATCAGTTTCAACGCCGGCGGGATTTTCCCGCTGACTATCGCACCGCATTTGGAAATGACCCTGAGACCGTGCTTTGCCGCGGCGGGAGTTGTATAGTCGATCCGTTCGGCAATTTTCTGGCGGGACCCAATACCGAGGGCGAGGCCATTCTGGTTGCCGAAATCGATCGCGCGCAGATCGTGCGCGGCAAGTACGATCTGGACGTCGTGGGTCATTATGCGCGGCCGGATATTTTTCAACTGCGTGTGGACGAGCGGCCCAAGCAGGCGGTTACCATCGAGAGTGCGGGGACACAAGATCAGGAACTCGAGATTCCGGGCAACGTTCGCGTGGCCGCGAATACCGCCGACTGATTTTCAAGCTTGCACCTGGGCATTTGTAGCGATGGCCGCCCTTACGGGACGGTTAGGAGAGAAGAATGCGGAAGAATACGGCGGGTACCTTGGTATTGGCACTGGCGCTGGGATTGCCGATGGCGGCTTGCCAGGACACCAAGACCCTGAAGGAAAATGAGCAATTAAAGACGCATGTTGCGGAACTGGAGAAATCCAACGCCGACCTGGAGAACCGCATCGATGGCCTGACGAAAGAAAACGCGGCGCTGGCGGCCGACAACGAGAAGTTGAAACAGGCGGTTCCAAAGAAAAAATCCTCCAAGTCCACAAAGGCGAGGCATCACAAAGCCAAATCGAGACGCGCGACGAGCTAAAGGAATAACAGGCGGCTTTAAGAGCCGCCCGTTTACTTTCCAATCCGTCCCAAGTGCAATTATCGCGGGGCGCCCGCTTTACGGATGTAGATCGCGCCGTTAAAATTGGTGAATTGCATTTCCGGGCCGCCGCCGTTGATCGTGCCGCGCACCGTCTTGTCCATCTTTACCCGATACTTTCCACCGCTGCTGCGGCCGTCTTCGACGATCGGCTTGGTCGATGCGGCTTGCATGTTCACATCGAAATCGCTGAACACGTCTCCCATGTCGGAGCGCAGGCTGACATTGGCTTTCAGATCAGCGGGGAAAGTCACGTCGATATCGCCGTTGAGCGAGCTGAAGGCCATGGGCTTCTGGTTGATACGCGTGAATGTCACCAGTAGCCGGCCGTTGAGCGCGTGGGCCACGGCGCTGCCCGCGATGTTGCTGAGCGTGACCGAGCCGTTGACATCGTCGACGTCCAGTTCGCCGTCAACGCCGGTGACATGAATATCGCCCTCATTGACCGCGCGAAGGTAAAGAGACGTGTGCACCGGAACCGTGATTGTCAGCTCAATCGCCCGCATGTGCGATTCCGTGCTGATGCGCACCTGATTGTTCTCCTCTTCCACCGACAGGCCCGTTGACGAAATATTGATGCGCTTGGGATTGCCATCGGAGTCGCCAGAGTCCCGTGTACGCGCCCGGGCTTCCACAATCACGTCCTTGCCCTCGTGGGTCTTCACGGTGATGCCGCCGGCGATCAGGCTGGCCTTTACCGTCGACGGCCGTGAAGGATCGCTGAGCGTGACCACGACGCGATCCGTGTTGGAATTCGAGTTCTGATTCTGCGCCCGCACTGCCGGCGGCGAGAACATCATCGCCCCAAACCAAGCGGTGCTAAAAATTGTTGTCGCAAGAAAATTGCGCCGGGAATTGTCAGTAAGTTTATTCATGGTTTTCGAGGATACGGATGTCTCCATTGAGATTTTCGATCTTGATCTCCGGGCCGCCCGAGTTAACGCGGGCTCCGGTAAAGCGATCCGCTCGGAAAACGGTTTTGCCGCCGCGATGGTCCTCCTGCAGCGCGTGTGCCGGAAGCGCGTCCACCGGAAAGTCGCTATACACGCCGCCGTTCATGGTCTTGAAGCGGAAATCGGCGGACAAGCCGCGAGCGAACGACAACTCTACGTTGCCGTTGATGGTGCCGAAGCTGGAATTTTCGCGCGGATTCTCGCGAAAGGTGACCTTCACCGGCCCGTTGACGGTGTTTGCGGAGCCTGAGCCGGCGACATTGTCCATAGTGATATCGCCGTTGACGTTGCGCACGAAGAAATTGCCAGCCACGTTGCGCACGGTCACGCGGCCTTCGTTCACGGTTTTGACCTTGGTATCGATGTCACGCGGCACGTGCAGCTTGAAATCCATCTTGACGCTGTAGCCATCGCCGTCATGCCCGCGCCCGTGGCAATCCTCGTCGCAGTGGCAGCGGAAAGGGCCGTTGACGTACAGCTTCAATGCGCCGTCCAGCTGGGTGATGTCCAGAGTCACTTCTTTGCGAGCCAGCTCCAGATCTTGCTTGGATTCCGCACGCAGCGTTTTTTCCACGGTCAGCTGTACCTGGTCGGATGCGCCGCCGACTACTTCGACCGAACCAAAAACATTGTCGACTTCGATGGCCCGGTGCGCGGCGGGCATCGGGAATGATTTCTGTATGGTTTCGTGTTCCTGTACCGGCATGTCATGGTCGGAGTCGTCTACGGCGTGCCGCATCGGCTCGGCAAACACGTAGTCGACCTGCAACACGCGGCACAACGACGCCAAAAACGTTTTGGCGGAATGCGAGATCGGCCGGGTGCTGATCGGCCAGAGCAGCAGGAAAACGAGAGCAACGCCGTAGACGCCGAGAATCCGCATGAAAGGTGTTCCGCGCACGGTTTTTCTCCTTACTGTAATTTGCTGACGGCCCACTCGGCGCGCTGCCGCACGGTGGGGTTGAGATTTTTGATTTGCTGGAAATTGCGCAAACGCTGGGCGGCGTCGGGATCGCGCCACTCGCTGAGCAGGTCGATCAACGCCACTTGCACCATCGGCGATTGCTGTTCCTGCAGCGAATCGACCACACTCTTCCGAATCTGCGGCTGGTTTGCGTGGCGGCTCAGCGTATCTAGGGCGGCCAGGCGCACATCGACGCTGTTGTCGTAGCGCAGCGTACGTAGCAGCGCCGCAAGCACTTGCGGATCGAGGTGCTCTTCGCGGTTGGTGTAGTTGACGCCCTGCAGGCGCTCGCTGGCCGACTGTTGGGTGAGCATCGACAGCACTACTAACTGCTTCATGCTGGCCAGTTCGGAGTGCATGGCTGCGATTTCCTCGGAGTGCGACGCGTCCTTGCCTCCGATGCGAGTGCCGATCCCTACGCCGATGACCAGCAGCGCCAGACTCCAGGCCAGAGCACCGACCGGGGTGCGCAGCCATTGGATTACCGAGGCCCATCCGGACGCCGGTCTTGCGGCCACGAAAGTTCTTGCCGGTTCTCCCACTTCGGTGGAGGGAAAGGCATGTAGCATGGCTTCAAAACGCGCGCGAGACTCAGGGCTGGGTTCTTCGCTGGGAAGCGCCGACATCTTTTTCCATACGGCCACTTCATCGAAGCACGTGGCGCAGTGTTGAAGATGTTCTTCGACGATGCCTCGCTGTGCGGAGCTCAACGAACCCTCGAGATAGTCTGGTAACCATTCGGCGACTCGCTCACAGTTCATTGCCAGGTCCTCGGGGAGGGCAGCTGCCCTCCGGTGTGGTCGGATACCTTTGAGCCGGCGCCGCGTTCCAACTGACGGAAGGCTTCGCGCAACTGCTGGAGAGCGCGGTGCACGCGAACCTTGACGGCGCCGACCTCGCAGCCCATCAAGCGCGCAATTTCCTCGTATTTGAGTTCCTGGTAGCGGCTCAAAATCAAGATTTCGCGCTTGTCTTCCGGGAGCCGCATCAGCGCGCGTTGCAGCAGTTGCGCTTCCTGTTTCTGCTGCGCGGCATCAGCAGCGGCTGGCGCAGTGGGTTCGGCCAGCATCGGGGCCTCCGGCTTCACCTTACGCATGGCATCGACGCGGGCGTTACGAGCGATCTGGTATATCCAGGCGCGGAACGGCGTGCCCGGCCGGTAGGTTTGTCGATACCGCAGAATGCGCAGGAAAACATCCTGGACGAGGTCTTCGCTCAGGACGCGGTCCTGCGTCATTTTTGTGTAGAAATTGTAGAGAGGCGTCTGGTACCGATCGAACAACACCCCCAGCATTTCCGCCTCGCCGCTGCGCACCTGGAGCATCAAGTCCTCGTCAGCAACCGTCATTCGGGTCGTTTCTGCAAGGCGTTATTGCCCTTGCGCGGATGAATACCGAGCTACCGGAGAGAGGTTACCGGAAAAATGAAAGGGAATGCAGCCGTAAGGCTAAGCTTAGCGTTTGCTTCGCTTTGGCGGTGGAATAGCAGTGCGCTTAGTGGGAATGAAGATGGCCGCAGGCGCGGTGATATTGAGCTTTCGCGAGTAATTGCCCTGGTTGACCGCGATGCCGACGCGACCACGCGAGTCAATATAAAGGAGCGAGTCACCCACAGGTACATCCATGAAGGTCTTTGTCCAAGGAACCACGACAGGCTTCTTGTTGATCTGCACCGGGATCTTGTCGCCTTGGACGTAGCCCAACTTTCTGAATTCTTCCCCTGGGATGTTAGAGATCAGCGAGCCGAAGGGGTCATCTAGGCCGATGATATCGCCTGCGATGCCTTTCTCGGTGGTCGTCGAGGATTTGACGGTCAAGCGTACGAGTTGCGGAACCGCGGGGCCGGCAATGTTGAAGTCCCAACCGGCGGCCAGATGGGCAGCGGCGGGGGAAAAAATATCGCGGCCGTGAAAAGTAGACGAGACGGGCGCCTGGATCATCCAGTTTTGGTTGGTGATCTCGTGCGCGGAATCGAAACCGTCCCGATCCAGCACGGGGGTGAGCACGCCATTATCCGGCGCAACGAAATATTGCCCCTTTTTCGATTTGGCGATGATCGCTTTGCGGGAGGTCCCTACGCCAGGATCCACGACAACCAGGAAGACCGTGCCTGCGGGATAGTAGGGCGTCACCCCGGACAGAAAGCGCGAAGCTTCTTCGATGGAGTAAGGCGTGACCTGGTGAGTGATGTCGGTGAGGCGAACGTCTGGAGCGACGCTGTAAATAACCGCACGGCAGATCGCGACGGCGTCGTTGGCGGTGCCGAAATCGGTCATGAACACGATGGTCGGGCGGGTGACGGGGGCGGACTGGGAGGCAGAACCGGAATCTTTTGGCCCAGGAGCCTGGGCGCACGCGGCGGTCAACAGACAGAGCGCGAGCGTGGTCAGAAGTGACAAATGCGTGCTGCGGGTCATTTTATCTCCCGACGTCCCCGGTTAAAGGCGGCGCGTAATTGCACCGCTACAGTGCACGCGATCCGCAGCCACAGGTGCAACTTTCAGGAGCCATCTGCAGATCGGCACGAAGTGGGCTGCCGAAACCACGAAGTATAACTGAACGTCTTAGCTAAAGTCTGCCGCGTTGGCGGCGGGCCATTGCAAATTTCCCGAATGCAAGCAGCGTCAAGTTGGCGTTGGTTTCGCGCGGTGTATTCGTTAAGCTGTAGCGGTTCATTTCTCGGGAAGTGTGGCAGTTTACCAGCCTCGAATTGCCTGGGTTGTCCATCCAAAGTTGCAACGAAAGCGAACGTTGGGTAAAAACCGGATTCAGTAAGAAAACCAAGATAGTCCGAAAGCTAAGGGCAAGGAGAATAACTGTGCGTAGAGGTGTCCTTTTTGTGGCGATGACGGCAGTGCTGTGCGTACTGGCAAACAGCGCGCAAGCCGATCAGTTGACATTGAAGAATGGCGACCGCATCAGCGGGACGATTGTGAAGTCCGATGCTAAGACGCTGCTTATCAAGACGGAATTTGCAGGCGACGTAAACGTGCAGTGGGATGCGGTGATCTCCATCGTGTCGTTGCAGCCGCTGCATCTGGAGTTGAAGGA
>DATNCJ010000050.1:0-39275 GCA_035607215.1 Candidatus Eiseniibacteriota bacterium
TTTCTCAACCTTTGCGCGAAGCGGCCCGAAGTCACGCTCCGCCCGCTTTCCTTCAACGACTCCGACGTATTCGCCCGCGCCGCGCCCAATGCCGGAATCAGTCCAAATATCGCGCCGGTCACCAACGAGATCCCGAACACAAACGCGAACAACCGCGCATCCATCTGGATTCCACTAAAGCGTTCCAGCTCCGCCGGCTTCAACGACAACAACAGGCTCGTTCCCCATTTCGCCAGCCCCAGCCCCAAACCGCCTCCCAACACCGCCAGCACCGTGCTCTCCGTCAACGTCTGCCGAATCAGCCGACTCCTGCCTGCACCCAGCGACGCGCGAATCACAAACTCCTGCCGCCGGGAAATCGCCCGCGCCGTCAACAGTCCGGCGAAGTTCGCGCAAGCAATCAACAGGAGCAATCCCACCGCCCCAAACAACACCAGCAGCGCGGGTCGCACATCTCCTACCAGCGATTCGTGCAATGGCACCAGCGTTTTCTGGCGCCGGCCTTCGGTCTCCGGAAACTCCGCCCGCAAGTGCTCGGCGATTCCCGACAAATCAGCCTGCGCCTGCGCCAGGGTTACGTCGGGCTTCAACCGCCAATACGTCCGCATGGAATGAACTCCGCGAAACGTCGCGGCGTCGGGATACGCCACCCATAACGACACCAGCACATCCGCATGTTCCTCCGGCAAATCGAAGCCCCGAGGCATCACCCCAATCACTGCGTAGCTTTCTCCGTTCAAAGACAACGTGCGGCCCAGCGCCTGAGGATCGCCGTTTAGAAACTCCTGCCAGAAATGGTGGGTCACCACGATGTTGTGCGGACCACCCTTTACATCCTCTGCGGGAGAAATAATTCGCCCCAGCATCGGCGCGACACCCAGAGTCTCGAGAAATCCCGCGGTGACGTATCCGGCTCGCACCTGCACCGGTTCCGCTCCGCCCACGAAATCCATGCGCGTCGGATTCACGCCGCCACCCTGCGCCAGCGTCTTGGTTTGCCTCTGGATGTCGATTACGTTCTGCAAAGAGTCGTATTGCTTGGTCACCACCAGTCGATCCGGCTCCGCATAAGGCGGCGGACTCAGCAACACGCTGTCAATCACACTGAAAATTGCCGTATTCGCCCCAATCCCCAACGCCAGCGTCATCACCGCCACGACCGTAAATCCCGGCGCCTTCCGCAGCACCCGCCAGCTATACCGCACATCCCGAACAAGATTCTCAACGCACTCCACGCCGCGCGCCTCTCTGCACTCCTCCTTCACCTGCTCCACCCCGCCAACCAATAACCGCGCTTGGCGCCGCGCCTCCTCGACGCCGACGCCCGCGTCCACGAGTTTCGTGACCTGTCGCTCATAGTGAAACCTAAGCTCTTCCTCTAACTCAGCCTCAAAAACGCGCCGCCCCAACAAGGCCCGCACCCGAAACTGCAAATCACTCCACATGGCAGCTCCCCTCCTCCGTGTAGGGGCGGACTTCGCGTCCGTCCCTGGCACCCGCACCACGCCACACCCACGCAACTCCCTTCACGCTGTCTTCAAAACCCTCCCCACCGCCGCCGTCAACCTCTCCCACGCATCCGTCTCCACCTCCAACTGCTTCCTCCCCGCGGCCGTCAACGCATAAAACTTCGCCCTCCGATTGTTCTCCGACGTCCCCCACTCCGCCGCAATCCACCCCCGCCGCTCCAACCGGTGCAATGCCGGATACAACGACCCCTGTTGTACCTGCAAAACATCGCTCGAAATCTGCTGCAATCGTTCCGAAATCGCCCACCCATGCTGCGGCTCATTGGCCACACACCGCAAAATCAGGAGATCCAAAGTTCCCTGTGGCAATTCAATTCGCGAAGACATTCCCATTCCCCTTGCACTTCGACAAGAGTGATACCAAACCTCCTGTAGAAGTGCAAGGGGTGATGCGCACAAGCCTGTCACGCAAGCCTGTCACAACAAAAGGACATCATCTGTAATGGCGTGTAATGGCGCGTCGAGACTGGCAGGCACGGCTTGATGGCCGACGCGGAAGTAGCTGAATCGCGGACGTTTAGGAAATCGTCCGGCCCCTGTGGCAGCTTAAGCTCTTTGTCTACATACTCTTGCGCAAAGACACACTGTAAGTCTCTTGCTTGCCACACATACGCAAAGACCCGGCGCTGGGGTACCCTACCGCAGCAGAATCACGTCAGCAGTGCCTGAATCTCGCTTACGGGAATCGCGCCTTCGCGCAAAATTTCCCACGAATCATCCTGCAGACCGACAATCGTCGAAGGCAATCCCATCCCCGTCTCACCGGCGTCCAAGATCAGCGGCAGCCGCAACCCCAGCTGCTTCATCAGTTGCTCGGCATTCGGACACGCCGGGAATCCCGAAATATTCGCGCTGGTCCCGGTAACCGGCCCGCCAAACTCATCAATAAGCTGCTCCACGATTGGGCTCTTGGGCCAGCGCAGCGCCACCTTCCCGGTGTTCGCGGTTACCTTTAGCGGCACGCGGTTCGACGCGTCCATCACAATCGTCAGCCCGCCGGGCCAGAACGCCTCCGCCAATTTAAGGAAATTCCGCGGTGGCTGCTCCAGCTTGGGATCTTCCAACTCCTGTTGTTTCATCAAAACCAGAGCCTGATCCAGCGAATTTACCAGGATCGGAAGTGCTCGCGTCTCCGGCCTGCCCTTTACCCGGTAAATTTCATCCACCGCGGCTAGATTGAACGGATCGGCAGCCAATCCATAGAACGTATCGGTGGGAATTCCAATGACACAGCCCTTGACGAGGAAATGCGCCGCATATCGCAGCGCATCTAATTCCGGGGCTTGCGCATTCACGCGCAAAAGTTCTGCCGGCAACTTTTTGGCCTTTGGCGAAGACGTAAGTGCACCCCGCAGCGCTCCGCCGGCGCTGCCATCATTTGGGCGACGCTACCACAGCCCACATCGCCCACGCAATGCCCATCCGGCTGCAGGGTCGCCAGAATGGCGCGTCCATGGCGAATTTGTTACGCTCCCGGGGATGGCCTCCCCCGTCAAAGCCGCTCGCGGTCCGCGGCCTCCAGCAGCCGGTTCGCCGCCGATCACCAGCCGCGACAATCGCTGGCTCAAAGAATTTCGCATTGCTCTGCGCGGCGGCTTGCCGACGGAATCGGGCAGTGTTGGCGTCGAAGGCGTCCGCCTGGTCGAGGAAGCTTTGCGCTCCGGTTGTCCGGTGCAAGCCGTGCTGTTCAGCGAATCTGGCGAACGCCACCACGAACGGCTGTCGCCGCTCATCGATCGGCCGGAAATCGCGATTCCGATTCTGCGCACCACCGATCGATTGTTCGAGGGCATCGCGGACACCGAGCATCCGCAGGGCGTGGCCGCTCTGGTCACCCCACGCACCGCAACCTTCGACGATTTGCTCCGCTCGCCGGTGGAAGCTTGTTCTCCGCTTCTGGTCGTGCTCGCGGGTGTGCAGGATCCGGGCAACGTCGGCACTATCTTGAGAACTGCCTCAGCATTTGGCGCAACCGGAGCAGTAACGGCGGCGTCCGGAGTCAGTGGGACGGCCAGCCCGTTCTCGCCCAAGGCCTTGCGTGCGTCGGCGGGCGCGGCGCTGCACCTTCCGGTGCTGGCTGGAATGTCGCTGCCGATCTTGTTGGCGCAGCTTCGAGTCGCCGGCGTTCGCACGCTGGCGTCGATCTCGCATACGGCAGCATTGGCAAGCCCGCAGCGTCGTCCCGAGTCTGTCGGCGAACCGGCAGGCCAACTGGGCGAGATATCGACGGGACCGCTGGCTCCGTGGGATGTCAATTGGTGCGAACCGGTCGCTCTGCTTGTCGGCAACGAGGGCGCAGGATTACCCGAAGAAGTGGAACGCAGCGCCGATGCGCGTATCCGCATTCCGATGGCGAGTGGCGTGGAATCGCTGAATGCGGCTGCAGCCGCCGCCGTTTTGTTCTATGAAGCCGCGCGGCAGCGAAAATCGATCGCCGGGCCGAGTGTGAAGAAGGACCGGACGTGAAAAAATCGTGAGCCTTTTCTCCGCGCTTCCGCAACCAGAAGAGCCGGATGTTCCGCTGGCGCATCAGCCGCTGGCCGAGCGTATGCGTCCGCGCACGCTGGATGAATTCATCGGCCAGGAAAAACTGCTCGGCCCGGGCAAGCCGCTGCGCGTGCAGATCGAAAACGACGATCTCGGATCGATGCTCTTCTGGGGTCCACCTGGCTGCGGCAAAACAACACTTGCGCGGCTGATCGCGCGACTCACGCGCTCGGAATTCATTCCCTTCAGCGCGGTGCTCGCCGGCATCAAGGAAATCAAAGAGGTTATGGCCGCCTCCGAACGCAAAGCGCGCTCGGGTGCGCGCACCATTGTTTTTGTTGACGAAGTGCATCGCTTCAACAAAGCGCAACAGGACGCATTCCTCCCGCACGTCGAAGCGGGTCACATTACGTTCATCGGTGCGACGACGGAAAATCCTTCGTTTGAAGTGATTTCACCTCTGCTCTCGCGCACGAAGGTTTACATTCTCGATGTGTTGCCCACGCCGTTGATCGCGGACCTGATGCGGCGCGCACTAAACGACAAAGAACGCGGCCTGGGCAACGAAAAGGTCGAAGGGAGTGATGAAGTGCTCTTTCGCATCGCCTCCTACGCGAACGGCGATGCACGCTCCGCCTACAACACGCTCGAACTAGCGGCTCGCGGAGCCAAGCCCGATTCCAGCGGCACACGACACCTCACTGCGGAACTGCTCGAGGACGTCCTTCAGCGGAAGCTGCTGCGTTATGACAAGGCTGGCGAAGAGCACTTCAACCTGATTTCGGCGCTGCACAAGTCCGTGCGCAACTCCGATCCCGACGCTGCGCTCTATTGGCTGACGCGCATGCTGGAATCGGGTGAGGATCCACTGTACCTGGCACGGCGCATGGTGCGCATGGCCAGCGAGGATATCGGTCTCGCCGAGCCCGGGGCGCTGGCGGTGACCCTCGCCGCAAAGGAAGCGTTCGACTTCATCGGCCCGCCGGAAGGATATTTGGCCCTCGCACAAGCCGCGGTCTATCTTTCACTCGCGCCGAAATCGAATGCGCTGTACACCGCCTACGGCGAAGTTCGCGAGGACGTTCATAAGACCGAAGCCGATCCGGTGCCCCTGCATCTGCGCAATGCGCCAACCGGCCTGATGAGAAATGTCGGCTACGGGAAAGGTTACAAGTACGCTCACGATTTCGAGGAAAAGGTCACGGACATGTCCTGCCTGCCGGACAATCTTGCGGGACGCACCTACTACACGCCCACGGACCAGGGATTCGAGCAGCGGCTACGCCAGCGCCTCGACGATATTCGTAAAATAAAGGCCCGCAGCGCGAACAAATCGGGATAATGCCATTCGATAACAACATAGGGCCGGCAACGTATCGAGGTGATTCTTGCGAACGGTAAAGGTGATGAATCGAATCGCGGCGGTTGTTCTGTTGGTATTCGTGTGCGGATCGGCCGGCGCGAAGGAGAAACCCGCCCGGCCGAAGATTTTGGGCATTGCCGCCGCCCATTTCTATTCCACGGACGTTCCCGCTGCACGCAAGTTCTACGAGCTGATTTTGCATCCCGCCGAGCCGTGTTCGTGGTGCAAGCAGACTGGTACCGCGCCGATCCTCATAACACTGCCGTCCGGGCAAAAGGTGACCTTCACGCCGGCCCCTGCACCAGCGCCAAAGGATCTGCTGTGGGAAGTTACGCTGGCGACCGACAACGTCAAGGCCATGAAGGAATATTTGAAGGCCAACGTGGCAATTGAAAAGTCTGTGAAAGGCGATGGCTCGGCCTTCACGATCAAGGATAGCGAAGGCCATCGGCTTGGATTCGTGCAGGTAGCGGCTGGATGGTCGCCCTCGAACACGGGGGCGCTGCGGTTGATGCACGCCGGTTTCATATTCAACGACCGCAGCGGCGCGGACCATTTTTACAAAGACATTCTCGGCTTCCACACCTACTGGCATGGCGGGCGAGACGAAGCGAAAGACGACTGGGTGGCGATGCAGGTGCCCGACGGAACGGACTGGATCGAATACATGCTGAATATTTCGCCAACGGCGAATAAACACACAATCGGGGTGATGAATCACATGGCGCTCGGTGTGGTCGATATTCACGACACCGAAAAGCGGCTGATTGCCGATGGCTGGAAGCCGACGGAACAGCCCAAAGTCGGGCGCGACGGGAAATGGCAGCTGAACCTGTACGATCCGGACGAAACGCGCACCGAATTCATGGAATTCACGCCGAAGGAGAAGCCCTGCTGCAGCGAGTTCAACGGCACGCATCCCGGTCCGAAATGAAAGGCTCCTTCCCTGCCCTAAGCATCGCGGTCATGGCGGCCGTAACGCTTTGCCTCAGTGCACGCCCGGCACGGGACTACTCCGGCACAAACAGGAGTGTTTCCACCCAAGATCGACCGGATATCTACAGCATCGCGTTTGTGCGTTTCAAAGCGGTAGATCTAGAGAAATCCCGCGCGTTCTACGGCAAAATTCTTGGGCTTCTGCCCGACTCGGATCATTGCAAAGGGTTGACCGATGCTTGTTTTGCGGTGAACTCCGATCAGTATGTGGCGTTGTCGCAGGCGGATTCCGGCACCCGAGGATCGTTTCTGCAAGAGGTTGGCTTCAGCGTGAGCGGGCTCGAGAAAATGCACAAATATCTGGCTGCTCACGGCCAGAATCCAGGCCCGGTCACCCGTCGTGGCGCGCACAACCTCCTCTATTTCGAGACCGAGGACCCGGAGCACAACAAGATTGCCTTCGTCGAATCGTGGGGTAGTGACAATCAAATGACCGGATTGAACCAGGTGAGCGATCGCCTGTTTCACGCCGGCTGGGTGGTCCGAGATCTCGCCAAGGAAAAGAAGTTTTATTCCGATCTTCTTGGCTTTGGTCTCTATTGGTATGGCGGGTTAAAGGATGCGAACACCGACTGGTATGAGATCCAGGTGCCCGATGGTGACAACTGGGTCGAATTCATGTTGCACATCCCCGCATCGGCAGATCACGCCGAGCTGGGAGTGCAGAATCATTTCTCGCTCGGTGTCAAAGACATCAAAGCCTGTGCGGCAAAACTTCGTGCCAACGGGTTGCAGAGCAAGGATGAGCCCGAAATCGGTCGCGACGGCAAATGGTCTTACGATATATACGATCCCGACGGTAATCGCGTCGAACTGATGGAATTTGCGCCCGCGCAAGCGCCCTGCTGCCACCCGTACACCGCTGCGCATCCTAAATGACGATGATCCGGCCGATTCCCTTTCACATTTCCCATCTCCGCGCGCTTTTACTGGCTTTGCTCTATACGCTGAGTACCTTGGTATGCTCGAATCTTGCTGCCGCGCAGGGGCTGGAAAAGCCCGCACAGAACATCGACGAAGACATCACCGCGTTTTCGTTCTCGCCCGACGGCAAGATCGCTTATGCCGTACATCGCGGCTTCAAGACCAAGCAATACGATCTGGAGCACGACGACATCTGGATTCAGGAAGCCGGCGGGCGGCGGCGCAGGATTTTTGTCGGGGAAAAATTCACCCAGGCGAATACTGTCTTCACGTACAGCGTGAATTCGTTCCGGTGGTCACCTAACGGGCGGCGGCTGCTGGCGGAATTATTCATGGCCACCATCGATGAATCCGGCAAGCCGACGGATTCGGCCGAAACGCTGGTGCTGGAGGACAACGGAAAGGAAGTGAAGGGTGGCGGCAACGAACGGGTGATCAAGGACGCCGATAACGCCATGTGGCTGATGGACAACCAGACGGTTGTCTACCTCACCGAAGTGGTCAAGCCCAAAGTTCTATTTTCGTTTCGCTATCTGAACTTGTCCGGTGGACCCCCGGGGCCGGTGTTCGAGGGGCGCACATTTCTGGACGCCGTGCCGGTGCCGGGAACCAATACAGCGCTGGCAGTGGAACGCGATCGCAATATGACGGGTCCACCGCGGCTGCAGCGGCTGGAGCTGCTGGCGCAGGACGATTATGAACTCGCCACGCTGGAGGGATATGTTGGTGGCCTGTCGCTTTCTCCCAGCGGACGCAAGATCGCCTATTACGTGGACAAGGAAGTTCTGGAGATTCGTGACCTGAGCGATCCGAACAAGGTGGCGCGGGTGCGGATCGGATTGGGCGTGTTTCATTGGGCGCCGGATGAGACCCGGATGTTGCTGAAGCGTTCGGTGGAGAAGAAATCGGGCGATCTGGTATGGATTGATTTGCCGGCGCTGGCGTCGCGTCCGGCGAATGCGGCGGGGGCGATTCCCGTCGCGCAGCCGACGCCGGAACCGTTGTTTCGCGGCAATACCATTCGTGATTTCGCAATTACGCCGGATGGACGATCGCTGGCAGTGATTCCACCTGGGCGTAGGAATTTGTCGGTGTATCCATTGCCGGCCCGTTAGAACGCTGCGGGCGTTATCCGGCGGCCAGCTGGGTGCGGCGGCGTTTGTGTTCTACCAGAAGGCAGCCGTCCATGACTACGGTGAGGCCTGCGGCGCGGGCTTTTTCCGCGGCGGGTTGGTCGATGACGCCTAGCTGCATCCAGACGACCTTGGCGCCCACGCGAATCGCCGCTTCGACAGCGGCGGCTACTTCTTCGGGCCTGCGAAAGATGTCCACGATTTCGATTTTCTCCGAAACGTCTTCCAGCCGCGCATAACTTTTCTCACCGAGCACTTTCGTCTCGTTCGGATTCACTGGAATGATGTGGTAGCCGACGCTTTGGAGGTAGGCCGCGACCCCGTGGCTGGGACGCATTTCGTCCGAGGACAGGCCAACAACGGCGATGGTTTTGTATTGCCGCAGGATGTCGATGATCGGGTCGGCGCCGGATGTGGCACCTTCCGGCAGGAAAAGTTTCATTTTTCTCGGCTCGTTTCCCTTTGTGAATCCACGGTTCGTTCGTGGAGTGGTTGGCCAGGCTGAGAGCCGGCGCCCAAACAAGACACCCGCTCAGCGTTCGCAGCCTTCGCCGATTCGCTGCAAATCCGCCGCAATCACTTGGATGCGGCGTGCAGGCAATGGTTTAGGGCGGCGAGCAGTTTGTTGTTTTCTTCAGATGTGCCGAGGGAGATGCGGATGGCGCCGGGGAAACCCATCCAAGCGAGCGGGCGGACGATGACGCCTTCACGCAGGAGCTCGTTGTAGAGATCGGTAGCACGCGAACCGACGTCGATAAAGATGAAATTGGTGTGGCTGGGAACCGGACGGAGGCCGAGTTTGCTGAGCTCAGCGGTCAGACGCGTGCGCTCGGCAGCGTTGGCGGCAATGGAACGCGCGACGTGGTCGGCATCATCGAGGGCGGCGAGCGCGGCCGCCTGGCTGACGCCGGCGGCGTTGAACGGCGTCCGCAGCTTATTCATGGCGGCGACGACGGCCGCGTTGGCGATGGCATAGCCGATGCGCATGGCGGCGAGGCCGTAGACTTTGGAGAACGTACGCATGATCAGCAAATTGTCGCGCTGACGGAACAGTTCGACCGATTGCGGCATGTCGTGGCGATCGGCGTAGTGAACGTAGGCTTCGTCCAGGACGATGAGAATGTTGGAGGGAACGCGAGCGAGGAATGCGGCGAATTCGCCGGCGCCAAAGGCGGTGCCGGTGGGATTGTTGGGATTAGCGACATAGGCGATGCGTGTTTCGGGGGTGATGATGCCGGCGAGTGCGGCCAGGTCATAGGCGAAGTTGCGCATCGGGGCGCGCGAGAGGGTGGCCCCGGTGGCGCGAATGGCGATGGCATAGGGTGCGTAGCTGCCTGTGGAGGTAGCGCCGGTTTTGCCCGGGGAAAGTGTGAGGCGCGCGGCCAGGTCGATCATTTCGCTGGAGCCCAGGCCGACGAAGATTTCTTCCGGGGTGACGTTGTTCAGCGCGGCGAGGCGTTCGCGAAGGCGCAGGGTGCCGCCATCGGGATAGCGGTGAGATTCGGCGAGGGCATGGCGCGCGGCTTCCAGCGCCTTTGGTGACGGACCGAGCGGATTTTCGTTGGAGGCGAGCTTGATGGCGCGAATTTTCAGTTCGCGCTCGACGTCTTCGATGGGCCGCCCGGGGATGTAGACCGGGAGGCCACGGATGTAGTCGGGGATGAGGGATTCGATCGAGTCGGCCATCGTTCTCAGGATACGCAGTTTCAGGATACGTGGTTGCCCCGATGGCGGCAATTCACTGGAAACTAATTGTGTCCACTCTGTACGTCGTGAATGCGGTTCTGAATGTCCGGAATTACGATTACCTTCCCACGGGAGTGCCCTTCTGCCGCATACCGGAAAGCCTCAGGCAGCTCACTCAACCTGTAATGCTTGTCGATGACCGGCGTTACTCTCCCGGTCGCCATGAACTCGCCCAAGATGGTCAGATCCTCTTGGTTCACTTTCGCAATGAAAAAGACCATCTTCTGGGTCCCGAACCGGGATATCACCATCGCTCCAAGCATGCGAGCCAGAGCACGGATCACCGGGCTGTCGTCCGGTGCGCCAACCATGACCAATGTTCCCCTGGGATTCAAGACGCGCCTGCACGCTGATAGCGAGTGATTCCCAACGCAGTCGAGCACGAGGTCGTAACGGTGTCCACTCCTGGTGAAATCCTCTTTGCCGTAATCAATGACGCAGTCCGCGCCGATGGACCGGACCATGTCTACGTTCCTGGCACTGCATACGCCGGTCACATTCGCAGCGAACGACTTTGCCATCTGCACGGCGAACGTACCCACGCCTCCCGCCGCACCGTTAATTAAAACCTTCTGTCCCTGTTGAATGCGCCCCTTGTCGCGCAGGCCCTGCAATGCAGTTAACGCCGCTACCGGAGCGGATGCCGCTTGCTCAAAGGTCACGTTAGCGGGCTTGCGGACCAATACCGATTTCATGCCCAGCACCGATTGTGAAGTCGCATACTCGGCGAATGCTCCACGGCAAGTGCCGAACACCTCGTCGCCCGGCTGGAATTGCTTTGCGTTCCTGCCAACCGCTTCAACCTGGCCGGCCACATCAACACCCGGTCGTTTGATTTTGGACTTTCCCAGCCCGAGCAGTAATCGAAGGAGGAACGGCCCGCCTTTCATTAACTTCCAGTCCAGTGGATTGACCGAAGCTGCGCGGACCTTGATCAAGACCTCATTGTCCCGAGGGGTGGGTTTGTCAATTTCTGCAAATCTAAGAATCTCGGGCGAACCAAAACCTTGATAGATGATGGCTTTCATGGCTTTCCTTTCCGGATTCGTGCTGAATCCATTTTTTCTGAAAGTCAATGACGTTCAGGCGCAACTTCCGGATTGCCGACAATCCGCTCAGGGTATCAAGCCTTCGTCGCCAATTGTGGAAAAGCGATGATAAGCACAATCCCTCAGACACCACTATTTTTTCGGCGAAACTCGAACGTTGAGCCGAGGCAGGCGTGAATGAGGAGAGGTGTGGTGCTTCAGTGAACCTTGCCGGTTATAGCGATTTGAGTTGTGCAACTTCTTTGCGCGTGAGCGGTCGGAATTTTCCCGGTGGCACATCCAAAGTGAGAGGTCCGAGTTTCGTGCGCTTGATTTTTTCCACTTGGTGGCCGATGGCGTCGAACATGCGGCGGATCTGGCGATTACGGCCTTCGATGAGGATGACTTCATACCAGGGATTGGGAGCATCCTCGGCGAGGCGGATTTTCGCGGGCGACGTTTTTACGCGGCGGCCGTCGTCGAGCGGGAGGGTGATTCCGGCACGCAGGCGAGCGAGCGCCGGCTCGGTGGGCTTGCCGCTGATTTTGACGAGATAGGTTTTGGGAATGTGCTCGCCGGCTTTGGTGAGTTTTTGTGCGAGCGCGCCGTCGTTGGTCATCAGGAGGAGGCCTTCGCTGGCGTAGTCGAGGCGGCCTACCGGGTAGATGCGCTCGGGAATATTGCGCATGAGGTCGAGGACAGTGGGGCGCCCTTCGGGATCGCTGGCGGTGGTGACGTAGCCTTTGGGTTTGTGGAGCAGGAAGTAGAGGAACTGTTCGCGCCGCAGAGGCTTTCCATCGACGGAAATCTTGTCGATGGCAGCGTCGGCTTTTCTGCCGAGCTCGGTGACGACTTGGCCGTTGACGGTGACACGGCCGGCAGTGATCAGCTCTTCACTTTTGCGGCGCGAGGCTACGCCGGAGGCAGCGAGAATTTTTTGTAAGCGTTCGTGCGGCATTGGAAGCTATGTGGCGGCTGCCTTCGAGCGGCAATCCCGTGGCCTTAGACCTTCTGCTTGCCCTGAGTTTCGAAGGGTGCTGTACCTCGCCGATTGCATCGAACCTGCGAGGCTTCGGAAAGCCGCTGCTACATAAACCCTCACACGACCATCACGAGGCGCGTTGCGCGGCGCTCTTTCCTTTTCGCGTCGGCAGGCTGCGCGCCATGGGTGTCGCGGATTTGCGCAGGGCGTCGATCTGCGCGTGCTCGAGCAGGCGATAGCGGCCGCGCGGAATTCCTTCGAGCGTGAGCGGGCCGAGCGCGACGCGAATCCATTTTTCGACGGGGTGATGGTCTTTGAACATGACGCGGCGGAGCGCTTCTTTTTTTGTGTCGCGCATGCGGACTTCATACCAATAGTTGGCGACGCGGCCGCCGCGGGTCGCACCGGGTTGGCGCAGCGTTTTCATGTGCACGCCGGCTTCCTGGCCGAGGCGCGCAAGGTCGTGGAGCGTGAGCATGCCTTTCACTTTCACGTGATACGTCTGCTCGAGGTGTTGCCAGTTTTTGAGCAGCTCGGCGGCCAGGTCGCCGTCGTTGGTGAGCAGAATCAGTCCGGACGCGGCGTATTCGAGGTTGCCGACCGGGTAGACGCGCTCGGGGAATCCGCGGAGGCAGCTTTGAAGCGTCTTGCGGCCTTCGGGGTCGGCCATGGCGGCGACGATTTCGGCGGGCTTGTTGAGCGCGAGGTAGACCGCGCGCGCAGTTTCTTTTACGGTGCGGCCGGCGGCTTCGATGCGATCGACAGTGGGGTCGGCCTTGGTGCCCAGTTCGGTGACGATTTCGCCGTTGACGCGCACCTGACCGCTGAGAATCAGCTGCTCGGCGTGGCGGCGCGAGGCGATTCCTGCACGGGCGATAATTTTTTGTAGGCGTTCCTGCATGGTTGCGGGTCGGGGCGGTCGGATGGCCGGCGATTATTCTCCGGCTACCGCTTTGTGGGCCTGCGATGCGCCGTCGTCGGCATCGGTTTGCTCTTGCGGTTCCGGCGACGACTCGATGTGCGAGTTGAGCGATGTTTGTTCGGAATTTGCGCGATTGGCAGATGGCACGGCGATGTACGGAACGTTCTCGGAGTCCAAGGCTGATGCGACGGTTGCGTCGCCGTCGTGATTGCCTGGAATGCTTTGCTCGGCGATCGCGTGGGATGCTTCCGCGTTGGCTTCGGATCTCGTCTCTGCCGTCGTTGCTTCGGGTCGTGGAAGCGAGTCGAGCACGCTTTCGTCGCCGGACTCCGAGGGCGCGAGTCCTTCGTCGCTGCCGAGGGCTTCGCGAGCGAGGGCTTCGAATTCTTTGAGACTGGGAAGCTCTTGCAGATCGCTGAGGCCAAAACGCATGAGGAAATCCTTGGAGGTCCGGTAAAGGATGGGACGGCCGATTACTTCTTTGCGGCCGGCGGTGGTGATCAGCCGCTTGTCGAGCAACGTCTTGATCACCCCGGAGGTGTTGACGCCGCGGATCTCCTGTATCTCGGGGGCCGTGACCGGTTGCTTGTAGGCGATGACCGCGAGCGTTTCCAGCGCGGGCATGGTCAGGCGCAGCGGCGGACGCAGGCTCTTGATGAAGCGGCGCACCAGGTCGTGGTGCTGCGGCTTGGTGTACATCTTGTAGCCGCCGGCGACGGCGCGCACTTCGACGCCACGATCATCGGCGGCGTAGCTGGCCACCAGTTCGTCGAGCGAAGACTGGACGGCTAGCTTTTCTTCGCCGAGGGCTTCGGCTAGCTGTTCGATAGTGGCCGGGTCATCGGCTGCGTAGATGATCGCTTCCAGTGCCGCTTTGCGTTCTTCGTTGGTCATAGGCGCAGTCTATTTATACTCCTCATCGACTTGGCGCATCACGCCGTTTTCGTCAAAGACGGCGTCGAAAGCCTTGCCTTTCTTCACTACGATTTCGCCAAACTGTTTTTCCTGGGCGAGCGCGACCGCTTGCATTTTCACCATTTCAAGGACGGCGAGAAACGCGACGATCATGGCGTGGCGCGAGGGGCAGGCCTCGAAGAAGTGCGCCAGGTTCACGGTGTTGTCTTCACTGGCGACGATCTGGGCGCGGAGCTGCGCCATCATCTGCGCGACGGTGAATTGTTCGTGCTGCAGGTCGATGCGTGCAACTTCCTTGCGCCGCTCAAGAACCTGCTGAAAGACTTTGACGAGATCGACGAGCGAGACGACCAGGTCGCTTTCCGTGCCTTCGTCGTTGTACAGCGATTTATCGGGCTTGGACCAGACGTTTTCTTCGATATGCTGCTTCTGGTATAGGAGTTGCGCGGCGTTCTTGAATTTCTCGTGCTCGACTAGGCGCTGCACGAGGTCCGCGCGCGGGTCGACGGCGTGCTCCTCGGGTGAGGCCAGCGGATCGGGCGGAAGCAACATCTTCGACTTGATGTAAATCAGCGTCGCGGCCATGTAGATGAAGTCGGCGGACACGTCGACGTTCAATTCTTCGAGCTTGTGCAGGTAATCGAGATATTGCGAGGTGATCTTCGCAATCTGAATATCGTGAATGCTCATCTCCTGCTTTTTTATGAGGTCCAATAACAGGTCGAGAGGACCCTCATAGAGCGGGATGTTGATTTTGTACGGCGTCGCCATGAAACCTCGTGAATCCGTGAATCGTGATCCGTGGTCCGTGTACACGCGAATGTGTCGATCCGTCCAAGCGGCCCTTGTCATTCTGAGGCTATCCGACGAGGATAGCCGAAGGACCTGAACGCTTGCTTCAGCCGAGGCGCTCAATCAGTTGGATACTTCGCGCATCCTCGTCGGATGTGCTCAGGATGACAACTTGCCTGCACGCCAGCAATGAAAAACTCTGCCTCAACCAGCAGAAGTGCCTTTACCCGAGATCGCGCCACGCTTCTTTTGCCAGCCGAAGACTGCTTCGCGAACTCGCGTCATCGTTTCTTGCGCTTCGACGCGGGCGCGTTTCGAGCCTGCATCGATCACTTCGAGCACCCGCGCGGGATGCTTCTCGTATTCGAGGCGGCGTTCGCGAATCGGCGCGATCCACGTGATGAGGTGGTCGGCCATTTTCGCTTTGCACTCGATGCAGCCGATGCCGGCGGTGCGGCAGCCCTGCGCGGCCCAATCCAATGTTTCCCTGGGCGAAAATAGTTTATGCCAATCGTAGACGGGACACACGTCCGGATTTCCAGGGTCTGTGCGCCGTTTACGGGCGGGGTCGGTGACCATGACCTTGGTCCTTTTGCGAATGTCGTCGTCGGATTCGCCGAGGGTGATGGCGTTGCCGTAGCTTTTCGACATCTTGCGGCCGTCGAGACCGGGGACGCGCGGCGTTTTAGTGAGCATCACCTGCGGTTCTTGTAGCTTTTCTTCGTAGGAGAAATATTCGATAGATTGGTCCATCTGTTCCAGAAAGTTGCGAATTCCTGACGCCAACGCCGAGCCTTTGCAGTTGCGCCTATACGCCTCGAGAATTTCGTCGTCAGAAGCCCCCAGCAAGGATGGAAAAAGCTTCCTGAGTCTCGTCAGGACAAGGCTGTTGTTCCGTATCCCTTCGAGGTCTATTTGAAGTCCAAAAAAGGCGTTGAAGCGCCGAACGATCTCCCGACTCAGCTCGACGTGGGATACTTGGTCTTCGCCGACGGGGACCAAGAGGGGGATGCCTTCCTTCGAATAGATCACGATGTCGGCGGTTTGCAGGCACGGATACCCGAGGAAGCCGTAGGTGTGCAGGTCTTTGTCCTTTACGTTTTCGAAGGCTTCTTTGTACGTGGGGACGCGCTCTAGCCAGCTTAGTGGCGTGACCATCGAGAGCAGCAGGTGCAGCTCGGCGTGTTCTGGGATCAGAGATTGCTGGAAGATCACCGATTTGTGCGGATCGAGGCCTGCGGCGAGATAGTCGGTGACGATTTCGATGGTGTTCTGCGCGACCTGCGAGGTGTCGGCGTAGTCGCTGGTGAGCGCGTGCCAGTCGGCGATGAAGTAGAAGCAGTCGTATTCGGGGTCGTTCTGCAGGCGGACCCAGTTTTGCAGCGCGCCGAAATAGTGGCCGATGTGCAGGCGGCCGGTGGGGCGCATGCCGCTGACTACGCGTCTTTTCTTTGACAAGGCTTCGGGCAATCCGTGGTCCTCTCTGGATCAGAAAAGCACCGGTCTGAAGAACCGGCCACTACAATTTCGATCGCCGCCCGTTGCTATGTTTCCGGTGACGATTACACCGTGCACAGGCAGGAGTGCCTGCTACTACAAACCTAAGTCGCGGGCGATGATCATGCGCTGCACTTCGCTGGTACCCTCGTAGATGGTGATGACGCGGGCGTCGCGGTACATGCGCTCTACGTCGGTTTCGCGCGAGTAGCCGACGCTGCCGTGGATTTGCACGGCTTTGGCGACGACGCGATTCACCATTTCGCTGGCGTACAGTTTCGCCTTTGACGCCGACGCGCCCATGCGTCCGCCGGAATCTTTCAGCCACGCCGCGTAATGCACCAACGCGCGAGCCGCTTCGATTTCGGTCTGCATGTCCGCGATCATCCATTGGATCGCCTGGAACTCGCCAATCGTTTTGCCGAAGGCGCGGCGCTGCTTGGCGTATTTGATCGATTCGTCGAGCGCGCCTTGCGCCAGGCCGACGGCTTGCGCGGCGATCCCGATGCGGCCACCGTCCAGCGCACCCAGCGCGATTTTCAGCCCCTGGCCTTCTTCGCCGAGGCGATTCTCCGCCGGCACTTCACAATCGTTCAGGATGATTTCGACCGATGGCGAGCAGTGCTGCCCCATTTTCTCTTCGTGGCGGCCTACGCGGAAGCCCTTGAAGCCGGGTTCGACGAGAAAAGCACTCAGGCCTTTGCCGCCGGCGTTCGGATCGGTTTTTGCGAAGATGAGGAAAACGCCGGCGACGCTGCCGTTCGAAACCCAGGTTTTCGTGCCATTGAGGCAATAGGAACCCAGGATCGGTTCGCCGGGCTTAAGCCCGGCGCCTACATTTTCGGATTGAACAGCGCGGGCTTGAATTCCGGCGGCGTCGGAGCCGGCTTGCGGCTCGGTGAGGCAGAAGGATCCCAGGATTTCACCGCTAGCCATGCGGCGCAGATATTTTTTCTTCTGTGCGTCGTTGCCAAAAGCCAGCAGCGGCGCCTGCACCGCGGAATTGGTCACGCTGAGCGACGTCGCCATGGCAGCATCGACGCGCGCAACCTCTTCCAGCATGAGCACATAGGAAACGGTGTCCAGGCCGGGGCCGCCCCACTCTTCGGGAACGAGCATGCCGCAACAGCCGAGTTCGGCGAGTTTCTTGACTTCCGCCGCGGGATAGCGGCCTTCGCGGTCGCGCTGGCGCACCGAGTGGCGCACTTCGTTTTCCATGAACTGGCGGACGGTGTCGCGAATCAGTTTTTGGTGGTCGTTGAGCGAAAAATCCATCGTGTCGTTGGTAGCGAAGTACACACGATGCTATCACGAAAGACGGGAGCGAAAAGACGCCGATCAATGGAAGCGCAGTGTTTTACCGGCAAAATCTCAGGATATCGATCGTGCGACGCTTCTATCGAACGGGCGCGTGCTCATCCACGAATCTGGAAATCCAGATGGCGAACTCTGGACTATGAACACGGACGGATCCCAGCGCACTCTCTTCAGTAACCTCAGAGGTATCGGTATCGGTTTTGTTTCGCGTTTAGGCACCTATGTGATTTTCCTGACGACGCACAACCAAAAGACCTCCTTGATCCGGACCGACATGGACGGCCTGAATCCGCGGACAGTGACGACGGGTGGATTGTGGTCCCCCTACTGTTCATCGAGTGGAGATTATGTGTATTACGCAGATTGGATCGCTCGTCCGCAGCGCCTCCTGCGCGTGCCGATTGAAGGCGGTGCCGCAGTGGAGGTCGCGCGCGTACCGGGCAAGGCGCTGATCGGAGTAATCGCCGTTTCACCGGACGGGAAGTTTCTCGCGTTTCCTTATCTGGAGGGAGAGAACGCGGCTCATTCGAAGCTAGTGGTGATTCCAGCTGACGGCGGCCCGCCCACTGAAACATTTCCGGATGTGACGGGTATCTTCAGGTGGTCACCAGATGGCTCCTGCATCGTGCATTACGCGGTCTGTAATGACACCTTTCAATTGGTTAAACAGCCGCTGTCAGGCGGAAAGCCGCGACAACTTACCAAGTTTCCATCGGGCCGGAGCGGGGACTTCAGCTGGTCACCGGACGGAAAGTGGCTCTACATTGCCCACGGCGAGGTGCGCAGCGACGCAGTGCTGATCAGCAATTTCCGTTGAGGGCGACGAATGCGAGTGGTGTAGTTCCTCCTACAACTTGAACAGCTCGCGCAGGCGTTTGGTTTGCACGCGGCTGACGGGGATCTCGGTTTGTTTTTTGTCGCTCATTTTCAGCATGTAGCTGGATTTGAACCAGGGGACGACTTCCTTGATGTGGTGGATGTTGACCAGGTGCGAGCGGTGCGGGCGCCAGAAAGTGTCGGAGTCGAGTGCCGCGTGCAGCTCTTCGAGTGTGCGGTAGTTGGAGGTGCCTTCGGCGTCGCGCGCGACGACGGTGATCAACCCATCTTCGATGGACGCGAAGACCAGGTCTTCGGCATCGACGAGCAACAGGCGCTGCTGAGACCTTACCAATATCTTGACCGGCTGACCGGCTTGTTTGGTGGCGCCGAGTTGATTGACGAGTTGCTCGAGACGATCGGTGGTGGTGGTGGTCTGCGTGTCCATCTCTTTACGGGCGCGCTGTATGGCTTTGGCGATGCGCGCTTTGTCGAAGGGCTTGAGGACGTAATCGACGGCGTTCACGTCGAAGGCTTGCACGGCGTAATGATCGAAAGCGGTGGCGAAGACCACGTGCGGGACTTTGACTTTGCGCTCGACCAGCTTCTTCAGTACCCCGAAGCCGTCGAGGCCGGGCATCTGGACGTCGAGGAACACGAGGTCGGGGGAGTGCTCCTTGATCAGGGCCACGGCTTCGACGCCGTTCTTCCCTTGCCCGATAACGCTGATCTCGGGGAAACCCTTCAGCAGGAAGGCGAGCTCGTCGCGAGCGGGCTTTTCGTCATCGACAATGATGGTGGTGATGGACATCGCGTTTGAGCCGCGCGTTTCCCCTGAATTGCCTCAAGAATTGGCGTTCGACAGCAACAAGTATAGGGGCCGTGCGGCAAGCAAGCAATCCATCGCCCTTTTTGAGCAAGGCGAGGCGCCTGCTAAGATGGCGCCGGAAGGAACGCGAGGGCATCCATGGCGAAGCGGCAGAAAACTGAGAAAGCCCACGGCAAAGCGCGGGTCTTGAAGAGCAAGATGATTTACGAAGGCCCGGTGTTTGGCGTTCGGCGCGACGAAGTCATCGAGCCGACGGGTGTGCGGGCGACGCGCGAGGTCATCACTCATCCGGGATCTGTGGTGGTGCTGCCGGTGCTGCCGGACGGGCGCATCGTTTTGATTCGACAGTACCGGCATGCCACGCGGCAGTTTTTGTGGGAATTGGTCGCCGGGCGAATGGATGCAGGTGAAACCCCGCGCGAGGCGGCGGCGCGCGAGTTGATCGAAGAAACCGGATACCGAGCCAGGCGCTTCCGAATCTTTCTGGATGTTTTTCCAACGCCGGGATTCCTTGAGGAGCGCATGTACGTCCTGTTGGCCGAAGGAGTCATTCCCGGGAAAGCTGAGCCCGAAGAAGACGAGAAGATTACTGTGAAGGCCTTCGCGCGCAAGGAGCTGGACAGCATGGTTCGCCGCGGGAAGCTGCACGACGCGAAATCGATTGCGGGGATTCTGTATTATCTGCGTTTTCTGGCATGAGCGGCGCAGACACAAGAAAAATTCAAGACCGAGCTCAAAGGTCGGAGCAATGAGCTCACAGAGTGGAATCTGAGGCACAGCGAATAGCGTGGCTCCTGCCGAAGAGCAGCTTGAGGACTGGACGAAGAGCAACGCGAGCGCCGCGGCGCCGGGCAGCTGGCCTGCGGTGTTGCTGCCTGCGACCGTATTTCTCGGCGCGTTCCTGCTTTTCCTGCTGGAGCCGCTGTTCGCGAAGCTTATTCTCCCGTGGTTTGGCGGCTCGGCGGCCGTCTGGGCCACCTGCCTGGTTTTTTTTCAGTCCGCGCTGCTGCTGGGCTACTTGTACGCCGACATTGTGGCCAGGCGCCTCGCTCCGCGGCAACAATCGTTTTTGCACATCGGCCTGCTGGCGGCTGGTCTCGCGTTTTTGCCGATCACGGCCCATGCCAGTTGGCGGCCCTCATCGGCGAGTGATCCCGCGTGGCGCATTCTGGGCTTGCTGACGGTTTCCATTGGGTTGCCGTTCGTGTTGCTGAGCGCCACGAGTCCGTTGGTGCAAGCGTGGCATGCGCGATTGCGTCCCGCGGTCGAGCCCTACCACCTGTTCGCGCTTTCCAACTTCGCGTCGCTGCTGGCCCTGCTGAGTTTTCCATTCTGGGTAGAGCCGCATATTTCTTCGCACCAGCAAGCGCTGCTTTGGTCCGCGCTATTCGTTCTGTTTGTCCTGATGTGCGCTTCCGCCGCCTGGATTTCGCGCCGAGGTTCCAGCAAACAGGCGCCGACGGAAGCGGCCGCCTCAACGCAGCCAACAGCGGCTCCCGCACTGCGTGACAAACTGTTGTGGCTCGGTCTGTCGGCATGCGGCTCGATGCTCTTGCTCTCGATCACCAATCACCTGACCGAAAACGTCGCGCCGATTCCATTACTGTGGGTTGTTCCGCTGGGGCTCTACCTGCTCACGTTCGCAATGGCATTTAACCGGCCAAGCCTGTACTGGCGTTGGCTGATCGTACGGTTGCTGGCGGTCGTCATCGGCAGCCTGGGTTCCGCGCTGTACGATCCTTCTTTCACGAAATCGCTGCAGATCAGCGTGCCGTTATTTTCTACGGATCTGTTCGTGTGCTGTTTGTTCTGTCACGGTGAGCTCGCCAGGCGCCGCCCGGCTCCGCGTTATCTCACCTCGTTCTACCTGATGATTTCGCTGGGCGGTGCGTTGGGTGCGATCTTCGTCGGGCTGCTGGCGCCGCACCTGTTCGCGGGAGTCTACGAGTTACCACTCGCGGTGACCTTCACCGCGGCGCTTGTAGCGGTGTTGTGGCCGGAAGGCTGGCTGACGCGTGCGGCATGGATCGGCGGCACGATCGCCATGATTGTTGTGCTGGGCCACAACGTGCACACCTATCGCAAAGATGTCGTCTTCGCGGAGCGCAATTTCTACGGACCGGTGCGCGTCAAGCTGTTTTACGACTGGCTCAAGCAGCCGTACCACACGCTCTATAACGGCATCATTGAGCATGGAGCGCAATTTCAAAATCCGCCGCAGAGCCAGGCGCCAACTACTTACTACGGGCAGAAATCGGGTGTCGGAATTGCGCTGGATTATTTCGCGGGCGCGCCCACGCGCGTTGGCGTGATCGGGCTGGGCGCCGGCACCATTGCGGCGTACGGGAAATCGGCCGATTACCTTCGCTTCTACGATATCAACCCCCTCATCCGCAAACTGGCGACCAGTTCGTTCACGTACCTTCGCGACACACCGGCTAAAACCGACATTGTGATGGGCGACGCGCGACTCTCATTGGAACGGGAGCAGCCGCAGAACTTTGATGTCCTCGCTGTCGATGCGTTTTCTGGCGACGCCATTCCGGTGCATCTGCTGACCAGGGAAGCGTTCGCGTTGTACCTTCACCATCTGAAACCTGACGGTGTGCTCGCGATCCATACCTCCAACACCTACCTTAATCTCGAGCCAGTGGTGAAACTGCTGGCCGACGACGCCGGATATTCCGCGAGCTGGGTGAGCAACGATGACGACCGGCGCAAGCTGATCGACGCCTCGGACTGGGTTTTGGTCACGCGAAACAAACGTTTCATTGAGGAGCTGGAAACGTCGACATTTATGGAGACCATCGTCGTGCCGCCAAAGCTGCGGCTGTGGACCGACGACTACAACAACCTGTTCCAAATCTTGCGGCCGATTTCGTTTGACAAGTAGGAAAGTAAATAGAGGAGTGAACCCTGCAGATTTGCCGGATGAGCTGCGAACGGTTGTCACTTTTTCGCAACAACGAGGTGGCGGCAAAATGCGAAATAACCACTCAAAAATCGATTCAAGTGCGTTTATCGAACTATCTTGGTCTTTCCAACCGCCGTTTTTCGTCTATTGACTGGTTGTTACGTTCTGTTACACTCCGCGCAATTCACGTTCGTGGTTGGCTACGGGTGTAGTCACTTCCGCGACCGTTGGTCGGTAAATCTTAGTGGCAGCAATTGGAGGGCAATCGCGGTGCGAGGAACTATCAAATGGTTCAATAATTCGAAGGGCTACGGTTTCATCGGGCGTGATGACGGCCCGGATGTATTCGTTCACTACTCCGCAATCGTTGGCGACGGGTATCGCACCTTGCAGGAAGGAGATCTGGTCGAGTTTGAAATCGTCCAGGGTCCGAAGGGACCGCAAGCTGCTAACGTGCAAAAGGCAAGCTGACGAATCACCTGCACTCATACCGCCGGCAGAGAGCCCCCTCTGCCGGCGTTTTTTATTTCCGGCGTATAATCCCGGCCATGGACAACAAAACCATTGCCCGCGTCCTGCGGGAGACGGCGGAATTGCTACAGATTGATGGGGCCATCATCGGCAGATATCGCAGCTACGAAAAGGCCGCTGAGTTGATCGCCGGCATGCACGAATCCATCGAACAGCTGGCCAGCGAGCCTGGCAAGCTCGAGGAATTGCCGGGCATCGGCGAGCGCATGGCCGAGCACATCGACGAGATCATCAAGACCGGCGACTACAGCCTGCGGAAGAGGTTGTTGAAGAAATTCCCCGCTACCTTGCTGGATATCATGAATTTGCAGTCGCTCGGACCCAAGAAGGTGGCCTTCCTGTGGTCCAATTTTCAGGCCGCGACGGTAGCCGATGTCGAAAAGCTGGCCCGAGAGGGCAAACTGCGCGACCTGCCGGGCTTCGGTGAAAAGAGCGAGCAGAACATCCTGAAGGCCGTGGAGACCCATAAACGGTCGACGGGGCGCTTCCGCCTGGACACCGCCGAAGCCGCCGCCGCTGCGATCATCGCGCACATCGAGAAGTATCCCAAGGCAGTTGGCTCGGCTACACCGGCGGGCTCGCTGCGGCGGGCAAAAGAAACCGTCGGCGATCTGGACTTGCTGCTGACCTTAGCGGACGGGTACACCGCACAGAAGCATGTCGACGCGCTGGCCGACCATATCCTGAAATATCCCCGCATCGATCAGGTGCTGGCCAAGGGCGAGAACAAGGTGAGCTTCACGCTCGACAATGGATTGCAGGTGGACGTACGACTCCTGGATAAGAACAGCTTCGGTGCTGCCCTGCTCTACTTCACCGGCTCGCGTGAGCATAACGTCAGCCTGCGCGGCCGGGCGAACGACATGGGCTACACCCTGAACGAATACGCTTTAGCCACTCTGAAGGGCGAAAAGCGCGTCGCCGGCAAGACCGAGGAGGAAATCTACGCGAAGCTCAAGCTGGAGTATATCCCCCCTGAGATTCGCGAAAACACCGGAGAAATCGCTGCCGCCGAGAATCACAAACTGCCCAAGCTGATCGAACGATCCGACGTCAAGGGCGACCTGCAAATGCATACTACCGCCAGCGACGGCAAGCACTCCATCGAAGAGATGGCGGAAACGGCGCTGGGCCTGGGCCACGAATACATCGCCATCACCGACCATTCCAAATCCGTAACCATCGCCAACGGCCTGGACGAGCGCCGTGCCGCGGCCCACATCAAGAAGCTGCGCGCCGCAAATGATCTCGGCCTCGGAATCCGCGTACTGGCGGGGTCCGAAGTCGACATCCTGAAGGATGGCGAACTAGATTACTCCGACGAGATTCTGGCGCAGCTCGACGTAGTCGTTTGCTCCATTCACTCTTATATGCAGCTCGATCGCGCGGCCATGACTGACCGCATGCTCCGCTGCATCGAGAATCCCTATACGCAAATCATTGGGCACCCCACTGGCCGCCGGCTGCTGGCCCGCGAATCCTTCGACTACGACATGGAGAAGGTATTGGACGCCTGCGCCAAGTATGGCGTGGCTATGGAGTGCAACTCCTACCCCGAGCGGCTCGATTTGCGCGATGTATATCTTCGTATGTGCAAGGAGCGCGGCGTGAAGGTAGTCATCTCCACGGACTCCCACAACACCTTGCATCTGCCCTATATCCGCTATGGTGTAACCATGGCCCGGCGCGGGTGGCTGGAAAAGGCGGACGTCATCAATACCCTCCCGGTAGACCAATTTCTGGCGGCGCTTCGGCCGAAACCGGGGGCGGCTAAAAAGCCCCAGGCGGCCAAAGCGCGGCAGTAATATTGGTGTATTGGGATCGGGCTCCCAGCGTTTGCGAGGAAGGCAGGCTCCCTGAGTCAGGGAACATTCGTACCCGAAGCGCCGTATCTACGGTCAGAACGAGGCGGCGACTCGGCACCGTGGCGGCCCAATCTCAATCACGGCCAAGTTTTGACGCCCGAGGGCAGCACACGGAGGCTGACGTCCATGAAGCTGGCAACCCATCGCATCCTATTCTCTCGTGCCGCACTGGCCTCGGCTGCCCTGATCGCCATAGCCTTGGCGACTCCAGTGGTGCGCGCCGAGGAGTGGACCAAATCGTACTCCATCGCGGGCCGTGCCAATGTGCGAGTGGGAACCAACGATGGCGCCGTACAGGTCTTTACGGGCGCATCCAAGCAGGTCGAGTTTCGCGTCCTCTATGCAGGCTACGAGATCAACAGAACTCTCCATATCGACTCTCGCCAGGACGGCGACAGCGTGCAAATCACCGCGCGCGTCAGCGGCCACTGGGGCTTTACCTGGAACAAGGAGCGCAGGATGAAGATTGAAGTGCGCATGCCCAAAGATGCCGACCTGAACGTAGATACCGGCGATGGGTCGGTGGACACGCAGCCCGTGAGCGGCCGCGTTAAGATTCACACCGGCGACGGTTCCGTGCGCGTGCAATCGGTGTCTGGTGACGTCGAGGTTGATACCGGCGACGGCAGCATCACGCTAGAGGGCGCCAGGGGCGAGATTCACTTGCACACAGGCGATGGCCGCGTCGAGGCGCGGGACTTGGATGGCCGCGTCAATGCGTCGTCGGGCGATGGACACATCACGATTTCGGGGCGCCTGGACGGGCTGGACATCAAGACAGGGGACGGCAGCATCAATGCGCAATTGCAGCCGGGCTCCAAGGTCACTTCCAGCTGGTCGATCCGCACGGGTGACGGCAGCGTGGACGTCGTTCTACCCCCTGATCTGCAGGCCAACATTGACGCCAGCACCAACGATGGGCACATCAGCCTGGGCATTCCCCTGACCGTCGAGGGCACCTTCAAGAACTCCGAAATCCACGGGAAAATGAACGGCGGGGGCCAGTCCCTAACGGTACACACCGGCGATGGATCGATCCGCCTGAGTAAGAGCTAGCTGCGCTTTCGCGTGAGGCGATGCACGGCTGGCAAACTTCAAATCTCCGATGCAGCCTCTGACGGAACCGCCTTTCGAGGCCGGGCGCCTTTGCCTCAAACTTCGATTCGCATCCGCAGTGAGGAAGAACATCCTCGAAAAGTGCAGCCGGACGAATGACCAGGGGCCTGTTTCGACAGGCTAAGACCCCAGTCCTAGCGGCTAATACCCCTTTGGTACCAGTACCGGCAGATTTGTCCCCGAATCCCTCCAAAGTGTCCTAATTTTCTCTACACAGTCTTTCTTGGTACTTGGCTAAGTGCTTGATTAGAAAGGGCCCGTAGATGGCCCGACGCATGCCCTGACTTAGGGTGAACAAGGGAGCCGACCACATGATCATCTTCGTAATCACCTTCGCCATCGTCGCGCTGTTCGCTCTCACTCTCACCGGCAACATCGCCACAGCCACGCGCCGCCGGTAACCCTAAGCCGCAGCAGCAAAGCTGTCGCTCTCTATTCTAACTTTTCACTAAGCATCACAAGCTGTTCCATTGTGGAACGCAGTGTGCGCCCTCAAATCGCAGTTCGGTGCGGTTATTCGTAACGGAGCGCGACCAGCGGGCTCACCCGAGTCGCGCGTCGCGCCGGAATCCAGCACGCCAGCAGCGCGACAGTGGACAGCAACAACACCACTGCGGCAAACGTAAGCGGATCACTGGGGCTGATACCAACCAGCAGACTCGCAATCGTCCGCGTGGCTCCCAGCGCCACCAGCAAGCCAACGGCCACGCCGGTTCCAATCACCGCCAGGCTCCTGCCTAGCATCATCTTCAGTATGTCGGCCGGATCGGCGCCCAGCGCCATGCGGATGCCGATTTCATGGGTGCGCTGCGAAGCCGCATATGACACCACACTGTAAACGCCCACCACCGCCAGGATCAGGCCAAGCAGCCCCATCGTTCCAGAAAGCTGCGCGCCAAAGCGGAAGAAGAAGAAACCATTGAGGCCATTCAGCGCTTCGCCCATGGTCTGGACCTGGGTTGCCGACACCCCGGGCGCCAATCGGCGAATCTCCGCTTCGATGTGTGGCGCCAGCGTCTCCGGACGCACGGTAGTTCGCACGTGGACGGTGCGGAATTCCATGTACATCTGCTCCATCGGAACGTAGAAAAAGGACTCGGGCTCGTCGACTACGCTCTTGTAGCGGCTATTCTGGACGATGCCTACGACCTGCAAATGGCTGTCGCCGCTGGACTGTTTCAAGGTGAAGAACTTCCCTTCCGCTGACTCGTCGGGCCAGAGTTTCTTGGCCATGGTTTCATTGATGACCGCCACTTTAGGCGCTTTCTCGCCGTCGGCCTGCGTGAAAATGCGACCGGCCTTCAGAGCGATCTGCAAAGTTCTGAAGTAGCCGGGAGAGACGGGGTTGAACATGACGGAGGGCGGCTTTTGGCCGGCTTCCGGAGCGTGCCCGTCCGGAATCACCAGGCCGTCGGCGGAGATAACCCCCATGGGAACGGTGAAGGCCTGTGCTGTGGACACCACTCCAGGCAAAGCCGAAATGCGGTCATCCAGCTGCCGATAGAATTCCCTGCCTTGCGCCGGGCTCAGCCCGGCTTGCTGCACATCCATCGATAGATTCAGGACGTGATCGGGCTTGAAGCCAAGATAGGCACTCTGTGCTTTGCTGAGGCTGCGCATGAAAAGACCCGCGACGATGAGCAGCAACATCGAACCGGCGAGTTGCACCACGACGAGCGCGTTGCGAACGAAGTAGCGCCGACTGCCATCGGAAGCGCTTCGCCCTCCTTCGCGGAGGACCGCATTGACGTCGCTGCGCGCGACTCGCAGCGCGGGGATGATGCCGACGACCAGGCCTGTCACCAGCACGGCACTTAGCGCGAACAGGTACACGCGCACGTCAGGCTGCACTTCAAAACTAATAGGCAAATCGGTGCCTAGCGGCAAAGCGCTCAGGAATCCGGCGGCCCAGGAAGCCAGAACCATCCCCACTGCGCCACCCAGTAGAGCCAACAGCAGGCTCTCGGTGAGATGCTGGCGAATCAGGCGGCCTCGGCCCGCTCCCAGCGCGGCGCGGATGCCCATTTCCCGCTGGCGAACCGTGGCGCGCACCAGCAATACGTTGGCGATGTTAAAACACGCCACCAGCAGCACCAGACCGGCCAAGACCGTGAAGGCTACCGCCACGAACGGCAAGGTGTTGTCGGTATCGGGCTCGGGCCGAGCCAGTTTTTCCGGATAGACTACGAAGGAAAGGGCCTTGTCGATGTCAGGGTGCTGTTCCTGAACACGCTGGGCCACCACGCTGACCGCGGACTGCGCCTGCCGGAGGTGGACGCCGGGCTTCAGGCGCGCTAATACCGTGATGTTGCGGTCGCTGCGATCGGTCCAGATCCGCTTGACGGCGACATCGGGATCGTCCTGTCCGCCCAACGGCGCGCTGAGTGGAAAGTAGCCATTCATGTCCACCAGCGAATAGGTCCCGCGGAAATCTTTGGGGGCCACGCCGATGATCGTTGCGGGGCGATTCCCAACCATGACCTGCTTGCCGATCAGGTCTTTGGCGCCGCCAAAGCGCTTCTGCCAGTACGAATAACCCAGCACAACAACCGAGTCCGCCCCGGGGGTGCGCCCCTCGCTGGGAAGGATCAGGCGCCCTAGCGCCGCCTGGATTCCCAGCGCGGAGAAGTAATTGTTGCTCACGCGGCTCAGCAAAGCGTGGTCGCCTTTCCCGTCGACGACGAATTGCGACAGCGTCGCCTGGAACGCGAAGACATCGCTGAAGGAATCGGTCTGATTGCGGATGTCTTCGTAGTCGGGATACGAGAATTTCTGATTTCCGGGAATTCCGCCCTGTTGCAGCGCGAGTACCACAATTTGCTCGGCGTGTGGGACGGGAAGCGGACGAAGCAGCAGGCCGTTGATGACGCTAAATATTGTGGTGTTGACGGCCATACCCAAGCCCAGCGTGATCACCGCAATGATCGTGAAGCTGGGGGACTTGCTAAGGGTGCGCGCCGCATACCGCAGGTCTTGCCAGAAACTGTGCATAGGTAAGCCTCGTCGAGAGAAAAACCCGTACAACGATTAGCATATCGCTGTCCGATAATGGTCGTGAATAAGTCGCGTTGAATGAGAAGGTTGTATACAGAAGCGGATGTCACGCCCCAACCGGCCGCACCGTTTCTGGGATCGCTTGTCCGAATTCGGACAAAGATTCATTGCGCAGCCACCCGCTCAAGCGCCGCCCGCTAGCCCATCGCCAAACAATAGCGCGGTGTTATACTGCCGCCCGCTCCATCGCTGCGGTTGATCGGTTTGTGATTTCGGGCGCCCTGCTCGCGCCAAGATATGGAAACGTACGACCTCATCGTCATCGGCTCTGGTCCCGCCGGCCAGCGCGCCGCCATCCAGGCGGCGAAATTCGGAAAGCACGTCGCCTTGGTGGAAAGGCTGGAAGTCGTTGGCGGCGTGGCCATCAACACCGGCACGATTCCCAGCAAGACCATTCGCGAAGCGGTGCTGCACCTCTCCGGTTTCTATTACCAGAATATTTACGGCGTGAATTATCGGGTGAAGGAAAACATCAGCATGGCTGATCTTTCCTTCCGCGCGCAGCACGTCATCAAGACCGAGATCGATGTGATCCGCGCGCAGCTCTCGCGCAACGGCATTGACGTGATCACCGGCGTCGCCAGTTTCGTGGATCCCACCCATCTGCGAGTCATCGGCGCGAACAATCAGTCCGACTACGAAACCAGCAATGTGGTCATTGCGACCGGCACGAAGCCAGCCATTTCACCGCTGGTTCCCTTCAACAACCGCACCATCATCAACAGCGACCAGATTCTCGGCATGCCGGTCATTCCGAAAACCATGCTGGTCGTTGGCGGCGGCGTCATTGGCGTCGAGTACGCCTGCATGTTCGCCACGCTGGGCGTGCGCGTAACGCTGATCGAAAAACGCCCGCGCCTGCTGGAATTTGCCGACGCTGAGATGGTCGAAGCCCTGTGCTATCACCTCCGCGATCACCGCGTAACCATGCGCCTCAACGAAGAAGTCGAAAGCGTCGAGGAGACTCCCGGCACCGTTAGCGCCGTGCTCAAGAGCAAAAAACGCGTCACCGGCGACGCCCTTCTCTATGCCGTGGGCCGCCAGGGCAATGTGGATGACCTAAATCTGGCCGCCGCCGGCCTCGAAGCCGACTCCCGCGGCCGCATTCCCGTGGACGAGAACTACCAGACCAAGCAGCCGCACATCTACGCGGTTGGCGATGTCATTGGATTCCCCAGCCTCGGCTCGGTCTCGATGGAACAGGGCCGCATCGCCGCCGCCAACGCCTTCAACATTCCGATTCATTCGAATCGCGCGAATTATCCCTACGGCATCTATACCATTCCGGAAATTTCCTTCATCGGCAAAACCGAAGAGCAGCTCACCGAAGAAGGCGTGCCGTACGAAGTAGGCATCTCCTTCTTCCGCGAAATCGCGCGCGGCCAGATTCGCGGCGACACTACCGGACGCCTGAAGCTGATCTTTTGCCCGGACTCCAAGCTGATCCTCGGCATCCACATCGTCGGTGAGGGGGCCTCCGAGTTGCTGCACATCGGCCAGGCCGTCTTCGCCTTGAAGGGCACGGTCGAATATTTCGCCGAGGCGGTCTTCAACTATCCGACGCTGGCGGAGTGTTACAAAGCCGCCGCCTTTAACGGCTTGAACAAACTGAGGTAACGCTGATGCCGAAGACAGTTGGCGTGCTGGTGATGGAACACATCGCGGTCGGCCTGGTGGAAGGCAACAAGCTCGCTGCGCCTCCAAGTATCTACCCAGCGCAAGGCTCTTCGGCCGACGCGCTGCTTTCCATGCCCGCGGAAAGCATCGGCGAGCGCATCAAACAGCAAATTGCCGATGTAACGCGAGGTCAGAAAATCGAGGCCATCGGCCTGGGTTTTCCGGGCGTCATTCGCAATGGCGTGATTGAAGATTCTCCAAATCTTCATCAGGTGAAGGGATTTCGCCTGCAGACGGTGCTGTCTGCCGCTGCCCCGGGCGACGCTTCCGTGCCGGTGCGCGTCTTCAACGATGCCGACGCCATGGCCGCCGGCATCGCCGCGTCTCGCGACAAACTTCACAAACTGATCCGCGTCTGGACGCTGGGCAACGGCGTCGGCTTCGGCCGCTATCCCTGGAGCGAAGGCGTGTGGGAAGGCGGCCACTCCGTAGTGACGCTCGATCCCAAGGAGACGCTTTGCGGTTGCGGAGGCCGCGGACACCTGGAAGGGATTCTCGGCCACCGTTCGATGCGCCTGCGTTTTCTGGATATGGAGCCGGAAGAAGTGTTCGCCAACGCCGCCTCGGGCGACGCGCGCTGCGCGGAATTCGTTGCGCTATGCCATCGCGCGCTGGCAGCTGCCACCGCCACCAGCATTCACATGGACGGACCCGGCCACTTCTACATCACCGGCACCAATGCGAAATTCATCGACATCGGTATGCTCGATCGCAACGTTCAGGAAATGGTGAAGATGAGCCCGCTGCAAGGCAGCCGCTTCGAGGTCATCCCCACGAGCGACGAACTCGGCATCATCGGCGCCGCAGTCAATGCCCGCGCCGCGGTCCAGTAGCACAGGCACTCCTGTTTACCCTGAGCCTCGAAGGGCCTCAGCACATTTTCAGAAGCTACCTGTGCGCGTTTGTAGCTAGGCGGTTGTGAAACCGCGGAATCCACGACCCTCAAGGCAACTGCAACGTCTGCTCACCCGCACGCAGCGGAAAATCCCGCGCCTTCCAAATCAATTTCCCAGGCAATCCCTGCGGCAGCGTAATTGTTGCGGTCACTCCGTCGGACTCGACGGCATAGGAAACTTGAACAATGCCCTTCGGAACCGGCATAGCGGCCGAGAGTGTTTTCAGCCCGCCCAGATGCGGCTCGATGACCATCTCTGCGAATCCGGGCGCCGCAGGCCGAACACCAGCCACCAGGCGCAGCAAATCGTAGTTCGGATGCGCGCTCCAGGCGTGCGAATCTGATCGCGTCGGCTCAGGCGTCTCGGCCCAAGTCGTTAGCCCCAGCTGCAACATGCGCCGCCACGGATGCAACGTGGAGAGATAAGCGTCGGCCATCCCGGCATGTTCCAGCGCGCGCGCCAGGTAAAACCGAAAGTAGTAGCTGGCATCCGACATCTTCGTGGGATTCGCTCCGCCGGAGCCCGGATCGGCATCGAGGATCTTTCGCATCATCGCCTTGTGCAGGTCGCGTGGAATCACGTCCAGCCAGATCGCCAGCGCATTGGCGTGCTGGCTGAAATGCGCTTTCGCCGGCGTATCCGCCACCAGGCCGGTCTTGTCGTCCCAGCAAAGTTTTCGGATCGCGTCTACCGCCTTTTCCGCGCGCGCGGAGTAGACCGCTGCTCGAGCGGGATCGCCCAGACGCGTTTCCAGGTCCGCTGCATCGCGCAGCGCTTCAATAAATTGCAAGGTGATCGGTGCCGATCCGCCTTCCCTGCCATCCGGCGGCACGCCATCCTTGAAATCCGCGGTCCAATCCACGAACGGCCACCATGTCAGCTTGCCAATCAGCCCATCCCCGCGCTGCCTCGCCATGAACCAGTCGAGCACCGTGCGCGTCCCCGCCAAGTGGCTGCGCACGAAAGCGTCATCATCGCGATACATCGAAAAATCTCGCACCATGCCCACCCACATCAGCGAAAACGTAGGAATGATCTGCGGAAGCTGTGAGGGGTAGCGGCTCGTGGTGATGCCGTCGACGATCCTTGAATTATCAATCGCATCGATAGCCTGCCGCGCTAGCCGGTCATCGCCGGACATCACGTAGGAGATCAGCGCCTGGATGCGCGTGTCGCCAACGTACTGCAGCCGCTCGTAATACGGCGTGTCCATGTAGGTCTCATGGGCGCACAGCCGCGCCGTCCGCCAGCTGACCTCCCAAATCTCGGCCAGGTCCGCATCGCTGGAGGTGAATGACGCCCGAGCATTAAACGGATAAGCCGTAAAGTGCGCTGCCAAACGATCGATGGTGACTTCCTGCTCACCAGTGGCAACATCGATCTGCAAGTATCGCCAGGTTCGCCAGATCAGCGGGCTGAACATACGGCGCCGTCCACCGTCGGCAATGAACTCGTCGTAAACGCCGAGAATATCTCGTCCCTGCGTTTCGTTCCGATTGGCTTTCTGCCCGTGCTCATCAATCAACGCTTCTGCATACGTCAGCCGGATATGCGCTCCGGCGCCGCCCGTAACCGTCAACTCGGGATAAGCCGTGGTCAGCGCACCGGCGTCCAGCATAACCGACGCTTTGCTGTGCGCTGCCACCCGAAAGGTCATTCCTGACGGGGCGCCTCCGCTGATTCCCGTAGCAGACACCAGGCGGCCCACAGGAGCGTCGGCGAATTCCATCGGCGGCAGCGGATCGGGCTGCAGCATCCATACGGTGCGAGTGTCGGAGGACGGTCGTGCCGCGCCCGGTCCTATTTCGGCCGCATTTTTCCAGCCATGTGAATCCATGACACCCGTGTTCCAGTTCCAGTCATATTTACGCCCGTCGATGATTTCTCCCGGCGGCCCGGCATAATAGGATTTCAGGTGGACCATGAAGTCGGCGCGCGAGACTTCGTGTCCTGCTTCGATTTCGACTTGCCAGGTCCGGTCGGTATTGGCCATTTCCTCGGCAGCAGTGTCGCCCTGCAACAGAAACCCCGCCCGCGACAACATCTGCGCCACCGGTGCCAGTGTTCCAAAGTTCCAGACCGTTGCGGCGATCACATTGCTCCCTTGCCTGAGAAACGGACGCAGATCGAAAGTCTCGTATTTCCAGTGCGGCAGATCGCTGCTTGCCGGGCCTTCTCCCACCCGCCCCCCGTTCACAAACAAGACGAAGCGATTGTCGGCGCTCACGTGCACCACAAATTGCCCTGGAAGCTCGCGCACTTCGATCGATTTGCGAAAATGAAAGATGCCGGTGTCCCGTTGCGGCGCCTCCGGCCAGGCAATCCACTGCGCCTTCCAGCGTTCCGCAGCCCAGTCACGATGCTGTGTCTGTTGCGCGGCCGCCGAGCCAGCCATCGCGATTACCCACAGGACCACGCTACCGATTCGCTGCGCTCTCTTCATCCTCGTCTCCTGGACCGTCGCAGAGTATACGTCCGCCAACTAGGTGCGCCCCTTCTTCTATTGGTCGATTTCTTAGGTCCTCGGGTCGCGAGTCTTGCACACCGGCGAAGACGTAGTATGATGCCCCCCATTGAAGACCCCGCCTCTGGGTCGTCCCACGAACGATGGGAGGACTTATGATGACCGCCTCGAAGCAGGCACCGGATTCTGACGCCGCGCGTGTCGCCACACTGGAAAAGTATGCGATCCTCGACACCGAACCGGAACAGGCCTTCGACGACCTCACTCTTCTCGCCTCCTACGTCTGCAAGACACCCATCGCGCTCATCTCCCTCGTGGACGAAGACCGCCAGTGGTTCAAGTCCAAGATCGGCTTGTCGGTAAGCGAAACGCCTCGACAGGTCGCCTTCTGCTCGGTGGCCATTCAACAGCCCGATGTGATGGTTGTTCCGGACACCTTGCAGGACGAACGTTTCCGTGACAATCCGCTGGTGCTATCCGAGCCCCGCATCCGCTTTTACGCCGGCGCGCCGCTGATCAACGAAGACGGCTACGCTCTCGGCACTCTGTGTGTGATCGATCAAACCCCGCGTCAGATCACTCAGGATCAAAAGGAGGCGCTGCAGGCTCTAAGCCGCTTGGTTCTTGCGCAGCTCGAATTCCGTCGCAATCTTCGCCTGCTGAAAGAAGCCCTCACCGATCGCACCCACGCCGAACACGAACGCGAACGCGAACTCCTCAAGCTCCAGCAAACCCTAACCCGTGTCCTGGGCCTCCGCGTCCAATAGGTGCCTCTCCACCATCTCCGCCCTCTCCTCGGCTCCCGTGTCGCGTTCTCCACGCGCGCTCCGAGCGTGCATCCAGATTGCCGATCGACCGGTTCGATTGACCCATTCCATTCGTATCAACCTGTGCTATTCTTACCTCACTGCGCAGTATTTGCGCAGTTGGATTGCCTGAGACTCCCTGAAGGGCGTGCTTTAGCTGCCCTCCCTCCACCGACTTCAGCCGATTCGAAGCTTATGCGACACAGTTGCTGGAACAACGCGTCCTCGCGTGTATCGGCAGTTTGTAACTCGCAGAAATCAGGAACGAAAGATGAAGAGCCTTTTTGTCGGCAACATGAATTTTCAGACTTCGGAGAGCGATCTCAGGGCGTTGTTTGAGCCCTTCGGCCAGGTCACTCGCGTGCATTTGGCCATGGACCGCGAAACCGGGCGCGCCCGCGGCTTTGCCTTCGTCGAAATGCCCAATGACGACGAAGCTGCCAAAGCCATCGCCGGGCTCGACGGCAAGGAAGCCGGCGGCCGCAATCTCAAGGTGAACGAAGCGCGGCCTCGCGAAGCTGGCGGAGCGCCACGTGGCCCGCGCAACTTCGGAGGTAGCGGTGGCGGCGGACGCGATCGTGGAAAGGGCGGCGGCCGGTTCTCCAACGAAGACTACCGGGAATCCGCGCGCCAGCCTCGCGAGCCTCGCTGGTAGTTCGCGCCTGTTCGCTCTTCGATTTACCGTTCGTTCTACGGGCCCGATTGGCTGGCCCATTTTTCTCAAGGAGAAGCTATGCCTACGACTTTTCAAAAGCGCCTGAAAGAAATGAAGCGCAACGACAAGCGCAAGCTCAAGGAAGAAAAGCGCGCACAACGCAAGCTCGAAAAGGCCGCCCAGAAGGAATCCGGCCAATCTGGCCCCGAAATCGAATCCCTTCCCATCGAGGACGCCCCACAGGAGTAGCTACCCCTCAGACGCCCAAAGCCAAGGCCTGGCGATGGGCAGGTGCCAAGTGCCTGCACCGCTTGCACTGAGCCGTCTACGCGTCGCTTTCAAGGGCGCGGGTCTAGCTTCAACTTCAGCACCACCAACGACCGAAAGAGAAAAAAGTGTCATCCCGACCGTAGCGGCCCGCTTTTTCCTGCGCTCGCCTTTTGAGCGCGGGCCGCGGAGTGGAGGGACTGCGGCTTGATCCTCACGCTAAGAAGATCGAGAGCGCCGTCACCCCAGACCCTCACTCTGCTTTCTTCGCACCGCACCGAGTAATGTACCCGCTTGCCCGAGGGGTTTACGCGACGTGTCGCCTTCCAAGCTTCGGGGTTAAATTCCGCGCCCACAACGCCCTGCCAGTTGCTCTTTGCTCAACTCACGAATTCTTTCCCTTGAGCCCCCGCTCCGCCAGCGAAACAATCAGCACAAATCCGTCCGAGGGAGCAAACACCACATGCGCCTCAACCGCGTCCTTATGGTCAGTCTGTTTGCCGCAACCTGCCTGGCCATGCTCTCTTTCGCCGAACAGAAGCCCGACGCCACTGCTAAAATCACGGCGCTCGAAAAATCGTGGTGCGACGCCTACAGGCAACGCGATGTCGCCGCCATGAGTTCAATGCTCGCCGAAGACTTCATCATCACCGTGGAGGACGGCAGCACCTACGGCAAGGCCGGCTACATCGCGCACTCCGGCGACGCGAATACCCAAGTCGACGTTGCCGAAATATTGGAACAAAGGGTTCGTCTGCGCGGCAATGTCGCCATCGTCACCGGCGCGTACCACGAAAAAGGCAAAACCAAGGGCAAGCCCTACGAATACCACGACCGTATGACCGACACCTGGATCAACGCCGACGGCAAATGGCTCGTCCTGGCATCGCACTACTCCATCCCCGCCAAGTAGGCGTCTCTCGCCTCTCCGAGGCCCGGCCATAGCCGCCGCGCGACTGCTGCTACTGTCAATTTCCCCCAAAATCTGAATGAAACGCTGCATGGCGAATTGCCAGCCGGCGAGGTATTGCTGAATCGAAACATGGAGGTGTCATGTCCCTCGCCGATCCACACGCCAAAGGCAACTACATCTTGGCGTTAAAGAAATCTCTCATCGGATCCAACGTTGTGAACGCCGCTCGTGAAGATCTTGGCAAGATCGAAGACGTGGCGATCGATTGCCGAGATAACCAGATCGCTTACGCAATCCTCTCTTTTGGTGGCGTTCTCGGCCTGGGCGACAAGCATTTCGCTATTCCCTGGGAAGCGCTCACCTACAGCCCGGCCGATCACTGCGCCATCGTCAATATCGAGAAAGACCGGCTGGCGAACGCCCCCGGCTTCGACAAGGACAATTGGCCCGATCTCTCCGACGCTGCCTGGGCCAACGAGGTCGATACCCACTACAGCTGTGGTCCCGAACCACGCGCCCGCAAAGCGACTCTCTAGCGGTCGTCAATCGCTGCCCACAAGCCTATCCTTTGACCACGAGCCTCTACACGGGCGTCTGCCCCACTAACGGCTGTTGAGCGCAGGCCCGAAACTATGGCACCCGCTCAGCCTTGACTCTCGGCACGATTTTCCTTGACTTCTTGTTGCCTCATCGGTTATAGTACTTTAGGGTTAGCTCTGCGGAGGGACGAGGTCGCTTCATGTCTGCTCCGCTGTCTCGCTGTTCCTGCCCGCTCGTTTCTGGCCGCTCCCCTTCCTTCCTTTTCTGCCCAACTCATCATATCGAAAGATGAAGCAACCCCTTTATGATCAACTGCCTGCAGCCTCTTGCGAAATTGACGGGTATACCCCAAACCGGTTCAACCGCTGCACGCCCAGTACGATCCCCAGGTACGAGCCCAGGGTCGACCCAGGTTTGGATCATTGCTTCAGGAAAGCAGCCACCGCAGCGAACACCTGCCCTTGCTCGCACGACGGCGCCAGGTGCCCGCAGTCCGATTCCAGCTCCAGCAGCGTCGCCCCCACTTGGTGGGCAAAGTCGATCGCGGGTTGCGGAGTCACCACATGATCCTGTTTGGCCACGATTACAAAGACCTCGGCCTTCACTGCCGCGGCGGCCTTCTCCATCGAGCCGTCGAACTGGTCGGCTACGTCCAGCGCCATCATGGCCTCGGACTGCCGGACCTTGTTGTTGGCATCCTTGCCCGGAGCCTCTGCCGCTTTGGCGAGGCTCTCCAGAGCCTGCGCGCGCGTATGCGTCCGGTTGTACTGCGCCGGCGAATTCAGCAGCAGTTCCCCGATCTCCGACTCCACCAGCTTCGACGGATTCTCCGAGTAGTCCCCGTGATTCCAGGCCGGATTCGTCTCGATGGCGTCAATGTTGATTCGCCACAACACCACGTCGTAGGGCGCCACGTGCGGCGAGCCCACGATCGGAATGGCCTTGTCCATGAAATCGGGATACGACACCATCCACTGAAAGGTCTGCATCCCGCCCATCGACACGCCCATCACCGCCTTCACGTGCGAGATCCCCAACACCTTGGTCAACACTTCATGCTGGCTGTTGACCATGTCGCGCACGGTGATCTTCGGAAATTTCATGTGCGGCTGCTTCGCGCTGTTCGAGGGCGACGACGACACGCCATTCGCGAACGCATCCAGCAAGATCACGAAGTAATCGGCATCGTCGACCATCCCCATGGGGCCCACGTCCCCGCTCAGTTCTTCCGTGGTGCCGCCGGCCCACGTGGGAAACACAATGACGTTCGACTTGTCGGCATTCAATTTGCCGAACGTGCGATAGCCGATCCTGCAATCGCGGATCACTTCTCCACTGACCAGCTTGAACTCGCCGAGCTCCGCGAATTTTTGCTCTTGCGCCACGGCCGTAGAACACACCAATAGCGTAGTTGCAGCGAACAGCAAAAGACGCTGAAGGTTTTTCATATCGCGCGAGATGTTAGCACGCGGATGGCAGCGAAAAATGCCCTAGACGTCGCACAAATCGACGGCTTGTTTCAGCGAGGTGAGCGGATCCTTGGCGGGCACAAACTCGTGCGCTACGTAACCCTTGAAGTTTGTCGCGGCAATTCCGCGCATTACGCCATCCCACTGCACTTCCTGCGTGCCGTCCAATTCGTGCCGGCCCGGGACGCCGCCGGTATGGAAATGCGCGATCCAGTCGATATTTTTCTGGATGGTTCGGACCAGGTCGCCCTCCATGATCTGCATGTGGTAGATATCGTACAGCAGCTTCACGCGCGGCGAATTTACCGCCTGCACCACTTCAAGCCCCCACGCGGTGTGATCGCACATGTAATCATGATGGTCGATCTTGCTGTTCAGCAGCTCGATGCAGATGTTGACGCCATTGTCTTCGCCGATTTTCTTTACGCGATTCAGGCCTGCGATGGTGTTCTTTACGCCTTCTGCGTCGGACATGCCCTTGCGGTTGCCCGAAAACGTAATCACGTTGGGCACGCCCATTTTCGCCGCCACCGGGATCGACTTTCGCAACCCCTCTTCAATCTTCGCGTGGTTCTCGACACGGTTCATTGCGTCCGTCAGTTCCCCGCCCCCGCCGTAACCCATCGCACAGATCAGGCCGTAGCGCCGCGGCACTTCCCACTCGTCCTGTTTCAGCAAGTCGATGGCCTTGCAGCCGATCTGCGCCGAGTATTCGCACAGCTTGTCCAGCGGAATGTCGCGGTAGCACCAGCGCGACACCGACTGTTTGATGTTTCCTTTCCGCGGAATGGGAGTGTTCTGCTGCGACCACGTCGCAGACGGCAGGGACGCC
>DATNCJ010000054.1:0-16718 GCA_035607215.1 Candidatus Eiseniibacteriota bacterium
CCCTGGCGCGGATTTTTCCGCAAATCTGCGGAGTCCCATCTGCTGCACAAAAAAATGCTGCATGTCGCTGGGCGTCTTGCGGCCGCCCCCAGGCGTCGCGCCGGCTCCAAACCCGCCGAAGAATTGAAGAAAGCGCGCGACTTGCTGCTACGCGCACAGTGCAATGACGCGTACTGGCACGGAATCTTTGGCGGTCTGTATGCACCACATCTGCGTACCGAACTGTGGCGCAATTTGATCCGCGCCGAAACGATTGTCGACCGCCACACCCCAGGATCTCTTGGGCCGCGCGTGAAGTCGCTCGACTACGACGGTGACGGACGCGACGAGCTTCTATTTACGTCTCCCGAATATCAAGCGCTGCTCAAGCCCTCCGATGGAGCAACGCTGGCCGCGCTGGATTTTCGCCGCACCGAATCAACGCTCATCAATTCCATCCTGCGACGCCCAGAGCCCTACCACCAGCGGCTCAAGGATCCGAACTATCGCCCAGCCACATCAACCGCGGCCGCTTACGAGCAGACCAAAGTGAAAGAGGCCGGCCTGGAGCGATTTCTTCGCTACGACCACTGGCCCCGCCACGCATTTCGCCTCTATCTGTTCGATCCCGCGCGTACTCACGCCGACTACGAGGCTCTGGAACTGCACGAGGGCAAGGAATTCTGCGGCGGCGTCTACCACGTCGCGCATTCTTCCTCGTCCGGCGCCGAACTGACCTGCGAAATCACGTTTGGAGTGATGGGCCAAGGCGATACCCAACCGGAAGCAAGGCTCGCCGTGAACAAGAATTTTTCCTTCGGCCCGGCGCCTAACGGTTGCGAGATCGCCTGCGAAGTGCAATTGGCATTCAGCGCCCCGCCCCAGAAGCCGCTGGCGATTGGCCTGGAATCCATTATCAACCTGCTTGCGCCCGCCGCCGAGGATCGCTTTTTTGAAACACCAGGCGGGCCCCACAACTTGCGCTTCACTGGCGCGATCCCCGGGCCAGCTTTGCGCATGGAAGACGGCTGGCAGCGCGTGCGCATCGCCCTTCATGCTCCCGCCGCGAGGCATTTCTGGGTGGCGCCCATCGAAACCGTCTCTGAATCAGAAGAGGGCTTCGAACGGGTGTATCAAGGGTCGCAAATCTTGGCGGCCTGGTATCCGGATTTATCCGCGCAAAAGAGCTGGAAGGCCCACCTGGTTTGGCGTATCGAAGGTTTTTAATGCGGGTAGCGGCAAGGGCTACCATTATCTGGCGCGTAAGACGTCGTCCTACATGGCCGCTGGGGTCTATTCGGCCACCAGCAAATTCTGCGCGAAGGGCCACTCCTGGTCGATCCATTGCCCATCAATGCGGAATCCAGTGCGCTCCGCCATCGCGATCACACCATCCGGCCGGTATTTGTGCGAGCTTTCGGTCCAGATCGTTTCCCCTTCGTTGAGCATCAGCCGCACGCCTGCGCTGGGAATGCTCACCGTCTGGCGGCGTAGCGATCGCAGATGCATCTCAATGCGTCGGTCCATCTCGTTCCACCGCGCCTCGTGGCGAAACTGCTTCAGGTCAAAGTCCGCGCCCAGCTCGCGATTGATGCGCCCGAGTATGTTCAGGTTGAACGCCGCGGTAACGCCTGCGGGATCATCGTAAGCCAATATTTGCTGCTCGACGTTTTTCTCCAGGTCCGTGCCCAGCAGCAGCGCGTCGCCGTCCTGCAGAATCGAGCGAACTTCGCGCAAGAACGCGTCCGCCGCGTCACGGTCGAAATTCCCAATCGTGCTTCCTAGAAATAACACCAGCAGATGCTCGCCGTCCTCGCGTCTTTGCGTTACCGCGCGCAATCCCTCCAGGTAAGGTTTCTCGTAGCCGACCACGCTTACGTAATCGATTTGTCCAAGTTCCTTTTCGCAAGCCGCCAACGCCGACGAGGAAATCTCAATGGGATAATAATAAGTCCTCTGACGCCGCGACAAGGCCTCCAGAATCCATCGCGTCTTCTTTCCGCTTCCGCTACCAAGCTCCGCCACCTGAATGGGCGACGGCAGCAAGTCCACGATCTCCTGCGCATGATCGCGCAACAGCCGCGCATCCGCTCGTGTCAAACCGTACTCCGGCAAAACGCAGATGGTCTCAAACAACGCCGAGCCCACTTCGTCGTATAAATATTTCGAAGGCAGTTCCCGCTGCCGGGATTTCGTGAGGCATTCGCGCACGCACGCCGCAAACTCCGACACGTGACGCGAGGGAAGGGTATAGGTCAGCATGGCGGCTCCCAAAGCTTGGCTCTAGTCTTCCACGCAGCGGAACGTCGCGTAAACGAACGGGTAGTGCGGTTGGAACCAGTTGCGAAACGACGGTCGCAGCATGCAAGCGGCTGTGCGGGGTGAGCCGCCTTTCATCACATAGTGCTTGCCATCAAAGAAATTCGCCGAGTAGCCGGGATAAAAAGGCATTGGAGAAAAACCGGGCAAAGGCCCGAAAATCGTGCGCGTCCATTCCCAGCCGTTGCCCACAATGTCGTGCACCCCAAAGGCGCTGGCCCCGCGTGGATACGATCCCACCGGGCTTGGGTCCCAGTGCGCGAAATCGAAATTGCCGTAACGCTCGCTGGGCGGTTCATCCCCCCACGGGTAGGTGCGCTCCACGCGCTCTTCGGAAGTGCCATGAGCGGCGCGGTGGAATTGTTCCTCAGTGGGTAACTTGCGCCCCAGCCATTTCGCGTACGCGGAAGCTTCCGCATGACTGACATACACCGGCCAATCCAGCGGCAACTGGATGTCTCCGAACATGGTGCGATACATCCACAGGCTGCCGTTGCGTTTCCAGAACGTCGGATGGTCAACTCCGGTCCGCTTCCGCCAGGCCCACCCGTCCGCATCCCACTGTGTTTTGTCCGTGTAGCCGCCTGCCTGCATAAACAGCAGGAAATCGCGGTTCTTGACGTTGTAATTGTCGATCGCGAATTCCGGCACGAAGACTTCTTGCGCCTCAAATTCATTGTCCCAGCCGAACTCGTCGCCCTGTTCGCGACGCATGCCTAGCGTCGTGTAGCCGCTCTGCACGTCGACTAGATGCGACTTCGCGCGCGGGGTTTTCCACACCGCTTCATCCTTCGCTGGAATCTTTCGGTCCGCCGGGAGTTGGTGCAGCATGTATGCCAGCGTTTCCGCGTGCATCAGGCGGTGTTCGATGGCCACCTCTAACATCTGCAACAGCAACGGATGCCCCTCGGACGGCTCCGCCAGTGCTTGGGCGATCTCGCGGTCCAGTTCATGGCGAAGCCGCATATTGTAGCGCTCGATTTCCTGGCGCGACGGCCAATCGGACGGTTTATCGGTTGGCAGGCCTCCGCCGACAGGATCAATCCCAAATGCGAAAAGTTTATCGAATGACTGGTGGAATGAACGCAGCCCGAACGCGCGGTTGGCTAGCAGGTTCCAGTCAAACGCCTCCACATGCCCGGTATAAAAAATGATCCGATGCCGTTCGTTGATCGGCCGGTCGTACATGGCCTCTTCGCGAACGATCTGGAAGACTTCGTCGGTGCGCTGGCGCGCCTGGTTCAAGCGCGTCTGCAGGTCGTGACGAATGCGGACAGCACTGCCCGAAAGTCCCATGCGATATTTCCCCCTCACTTGGATGCCGCGTCCGTCTGAAGGATGCGCCAAAATTCAGCGCCGGGAGGCAGAGCGAGTATGATGTTCACTCGCTGGCATGAGGCTGTCAATCGAAATGAATGCGAAAGCCGCCCCCGATAGCGCCCTCGAGAACGAAAGTACCATTCAGTTTCGCGAGGTCACATACAGCATAGATAGTATCCTTCCCGAATCCCGCCCGCGGCCCATCGTAAATGCCATTTCGATGCAGGTTTCTCGCGGTGAGACCCTGGTCTTGCTGGGTCGCAGCGGCAGCGGCAAGACAACCTTATTAAGGCTCATTAATAAGCTGCTCGTTCCGACAGCCGGTCAGGTCGTTGTTCAAGGTCGCGCAACCTCCGAGTGGGATCCCATTCGCCTGCGTCGCAGCATTGGATATGTTATTCAGGACGCCGGTCTTTTCCCTCATTTCACCGTCGCACAAAACATTGCCCTCGTCCCGACTCTGGAGAACTGGGATTCCGGGCGCACCGCCGCCCGCATCGAAGAAATGCTGAAACTCGTAGGACTGGATCCACGTGAATTCGCTACGCGCCGTCCGCACGAGTTGTCCGGCGGTCAGCGCCAGCGCGTCGGCGTGGCTCGAGCCCTGGCGGCCGATCCTCCCATCCTGCTGATGGACGAGCCTTTCGGCGCTCTCGATCCGGTTACCCGCGCGGAATTGCAGCGCGAATTCAACGCGCTGGCCCGGCGTCTCGGCAAGACCATCGTTTTTGTCACTCATGACGTTCGCGAGGCACTCCTCCTCGGAACACGCATCGTGCTTCTGCAGGGCGGCCAGATTGTCGCCACTGCGGCACCCGAGCAGTTTCTTCACATCGATCAACCGGAAGTGCGCGCCTTCGCGGCCTCGCTGGTCCCGGTTCCTGGAGCGACGCCTTGAGTCCCTGGATCTTTTTCGTCGAGCACCGCGCCGAGATTCTGGAGGCCACCCTCGCGCACCTTTCTCTCGTGCTTATCGCGATGCTCATCGCCGTCGCCATCGCCGTGCCGCTAGGCATGCTCGTGGTCCATCGCACCACGCTGCGCAATTTCGTGCTGGGCCTCGCCAGCGTCTTCCAAACCATCCCCAGCTTGGCTCTTTTCGGCTTTCTCATACCGATTCCATTCATAGGCGGAATTGGCCGCCGCACCGCGATCTTCGCGCTGGTGCTCTACGCGCTCCTGCCCATTTTGCGAAACACTTACGTCGGTCTGACCGGCATCGATCCCGCCGTGCTGCAGGCTGCCGAAGCCATGGGCATGACCAATTCGCAAATCCTCTGGCGTGTTCGGTTTCCTCTCGCGCTGGCATTTATACTTGCCGGAATCCGCACCGCCACCATCATCACCATTGGTGTCGCCACTATCGCCGCCGCCATCGGAGCCGGCGGCCTCGGCACTTTCATCTTTCGCGGTGTAGCGATGGTCAGCGATGCCGTGATTTTAGCTGGCGCCATCCCCGCCGCCTTACTGGCGATTCTTGCGGACATCCTGCTCGGCTGGCTTGAGCGTCGCCTCGCCGTCGTTTGATTTTCTTCACCGCCAGATTTTGCTGTTTTCGCCGGTCGTGAGACATTCAAACCGATGCGCCGCCCTCTCCTGTATGCTCTTTTGCCGCTCTGCATCCTTTCGCTCACTCAATGCTTCGGCTGTCGCTCCGCGAAACCCAAGATCACCGTCGGCTCCAAATTCTTCACCGAGCAGGTCGTCCTCGCCGAACTCCTCGCCCAACACATCGAAGCTCGCACCGGTGTCCACGTCGAGCGCAAAACCAATCTTGGCGGCACGCTCCTGTGCCAGAAAGCCCTTCAGTCTGGCGATCTCGATCTCTACGTGGAGTACACCGGCACCGCGTTGACCGCCGTGCTGAATGAAGCTACTTCCAGCAATTCCGCCGATGTCTACCAGCGCGTCAAGCAGGGCTACTTGCAGCGCTTCAATCTCGAAGTCACCGAGCCCCTTGGCTTCGAGAACACCTTCGCCATGGTCATCCGCGGTGACGATGCCCAGCAACTCCATTTGCACAACAATTCCGATCTCGCCTCGGTCGCTTCGCGTTGGCGCGTTGGCGTGGGCTACGAATTCCTTGAGCGCCCGGACGGTTTTCGCGGCTGGAGCGAACGTTACGCCCTGCACTTCGCTTCTCTGCCCAGAGTTATGGATCTCGGCCTGATCTATCGCGCACTCGTCGAAAAAAAGGTCGACATCGTCGCCGGCAACTCCACCGACGGCCTGATCGACGCGCTTCATCTAGTCCGCCTGGCCGATGACCGCCAGTACTTTCCGCCCTATGATGCCGTACCCATCGTGCGGCGCGACACCCTCGCCCGGTTCCCCCAACTGCGCCAGTCCCTCAGCGAACTCAGCGGCAAGATCTCCGAAGAAGAAATGCGCCACCTGAACGCCGAAGTCGATGCCAACCAGCGCGACTCCACCGCCGTCGTTCGCGCCTTCCGCGAATCCAAGGGCCTGTAGCAACCCAGACCAAATTAGTCTGGATTTGACAATCGCTTTCCATTCCATGCAAAATACGACCATTCTAGTCGCATATCTGCGACTGGCGTCTCTTTACAGGCTCTTTAGTGCCGGCTTGTTGACACTAAGTTGCAACAAGCGGATATTGAGGGCGTGCCAGTAGTTGCAAGAAATTTGCAACTAGGGCTGGGAATCGAACTTACTACTGGGGATTGATCCTCGAAATGACGAACAAGCACTCTCGCTCGCCCCGTAACTCCGATAAAAAGAAGCTTGCCCGCAAAAACTCCGCATCAAATTGGCCAGTAACCTACCGCTGGGCGGCGATGGGTACGCTGGTCGCGTACACGGCGCTTGGCGCCACCAAGATAGCCTTGGGGCAGCAGCAACATGCGGGCACCGACGACACCGGCCAATACCAGACTGCCAGCTCGCCGATTCCGGTTCGTCCCTTCGATATTCCCGCAGGCACCATAGATTCGGCCATGGCTGCCTTCCAGGCGGTCTCGCACATCAGCATCACCTTCACCGATGAGGGCATCCGCTCCCTCGCTTCGCCCGGCCTCCACGGCTTGTTTACCGACGAGCAGGCCCTTGCGCGCTTATTGCGCGACTCTGGCGTCACCTATCGGTTCACCGGGCACAATGCAGTCACCCTCAAGCTGGCTGGTACGGCAACTTCCGTCGAAGTCAGCGCCGATGCCACCGACGTCATCGCCTCGCCGAAATTCACCGAGACGTTGACCGAGACTCCGCAAACCATCAGCGTCATTCCGCAGCAGGTATTGCAGGACCAGGGCACTACCACCCTGCGCGACGCGCTGCGTAACGTGGCCGGTATCAGCTTGGCCGCTGGAGAAGGCGGTGCCCAGGGCGACAACCTGACTATCCGAGGCTTCACCGCCCGCAACGATATCTTCCTCGACGGCATGCGCGATTTCGGCAGCTACTATCGCGACTCGTTCAACTACGAAGACATTGACGTCCTTCAGGGACCCACGTCGGTAACATTCGGCCGCGGCTCAACCGGTGGCGTTGTAAATCAGGAGACGAAGGTCCCATTAGGCCGCCCGTCGATCAGCGGAAGTCTGGTCTTTGGTAGCGACGCAACCAAGCGGATCACCGCCGATATTAATGAGCCCATCGGCCAGCACACCGCTTTCCGCTTCAATCTCATGGGTAACGACGCTGGCGTTGCCGGCCGCGACATCGCTGCCAACCGTCGCTTCGGTGTCGCCCCGTCAATCGCGTTTGGTCTCGGCACTCCCACGCGGATCACGCTGAGCTACATGCACGAGCAGGCCGACGACACGCCCGATTACGGAATACCGTGGCTGTTCAATGGCCCTGCTCCCGTGGACCGCCACAACTACTACGGCTTCAAGCACGGCAATTTTCTTCGCACCGACGTGGACATCGCCACCGCCGAGGTCGAGCACGACTTCAATAACAACGTCCGTCTGCGCAACCAGGTCCGCTACGGCCACTACCGCCGCAATGCGCAGATCACTGAAGCCAAAATCGCCGGCACCCCCACCATGGATCCACCGCTCGACGATATCAACATCACTCGCAATCAGATCGCGGTCAGCAGCCTGGAAACGTTCCTCGATGATCAGCTCGATGCTTCGTTCCTGTTCAATACCGGAGCGATCAGACATTCCCTGGTCGCTGGCGTGGAGGGCAGCCGCGAAACCTCGAGCCCAACGCGCTTTGCCTGGAGCAATGTGCCCGGAACAAGCCTGTTGGATCCGGATGAGCATCAACCATTCAGCGGCACCCCGGCCGTCAGTTCCGACGTGAATGCGTTGTCTATCAGTTTCGGCGCTTATGTCGTCGATACCATGAAGTTCGGGCGCCACGTCGATGTGATCGGTGGAGTTCGCTGGGACCACTTTGACACCGACTACAGCTCCGCTTCGCCCACCGCGGCTCCTGCACATTTCGATCGCGTGGATCAAAAGCCCACTTACCGCGCCGCGGTCGTTTACAAACCTGTCGGCTACAGCAGCATTTACTTCGACTACGGCACGTCCTTCAATCCGTCCGCCGAAACGCTTTCGCTCTCGGCAGGTACGGTCAATCTTCCGCCGGAAAACAACCGCACTCTCGAAGTGGGCACCAAGTGGGATTTCCCGTCGAAACGCCTCTCGGTCAACGGCTCGGTCTTTCAGACCGTGAAAAACAATGCGCGTGAAACTTCGCCCACCAATCCGCTGCTCGTAGTCCTCGCCGGTCGGCAGCGCGTGAACGGATTCCAGATTTCGCTCACCGGACGCCTCACCGATAAGTGGCAGGTGCTCTCCAGCTACGCCTACCTCGACGGCAAACTGACCGAGTCGCAATTCTTCCCGGCGGCCGTCGGCGCGCAACTCGCTAACGTCCCGAAGAACACTTTCAATTTGTGGACGACCTATCGTGCGCCTTGGCGCTTCACGGTGGGCGGCGGATCACAATTCGTCGACAGCCGCACCGCCAGTTCCACCGTGCCGCTCGATCCCACCACTGGACTCGTGAAGCAGATTCCCAGCTATTGGGTTTTCAATGCCATGGTTGCGCATCCGCTGACTGAGCGTATCGACTTCCAGCTCAATCTCTACAACCTGGCGAATCGCTACTACTACGACGAGCCGCATCCTGCTCACATCGTTCCGGGACCCGCGTTCACCGCGCTCGCCGGTCTCAACTTTCACTTCTAGAGGGCCAACGCAAACACCAATGCTCCTCACCATTCCGGATGTACTGAACTCAGCTCAAGTGGCGCAAGCGCGCCAGATTCTCGACGCTGCCGAGTGGATCGATGGCCGCGTCACTGCTGGCCACCAATCCGCCCGCGCTAAAGACAACGCACAGCTCCCGGAGGGAAGTCCTGCCGCGCGCCAGCTCGGCGAAATGATTCTCGCCGCTCTCGGTCAGAGCCCGCTCTTCATTTCCGCCGCCCTGCCGCTGCACGTCTTCCCGCCGCTCTTCAACCGTTATCAGGTCGGCCAATCTTTCGGCACTCACGTCGACAACGCGCTGCGTCAGATTCCCGGCACTGGTCACCGCATCCGCACCGACATTTCCGCCACGCTGTTTTTCGCGCAGCCCGAAGAATATGACGGCGGCGAACTCATCGTTGAAGACACCTACGGCATCCACAGCGTGAAGCTGCCCGCCGGCCACATGGTGATCTACCCCGCGTCCAGTCTGCATCACGTCAAGCCGGTCACCCGCGGTGCCCGCATCGCATCTTTTTTCTGGATTCAGAGCATGATCCGCGAAGACAGCGAGCGCACCTTGCTCTTCGATCTGGACACCGCCATCCAGCAGGTAAATCGCACCAGCTCCGATCCTTCAACCAGCGTCCGCCTCACCGGCGTCTATCACAACCTCCTCCGCCGCTGGGCCGAAGCCTGACGCGCCCGCCTCGATCACCCACATGAGCCTGCGCAAAATCCTCTTCTGGTGCCATCTCACCGCAGGCAGCATCGCGGGAGTCGTGATCTTCGTCATGTGCGTCACCGGCGTGCTTCTGGCCGGCCAACGTTGCGTAATCCACTGGGCCGAACGCGGGTTCCGCGCCGCGCCGAAGCAAGATGCGCAACGCCAACCTCTCGAATCCGTTCTCGAGAATGCCCACGCCTCGAAATCGGTGATGCCCTCCGGCGCTATCTGGCGCAACGATCCCACCGAGCCGGTCGAAGTTACCTTCGGCCGCGGCCAATCGCTCCTGCTGAATCCTTATACCGGCGCCACCCTGGGCGAAGGCGCCGTTCGAACACGTGCCTTTTTCCATAGCGTCGAGGACTGGCACCGCTGGCTCGCCGTCTCGCTCCAACGTCGTGCCGCCGGCCGCGGCGTCACCGGCGCCTGCAACCTCGCCTTTCTCTTTCTCGTCTGTTCCGGCCCGTTCCTCTGGTGGCCGCGCACCTGGACCGCCGCCGCGCTGAAAGCCGGCACCCGCTTCAACGGCAAGCTCACCGGCAAAGCCCGCGACTTCAATTGGCACAACGTGATCGGTTTCTGGTGCTGCATCCCGCTCGCCCTGATCGTCGCCTGCGCCGTCGTGATGTCCTATCCATGGGCCAACAATCTGGTCTACCGCATCACCGGCAACCCACCGCCGCCGTCACAGGCGAATGCCCAAAAACCTGGCGCCGGCCCTGCCGAAGCCGACGCTCGCTCTCGTCGCCACGCAAACTCGGACGCCGCTCCCCCGTGGCAAGGCATCGACGAACTCGCCGCCTCCGCCGAGCAGCGTGTTACCGATTGGCGCACTATCACGCTCCGCCTTCCCACGTCCCCATCCGATCCCAATCTGATTTTCTCGATTGATTCCGGGAACGGCGGCAGGCCCGACAAGCGCGCCCAGCTCACCATCGATCGCAAAACCGCTCGCGAAGTCCGCTGGGAGCCCTTCTCTAGCTACAACAGTGGCCGCCGTCTCCGCTCCTGGATTCGCTTCACCCATACCGGTGAAGCCGGCGGACCGCTCGGCCAATTCATCGCCGCCATCGCCGCTCTTGGGGGAGCGTTCCTGGTTTGGACCGGCATCAGCCTTGCTATCCGCCGCCTTCGCGCCGCGGTCACTCGTGATCGCGCCTCCGCGGGCGAATCACGATCCCAGGCCATCGGACTTCGTCGCCAACATCCCCGCCAACGCCGCTCCAACCCAACCTCCTGCCCAGGACTGATCCGTCTCCCGGAACCGTTCGCCGACTAACCTGTCGATTCGCCTCGCATCCAACCTGAACGATCGCCATTCCGAGGGCCCTATCGTGTCCATCGCCAAGACCGCTCACGTCGACATCGAATACGAAGATCGAGGCGCGCCCAGCGGCCAACCAGTCATCCTCCTTCACGGCTTCCCCGACAGCCTGCGCGCTTGGGACAAAGTCATCGATCACCTCAAGCACGATCGACTGCGCTTTATCGTCCCGCACCTCCGCGGCTTCGGCGCGACCCACGTGAAAAATCCCGACGCCATGAGTTGCCAGACCGCCGCGCTCACGCAAGACGTCCTCGATCTCGCCGACGCCCTCAACATCAAGAAATTCCTGCTCGTGGGCCACGACTGGGGCGCCCGCACTGCCTATTCGGTCGCGGTGCTCGCGCCGCAACGCCTCACGCACCTCGTCACGCTCTCCACTCCGTATTTGATGTTTCAAGGAAAGCGCGAATCCCCCGAACAGGTCCGCGCCTATTGGTATCAGTGGTATTTCAACACCGAACGCGGCCGCCAGGCCTTCGAATCCGATCCCGCGCCGTTTTACGAATACATCTGGCGTACCTGGTCGCCCGAATGGAATTTCACGCCCGAAGAAATCGCCAGCGCCCGCCCGGCGTGGAACAATCCGCAACTCGTGCCGTTCGTCATTTCCTACTACCGCCACCGCTATGGCAACGCACCAGGAGCGCCGGCCTACACGCAGCAGCAAGCAAAGCTCGATCCCATGCCGAAGATCGATGTCGCAACATTATTCGGTTGCGGCTTGGCGGACGCCGTCAATCTCCCCGCCTCTTCGGAAGGCCAGGACAATTGGTTCCCTCGCGGCTACGAACGCATCGAACTCGCGGGCGTGGGCCACTTCCCCCAACGTGAAGTTCCAGCCAGCATCGCCCAACTGATCCGCCACGCCATCACCGCCCCTTGAGCAACATTGAAGCGGTCAAGATCATCTTGGGTGGCCTACCTTTCGCGCAGTCTGCGAAGGGTGGGATGCTCCTTAGACGCAAAACCCTCGGTTCGCCATCTAATTGATCTCGCTTCCTTCTGTGCACTATTCCAACGCAAACGCCAAAACAAAATCTCCCTGCTTCGTCCCCAATTTCCCGTGTCCGCCGGCCGCAATCACCAAATATTGCTTCCCGCCGATGCTGTAAGTCATCGGCGTAGCCTGCCCGCCCGCGGGCAACTCATACTTCCAGATCTCCCGCCCCGAATCCGCATCAAACGCCCGCAGAAATCCATCCATCGCCGCCGCCGCGAACACCAACCCGCCCGCCGTCACAATCGCCCCGCCGAAATTTATCGTACCCGTCTGCATTGTGTCTCTGTAAGTCCCCAGCGGCACCTCCCACATCTTCTTCCCGGTAAACAAATCCAGCGCCAACGTCGTTCCAAATGGCGGCGCGGTACACGGCGTCCCCTTCGGGGACAAAAACGGCTCGCGATACATCGCATATGGCGCGCCGGACTGCCGCGCAAATTCTCCCTCCATGCGATTTTCTTTCCGCGCGCCATATACCGCCGCAATTTTGTCTCGCTCGATTAACTTCACCCACATCGCCAGGTGATTCGTATTCGTGATCAGCAGATGCCGCTGCGGATCAAACGCCGAGCTGCTCCAGTTCACCCCGCCCGCATTCCCTGGATACACGATCGTTCCCTGCACGCTCGGCGGCGTAAAAATTCCCTCCGACCGCGAAGCCGCGATCCGCTCGTCGCACCACTTCTTGTCTTCCGGCGTGTATCCAAATCCATCGCCCTCCTTCAACCCCTCCGGCACCGTCGAGATCCCCGAGGGCTGCGTTGGCCAGGCCGTCTCGCCGGGAATATCGCTCTTGGGCATCGTTTGTTCCGTCACCGGAAACAGCGGCTTTCCATTCCTGCGATCCAGCACAAACACGCGTCCCATTTTCGTCGTGATCGCAATAGCGGGCGTCTTGTCCTTCCATGTAAACAAAGTCGGCTGCGATGCCACGTCGTAGTCCCACAAATCGTGGTGCACTACCTGGAATCCCCACACCAGCTCGCCGCTCGACGCCTTCAACGCCACCACCGAATTCGCCCACTTGTTGTCACCTTTGCGAATTCCGCCAAAATAATCCGGGCTCGCGCTTCCCGTCGGCACAAACGCCAGGTCGCGCTCTGCGTCCACCGAAATGGTCGACCATGCGTTCCCCGCGCCCGTCCGCGGATTTGTATCCTTCGCCCACGGAATCGGATCCCACGACCACCGCTGCTTCCCCGTGCGTGCATCGAATGCCCGCACGATCCCGCGTTCCACGTTCACCGCGCGGTTGTCCCCGATCGACGATCCCACAATCACCAGATCACCCGCGATCGCCGGCGCCGAGGTCAACTGGTAGTCGCCCACGTCCTGTAGGTCCACATCGCGTGTCAGGTCCACTTGCCCGCCCGAACCAAAATCCGTGCAACGCTCGCCGGTCTTCCCATCCAGCGCAATCAGTCGCGCGTCGAGCGTCCCCACAAAAATTCGCAGCACGCAAACAGCGTTTGCCTTGGCCTTCGCGTCGCGCCACGCCGAAACTCCGCGCGAAGTCACCTCCGAATACCCATGCCCCAAGTCAAGTTTCGGATCGAACTCCCACGCCTTCGTCCCGCTCTTCGCATCCAGCGCAATCACATGATCGTAAGGCGTACTCAGGTACAGCGTCCCATCCACAAGAATCGGCGTGGCCTCAAACGCTGCCTTGTGATTCAGATCCGTCTGCACCGCGAGAGCTTCCGTTCGATACGTCCAGGCCACCTTCAACCGCGTCAGATTCTCCCGGTTGATCTGCGCCGCCGTGGAATACCTCGCCCCGCCCGCATCCCCACCGTAGAACCCCCAACCCGCGTCCCCCGCCGCCTGTCCCAACGCGACGCAATGCACGCATATCACCGCTAACCCAAACCATACCGACCAGATCACGCAACGAAGTCTTGGTTCGCTCATGCCATCTGCATACCGCACAAAATCCCAACGCGCAACAAAGCCGGGACGACCGGGCCCACAAGAGGGATCACCGGGCCACTCGAAGGCGGGGACTGGCGCCACCTTTACGTTGTATATACACACGAGGAACTAAATCGTTTGAGAACTCTGCGCCAACCGCGTATTTTTTCCAACATGGCCTCCGTGATTTCGCACGCCGTCGCGGCTCTCGGTATCGGCGCGTGTTTCTACCGGCAGGGAATGCCGAAATCCGTTCTGATCGGCGGCGCTCTCTGTTCGGTCATTCCTGACCTTGATGTCATCGGATTTCGCTTCGGCATTCATTACGGCGATTTTTGGGGCCACCGAGGATTCACCCACTCGATCCTGTTCGCCGCACTCCTCGCTACCGCTGCGCTCCTCGCGTTTCCTCGTCCACTACCGGTCATCGGTCGGCTCTCCCTTTGGACCTTGTTCTTTCTGGCCACGGCCAGCCACGGTCTGCTCGACGCCATGACTGACGGTGGTCTTGGTGTAGCCTTCTTCTCGCCGTTCGACAACCATCGCTACTTTTTCCCCTGGACGCCGATGCGCGTCTCGCCGATCGGTATCACGCGCTTTTTCAGCGCGCGCGGCGTCCTGGTCTTAGAAACCGAACTTCTCTGGATTTGGATTCCCGCCGCTTTTCTTGCGGTCTGTGCCTGGATCTTGCGACGCCAGACGCTGTCGCGTCCATGACCTCAAGACCTGTGCATTTCATCTTTACGCCAACCCCGCTCCGGTAGTAGCCTCCCTCGCGAATCCTTCAATCCAGAACGAACGGAGCCTTCATGAAGCGCCTCTTCGCCCTAGCCGCTCTCTTGCTTTTTGCTGTCACCGCCCGCGCCGAAGACCTCTTCGACATCAAGCCCCTGGCCGACGGTGTTTGGGCCGCCATCGCCAAGCCCGCCTACAAAGTCAACTGCAACGCCGCCATCATCCTCCTCGGAGACTCCGTCCTAGTCGTCGACACCCACTCCAAACCCTCCGCCGCCCGCGCGCTCATCGAGCAAATCAAAAAGCTCACCGACAAGCCCGTCCGCTACGTCGTCAACACCCATTTCCACTGGGATCACTACCAGGGCAACCAGGCCTATCCCAGTTCGTGGCCCGCCGGAGTCGAAATCATCTCCTCTGAAGCCACTCGCGAAAATATCGAGCATCGCGGCATCCCGCGCGTGAAATACGAAATCGCCACCATGCCCCAGGAAATCGAAAAGCTGAAATCCGATCTCGCCAAAGCCACCGACCCCAAGCAAAAAGAAACGCTGCAAAGCAATCTGCAGCAAACCGAATCTTACTTCGCCGAGCTCAAGTCCATGCAGTTCACGCTGCCCACCATGACCTTCGATCGCAGCTTCATCCTCTACCGCAAGACCCGTACCATCCAAATCCTCTGGCTCGGCAATGCTCACACCAACGGCGATGTCTGGGTCTATCTTCCTAAGGAGAAAATCATCATCTGCGGCGACGCCCTCCACGGCTGGACGCCCTTCATGGCCGACAGCTACCCGTTCGATTGGATTCGCACGCTCGACGCCGTCGAAAAACTCGATTTCGAGCAGGCCTTGGGAGGCCACGGTGACGTCATGCGCGGCAAGGAAAAATTCGAAATGTGGAAATCCTACTTCCGCGATCTCCTCGACGAAACCGGCGAAGCCTACAGTAATGGCGCCAGCCTCGAACAAGCCCAATCCCAAGTCTCCAAGGCTCTGATCGCCAAATACGCGGCAAAATTCGATCCCAACTTCCCGCAAAGCGTAAACGCCAACATCGCCAAAGCCTACCAAGTCATCGCCATGGCCCGGTGACGCGCCAACTCTGTCTTCCCGACCGGAGCAGCCGGTTTTTTCTTGCGCTCGGTTTATGAGCGCCGGGCTACGTAGTGGAGGGCCCGTGGCGAGCTCGCCCCTAACCGCCGGTCGATGAGATACCTCCTCAACTTTCTGCCTACGCTGTGCGCATCGGCTTGCCCTGAGCTTCGAAGGGCCCGCCTTCAAAAAGGTGCGGTTTAGCACCAACTTCAAGCACCGTCACCGCGCATGCACAAAAGCTCGCCCATTCCTACAACTTACTGTTCTACTCTCTCCGCTACTGCGAACTCGCCACCGCCTCGCCGCGCTCGCGAATCCTCGCCGCCTCTCCCGCCTTGCCTTCCTTTGTTAACACCTCCGACAGCGTTTTCAACTGCCCCGCAATCATCGGACTGTTGGCGCCATATTGCCGTTCGCGCGCCGCCAAAACCTTCCGTGAGTAAACCTCCGCCTTATCGAACTTTCCCCACGCAATATAAAGATTCTGTAGCGGCACCAGGTAACCTTCTCCTACCACGCCTTGGGTGGCGCTGACCGATTCCGCCAGCTCTAGCGCATGTAGAAAGATAGGCTCCGCATGCGCGTAGTCGCCCTGCGCCACGTACACCGAACCCAGTCTGCTCAAATTCATCATCACCCGCGGATCGTTCGGCCCCAACAGTTTGTCCTCCATCTCAATCGCTCGCAGATAAGAGTTGCGCGCGGTTGGATAGTCCTTCCGCTGCAGTGCCAGTCCCGCCAATCCTTCCAGTGCTGTGGCCGACTGGCTCGACTCCGCTCCAAAAATCTCCGCGCACAGATCCGCATGCTTCTGCATGTAGCGTTGCCCCTCGTCCCACTTGTTCTGTACCGCGTACACCATGCCCAGTCGCGCTACCGTCCGCGTCAACCGCTCGTCTCGCGGCCGCAAACGTTCGGCCAGCGGCAGTGCGGCCTTGAAAGCCGTCTCGGCTTCCGCAAGATGCCGCGAAGCCAATGCCTCATCTCCCTTGGCGAATGCAGCCGTCCACTGCTTCTCCACGCTTTCCGTGTTTATTCCGCCAGGACTAGCCGTCGTACCGCTGGGCGCTGCTACAGTAGTCCCCGTTACCGCTGAACCCGCGCTCGTCATCCCCGCTGCCGTTCCTAGCCG
>DATNCJ010000057.1:0-9482 GCA_035607215.1 Candidatus Eiseniibacteriota bacterium
CCAAGCTTAAGAAAGGCGGAGGCGGCATCGTCAAGGTCGCGGGGAATTATCACGGTGGTCAGAATCTCATCGGGGCGGCGAAGGGTCTTCCGATTTCCCACGATGAAGTCAGCCAGAGCCATGCGCCGCCTCCCGGAGGCTGAGACAAGTTCGACTTCCGCATCCAGCGCCAGCAATGGAGGAACTCCGTCGGCGGCAGGAGACGCGTTGCAAAGATTGCCGGCGATGGTGCCGCGGTTCTGAATCTGAATTCCGCCGATTTCCCGGGCTGCACTCTTCAGCGCGTCAAAGCATCGGGGCAACGAAGCGGCCACGACTTCACTCCAGGTGGTGAGCCCTCCCAGACGAATGCAGTGTGGTTCAATTGTGATGCCCTTGATTTCGGTGAGACCGGAGATGTCAACCACTCGATCGGGCGCAGGGCGATCACCCAGTGCGGGAAAGAAATCGGTGCCTCCCGACAGAATCTGGCCGCCTTGCCGGGTCAAGACATGGACTGCTTCCTCGAGAGTTCTGGGCCTGGAATACAAGTCGGCTCCCCACTGCAATTCGCAAACATCGCGCGAGCTCTTGGGGTCAATTTCTATACGAACAGTCTGGCTTTGTACAGCGGCACGGGAGTGCGCTGATTTTGGTAGCGCCGGCGTCCCGCCGGCTGTCCCGAGGGCGTCTCGCCCTCGCTGTCTTTATGTCAAAGTGTGGGCGGGACGCCCCCACGACAGCCGGCGGGACGGCGGCGCTACGAAAACCGGCGCTACAAAATCAGTACATGATGGTTCTAGTCAAATGATGCGGCCACCAGGTGGTGTGATAGTGCGTCCACAGGCGGGCGTCGATCTGCGGGATGATGATCTGCTGGTCCTTGGGGCGGAGGTTATTAACCTCTTCGCAGAGCAGCGCGGTGGCGTAGATGCAGTGGGCCCGGATTTCAACTTCCTGCCGGCTGTCGCGCGGAATCATCTGGTAGGTATTGATGGCATGCTCCAGCTCGGGCGAGTAACTCACGATTCCCAGAATCCGCAATGCGACCGGAACGATGTAGTCGGCAAACGCCGTCATCTTTCCCAGATCTTCGAGAGGGAACTGATTGTTCTTTCTCAGGTTGGAGTAAACGAACCAGATTCCCAGCTGCGGCAGCTTGTAAAACTTGATGGTCGCGCCGTCGTAGGGGCTGACGTCGTTGAAGCGAGGGAACTCCTTGACCATGCGATCGATGATGCCGGCGCCGTTGTCATACAGGCGTGGCGGACAGGATTTCACAAAATTATGAAAGCGGCCGGCGTACTTTTCGGCCAGCACCGAGCCTACCTGATGCCACACTTCCATTTTTTCGTCGAGCATTGGCAGTTCGATGTTGGCGGCGAAAATACGTTCGAGGTCAGGCCGGGTTACCTGGGCGAGGAACTTGCCGTCGAGAATGGGAACGCCATTGTCCATCGCCCGCTTCATGCAGGCAAACAATGCATCGGAATCAGACCAGTGCCGCCCGGCGTAATCCACCTGGAATTTCACGTGGGTGGAAAAATCGGTGAATGCCGTGTCCACGCAATCGGCGGTCAGGACGAAATCAATCACATCTTCGGCGGTGCCTTTTCCCACGTCGAAGGGCATCTGATAATCCGGCATGGGAAGCTCTTCGTAGGACATCCAGTTGGCGACTTCGACGATCTTATCCACGTGAGTGCGAACGTCGCGGGAGTGCTCAATCACGGGGTGCAGGCTGTCCAGCACCGGGCTGCCCTGGAGCTTGGGCCAGCGCGGGGCCGGCGCGCCAGTGGTCGCGTTCACGCCTCCTGCCAAGGTCGTCATGGCACCCAGCGTTGCCATCGCCTCGAGAAATTGACGTCGATCGGGAACTCCCACAAATGGCATCCTCATTATGATTCGAAGCGAGCCAGAGTTTGAAACTTATCCGTTGGCGCGTGCCACCAGCAGAATCGCTAGGGCATAGAAAACGAACATGAAGACCAGATAGATTTTGGCCTGGCTGCCCGAACCCTTGAACTCTCTCCAGGCCAGCACCCCCCACAACGCCGCGACCATGGGAGCGGATTGCCCGATCGCGTAGGAAATCGCCACTCCGGTAAAGCTGGCGGCCACGAGATTGAAAACCATGCCCGTGCCCCAGATAAATCCGCCGAGCAGTCCGAGAACGTGTCCGGCAGGTGGCCCGCTGAAGTAACCGCTGAAGCTGACGGGCTCGCCGACTAGTGGTTTCTTCATGAAGTAAACGTTCCAGATCAGGCAAGAGAGCAGCGCGCCCAGAGTCAGAAACACGGCCACGCTGTACGGTCCCAGCGGATTTCCGTGAGTCATGGCACGGGTCACGAACGGCGCCCAGAGTCCCATAAGGACGCCGGACACGATACAGGTAACGATGCTTTTCTTCGAGACGGAGCGCCCCGCGCTGGCCAGGCTGCCATAAGCCTTGCCGTCAAGGATCACGGCGACAACTGCGCACGCAACGCCAGCCGCCAACAAGCCCAGGTTGCCCCGAGGCTGTAACGCGTAGCTCGAAACCACTCCAACCACAAGAGCGATGCCGATCGAAACCGGGAAAGCCACTGCCAGTCCGGCCATGTCGATTCCCGCGACCAGCAGCAGGTTGGCCAGGTTGAAGATGGCGCCGGCGATCAGCATATAAACAATGTTCGAGCCATCGGCGGAATGAACATTGTTCAGGAAACTTGCGGGATCGCTCGACGACGTATTCCCCATGGTGAAGGCCAGGATGAGCGAGACGATGAATATTCCCAGAGCGTAATCCCAGTAAAAGAGCTCAAAGCGGTAGTTCTTTACGCCCTTGAAGGTGTTGGCCCAGGAGCCCCAGCAGATGGCGCTGGTAATCATCATCAACAGCGCAATTTCCAGACTGTGTGGCGTGTACATGGGTTTCTCCTTAGGACTTGCCCGCTACTTGCCTTTAATTCTGGAAACGAAAAGCTGCAGGAACCGGTCAGCGTCCACATCGACGCAGACCTTGGCGTTGGGCGCGACCTTGTCTATCCCCTCGATTACATAGTGATCGCCGTGCAGCACGTTGCGCTCGATCATGCCGTGGCGATTGGCGACGGTTTCACCCCGGGTAAACTCGCCCCGGGTCTCGACGTCCACGTGCATTTCCGGAGCCTTGACCAGGGTTGCGTCAATCGCCACACCGACCGCGAGAGGATCATACATCGGCGAGCCCGGTGAGCCGAACTGCGCGGAAAGATCAACCAGGTACTTTCCCACGGCGTGGATGAAGTCGTTGACCGGACCGTGGGTCTGGCCCAATTGATCGAGATACTTTTGGGAAAATAGAGTTTTGTCGCCTACATCCAGCCCCACCATGGTCAGGGGCCAACCTGCCTGGAAGACGATCTGAGCGGCTTCGGGATCGTTGTAAATGTTGGCTTCGGCGGCGGCGTTTACATTGCCGCCGGTGATCGCGCCTCCCATGATGATCACTTCCTTGACCAGGGGAACGATGGAAGGATCTTTGAGAACGGCCAGCGCTATGTTGGTCAGCGGTCCCACTGGAACCAGCGTGATCTCATGGGGCGCGTCATGCACCATCTGGATGATGAGATCGGGTCCGAACTGCGAAACCACTTTGCATTTGCTGGCGGGAAGCTCGACATTCGCCAGGCCATTCTTGCCGTGCCAGAACTCGGCGGTGATGAGTTTCTGAAAAAGGGGATGCTGTGCGCCCGCCGCGACTGGAATGTCGCACCGGTTAGCGAGTGAAACCATCCGCAACGCATTCTCCAGGCCCTGACTTGCGGTCACGTTGCCGGGGACCACGGTAATGGCGCGGACGTCGAGTTCGGGAGAATTCAAGGCCAGCATCAGCGCCAGAGCGTCGTCGGTACCGGGATCGGTATCAAAAATGATTTTCTTCCCAGCCGCGGAGGCCGGGACCACGGTGGCAAGCAGGATGGCGGCAGCGGCCAGCCGAAAAATGGCTTGATTCAAACGTTTCAGAATTGGTTTTCTCCGGACTGGAAGCAGCGTCGTAGCCTAGCTTTCAGACTGAAATGCTGTCAAGGCCAAATGAACACCCATGTGGGGACAGCCGCCCCCGGCTGTCCGGCGGCGCGAAGCGCCGCTATTCGTATGGGCAAGAACTTTGTCGAGCTGCGCTCGACCGGACAGCCGAGGGCGGCTGTCCCCACGTGGGCTGAGGCGCACGAGCGGGACGCTCGCGCCCACCTACGCGGTGCCGTACAATTGGAATCGCCATTATGTCACTCGAGAACCAGGCACCCTACGGAGTGGCAAGCGACCTTAGCGTGGACACCATCGCCACGCTGGCCGGGCATCCATTGGTGTCGAATCGCGGCGTCCCACTGAATCTCGACTGGGTGCAGCAGGTCCGCGTCAACACCAGCGCAGTCGAACGCAGGGCGCAAAGCCACGTCGCCCGCAGAACGGTCAAGAGAGATTGGCAAGCGGCATGGTTGCTGCGCGCCGTTTCCTGCATGGACCTCACCACACTGTCAGGCGATGACACCGAGGAGCGGGTGCGCCGCCTCTGCGCCAAGGCCCGGCATCCCATTCAGGATCACCTGGTCAAGCGGCTGGGGATTGAAGAACTGAATATCAAGGTTGCCGCGGTTTGCGTGTATCACACCTTTGTGGAAACTGCAGTGCGTGCGCTCGCAGGGAGCGGCGTGCGCGTGGCTGCGGTTTCGACCGGCTTTCCCGCAGGACTGTCTCCGCTGAACGAGCGCGTGGCGGAGATTCGCCGTTCCGTCGAGGCGGGAGCCAACGACATCGATGTGGTTATCACTCGCGCCCATGTGTTCGGCGGCAAGTGGCAGGCGCTCTACGACGAGATCGCAGCCTTCAAACAAGCCAGCGGGCGGGCCCACATGAAGGTCATTCTCGGCACCGGCGATCTGCTGACTCTGCGCAACGTAGCCCGCGCCAGCTTCGTCGCCATGATGGCGGGCGCGGATTTCATCAAGACCTCCACCGGAAAAGAACCGACCAATGCCACGCTGCCCGTCGGCTTCGTCATGACGCGCGCGATCCGCGAGTATGCGCAAGAGACCGGGATGGCGGTCGGCTTCAAGCCGGCGGGAGGAATCCGCACCGCCAAGCAATCCATCGAGTGGCTGGCGTTGATGAAGGAAGAACTCGGACCATCCTGGATGAGGTCAGAACTATTTCGCTTTGGCGCCAGCGGATTGCTGAACGATATCGAGCGCCAACTTGAGCACTACGCGACGGGACGCTATTCGGCGGACTATCGCCATCCCCTGGCGTAGAAGCGAACGTGTGGGTCGGACACTCTTGTCCGAAGCTTTTGACTTTGATTTGTGTTCGAGTTCGTGTTCGATGCACACCAAACCAATATGAGCATCGCTGAAAAGTTCGTCGCCATGGAATACGGTCCCGCGCCGGAGGACCCGAAAGAGGCCCTCGCCTGGCTGGATGCTCATGGCCGCCGCTTCGGACACTTTATTGACGGTGCCTGGCGACAGCCGGCGGAAAGTGGATACTTCGGAACCACTGATCCTTCGACCGGCGAGAAGCTCGCCACCGTCGCCCAGGGATCCGCAGCGGACATTGACGCCGCAGTCCGCGCCGCCGGCGCCGCGCTGCCGAAGTGGCAGGCGCTCACGCCGCACGCGCGGGCTCGCTACCTGTACGCGCTGGCGCGCACCGTGCAGAAACATTCCCGCCGCCTCGCCGTGCTCGAGACCATGGATAACGGCAAGCCCATCCGCGAGAGCCGCGACATCGACATCCCCCTGGTCGCCCGGCACTTCTATCACCACGCCGGATGGGCCCAGCTGCTGCAACAGGAATTTCCCGGATACACTGCGTGCGGCGTAGTCGGACAGATTATTCCCTGGAATTTCCCGTTGCTGATGCTGGCCTGGAAGATCGCGCCGGCCCTGGCCACGGGAAACACCGTCGTGCTCAAGCCGGCTGAGTTCACGCCGCTCACCGCACTTGCTTTCGCGGAAATCTGCTCCGAGATCGCACTGCCGCCCGGCGTAGTCAACATTGTGACCGGCGACGGCTCAACCGGGGAAGCGCTGGTGAAACATCCCGATGTGGCCAAGATCGCGTTCACCGGCTCAACCGAAGTAGGGCGCGCCATCCGCAGCGCCACCGCCTCCAGCCATAAACGGCTCTCACTCGAGCTTGGAGGCAAGTCTCCGTTCATCATTTTCGAAGACGCCGATCTCGACAGCGCGGTTGAAGGCCTGGTCGATGGCATCTGGTTCAATCAAGGACAAGTCTGCTGCGCCGGCTCCCGTCTGCTGATGCAGGAAAGCATCGCCGAGCCGCTCATCGCCAAGATCCGCGACCGCATGAGCACGCTGCGCGCCGGCGCACCGCTTGATAAGTCCATCGACATTGGCGCCATCGTGGCGCGCGTGCAGCTCGACCGGATCAAACGGCTGGTGGACCAGGGCGTAGCGGATGGCGCCACCTGCTGGCAGCCGCAAATCGAGTTGCCCGCGCGCGGACTTTACTATCCGCCGACTCTGCTCAGCAATGTGCATCCCACATCGATTGTGGCGCAGCAGGAGATTTTTGGCCCTGTGCTGGCTGCGATGACATTCCGCACGCCCAGCGAAGCGGTCGAGCTGGCGAACAACACCGTGTATGGCCTGGCCGCGTGCGTCTGGAGCGAGAGTTTGAATGTTGCGCTGCACGTGGCCTCGCAACTCAAGGCCGGCGTGGTCTGGGTCAACTGTACAAATCTATTTGACGCTTCCTGCGGTTTTGGCGGCTACAGGGAGAGCGGCTATGGCCGCGAAGGCGGCCGAGAAGGCTTGCTGGAATATATCGAGCCGGCCTGGTTCAAGAATGCGCCCGCGTTGCCCGCCGCGAAACCGCCGGTGGAACAGAAATCAAGCGCCTCAGATTCAGCGACGCCTGCCATTGATCGCACCGTGAAACTTTATATCGGAGGCAAGCAGGCTCGTCCCGACTCCGGCTACAGCATGGAAGTACGCGCCGCGGATGGCCGGCTTCTGGGCGAGGCGCCGCTGGGCAACCGCAAAGATATTCGCAACGCCGTCGAGGCGGCGCACAAGGCCTCGGGATGGGCGAAGACCACAGCGCATAATCGGGCGCAGGTTCTTTATTACATAGCGGAGAATTTGTCACTGCGCGGCGAAGAGATTGTGCGCGGCCTCGCCGCGGTGGTCGGGGAAGCTCAGGCCGCAGTTGAAGTAAGTCTCGGCATTGAGCGCATCTTTTCCTATGCGGCGTGGGCGGACAAGTTTGACGGGGCGGTGCACAATCCTCCCTTCCGCAACGTCGCGCTGGCCATGAACGAGCCGCTGGGCACGGTGGGGGTCGTTTGTCCGAATCAGGCGCCTCTGCTGGGGTTCTTGTCGCTGGTGATGCCGTTGCTCGCCACCGGCAATGCGGTCGTCGCGGTGCCTTCTGAAACCTATCCTTTAATTGCCGCCGAGTTGTATCAAGTCTTCGATACCAGCGATTTGCCCGCCGGAGCCGTCAACATCGTCACCGGATACACATCGCAGCTGCTGAAGACTCTCGCCGAACACGACGACGTAGATGCGGTCTGGTGCTTTGCCGATGAAAGCAGCGCGGTCGCCGCCAAGACTTACTCGGTTGGAAACCTCAAGCAGGTATTCACTAACGAAGGCCGCGCCATCGACTGGTTTGACGTGCAGCAGGGCGAAGGCCGCTGGTTCCTGCAGCGCGCTACCCAGGTGAAGAATATCTGGGTCCCGTACGGCGAGTGAAACCAGTTGCGCCGCGAGCGTTGACACAATCCGGGCCGCTCAATAGACTCAGCCTTCTTCACCTTTGCGTTTTCATGGCTGGAACCAAATCTATCTGCAGGGTCTTCTGAATCATGGCTAAAATTCCTCGAATTGCTGTGGTGGGCAGCGCCAATATTGATCTCACCACTTTTACCGACCGTTTTCCCAAGCCCGGCGAAACCATCTTCGGCCAGAAGTTCGATCTGGGATTCGGAGGCAAGGGCGCCAATCAGGCGACCGCAGCCAAACTGTGCGGAGCCTCGGTCTTTATGGTGGCGAGGGTTGGCAGCGATCTGTTCGGTCCGGCCACCATCGAAAATTTCAAGAAGCTCGGCATCGACACCACTCACGTCAAGCAAGTGGAAGGTGTGTCCAGTGGTGTGGCGCCGATATTTGTCGAACCCAGCGGACAAAACCGCATCTTCGTGGTCAAAGGCGCAAACGACGAATTGAAGCCGGCCGACGTCGATGCTGCCGCCGACCTTCTGAAAGCGGTCGATTGCATTGTGCTCCAGTTCGAAATTCCACTGGAGACGGTTTACTATACGGTCGCCTTTGCGCGGAAAAGCGGAATCCGGTGCATCCTGAATCCCGCCCCCGGCCAGGCGATCGACATCAAGGCCATTGACGGCCTCGACTACTTCGTCCCCAACGAGAGCGAAGCCGAGACGATTACCGGCATGCCGGTGAAGAACGTCGAGGACGCCAAGAAGTGCGCGGAAAAGCTTCTGAGCTTCGGCATTCGCCGCGTCATTATTACGCTGGGCGCCAACGGCTCGCTGCTGGCGGGAAAAGAAGGCATGGAACACCTGCCGGCATTTCCAGTCAAGAGTATCGACAGCACGGGCGCCGGCGACGCCTTTATCGGAAGTTTCGCCGTCTTCCTCGGAGAAGGCCTTCCCGAACGCGAAGCCGTCCGGCGCGCCAATTTGTACGCGGGACTCTCCACCACCGGGGTGGGGACGCAGAAATCTTTCTATGATCGGGCGCGATTCGATGCCGAATGGGCGGCGCGCAGCAAATCCTAGCGCGGCTCGTCGCTCCGATTGGTCACTGGAACTTCTTTGCGCCCTTTGCGTACTTTGCGGTAAAGAGCTTTAACCGCAAGAGCCTTAACCGCAAAGGTCGCGAAGGATTCCGCAAAGGTCGCCAAGACAGGCGATTGTCAGCCGCCAGCTGGAAAATCCGCGTTACAGGAGGAAGTTCTCAATGCGGAGAGCCTCAACGCGCGTCGTGCTCACATGTCTGCTGCTTTGCACTCTGGCCGCGGCGCAGAAGAAAATCAAAGTCATTGCTGACCAGGACAGCGCCGGCCCTCAGGGAACGAATTTTCTCTCCCTGCTGATGCTGCTGCGCTCACCCCAAATTGACCTGTTGGGCATCACCACCGTGAGCGGCGACCAGTGGATGGAACCCGCCACCGTGTTTGCGCTTTGGAGTTTGGAAGAGGCGGGCCGTCCCGATGTCCCCGTTATCAAAGGCGCCGAAATGCCGCTGATCAATACGCCCCGCGAGCAGGAACTTCGCGAAGCGCTTTACGGCTCTTACGTCGGCTGGCATGGATCATTCAATCCTGACGCGCCGAAACCCAAACAAACCTGGCCGCCTCCCGGCGGATATCCCAAACTCAAGCCGCGGCCGGGACGCGCGGCCGATTTCATTGCTGACACCATTCGCGCCAATCCCGGCGAAGTCGTGCTCTATTGCGCCGGTCCGCTGACCAACATCGCGCTCGCC
>DATNCJ010000093.1:0-92593 GCA_035607215.1 Candidatus Eiseniibacteriota bacterium
GTGCCTTGCTCCCAGCGGAAGGTCTTCTCCCCGAGGTTGGCAATTTTGCGGTGGACGTCGAGGTCCTGTCCCTGAAAGTGGTTGAGTTCGCCGGCCAGCTCAAACATTTTGGCGCGAAGAGGAGCGCCGACTTCAAACTGCAATTTTTCGGGATCTTCGTCGATCTGACGAATGTCGTAGGTGGCCTGATCGGCGTCTTCGCGAATGGTGATTTCGATGAATTCGGGAGTGCTGGATTTGAATATGCGGCGGAAGGTGAGCTTTGCGGCGGCTGGGGCGGGAAGCGACAAGGCAAAGCTGGTCGAGCGCGGAGCAGGCTTCGGTGTGGAAACAGCGGCTGATGAGAAAAGCAGAGCAAAGATCAGCGGGGCTGTGGCAGCGCTCCAGGCAAGTTTCGAGTAGACACGTCCCATAGCGCGGTTAGATGCCTGCCGCCCGGATTCGCGTTTCTTTGTGGCTGGGAGAGGGGTGGCTAGCAGAGGGCGAAGCCAAGCGAATTGCGCGAGCGGGCCTGGCTAAAGTTTTGGGGTCGGGCAGAGCGAAGCGTTGGCGAGCGTATTCGGTCTGCAGGTGGCAAAGCGCGACGGCCAGGGCGTCGGCAGCGTCGGATGGTTCGGGTAGTTCCGACATCGAGAGAAGCGCCCGGACCATGACCTGCATCTGGCGTTTGTCGGCATGCCCATAGCCGGCGACGGAGGCTTTTACTTCGCGCGGCGAATAGCTGTGGACCGCGATTTCGTGCTGGGCGGCGGCTAGCAGGACTACGCCGCGGACTTCGGCCAAGCGGAGCGCGGTGCGGACATTGAGGGCGCTGAAGATGGATTCGACGGCCACGGCAGCGGGAGAAAATTCGCGAATCAGCGAGCAGAGGAGTTGGTGGATATCCTGGAGAGTGGCGCCAGCGGATTCTTTTTGGCGTTTGGCGGAGGCGCGAAAGGCGCCGCAACGGAGCATTACATGTTGGCGACCGTCGCTTTCGATGACACCGTAGCCCGTGGGGCCGGCGGCGGCGGGGTCGAGTCCCAAGACGCGTATGTGCCCGTTTGCGGCGTAGGGATGATTCATGGATTTTTAGTTTACGGCGAAGGGGACGGGACCGGGTAGGGTTTTGTGTGGTGGAAGTGTGGGATTGTGACAACGGATTCGGAAAAAATCGGATTGGAGCTATTTTTGGAAATTTTGCCGAGATGGGGCGCCGCGGTGCTGCGCCCCTACATGAGATTTCGGAATTAGTTGGCGCCGACGGCGGCTTGGATTTCGGATTCGTCGATGTCGAAGTTGGCGTAGACGTGTTGGACGTCGTCGTGTTCTTCCAGGGCCTCGACCAGGCGGACCATTTGGGTGGCTTGCGCGCCGGTGAGCTTGACGTAATTTTGCGGGACCATGCCGACCTCGGCGGAGGCGGGGGTGATGCCGGCCTTGACGAGGGCTTCCTTCACTTTGTCGAGGGCTTCGGGCGGCGTGGTCACGTACCAGCCGGAGCCATCATCCTTGAGGTCATCGGCGCCGGCTTCGAGGACGATGTCCATCATTTTGTCTTCGGTAGCGAGTTCTTTGGGGACGACAATTTCGCCTTTGCGATGGAACATCCAGCCGACGGCGCCGGCTTCGGCCATGTTGCCACCGTTCTTGCTCATCAGGTGGCGGAATTCGCCGACGACGCGGTTGCGGTTGGTGGTGACCACCTGGATGAGCATGCCGACGCCCCCGGGTCCGTAGCCTTCGAAGGTGACTTCTTCATATTGCTCGCCTTCGAGCTGGCCGGTGCCGCGCAGAATGGCGCGCTCGATATTCTCGTTAGGCATATTTTCGTTCTTGCCGGCGAGGATGGCGGTACGGAGGCGGGGATTGGAGTTGGGGTCGCCGCCGCCGATGCGGGCGGCGATGGTGATTTCGCGAATGACGCGAGTAAAGACGCGGCCGCGCTTGGCGTCAGTAGCCGCCTTTTTGTGCTTGATGGTGGCCCATTTTGAGTGCCCAGACATGATGCATCCCTCGTCGTAGATTTGCGGCCGCGAGGTCGATCGAGCAGATGATGGATCGGACCGGCGAGCGGCCAAAAATTTGGTGAAACTTCAGCAGCCCGGCACCGTGCGAACAGGTGCTTCACAGGCACAACCTGCACTGTGCGGAGACTTACGGTGTACCGCCTACCCTGCGGAACGACCGCAGTTTAGCATAGCCGATGCTGCCGGGAAACGGGGGTATACTTCGCGACGATGCAGGCTTTACGCAGGGAAAATCGCGCTATCGACGGGGCATGGGATGGCTGAGCGGAGGCTTCGCGTGCTGGCCATCGCGCAGCAGCCGGCGCAGTACCAGGCGCCGTTGTTCCGGCGGATGGCGGCGCGCAGCGATCTGGAATTGCAGGTGGCGTACTGCACTCTGCGAGGGGCGGAAGCGGCGCATGATCCGGAGTTCGGAGCGACGGTGCAGTGGGATGTGCCGCTGCTGGACGGATATGCGTGGGTGCAGGTAGCGAACCGCGGGTCTGGCGGAGAGAGTTTTTGGGGGCTGCAGAATGCCGGGCTGTGGCGGATGATTCGCGAGGGACATTTCGATGCGGTGCTTTGCTATGTGAGCTACCGGCGGGCGACGTTTTGGATTGCGCGAGTTGCAGCGTGGCTCTCCGGGGCGGCTTTTTTGTTCGGGACCGATACTACGACGCTGAACCCGCTGGATGGGCGGATGTGGAAGCGGTCGGTGAAGCGGGTCCTGTGGCCATGGTTGTTTCGCATGGCGGACCAGTTGATTGTGCCTTCTACAGGGAGCCGGGACCTGATGAGATCGCTGGGGCTTCCGGATGAACGCGTCACGATCACGCCCTATGTGGTGGATAACGACTGGTGGCGGGAGCAAGCAGCGAAGGTGGATCGCGCCGCGGCGCGAGCGGCTTGGGGCGCGACAGATGCCGTCGGCGTGGTGCTGTTCTGCGCGAAGCTGCAGCCGTGGAAGCGCCCGTTCGATCTGCTGGAGGCGTTCGCAAAGAGCGGGATTTCCGATGCGCTGCTGGTGTTTGCCGGCGAGGGTCCGCTGCGCGGCGAACTGAAAGCACGAGCTGAGGCGTTGGGAGTGGCGGGGCGAGTTCGTTTTCTGGGCTTTGTGAACCAATCGCAATTGCCGGCGATTTATACGGCTGCGGATTTGATGGTCTTGCCGTCGGTGTATGACGCTTTTGGAGTGGTGGTGAACGAGGCGATGCTGTGCGGGTGCGTAGTGGCGGCCAGCGATCATGTTGGCGCGGCGCGGGATTTGATCGCGCAAGGACGGACCGGCTTTGTGTATCCATGCGGAGATGTTGAAGCCCTGGCGGGGGTGTTGCTGCGAGCTTTTGGCAATCCTGCGCGACTGAAGGAGATGGGGCAGGGGGCGCGAGCGCGGATGGAAACGTGGTCTCCGCGCGAGAACATTGAGGCGACGCTGGAGGCGGTTTCGCACGGCGTGAGTCGCGTGCGCCGCGGCGGAGGGGCCGCCGTTGGGACGCGGGCCGGTGCAAAGCCTGCAGCGAGCGTCTCGCAGAAACTTCCCGAATGAAGCTGCTCGTTTACTCGTATTCGTTCGCACCGAACGTCGGCGGAATCGAGACGATCGTACTGTCGCTGACGCGAGGGTTGGCGGAGCTGCGCGGGGAGGACGGGAAACCACAATTCGAATTGACGCTGGTGACTCAAACGCCCGCGGGTAGGGATTCGGACGATCGCTTGCCGGTGGAGTTTCCGGTGATTCGCCAGCCGGGCATTTTGCGATTGTGGAAACTGATTCGCGCGGCAGACGTGATTCATTTGGCGGGACCTGCGCTGCTGCCGCTGATTCTGGCGCGGCTAGCGGGCAAGCCAGTGGTGATCGAGCATCACGGGTATCAGGCGATATGCCCGAACGGTCTGCTGGTGGAATTGCCCGAGCGGAAGATTTGTCCCGGATATTTTCAGGCGCGGCGTTACGACAAGTGCGTGAAATGTCAGACGTGTGAGATGTCGTGGTTGCAAGGCATCGGGAGCGTGCTGGCGATGTTCCCGCGAAATTTTCTGGCACGGCGAGTGGCGCGAAACATAGCGATCTCTCAGCATCAGCTGAAGCGAATGACGTTGCCCTCCACTCTATTGATTTATCACGGGGTAGCGGATGTGGCTGATCCAGACCCTCTGTTTTCCGGATCGGCGAACGAGGGAAAGATCTGCTTTGCGTATGTAGGACGGTTCGTGCCGGAGAAGGGACTGGGGACGCTGCTGGAGGCAGCGGATCAGCTGAAGAAGCAAAAACTTGAGTTCCAGCTGCTGTTGATAGGGGATGGGCCAGAACGCGTGAAGGTCGAGGAGCGAATCACACGAAGTGGTTTGAGCGACTTTGTGCGCTGCACGGGATTTCTGCAGGGGACGGCGTTCGCGGAAGCAACAAAAACGGTCAATGTTTTCCTGATGCCGTCGTCGTGGGAAGAGACCGCGGGTCTGGCGGCCATTGAACAGATGATGCGCGGGAGGCTGGTGATGGCGGCGCGGATCGGCGGGTTAGGTGAAATCGTTGGAACCGCCGGCATTACGTTTGACCCAGGGCGCGCGGACGACCTTGCCAACGCGATCGGGGACGTTCTGCGCGACCCGAAAGTCATACCCACGCGTGGGGCCAAGGCGAAGGAGCGCGCGCGTGAACTTTTCGTTCGCGAGCGGATGATCGCGGATCACGCCCGACTCTACGGCGAAATTTTCCTTTCATAAGAGCAAATACTGAGCTGAACTCTGGAACCACGTGCGGATGGGATTCCCAACGTGACTGCCTGGTTCGGTGTTGCTACGCTGTCGTACGAGTCGATGACAGATTCAAGTGAAAAACAGTTCGCCCTGCCGGTCAGAGCCCTTCCGGGCACGCACGAACGAGTGGTGAACACGGCGTTGCGTTATGTTCCGGCGGGTTCCACGGCGCTGGATCTGGGCGCAAGTAGCGGCGGTTTGACGGAGCGATTGCTGTCGGCGGGATTTCGCGTGACCGCCGCGGACGTCGGCAGTGCGTTTGCGCCTAAAGACGGACTTCATCAGTCTGGACTGCAACGATCCAACTTTCGATCGAGCTGTGGGATCACAATTCGATTTGATCGCGTCGGTGGAAGTGATCGAGCACCTGGAATATCCTACGGCGTTCCTGCGGATCATTGCGCGGCCATTGAAAACGAACGGTGTGGCGATTTCTGACGACGCCTAACGTGGAGAACGTGCCTGCAAGGCTGAAGTTCCTGCGGCGTGGAGAGATTCGGGCAATGGACAAATTCGCGCCCGAGCACGTCACGCCCATTTACATGGATTTATTCACACGAAAGATCGTGCCGGTTACCGGGCTGGCGCTGGCGGAGCATTTCGTGCATCCGGATATGCAGCACGCAGGATCAGCAGAGAACTAGACGACGCCGGGGACAAATTGGGGCTGCACGGGCGCTCATTCGGCTGGTGATATACTCCGCGGCAATGCGGGAAAAAACGCCACAACGCTCCAGGTTGTTGCAATTCTTCGTTTGCGCGTGGATGGCGGCCGCGCAGATCTGGTACTACGCGCAATTCAAGGAGCAGTTCCGCTCCATGTTCTCAATCGCGTTGCGCAGGTTATGGCACTAGCAGCCTCGTGCGCGTTGCTGCTGGCGGTTGGATTGTTCGCGGTGATCGTGAGCGCTGCCGGACATCGCATTCTCCGGCTCGGTGGCCTGGAATTTCCCTCGGACAGTGAACACCTGTTGTGTTCGGCGGCGCTGGGAATGCTCTGCCTGCAGGTTTTTTTGTTTGGTGCGCAAATCGCGGGGCACATTCGCGTCGCGGTGATTGCCGCACTGGCGCTGGCTTTCGTATTTGGATTCCCGGATGTTCTAGCAATCGCAGCGAGGGCGTACGGGCTGGTGTGGCGGACGATGCGCGGGTCGCGCGTGGAAAAATGGACGATTACCGCGATTGCGGTGGTTTTGCTGGTTGAGGGGCTGGGAGCGATGGCTCCGCTCACGGGTTCTGACGCGCTGCACTATCATTTCACGGCGCCATCACAGACCTTGCGCTACGGATTTCGTCCCAATTTTTTCCTGTCACATAGTTTCTTTACTGGACAATCGCACACTTTGATTCTGGCGGGGCTTGCGCTAGGCAGCGATCGGTTGTCGATGGGATTGCTATTTCTAGGAGGAGTGCTGGCGGCGGCGGCCACGGCGTGTGTGGCGTACCGATGGATGGATCGGAAAACGGCCGGGCTGGCGGCTTTGGTGTTTTTGGTAACTCCGGTGGTGTTTTGGCAAATTTCCGCGGCCGGCGCGCCGGATTTGTGGATGAGCTTCTATACAACGATCGGCGTACTGGTGATTTCGCGTTACCGGGAGATGCCACGGATGGCGGTTGCGGCGGGCGCGCTGGCGGGAGGAGTGGCCGGCGCGAAATATACCGGGTGCCTGGTGGCAGCGAGCCTGGCGGCGGCGTTCTTGTGGGAGGCGCGTTCGGCGGCAAGGGCGGTGCTGTTCGGGCTATCGGCGCTCGCCGCGGGCATGTGGCCGTATGTGCGGAATCTGATGTGGACAGGCGATCCAGTGTTTCCGTTCTTACTTCCATATATCTCGCCGGAGCGAGTCAATGCTTACACGCTGGCGTCCTACCTCGCGGATACGGGGGCCAGCGAACACAAGGAATTCTGGCAGCTTGCGGCATTTCCTCTATTCGCGGCGATCGATCCGGCGCACCTGGGATTCTGGCAATTTCTGGGGCCGCTGGTGCTGGCGTTCGCGCCACTGCTGATCTTGACGGTGCGGAACACACCGTTGTGGCGGGCCGTGCTGGTGACCTGGGTTGGAAGCGCGATGCTCATTGGGTTCAGGACGGGCATGACGCGATTTCTGTTGCCGGTGTTGCCGATTGCGTTAGCGGCAGTGGCCGCCGGCGCGGCGCAGTTGAAGGTGCGGCGCTGGCTGGGCTCGTACTACGTAGCTACGGCGAGTGTTTGCGGCTTCCTATTGTTCGGAACTGCGGGATTGCTCTGGTACGACCGGTTTGCGCTGGCCGCCGCGACTGGTTTCACCCCACGCGAGGAATATTTGCGCGACCATGCGCCCGAGTATGGAGAGGCGGAGTTTATCAATCGTAGCTTGCAGAACGAAGGAACAGGCAAGGTGCTGGTGTTCCTGCGACACGGCTACTACCTAAATGTGGCGTTCCTGTATGGGGATCCATCGGCCAGCTGGGCAATCGATCCGAGCCAATATCGCAACCCGGCGGAATGGTTAGAGTTGTTCCACCAGCAAGGCGTGCGTTGGGTGGTGCGCTCGCCCGAATATCCGCCGGCGATTGCGCGGCCGCTATATGCGCTGGAGGCGCGCGGAAAGCTGGTCCCGGTGGCGCGAGGCGAGGTCTCGGATTTTGAGGGCATGCGGATCGCGGGCGACAGGCGGAAACGTAGTATGACAATTCTTAGAATAATAGAATAGTATACTTATCGAACGCGACCGCGGACCAAGGACATGCCGCCTGCCCCGGAGAGACAGCTGCAGTTGAACGGTTTGCGGCGTATCATGGAAGAGCACCGCACAAATCAAAGTGACAGCGTACGAATGACTGTATTCGCAGCACTTTTTCGAATGGACGCGAACGCCCGGCTTCTTTCGGGTATGGAAGCCTTTCCGCGGCAGAACAACCGGCAAATTGTGATCAGGTTCATGCGATGAGATCGCTGGCGAACGCGATACCAGGTCAATTGCGGCGTGGCCCGTTGCTGGGGGCCGGGCTCCTCATCTTCGGGCTTCTGGTGGCGTACAAACTGGCCGGGTTCATCCTGGCAAATGATGTTACCAGCCTGGCATTTGCGGGAATGGCATTCGCGGCGGGCGCGATCGTCGTGGCGATCCTTAACAACTGGAGGCACGGCGTCTATTTTTTCCTCGGATGGCTTCTGTTTGAGGATTTCGCCCGGAAATACCTGGGCAACAATATGGCGATCTATTTCGCCAAAGACATCCTGGTCGCGGTGGTTTATTTATCGTTTTTCGCGGCATACCGGCGTAAGGAAAAGGACCTGCAGGTCATTCGGCCGCCTTTTTTTACCGTGATGATCATTTTTGTGTGGTTCGGCGTTCTGCAAATGTTCAATCCCGCATCAACGAGCATCTTCTACGGCATCCTGGGAATGAAGCTGTACTTCTACTATGTGCCGCTGTTCCTGCTGGGCTATGCCTTCATGAACTCGGAGGCAGATCTGCGGCGATTTTTTCACGTGAACCTCGGACTGATGCTGGTCATCATCGCCTTGGGCATAGCGCAAGCGATTTTGGGGCACACATTTCTGAATCCGGCGGTGATGGCGGAGGATATCCGCCTGTTAAGCTCGTTGTATCGCGAAGCTCCGATATCGGGCGTAATCGTTTATCGGCCCACTTCGGTATTTGTCAGCGCCGGGCGATTTTCGGACTTGTTGATCGTCGGGTGGATGATCGTTTTTGGGTTCAGCGGTTACCTGCTGTTGCGCCATCGACGCGGAAGAACCTTTGCGTTCATAGCGCTGGGCTTGACGGCGGCCGGATGCCTGATGTGCGCGTCGCGGGGCGTATTCATGTGGACGGCCGGCAGCGGTCTGGTGGGGGCAGCCGCCTTTTTGTGGGGAGCTCCCTGGCGGCAAGGAGAAGCACGCCGCGTGCTTCGAACCCTGGGAAGAGCGGCGTTAGGTATCGCGTTTGCGACCCTGGCGTTGCTTGCAACCTATCCACAGGCGTTGCTCAATCGATTGGCGGTTTACTCCGAGACACTAGACCCCAGAAGCCCAACCAGCGAGCTGCTTCACCGCACACGCGACTATCCACTGGCCAATTTCATTGGCGCTTTCAATTTTCCGCGGTGGCCTTACGGATACGGGATTGGCGCAGTTTCGCTTGGTGGACAATACATCACGCGAATTCTGGGCGCGCCGCCGGCAACGATGGGAGTGGAAAGCGGATTTGGAAACATCGTGGTGGAAATGGGTATCGTAGGACTGATTTTGTGGATCGCAATGAGCATTACCGTGGTGGTATACGCCTGGAAGGTAGTTCGCAAGCTGAAGGGTTCGCCGTGGTTTCCGCTGGCCTTCATGATCTTCTGGTATGTGTTCCTGCTGCTTTTGCCGTTCACGTTTGTGGGTTTGCAGGCCTACGAGGATTTCGTTCTGAACGCTTACGCGTGGGTGCTGCTGGGTATATTATTCCGCCTTCCGACGCTGGCATTGTCGGCTCAATTTGCCGCCGGGGCTCCCACGGAGCAGCCCGCGCGACGTTGGATTCGCTAAGTTGCAAATCGCGGTAGTCTCCCCATTTGTGGACCGGCGGCACGGAACGGAACGCGCGCTGTCGGAACTGCTGGAACGCCTGGCGCAGAAGTACGGGTGCGAAGTTCATTTGTACTCCGAGCGCGTCGAAGATCTGCAAGTGAGCAGGTTTTCGGGAGCCGGCAATGGCCAGGGTGGCGCGATTTTCTGGCACCGAGTGCCCACGGTAGGGGGGCCTCACCTCCTGAGGTTTATCACCTGGGTGGTACTGAATACCATGATGCGCTGGAGCCACCGGATATTCCAAAGGATCTCCTGCGATCTGGTAATGTCACCGGGAATTAATTGCGTGGATGCCGACGTCGTGATCGTCCATGCATTGTTCCACAGGCTGTGGAAGCTGGCGCGAGTCGCGGGAGTGGACAATCCACAGAGCGTGGGGTTTCTGCGCAGCAAACATCGCCGCGCATACTATGGCCTGCTAACGGCGCTGGAGGTGCGGGTTTACGCGAATCGGAAAGTATCGTTGCTGGCGGTGTCGCGACGCACGGCGAATCTGCTGCAGCGCTATTTCCATCGAAAAGACGTCGCGGTCGTTCCGAATGGCGTGGATACGGAAGAGTTTTCACTGCCCGCGCGCCTGGCGGGCAGAAAGGCCGCGCGCAGACGCCGGAAACTGGATGACGATGATTTCGTTTTATTGATGATTGGTAATGACTGGCGAGTAAAGGGGCTGGGGTCGATTCTGGAAGCGATGGCGGCGCTTCCGGACTTGCCGCTGCAATTGATCGTCGCGGGCAATGATGAAGGCAGTCATTTTCGTGATGAGGCGAAACGCCTTGGAGTGCTGGCGCGTTGCCGCTGGGAAGAGCCTCGATATGATGTGCTCGATCTTTACTCCGCAGCCGACGTGTACGTTAGTCCCAGCCACGAAGATTCCTTCGGTTTGCCGGTGGCGGAGGCGATGGCCTGCGGGTTGCCGGTGATTACCTCTGCTTTCGCGGGAGTTTCCGGTCAAATACATCATGGAGTCGATGGATTTGTCGTACCTGATCCTAATGATGCTCGCTTGCTTGCGCATTTGCTGGAACGGCTGCACCGGGACACAGATTTTCGGCAGTATATAGGCGAGGCGGCGGCGCGGACGGCACACGAATGGACCTGGGATCGCAATGCGGCGGCGGTGTGGGAGCGACTCAACGTCATCGTTAACGCCAAGAACAGCGTTGCGAGCGGCAAGACCTGAACTCCATCGAGGATTTAGCTAAGCACTGAACCATGGCAGAAGCATCGGCCAAAGCGGTCAAGATTCAACGGCAATACTACGGGGATACGGCCTCGCGGTATGACGCGATGCATGCGCACGAAGGCGCCACGGATGCGTCGATCACAAAATTTGTATACGGCATGATGAGAGTGCTGGAGGTGCGCTCTGTGCTGGATGTGGGCACCGCAACAGGTCAGGCCCTTCGCGAGATCAAGGCGGCTTTGCCGGATGCGCTGGTCTGTGGGGTGGAGCCGGTAGAGGGCTTGCTGCGGCAGGCGGCGGAAAATGGAAAAACGAGCGGCGGTTCGGTAATTCGGGCGACCGGAGAAGCGCTGCCGTTTGCCAACGGGAGCTTCGACGCGGTGTGCGAATTCGCGATCCTTCACCACGTGGAACGTCCGGATTCGATCGTACAGGAGATGCTGCGTGTCGCACGAAAAGCAGTTTTTGTGTGCGACAGCAACCGGTTCGGGCAGGGTTCGATGGCGGCGCGGCTTTTCAAGCTGTTCTTGCATAAAGCCGGAATGTGGCGGACGTTCAACTACGTTCGAACGGGCGGGAAAGGCTACATGATCACCGAAGGTGACGGCCTGGCGTATTCCTACAGCGTGTACGATTCTCTTGAGTTGATCGAGCAGTGGGCCGACCGCGTCATTCTTATCCCCAGCGAAACGGGGAAGAAAAAACTGAGCTGGCTGCATCCACTGTTGAATAGTGGCGGCGTAATCGTCTGCGCGATCAGAGAAAAACAGTAAGAAGTGCCGGGGAAGAGTGCCCAAGTCGGCGTTAATTAGCGCGCCGGCGCAGTCAAATGGCTGGCAACCGCACGTCGCGTGGCTTCCATAGTAAACGTGAGCGATTCCTTTGGAATGCTGTTCACGAACGGACCGATGAGCCAACCCAGGCCGGTGGGGATATCGCGAGTCAGCGATACTACTTCACTTTGCACGTAGACGCCGCCGTCGCGTTCAACCATGCGCCACCAAGTTTCCATCCGCCAAAGGAAGCCATCGTCATCGCCTGGCATTTTTTCCCGTTCGTCGGGCTTGCCGGCGTTTGCGACTTGTGCGATGCGCGTTGCGGAACTACGACTGTGGGCGCGGCCGACCGTGTCGAGGAAGTAGCGCACGTCGTGCTCGGTGTCCAAGACCACGGTGACGACTTTGTGGCGGCGGAATCGCAGGAATGCACGAAAGTGATTGGCGTCGTGCTGCTCCAGTTTTGAGCGTTCCACGTCGGGGGCATAGTAATCGGAGTGGTGGTCGTAGTCCTGCAGCACGGCGAGGACGTCGGATAGTTTGGCGCGCGGAATGAAAACGACCGCAATCCAATGATGAACAAGTCCATTCGGGCAGTGGATCGGCGATCCGTTTTCCAGAGTTTCCAGCTTTTTGATTTTGACCTCACCGCGCTTAAGCGCCGCATAGGCGTCGTTTCGAGCCTGGGCGTCCAAAGAATCGATCCACAGGAGGTCGGCGCCTTGTCGCAGGTCGGCTTCGCTGCGAGAGTCGGTGAGGTGCACATATTGGTTGAATGCTTCGACCGTCGCCGGCTTGAGCCCCAACGGTGGAGGTTCGGGTCGGCCGGCAACCCCGAAGGAGCAAGGGATGGCGCAAGAGGCTGCAAGTAGGGCCAGGAAACGCATCAGTGTGACGGGTAGATCTGTCATACGTCGTGCAGCCCTTGCTTGGGAGATTCTCACCAGACTGCTATCTCATTGATTATAAGTCGTATACGGATTCTAGATGCAATCCTCGCTTGGTGAGTTTGCAGCTCTAGGGCCTTACGGTCTTGCGGGAGCCGGGCTTAAACAGCGGCGCCGGGCGATGGCCCGGCGCACATAGAGGGGAAGCAAATCTGGCGGGTTGGGATAGCTCGCACACGACTCCTTGCGGAGCCGCTGTCCCCGCGCGGCCCCCAACCCGTTGTTAGGAGATTACGAAACGCTTGCGAAGGGCTCAATGGGTCATCGGAGCCAGAAAACTGGGTACCGGGGTCTTAGTACTGGGTAGCTCAACGAAGATTTGTAACTGCCCTAAATAGCAGTAAATACAACACTTAAATGGCGTACTATAGAAGGCTAGAACCTACCGTTCACCCCTGACAGGAATCCGCCCAAATGGCCCGTCAATGAAAGCACCACAAAACCGATGATTTCCACAGGCCATCGATAGGCGGCAGGCGGATGGTTTCTGCGGCGGGCCTGGAAGTGGGCGAGCCAGGACATGCAAATGAGTACGGCTGATAAGGATCCAAGAAAGAGATGAAGGAGCAAGATGCCCTTCAGTCGCTGGCCCTCTAGCGCGAAGCGCCAAGCCAGGAGTCCGGTTCCCAGAACAGGGATGGTGGAAGCCGCCGCAACCAGGAAATTGTAGTAGGCGGCCTCCATCAAGCTAATTTGCTTGGTCCAGTGGCCAATCAGGTCGAACAACACGCCGATGGTGAACAGCGCGATCGGGAAGTGAATCAATACAACGTGCTGAGCATGCCGGGCGGACACGATCGCGATGGGATCGAAGGGGCTGGGCGTAGACATGCCGTCACTGGACCACAACTTTGCCGGTCATCTTGGGGTGTACCGAGCAGAAGTATGGATACGAGCCGGGCTTGTCGAAGGTGTAGGAGAACTTTTCGTCGGTATCGAGGACCTTGGATTTGAAGATTTTGTCGTCGCTGACGACGGTATGGGGAATGTCGTCGCGATTGGTCCAGGTGACGGTCGTGCCGGGCGAGACGGTCACGGTTGTGGGACCAAAACTAAAGTTATCAATCTTCACCTCCACGGCCGCGGGTTGCGTCTGCCCCGTTCGGCTGGTTTCGACTTTGGCTTGGCCCGCGCCCAGAAGTAGCGCTGTAGCCAGCGGCACGAATCCTGCAATCCACACATGTACCTTCATCTTATTTTCCTCTCTTTCTTTCCGCGAATTTGTTGGGCTTACGCCAGGGTTGAATCAACGACTGCCAGCGCATGGTGACCACGCACGTAGTTCACGTCGGTGATCCCGAGAACGCTGCGTAGTTGCTCGGCAGGCACCTTCATCGGGCCGGGTGCATCCGCCTTGCCGGGCTCAGGTTGCGGAAATGCGGTGGAGGCGGCGGTATGAAACGTTACATTGCCTTCCACTTTTTGCATGGTCTGATGAATGTGGCCATTCAAAACGGTGACCGAACCGAATTTTTTCAAGTATGCGAGGGCCTGGGCACTGTCTTCGGTTCCCCAGCCCCACTGCGGATAGACGGTCCACAACGGAATGTGCGCGAAGACCACGATTGGGGTGCTGGACTTCAGGTGCTTCACGTCATCTTCCAGCCATTCGAGCTGCTCGTGGCCGAGCGTTCCCAGACCACCGGCCTTGAGGTTCATCACGTTGACCAGCCCGACGAAGTGAACGCCCTTTTTGTCGAAGCTGTACCAGCCGGCGCCGTTCGCAGCTTTGCCATATCGTTCCAAGAACTGCTTTCCATCGTCTTCGAGAACATCGTGCTCACCGGGAACGAAGAAGGTCTCCTTGCCAGTGGCCTTGAGAATTTGATCGACGTTGTCGAATTCCGCGGGCTTGGAGAGATGGCTGATGTCTCCAGTGTGCAGCAGGAATTCCGGCGGCGTGGGCAGAGCATTGATTTTGTCGACCGCTGCTTTCAAGGTGGCGGCGACGTCCGGGTTGGCGGGCTTGTTGAAGCCCATGTGGCTGTCGCTGATCTGCACAAAGCTAAGTTCTCCTTGCGCGGCGGCGGCCATGGACGGGTCCGCTGCGCGATTGAGCGCGTAAGATGTCAGTACTCCGCCTTGCATTACGCACAGCGCTCCAGTGCCCGCCCACGCCATGCATTTGAGAAATCCGCGGCGGTCAATTCCATCGTGATGGTGATCGTAGAGAATTTCGTCCTTTTTCGTCATCGATGTCCTCTCAGTGTCGTCCTTTGTCGCTGCACCCTGGGGTTCTGGTCCGCTGATAAACGGAGCGGCGCGAGTTGAGTTTGGTCCAGGGTGCCCACGCCGCTCCGCGACGTGTTCCGCTGATCCAGACCGAAGAGGCGAGCAAGTTATTCCGGCTGGAAGGAATCTTTATTTCCTGCGTCAAAACGAGAATATGGGAATAAAATCGCTGCCGGAGCGGTCTAGCGGAATGAGTTGGCAAGTCCAGGGGCAAGATGTGGACGGTTTGGATTTACAGGAGCGGCTGCGCTTCGAGCAGCTCGTGCTGCCGCATTTGGATGCTGCTTTTAACCTGGCAAGGTGGATTCTGCGAGGCCGGGCGGACGCCGAAGACGTGGCGCAGGAAGCCACGTTACGGGCGCTGCGATTTTTTCACGGATTTCACGGCGGCGATGCGCGGAGCTGGCTGCTGCAAATTGTCCGGAACACCTGCTACACCTGGCTGGAGAAAAATCGCCCGATGGAACTGGCAGTGGAGTTCGACGAGGAGCTGTTCCCTCAGACCGCGGTGACGCCAGAATCGCTGGCTATTGCGGGAGACCATCGGGAACGGCTGACGCGCGCGCTAGAGGATTTGCCGCCGCGATTTCGCGAGGTTCTTGTGTTGCGCGAGCTGGAAGGCTGCTCTTACAAGGAAATTGCCACGATCACGGCGATGCCTATCGGCACGGTGATGTCCGCATTGGCGCGGGCGCGCCAGCGATTGCAGCGTTCCCTGACGCAGATCCGGCAAGGCGAGAGTCAGGAGGCCAAGCGTGAGTTGTGAGCTGACGCATTCGGTGCTCCACGGGTATATGGACGGCGAACTGGACGCCGCGCGGGCTGCGGATTTCGAACGGCATCTGGTTTCTTGTGCGGAGTGCGTAGCTTCGCTGGAAGCGCAGGAGGCGCTGCGCTCATCGATTCATGGCGCAGGGTTGTATGAACGGGCACCCGAAACAGTGCGCCGCAGGCTCACGGCCGAGTTGGGAGCGCCGGCGGCCACGCCTGCCGTGGGCGTTGTCGCTCCGCGTTCGGCTTCCTGGCGGTGGCTGGCAGTTGCCGCAACGATTCTGCTGGTCGGAGCGCTTGGTTGGAGACTGATTCCCGGCCTGCCGAAAGCCTCTATTGAGACCGCTTATGCTTCGGCGATCGTAGACGCACATCTTCGGTCGCTACAGCCCGGTCATCTGGAAGATGTGGTGTCCACCGATCAGCACACGGTGAAACCGTGGTTCGACGGCAAGCTGGACTTCGCTCCGCCCGTTCATGATTTCGCCAGCGAAGGATTTCCGTTACAGGGTGGGCGACTCGACGTAGTTCGCGGACGCACCGTGGCGGTGTTGGTCTATGCGCGACGCAAGCACATCGTCAACGTGTTCGTTTGGCCGACGAAGGAGCGCGACTCGGCGCCACAGGCGGGGTCACAGCTGGGCTACAACTGGATCGATTGGCGCAAGGACGGGATGGAGCTCTGCGCGGTGTCTGACGTGAATCCGGCGGATCTCAAGGACCTACAAAAATTGCTCCAACAATAGCGGTCAGGGGTTTCGCTTGGGCTCGTAGGTTTCCGTGGCGACGTAAGCCTTGGGCACTTCTTTCGCGTAAATCATGCGCAGGGTCACCGAGCGGGTCTGGTTCGGCTTGATGGAAACATTTTTCTCCCACTCACTGAAGACGCCGTTGCCGGAGGCGCGCACGTCGTAATTGTCGACGCGCAGCTTGGGAATCGAAAAGTGCCCCTTGGCGTCGGTGCGAACCACGTGGGGCGTCTCGCCTCCGCCGGTCTGGTAAGTGACCACGGCGTTGGGCACCGGCTTGTCGTTCGGCCCTATCACCGTGCCGACCAAGCTGCCCGAACCGCGGGCGCCGCCTCGATGCTGCGGCAAGGCCGCAGCGCTGCCAGCCAGCGTCAGCTGGCAGATGCATGCGACGATCAAGATGTGCTTCATGATTCCGTCACTTTTCCCAGAAACCAGCAAACCAGTCAGCTTCCCGTGGAACACTTCTCGGTGCAACACATCCCGCTGGAACAAGGGTGGAACCCCACGGAAAGTAGTTGGCCATCGACTTCCAGTTTAGACTTTGTGAGGCCCGTAGGGACCGGTCGAAGGCGCGGCTGTGCTCGACAAAAAACCTGCCTACATGTACAGGTGTACGCTTCGTCGTGAATTCAGGGCGAGTGATTATTGGTCGCGCGGTGCCACGATCGGATCAACGCGGGAAGCCCGCTGCGCCGGGATCACGCATGCCGCGCGGTAGTCAGCCAACACCGCATCGAAGTGCTCCTCGGCGATCGCCGCCCGGAATTCCTGTTGTGTCCGAACCAATGTCGGATTTACAGCGAATCCACCTTGTCTTAGCCCAGCAACAATCGAATCAGCATCCTGGGGCGTGTCCGCGAGAATGCGTGTGCGCAGGGATACGGCCAAGTTTGATTTGCGTAACTCGAGAAGTGCTCGCGAACTTATGTCAAGCTCCGCTTCGCTTTCGCCAAGTACCGATCCGATCGATGGTTCGCAAACTCAAGCACGTTAGCTCACGCGAGCTAGGAGCTCGATTGAATTCACGAGTCGCAAGTCAGTTTCCACGTATCCAGGAATTGCTCGACCGCGAGTCTTTGACGGTCCAGGTCCCCAGGCTGAGCCTTAGATCGACCGGCCCCCAGGGAGAACGCGCTTCATTGTGAACCGTGAGCTACGTGGCCCGTAGCGGCTCGCTCAGTCGTCGCACGAGCAGAGCCACGACACCGGCTATCAAACCGCCGCTGATGATTATGCCCTCCCAAAGGAGTCCTGCCGCCAACACCAGCGGCGCCGAGGCTCCAAAGGGGACTAGCAGTGCTACCAGCGCTGCCTCGCGCACTCCGATGCCACCCTGTGTCAGCGGAAGGAGCGCCGCAAGCTTCGCCAACGGCCAAGCAAACAGCCATACCTTGAGCGGCAAGACCAGCCCACAATATGTGGCAATTTTCGCCGCAAGAAGCAGCAGTGCTGCCTGAACGCAAATGCCCACGAGCCAGCCAAGGGCTAGGATGTGAGAACGCCGTGAAACCGAGCGCAAGGCGTGACGTAACCGTGCGAGGCGCTTGCGAAAGCGCATCGAACGTCCGCCGAACAGGGCGCGCCGGGAAAGATACGCTGTGACCGTCAAGAGGACGGCCCCGCCTGCAAGCCACATCAGTCCTTTTCTGGCGGTGTCCTGAAATTGCAACGGAACGGCGTGCGGTAGAAGGATCAATCCTGCGACCACCAGGGCAGCCTGCGCTGCTGCATCCAGAAAGCGATCGACAACATTGCCAGCAAGTACCGCTGCGGGCCGCGGGCTGCGGCGCAGCCCCACGGCCAAGCGAATCACATCACCGCCAAGAATCGAGGGCAGAAAGAGGGCGCCTAACAGTCCGCCCGCATAACACTGCGTGGACGTCGCAAAATTCAGGTCTGCTCCCGCCGCGTTTACAACCATGCGCCATTTCGCGACTCCGACGGAGTGGGCCAGCAAGTACCCAAGCAGAATCGCGGCGAAACTCCACAACGGAACCCGCGCGATCGACGCTCGCAAAATGGAAAAAGGAAGGAAATGCAACAGCGCTCCCAGGATGGTGAGCCCCGCCGCCCATCGCAAAATGGTGACAAGCCAAGCCCGCGAGGCCGGTTGCCGGTGATGGGCGCCAATCATGCTTTAGTGAATGCCACCTGCGTCCGAATCGATACGCTTGATCGCGGTTCCCGCTTGGAGTCTCTCAAGCTGCGAAAATTTCATTGATCTTCGAAGCCAGCTCGAAATCCAGATTGCTGATGCCCTTTACGCTGTGGGTATTCAGATCGATTACTACTTTGTTCCACACGTTGAACCACTCCGGATGGTGATTCATCGCTTCCGCAACCAGTGCCACACGGGTCATGTTGCCGAAGGCGGCGACGAAATCTTTACATTCGAACGCACGGTGCAACTTGCCGTTCTCGAGCGTCCAGCCCTTCGCGCGTGCCAATTGTTCCTTTACTTCCGCATCGGTAAGTTTCTTTGCAGTCGGCATAAAACTTTCTCCTGATTGGCTGGGGAAAGCGTCCCTGGGGCATTATCGCTCACAACGACAGATACAAGCGGCATGCGGGTACGCTAGTTGCACGTTTTCGGGATATGCCAATCCGCAAGTTTCTACGCGATTACCGACACCGTCTCCAGCACTTTTGAACCGAGCTCGATTTCTCCCTCTATGGTCGCGCGGCGACGCGCTTCTTCGCCACGAACCCCGCGCGTAAAGATCTTCCAGGCATCCTCCGCCTCAATCTTCACCAACGCTCCAGCGGATCCGCTCTGACCCACTCGCAGCTCCCAAGTGGCCGGCCCACGCAACACAATCCAGTCGCCGCCGGCAGGACCCAATAGACTCAACTGCACACAAGCCCCTTCGGCCGCGAGCACGTCCCGGAAGGTGTGCGGCAGCGCACGCACAAAGGTATCCAGGACAGGCGCGAATAAATGAGGCTGATACAAACCCAGCCGACCGGTGGCGTCGCGGATCTGCTGCTGATGATGCCACCGCTCGGTATATTCACGCGCGATGTCCAGCCACATCGGCGCCGGCTCTGGCCCTGCCCAGTTCACCGGAGTGCCCGCTGCCTGCGGATCAAGGGACGCGAAGTATTGCTCCATTTGCGGGCCAGTAAAGGCCAGCAAATCGCATAGTACCCGCGGGCTCATGCGCCGGGCTGCCAGCACCCAGGACTCATTGAGTTGATTGATGAACGCGACCAACTCCTGCCAACTTGAGATCGTTTGACCGCTCGGCGTGTAGGCGTCGCGTCGCCGCGACAAATTCCCGACGTCGCCGCCCAAGAGGTGTGCCACCACGTCCTTTACGTTCCACTTGGTCGCCGCCGTGGGTCGCCCCCATTCGTCGGGCTGGAGTCCCTGGAGAAGATCGAGCAATTGCCGGCGTAGTTCCGCAAACAGGTGGGCTGTGAATATCGGTTCAGGAGTCTTCATTGCACAGGTTGCGCTGATTATCTTTCAGCAGCCACCCGCGGGCAATCGCATTCGGCGCGCCAGGGCAAAAAATCGTGCCGGCCATCCGAGAGGGAAAATCTGACTACGGAACCATCCGCACGTTGTGTATGGCTGCGCTGAACGAAACACCTGAACCAACCGCTTGCGGCAGCCACCATACTTTGCGCAGCAGGGGATGTTGGCTGACCATCATTCGCTTGCCGATAAAATCCAACACCAGAGGGCTGACCTGCGTAGCCGCATAGAGGATGCCGGAGTGCGAGAACGGCCGCAGCATGGGGTTGCCTTCGATGCCATAGCCTCGTGAGATCGCTCGCCGGGTCGACCACGCGTCCAATGAAGCCGCGCCGGCGCCGGTAAAGGAAAGGGTGTACCAGAGTTTGCGCTGCCGCGAGGTTTCGTAGGGCTGGCCGAGGAAAGCCTTCGCCGGCGCAATCGGTCTGGGCGCAGACGGGGTGTAGCGCGGCTCGATACCGGCGGGCTCGGGTGTCACGTTCGAGGCCGCAACAACCGGGACGGCATTCGCATCATCAGCGGCGATTTTCGGCTCCGGCGCGGATGGCAGAGGCTGGGAAAGAAATGAATTGGCCGCCGGATTATCGGAAACCGGCGCGGGAGAATTTATCGCTGCCTTCGCGGTGTTCACGCTCTGCGGAGCGGAGAACACCAACAAGATCGCTGTCAACAGCATGTATCACCTCAGTAGGCTGCGAGCCCTGTGAACTGATCCCCGCTCACAACATTGGTGACTTTACGTATTGGCCGCGCGCGCCACACTGGGCGACTGGTCACGTTTGCATTGGTACTTCGCTGTGGCTCCTTCGTTTCTCACGCGGTGGGACTGTGGTACCACTCTACTTCGTTGGCATTTCTACGGCGCGGCACTTTGTTTTTGGGCCTGTGAATTTCCGCGTATAAGCACGTCGGTATGGGTGCCGCATCGCGTTAGGGAGATTTGACCAGCAAATTCTCCCTCCTCAACGCGGCAAAACGACTCTGCTATAATTCTGCGCGATGATGCCACCGCGACCGGCTCATCTCGCGCTGCGGCACGCCGCGGCAAAAAGAAACACATGTCCAACGAATCGTCCTCGGCTAAGCGCGCACCAATTCCGCAACGCGGACCGCAAGCACCCCGCTTCATCGTCATTGAAGGGCCCCTGCGAGTGGGAAAAACAACCCTGGCACAGGTGCTGTCCGAGCGCCTGCACGCACGCCGGGTCTACGACTGTGAGGACAATCCATTTTTGCCGGAGTTTTATCAGGAGAAGGCTGGCGCCGCGTTTCGCTCCCAGATGTATTTCCTGATCGAACGGCAGCGCCGCCTTCGCGAAGCGCTGGCCGTGGAGGCCCCTGGACCAATCCTCGCGGATTTCCTGCTGGAAAAGGACCGCATCTACGCGAACCTCAATCTCAACGACGCGGAGCTCAAGCTCTACGATCGCTACTATGAAGCCCTGGCGTCTGAAATCCCCGCTCCTGATCTGGTGATTTACCTTCAGGCCAAACCCGAAGTCCTTCGCACCCGCATCGCCAAAAAAGCGGCCCGTGAAGAAACCCAAATTTCGCCCGAATACATCGAGGAAGTCGCCCGCGCCTACGAACATTTTTTCTTTCGCTACGCTGCGTCCGATCTGCTGGTCATCAACACCTCGGACATCGACTTCGTGGAGCGAAGCTCCGACCTGCAGCAACTGCTGCGCCGGCTCCAGGATCCCGTCAAAGGCACGCAGTACTTCCTCCCGCTGGGCGCGTCCGAATAATTCACAAACGGGCAGATTGTGTGACTCATCCGGCCGGGGATGTGTCGGATCCGGGCCGTCAGCTGACTGATCACTTGCCTCCGCCGAAATTTCAGCAGCGCCAGGCCTGAACTTACACGGTCAAAGTTCATCGCTGTCACATGGCCCTACCTGTCCTACTGTTCGCAGGTACGGGTTGGAGTTTGTGCGCGCCTACCAGTAACTACCGTAAGCTATTCAAAGAGAGGCAGTTAGAGACGCAATAGTACGATTTCTGGTCCCCCGTACCATTGTTGATAGATCACCGTGAAGCTAATTTCACCCTGCGCGCACCAAGTAGCAGTGTCACCGCGCATGAGGAGCAGGGGGGATGAGCAGCCAGCAGCAAAGCTTGACGATGAGCGCGCAGGCCGCGTCTAACTCGCGTATTCCCAAGCGTTTGCACCTCTACGTCTTATGCTTTGCCTCGTTAGCATTGACGTCCGCTTTTGCAGGCTATGAAGTGTCTCGCTTCGCCGGGGCCGGTGGGGCGAATTCCGGTTCGGTTGAAGCCGCTACTCTGCCGCTGCCCCCCCCCGACGCGGCAAGCTCGGCTTTCGTAGATTTGAGCAATCTGGCACCACAGGACCAGGCGCGCCAATTGCTCGACCGTGCTATCCAGCGAGATCTGCGGTCACTCGATTTGATCGCCAAGAATGTCGATCTCTGGCGCGGACACCTGGTCGATGAAGGGCCCTTATTCAACTCGGTGCACAAAGCGTTAAACGCAGATGACCTTGGGGTTCGCGCAGCGGCCCTTGAAATAGACCTCGCTGCCAACAACCTCAGCAAAACGCCAGAAACCGTGGCCGCGCTGGTGAAGAAGCTTCACACTGATCCGGCCAATCGTCCATGGACGCTGTGGCGCCTCGGCGCCTTAGGTAATCGCGGCGTGGAGACCAACCTGGTGTTCGCGCAGTTGAGCACTTACGCTCACGATAGCAATGAGGAAACTCGCTATTGGGCAGTCGAAGGCCTCGCGATGCTGGGAACGGACGCCACTATTAACCCGCTGCTTGACAGTTTCGCGCACGATCGGTCTGCTCGGGTTCGCCAGCGGGCCGCGTGCAACCTGGCGGAGTCCGGCATGCTTACCCACGAGCAGCGGCTTGCGGCAGTCCCGCAGCTCTTGAATTTCTTCGATGATGACGCAATGAATCCTGCGACGCGCGGATGGGTTTATGGGGCGCTTCGAACGATCACCGGCGTGCAGCTAGGCAACGACGCAAACGCCTGGCGCCAGTGGTGGGCCAAGCGTGATACAACGACGAAGCATCATCGCCGCACCGCTATGCTGTACGCCTGATCGACACCGTTGCCGCAAGTCTTCTGAGCCGTCCATCTCGCTGATTCTTACACCGGGAACTTTCCACTCGTAATGGTCGCTGCTATAGTGACGCGTTGCATTGACGGGCGCTTTCACTGCATCCCATGCAGCGACGCCTAGGAGCCGCCATGGAAGCCTGGTCACGCCGCAAGTTTTTCCTTACTTCACTCGCGAGCAGCGCCGCTGCAGGTATGGGCAAGCTGTTCGCTGCTGCGCCTGCCGCTGCAGCTTTAACACCTGCTCCGTCCGGTAAGAGACCGCTGATCATCTCCAGCGCCAACGGTGTCCATGCGCTGGACAAAGGCATGGCCATCCTTAAAAACGGAGGGGACACACTCGACGCGGTCATCGCTGCGGTCACTGTCGTCGAGGATGATCCGAAAGACACTTCGGTCGGCTATGGCGGACTGCCTAACGAAGAGGGAGAGGTTGAGCTCGATGCCAGCGTGATGCACGGCCCCACAGGCCGCGCCGGATCCGTTGCGGCAGTGCGACGCATCAAAAACGTTGCGCGACTGGCACAGACGGTGATGCAAAAAACGAATCACGTCATGATCGTCGGCGATGGCGCGCGCCGCTTTGCGGTCGCGGAAGGCTTTGAGGAGCAAAATCTGCTCACAGACGATACGCGAAAAATCTGGCTGGCGTGGAAAGCGTCCTCCTCGTTCAATTGGCGCCCTGGAATCGATTCACCCGAATGGAAGGATCACATGTCGGCTCTTTTTAACGGGGATCCTGAGAAAATCGCATTCGCCGAGCGGGTGATCGCGCAGCCGCCGACGGGAACGATCCCGTGCATGGCAATCAACGAAAAAGGGGACATCTCCGCCACCACAACAACGTCAGGGTTAGCGTGGAAAATTCCGGGTCGTGTAGGCGATTCACCGATCATCGGTGCTGGTTGTTGCGTGGATAACGAAATCGGTGCTGCCGGCTCCACCGGAAAAGGCGAAGAGAACATCAAGATCAGCGGCGGTCACACGATTGTCGAAATGATGCGCAACGGGATGTCTCCGCAGGACGCGTGCCTCGAAGCTCTACACCGCATCGCTCGAAATTATAAGAATGACAAGAAAAAACTGGCCACCTTCCACATTTTCTTCTACGCATTGAACAAGGACGGTGCGCACGGCGCTGCGTCGCTGTGGAATAACGCGTACAGCAACAAGCCGGCTACTTACGCCGTTCACGATGGCAGCGAAGCCAAGCTGATGCCCTGCGCCCCTTTGTTTAACGAAACCCACGTCGAAGACTGATCGCTTCAACCGCACCGGCTGTTTTATTCTGGTTTTCCCATGGATCAGGCCAATGTTTTGATCATCGGTGGTGGAGTGATCGGCTGCGCTATTGCACGCGAAGTGGCGCAGAAATTCCAGGATGTTTTCGTCGTCGAACAAAATCCTCGACCCGGCATGGCCACCAGCACGCGAAACAGCGGCGTGATTCACTCGGGTATCTACTACAACAAGGATTCGCTCAAGGCCCGCCACTGCGTCCAAGGCAATCGCCTGATGTACGAATTCTGCGCCCGGCACAATGTGCCGCATCTCCGCACGGGAAAGCTTGTCGTCGCGGCCGATGCACATGAAGAGCCAGAACTCGCCGCGCTGCTCAAACGCGGCACCGCCAACGGAGTGGAGAATCTGCATATCGTGGATTCCGCCGCGATTCGCGCGCGCGAGCCGCACATTCGCGGCACCGCGGCGCTCGAAGTCCCGTCTACGGGAATCGTATCGGCGGAGGATTTGGTGCGGACGCTCGCACGTCTGGCAACCGATGGCGGCGCGCACATCGTTCCTCGAGCCAAGGCCGTGGCGCTGAGGCCGGCGAAGGGCAGCATTCAAGTCGATGTTGAAATTGGCGATGAAGGTGGGGGGCAGAAGGAAACCATCGAAGCGCGCTGCGTGGTCAATGCAGCAGGGCTGTATGCCGATGAAGTTGCCGCGATGCTGGGCAACCAGTCGTGGAAAATTTATCCGGTTCGCGGCGAATACTGCGAAATCCGCGGGCCCCGCGCTAGCTTAATCAATTCGCTGGTGTATCCGCTACCACACGCGCATGGATTAAGCCTGGGCGTGCACTTCACCAAGACGTTGTGGGGAACAGTACTTGTAGGGCCTTCCGCTTCATACGTTAAAGGAAAAGACAATTACGAGCGCGACCGGCTGGCGATCAAAGATTTTGCCGAAAGCGCTAAGACATTATTGCCGGAAGTCGAGGATAGCGATTTGCAGCTCGGCTATTCGGGGCTGCGGCCGAAGCTGGTTCCACCGGAAGGTAAAGGGCTTGCCGATTTTGTGATCACGCGCGATCCCGCCGTGCCGCAGGCGATTCATTTGGTCGGCATGGAATCGCCGGGCTTGACTGGAGCGATTTCCATCGGGCAACACGTCTCGCAGCTGGTCTCCGAGACGTTCGACTAGCCGACGACGACCTTTACAAATTTCTTTTTCCCGGCACGCAGCAAGAATTCCGCCGGCTTGCTCAGGTCCACATCTTTGCGCGGATCGTCGATGCGGGTGCCGTCGATTTCCACGCCACCCTGTTTGATCAAGCGTTCGGCTTCGCTTTTCGAAGCAATCAATTGCAATTCGACGAGCAATGCGGTGAGCTTTTTTGCTCCGTTTACCGCGATCTTTTTCACTGGTGCTTCCTCAGGTGACTGGCGATCGCGGAAGACGCGCTGGAAGTTCTCGGCCGCTTTACCAGCGGCGTCCTGGCCATGGAACGGCGCGATTACTTCCCGCGCCAACTGCATTTTGACGTCCATCGGATGTTTCTTGCCGCTGGAGGCTTCCGCCTTGAGCGCAGCGATGTCGCCCGGCGTGCGATCGGTGAGCAACTCATAATAGGACCACATCAGTTCGTCGGGGATGGACATGATCTTGCCGAACATTTCGCCGGGCGGCTCGGTGATGCCAATGTAGTTGCCCAGGCTCTTGGACATTTTTCGGGAGCCGTCGAGGCCCACGAGAATCGGCATGGTTAGAACAGCCTGGCCGGGCAAACCGTACTCGCGCTGGATTTCGCGATGTACCAGCAGATTGAATTTTTGTTCCGTGGCGCCCAGCTCGACATCGGACTTCAGATTTACCGCGTCGATCGCGGTCAACAGCGGATACAGCAGCTCATGGACGGAGATCGGTTGGTTCTCGTTCAGGCGGGAACGGAAGTCCTCGCGTTCCAGCATGCGCGCCAGGCGGTAGTGCGAGCACAGGCGGACGACATCGACCGCATTCATTTTGTTCAGCCATTCGCTGTTGTAGCGGACTTCGGTCCTTTCGCGGTCGAGGATTTTGAACACCTGATCGAGGTATGTCTTGGCGTTGGCGTCGACCTGTTCGCGCGTGAGGGGAGGGCGCGTTTCGGAAACTCCGGTGGGATCGCCGATCATGGCGGAAAAATCCCCGATGAGGAAGACCGCGGTGTGGCCTATATCCTGAAAATGCTTGAGCTTGCGGAGAACGACGGTGTGACCCAGGTGCAGATCGGGCGCGGTCGGGTCGACACCGAGATACACGCGCAGTGGTTTGCCACTCTTCAGCGATTCGGCTAGTTTCAACCGCAGTTCATCCTCGCGGATGATTTCGGCGGCGCCTCTTTTCAAGTACGCGAATTGTTCGTCTACCGATTTGAATTTCACGTTAGCCATTCTCAATCGCTTAGTTCGTGCGCACCACGCGGCGGCCTACGATTTTGAACTTTCCATCCAACACAATTTTCACGGCTTCCGTGTAGAGGCGGTGCTCCTCGGCCAGAATCCGCTCCGAGAGGGAGGCATCGGTATCGTTATCCAGCACCGGCACCGCCGCCTGCAGCACGATGGGGCCGGCGTCGAGATTCTCGTCGACAAAATGCACGGTGCAGCCTGCGAATTTTACTCCGTACTCGAGCGCCTGGCGCTGTGATTCGAGACCGGGAAACGCCGGCAAGAGTGAGGGATGAATATTCAGGATGCGATTGGGAAATGCCGCCACGAAGTAGGGTGACAGCAGGCGCATGTAGCCCGCCAGGCAAATCAAATCGACTTTGTGCTCGCTCAGGACGGCTACCACCTGGCGATCGAACGCTTCGCGCTCGAGGCCTTTTGAGGGGATGACTTTGGTAGCGATGCCGCGCTGATTGGCCTTGTCGATGCCGGGCGCGCCATCGCGATTGCTCAGCACAACACCGATTTCCGCATGCGGGATACGCCCAGCCGCGACACTGTCGGCCAAGGCTTCAAAATTGGAGCCGCGACCGCTCAACAGCACGCCTATGCGCTTGGTCATAAACTTGAAACGGTAGCATAACAAGTTCCGCGGATCGAATCGGACGTTCAGCGGCCCACGGGCAGGTGCGAAAATCCATGCGTGGAGATGATCGCCGAGGCCGCAATCATGGAGTTGTAGCCGAGGTGCATCAGAAAGCTGGCTAGAACAGTGCCGGTGCGTGCGCGAGTGAAGGTGAAGATGACGCCCACCAGGATGAGCAGCAGGACGATACCCCAGGTCCAGCCCAACTGATAGCCGTGCATCAGGCCAAACAGCACGCCGGTAAGGACGATTCCGGGAACAATGCCGAATGATTTCGCGAACAGCGGGAAGAGGTATCCGCGGAAGACGGTTTCTTCGACCAGTGGAGCGACAAGCACAGCCATGGCCATGAAGACCAACGCGGTCTCTCGATTTTTAAACAACTCCTGGAGAGGAATTCCTTCTTTCGTGTGCACTTGGGAGCCGGCGAGTCCGACAAAAATAGCGAGGGCGAATCCGAAGAAAAAATAGGTCAAAGGATTGCGTTTACGCCCTTCGGTATCACGTTGGAGTGGCCGCCAGCCGAGAGTGCTCCAAAAGGGCAAGTCGCGGAGGACGCTGATCGTGACATACAGAAAGAGAAAGATCAGCGCGGAGCAGATTATGGTGCTGCCCACCACAAAATGCGAATTGCTCATAAAATAGTGTTCATACTGCTCTTTTGACAATTTTTGCTGAGGTGCGTAGTGAAGTGCCAGGGCCGTTTGCACCACGATAAAGCTGACAAAGGTAAAGAAAACAAACATAAGGAAGTGTCCCCAAGACCAGGGGGCCCGCAAAAATTCGGGCAGAGGCAACTTCGATTCAGATGAGGCGTGGCCAGCGCTTGCGGCATAAGTGATTGGGTCGCCGGGGAGGGCAGCGTTGGCAGGAGCGCCGATTGCCTCGCCGGGTGAAGATGAGGGCTCGTGCGGGCGTGAGTCCGAGGAATCGGTCGAATCATTTTCGCGCGCAGCGTCGAACTGAGTCATTGCTTGCTCTTCTTTTTGCGCGCCGAAGCGCCGCCGGTTGCGAGTGCCGCGGCTACCAGCGGCAACAAGATTTCATGATGGCCGGTGATGGCGTACCCTCGCGATTCGCGACGCTTCTCGCGCGATGCGGAGGCGGTCGGGCGCTTCACTACATTTTGCAACGGTCGGTAGTGCTGCACGAAATCGAAATTCGCAGTCGTGATCGGGCGGAGGGGTACACCAAGATTGCGAACAACGGAGATCGCTTTGAGAAAAACCTCGGGCAGCACCACAGCCGAACCCCAGTTCATATATACGCCGCCAGGATGCATTCCTTTCACCAGCGCGGAAAAGAGGCGAAAGTCATAGAGCGTAGCCATTCCAAGAGCGGCGCCATCGGCGGTGGGGTGCATGTGCGGGATGTCCGTTCCAATCGCCAGGTGCACGGTCACAGGTACACGCAGATGGTAGGCGCAGGCCAGCACACTGGCGTCGGCGTGCCTGGCATTGAGAATACCGCTGGTGAGGAACTGCCCTGCAGCTTCGCCATAGCCGATGCGAATACGTGCGGCGAGCTTCGCGATTTCGTTCACGTAGGTGCCGGTTTCCTCGGACATCCCAAACTTGCCATCGCCTAAAGCGGCTTCCACATCTTCGGAGGTGTGGCCGGCCAGCGCGATTTCAAAATCGTGGATGAGCGCGGCGCCGTTCATGGCGATTCCTGAAACGAAGCCGCGGCGCATCAAATCGATTAACACCGGGCCAAGGCCGACTTTGATGACGTGGCCACCCAGGCCCCACAAAATGGCCCGGCGTAGCGATCGTGCCCGGCGGATTGCAGCGAGCAAGTCGCGCAAACCTTGTGCAGCCAGAAAGCCGGGAAGAGAGTCAATCAGCGCGGCAACCGATGGGTTATTACGAGAAGGCACCGCGAAGTCCCGCACATGAACCTTGCTCTTGCGCGAGGCTAGCGGATAAGTCTCAACGCCGCCCAGCACCAGTGGATCGGTTGAATAGACACTCATAAGGGAGTGTTAACTCTAGCGCGAGCGCGGAACATTTACCACGCGGGGAGATTGAGGGCGGGTGGTTACGCGAGTTTCCTGCTGAGTGCGCGTTTTGCGTTGCCTGACTTCACGAATTCCACTATCGTAAAGGTTTGTTTTGGTGAGCAAATTCGCGGCGTGTGGATCGCGCTGCCGGGAATTTCGGAGAAGCTCTCGTGAAGAAGAAAATTCGCGCCATTCAATACGGCGTGGGACCTATTGGCGCATCCATCGCGCGGCTGATGCGCGAAAAAAAGGCCATAGAGATTTGCGGGGCGATCGATACGGATCCCGCGAAGGTTGGCCGGGATCTGGGCGAAGTGGTGGGGGCCGCGGACGCGCCGTGGGGAGTGAAAATCTCCGCCGATGCAAGGGATGTGCTGGAGCAGGCGGCCGACGTGGTCATTCATTCCACGTCGTCAGCGCTGCCAAAGGTGATGGATCAGCTGCTGGCGTGCCTTGAGGCAGAATCGTGCATCGTCTCGACTTGCGAAGAACTGTCCTATCCATATCGCACCTACCCAGAACTGGCAGCAAAGCTGGATGCCGCGGCCAAGGATTGGGGCGTGGCACTGGTGGGTACGGGCGTAAACCCCGGCTTCGTGATGGACAAACTGGTGATTACATTGGCAGCGGTATCTCAGCGCGTGGAACACGCCAAGGCACTGCGCATCGTGGATGCTTCAAAGCGCCGCGAACCGTTGCAGAAAAAGATCGGCGCGGGTATGAAGGTGGAAGAATTTCGCGCGCAGGTGGCTGCAGGGATCATCAAGCATGTGGGATTGCCAGAATCGGTGGCGATGGTGGCAGATAGTCTAGATTTGCCCGTCGAACAGATCACCGAAACCATTGAGCCGGTGGTGGCGCTCGAACGCGTACAGACAGAGTTCCTTACGGTCGAGACGGGGCAAGCGGCCGGCGTTCATCAGATCGCGCGAGGCTTAAGCGGCGGCAAGGAATTGGTTTACCTGGAACTGCAAATGTATGTGGGCGCGAAAAATTCCGCCGACAGCGTGGAATTGAAAGGCCATCCGAACATCAGTCTGGTGATTCCCAGCGGGTCGCACGGCGACATCGCCACGGCGTCCGTGGTGGTCAATTCCATTCCGGTGATCCTGGATGCGCCGGCCGGACTGCGCACTTCACGTGACTTGCCGATTGGTTTCTTCTCGCCGGATGCGCTGCCCTAACGCTCGCCTCGTGAGCCCGCGGGTTCGTAGATGGTCTGGGCCGAAAGCCTTAAGTTTAGGCCCTTCGGTTTCCTTGAACTGAATACAAGTTGATGTCGCGGAGCGAATGCGCGGGTCGCGGACGCGCGTTCAGCCATAGTCTCCCCACCAGATAGGCGAACACTGCCAAAGCGAAAATGGCGGATTGGAGTTCGACAGTGGCGAGAAAGGAAGCCAGGTCAGGAACGAAAGTGTGCGTCAGGCACAACAGAATGGTCAGCATCGTGATTACCTTCTGAGTGCAGTAAAGGCATGCTCGAGTCCAAACACTGCCAAATGGTTAAGCCAATATTTTTCAGTAACTTAACATCAAGACTCGGATCGGAATCGCAAGCGACTCGCAATCTTTAGCAACGTGTAATTGCGAATTCACAGAATTCGCAAGATCTGCTAGCCTTGTTCGTATGGGCGACCTACCAGCTCCCATAACCTCTGCCCCGTCAGGATCTCAACGCACGGCCCTGATGCTGCGCCTCTGGGAGGCCATCAGCGGCGAGCGCGAGCTGCCGGGCGTCCTGGCCACCCTCGCGGACGTTCTCGCCCCCCTGATGCCTTTCGATTCGGTAGGTATCATCGATTTCTCCACCATCGGCGGCAAGCGTATGGAAGAAGGCCCGCACAAGACAATCGCGCTGCACGTCGTCGGCATTCCCGGCATCGAGGGAGAGAGCCCCGAGGAACTGGCGGAGCGCTCCAGGGAATTCGCAGGTCACACCATGGGCGACCGCCGGCCGAAATCGTTGGGAGAGATGCGACCGCTGGTTCCCTACCCACCGATCCGGGAAGACCACGTGTCCGGGGAGCCGTACGTCTGCGACGATCTCCTGGCAAAGGACGGTTGGTTCGACCACGAGTTTCACCTGGCGCAGAACGGCATTCGATCCTACGCGTCGGTGCCCCTGATCACGCGCGGCCGGCTGATCGGCGCGGCGGCATTCACACGCGTGCAAGCTCTGCCGTTTCGACCCGAAGACGTCGCGATGCTGCGCGATGTGGGCCGCGCCTTGTCGGTGGCCACTGCCAATGCGCTCGCGAATGAGGAAATTCGCAAACTCCGGGAGCAGTTGGAAGCGGAAAACAGTTCGTTGCGCGCGCAGCTCGGGCAGGCTCCCTGGTTCGAAGAAATCTTGGCGCACTCCGCGGCACTGCACCGCGTGTTAGAGACGGTCGAACAGGTTGCCACCACCGACGCGACCGTGCTGATCACCGGAGAAACCGGCACCGGCAAAGAGTTGATTGCCCGCGCCATTCACCGCCGCTCCGCGCGCGCACGCGGGCCGCTCGTCAAGGTAAACTGCGCGGCGATTCCGGATACCTTGCTCGCCTCCGAACTTTTCGGCCACGAGCGCGGCGCCTTCAGCGGCGCCGTCGAACGCCGCAAGGGCCGCTTCGAACAAGCCCACGGGGGAACGCTGTTTCTCGACGAAATCGGCGAGCTGCCGCAGGAAATGCAAGTGCTACTCTTGCGCGTTTTGCAGGAACGTGAGTTCGAGCGCCTCGGCGGCACCAACACGTTGCAGGTGGATGTTCGCCTGGTTGCCGCAACCAATCGCGATCTTGCCGAAGAAGTTCGCGTTGGACGATTTCGTAGCGATTTATACTATCGCCTGAACGTTTTTCCCGTTCACGTGCCGCCACTGCGCGACCGGCAAGAGGATATCCCGCCGCTGGTGGCGCACTTCGCCGAAAAATACGGTTCGCGCTTCGGGCGCAAAATCTCGCGAATCGATCGCAAGGCGCTGGACGTATTACAAGCGTATTCCTGGCCGGGAAATGTTCGCGAACTGGAAAATACCGTCGAGCGCGCGGTCATCCTGGCCCGCGGAGGCGTGCTGATCATCGATTCCTCGATGTTGCGCGACACTACGGCCGCAGGTTCCGTGCCGCCGTCGCATCTCTCCGAAGAGCGTGCCGCCATCGAAGCGGCGCTCGGATCATCCGGCGGCAAAGTCTCCGGCGACGATGGCGCCGCGAAAAAAATGGGCATCCCCGCATCCACCCTGGAATTCCGCATCAAAAAACTGGGCATCGACAAGTTCCGCCACCGCCGACACTGAGATTAGAATGGCCGTGGAAAAAACGCCGGAACCCGCCGCGCATACTCATCGAATTTCGCGCCGAACGTCTCGCGCAGCAATTGCTCCTCCGCACTAATGCGAATGTGATTGCCGACCAGGAACAACACAACCGCCGCCAGCAACGTGCACCATCGCGCAAAGACCAAACCCACCCCGAGAATAGCGCCAAACATTCCCAGATATATGGGATTCCGCACCAGCGAATACGGGCTCTGCGTCACCAACTCGTGCCCTTCAATCACCCGCGCCTTGTAGGACCACTGCTTGCCCAAGGCCCGCACCGACTGAATCGCCAGCCACGCGCTGCCGTAAGTCAGCGCCACAGCCGCAACGCTCAACGCGACCTCCCCGGCGATCGATTCGAGAAATGGCCACCATTGTGGCCGCGGCAGCGACCATACCAGTGCAAAGCTCACGCTTTGCAGCGCAATGCCCCACAGTGAGCCGGGCGCCCGCTTGGTCTCCTGCTCCTTGTCCGCCTTTTTCTTGAACAACAATCCCAGCACGACTACTAGCCACGGCAGCAACACCAGAATTAGTGTGGTCAGTCCAATCGCATCTGTTTGCAGGGTCATGTCGGTTTCACGAGCGAAGCGGAGTTGCCGTCATCGCTGCCAGAATTTCATCACCGCGGAGTAGTCCAGATCTTCCTTGCTTGCGCCTTTGACGTAGCTGTACGTTTCTCGCGCTGCGGCGGCCGCCGGCAGGGCCACGCCGATCTGATTCCCCAGTTCCAGCGCCAGACTTAGATCCTTGTGCATCAGGCGCAATGGAAAGCTCGGCGTGTATTCGCCTTTGAGCAAATTGGGGGCTTTTACATCCAGCACGCCGGAGCGCGCCATACTCGATTGCATCACTTCCACCAAGCCCTCGCCCTTTAGTCCGGCGCGTGTGACCAGCGCAAGCGCCTCGGCCAGCGCGTCCACCTGTAACGCCAGAATCAAGTTCATCGCCAGCTTGATCGTCTGACCCGCGCCGTTGGGCCCGAGATGAAACCAGCGCTTACCCATCACACCGATAATCGGTTCCATGGCCTTCAGTGTCTCGGCGTCACCGCCCACCATAAAAACTAGCTCGCCTTTTTTTGCACCCCAATCCCCGCCAGTGACCGGGGCATCCAGAAACTTTATGCCTCGCTCTTTGCAGGCCGCGGCAATCTTCCTGGCCAGCACAGGCGATACGGTACTCGAATCGATATACGTGCTGCCCGGCTTGAGTGCATGGAACGCCGCGGCACCCTTGTCGCCGTCCGCTCCCCACAGCACCTCTTCCAGCGCGGGTGGATCGCTGACCATGGTGATCAGTACATCGGCAGCGGCGGCCACCTCACGCGGTGACTTCCCCAAAGTCGCACCAGCGCCGACCAATTCATCGGCGCGCGAAGCCGTGCGATTCCAAACCGTCACCGGATGCCCGGCTTTCAACAGATTCATGGCCATGGGCCGACCCATCAGGCCCAAACCGATCACGCCAATTTTTGCTTTCGAGTTGCCCGTCGAATCCATCGATACCTCCGGTGAAATCAAAATCAACGTTGCGCGCACGGGTAGAGCAGGGACCCAAAAAGCAGAGGTGCGCCAAGCGAACGACCCGATTGTAGCCGAACCTCGGCAAGGGAGTCGCAGAGACTAGGACGGAACCAGCGCTACGCAGTGTTGGAAGGGCGCCTGAAGGGTTGCATAGCTACATGGTCACCCGACGCGCCGGCGGCTGCTGCGGCAGTTGGCGCATTTTGTTTCTCAGATTTTGCTGAAGCCACGGGGTCGGTCGGACGCAGCTCGACCGCCGGCACTGGAGTATTTCCGGTGTGGTTAGGATCGGATGGCAAGTCTTTCACTTCTTCCAATCGAACGATGTATTGATAAGGAATTTCCCAACGGAAATTTCGCACTTGCCCGCGCTGGGTTAGATGTTGCTCGAGAAAAATCGAGCGGCCCGAATCGGCAACAAAGGTACCGGAGGCAGGCAGCAAAATATCACCGGCGCGATAGTGCACTTCGACCTTGCGCCCAAGAAAGGGGGAGTACCGGGCCATACCATAACCAGTTTTGGGTTTAGGAAAGACCCGGGCAATAGCACCGAAGTACTGCTCCGAACGAACAGCGAAACCTGCAATTTGGCGGCAAATCGCGCGAATATGGAAAAACGAAGGACCTGAATTGATCTAATTTTGCGTTGCCAGCGCCAGGTAATCCGGCCGGTCGGAAATCAGCTTATGACGAAAGGCCTTGCGAATTTCTCCACGTCCGCGATCCAGCAAGAACACGCCGGGCATGCGTTGGATGTCGCCTTCAGGATAGAACGCAAAATGCCCGTTCAGCGCGGCTCTCAACATGCGTCCGATGCTCGTCAAATTCAAAAATTGCCGCAGTTCCGCGCGCGTCAATCCGAAAGCCTCATAAAGTTTTCCTTGGGGATCGCTGAAGCGCGGTACATCCAGCAGCCCGTACGGCTTGAAAAACCACTGCGCTTTCTCTTCCGTTCCCAGATGCACAAACGCCAGCGGCGCGCCCTGCGCTTCAATTTCGATCCGTTTTTCGGCGATTTCCGCCACCGCCTCGCGGCAAAACGTGCATCCAAAATGCCGCAGAAACACCAGGAAGACCGATCGCTCCTCAACCAGCGAGGCCAGGCTCCGGCCGCTCTGCGACATGTAAGCGCTCAGCAATCCCGAATTGATGGAACTGGACCCGAACACGGATACGCACCTTCCCCGGAATCACTCAGACTTTCGATCAACAATAAATACGACGGTGTCAGGATTGTGGATGAAGTCCCGGCACTAGCGCAATCTTGACTTTTTCTCATAGCAGACTATCGTTCTGCGTCTCAACTTATAGGTCTAAAAGGAGTACGAATGAATCGCCGCTTCTGTGTCCCCGTTGCCATTGTAGCGATACCGTTAATTGCCGCTCTGACCAGGCCGGACGTCCATGCACGGCCGCAGCAGCCAACCGCGCCAAAGACCTTCGCCCTCAAAGCCGCTCGCCTCTTCGACGGCAAGAGTAATTCGCTGACGACGCCAGGTGTGGTGGTTGTCGCGGATGGAAAAATCGTGGCCGCGGGATCCAGCGCCACGATTCCCGCGGGCGCCGAAGTCATCGATCTTGGCGATGCTACACTACTTCCCGGCTTCATCGACGCGCATACCCACGTCACCATGATGAATTCCGACGACTGGAAGCAGCGCGAACTCGACACGTTGCAAAAGCCCATCGCTGAGCAAGCCCTCGACGCGACGGTCAACGCGAAAATTACGCTGATGGCCGGCATCACTACTGTGCGTGACCTCGGCTCGCACGATTACATCGACGTCGGCCTGCGCAACGCCATTCGCAACGGCAAAGTTCCCGGCCCGCGCATGCTGGTCTCGGTCCATGCCATTGGTTCCACTGGTGGACACTGCGATGACTCCGCTGGGTTCCGCGCTGGTCTGTTCCCGCATGAAACCGGCCCCGCCGAAGGCGTGATCAACGGCGCCGACCAGGCCCGCTATGCCGTCCGCCTCGCGCACAAATACGGCGCCGACATCATCAAGACCTGCGCCAGTGGCGGCGTTCTTTCTCCTACTGACGACGTGGACACGCCGCAGCTCACGCAGGAAGAGCTGAACGCCATCGTCGATGAAGCTCACGCGCTGCGCCGCAAAGTCGCCACGCACTGTCACGGCGCTGAAGCCGCCAAGCGCGCCATCCACGCCGGCGTCGACTCCATCGAGCACGGCACGTTCCTCGACGACGAAGCGCTCGACATGATGAAGCAGCGCGGCACCTACTTCGTCCCTACGTTGATGGCCGTACAAGGACTGCAGGAGCAGCTTGACAAAGGCATCTACATTCCGCCGGCGATTGCGCTGAAAGCACGCATGGCCATCGCGCAAATTCGGTCTACGTTTCACAGAGCCCTGGCTAAGGGCGTTAACATTGGCCTAGGCACCGACGCTGCGGTCTATCCCCATGGCCGCAACCCGGAAGAGTTCCACCACATGGTGGATCTCGGGATGAAACCTATCGACGCGTTGAAAGCTGGCACCTCTGCTGACGCGCAACTGCTGGGCCTGGCCGACCGGCTAGGCACGTTGGAGCCCAAGAAAATCGCCGACATCGTAGCCGTGCCCGGCAACCCCGCCGAAAATATCCGCCAAACCGAACACGTCTTTTTCGTAATGAAAGAAGGCACTATCTATCGCAACGACCGCCTGAACCACTAGATGGCTCGTGGTACACAGGAAATCGGCTGCTACAGTCTATGGAGTGTGGCGAATTCTTGGGCCGCAGTACCGAAGGCTCGCCCTTACGGATAACAACTGAGCTGGTTGCCAGGAATTCCCAGCACCCACATGCTAGAAAGAGGAGCCCACATGGCTGATTTGACCGCCACGGTGAACGCCGGCCTCGCCGCCTGCTACGAAAAGCTGTCGAACAAGCTTCATAAATGGGTAGATCCGCTTACCGAAGCGCAGTTTTGGCGCAACCCCTTCCCTTATGGGAACAGCATCGGCCACCTAGTGCTGCACCTTACCGGCAACCTCAACTACTACATCGGGGCGCAAATTGCGCAAAGCGGTTACATTCGCGACCGGGACAAAGAATTCTCTGACCAGCACCCTCCTGATAAGGCCGAAGCACTCGAAAAATTCGGTCAGGCCATCGGCCTGGTTACCGCCACCATTCACAAGCAATCCTGCGACGATTGGACCGCTCCATACTCGGGTCGCGGTGTCGACTGTACGGATCGCTTTGGTATCGTCCTCGATTGTGCCGCGCACGCCGACCATCACATCGGCCAAATCATCAACCTCGCCCGCGAACTGAATCGCTGAACGATACGTTTGCGATGTCACAGAACTTCGGTCCAGTCTAACTTGCGGTTACAATCCAGCGGGCGCTGAATGAATCCGACCGCCACGACGACGAATCGCAGGCAATCAGGCTCGCGTGAATGGCTCCTCGCGGGCGCTCTGTCCCTGACGGCCTCGCTGATCATCATTGCACCCTTCTTTCATTGGGGCAGCGCTTCCGGGCACGACTTCGAATTTCACGTCTCTTCCTGGTTAGATGTAGCCGGGCAATGGAAAGAGGGAATTTTGTTCCCTCGATGGACCGCGTGGGCCAACCACGGCTTCGGTGAGCCACGATTCATCTTCTATCCGCCACTGTCGTGGATGCTGGCTCCCGTTTTGAGTTTCTTCGTTCCGTGGGCGTATGTTCCCGTGCTGTTCATCGTTCTGGTTCAAACCTTCGCGGGCCTTTCTGCGTTCGTTCTTGCTCGCCGGCTTCTGCCGTATCACGCTGCGATCTTCGCCGCCGTAATCTACGCTGCCAACCCAAATGCGTTGCTGATCATTTACATGCGCAGCGATTTCGCCGAACTGTTGGCCAACGCATTTTTCCCGCTGCTGCTCCTCGCGGCACTGCGATTGACGGGTTTACTGGAAACGGGAAAGGCCTCGCGAACTCGTGCGATCGTTGGGTTCGCGGTGACGTTCGCCGCCGTTTGGCTGTCCAATGCACCGGCCGGCGTGATCATGACCTACAGTGTCGTCCTCCTGTTTGGATGGATTGGATTCTCCGAAAGATCATGGAAGCCGTTGGCCTACGGCGCCACCGGCATGGCCCTTGGATTTGGATTGGCCGGCCTTTATCTCGTGCCGGCTGCCTACGAACAACGCTGGGTAAATATCGGTCAGGTGCTTTCTGCAGGACTGCTGCCTTCTCAAAATTTTCTCTACACCGTGATCGATGATCCTGAGCACAATTTGTTCAACTGGATCGCTTCCACCAACGCGATCATCTTGATCGTGGCCACCGGGATCGCCGCGCTCGTGGTTCACCGGCGTGGCGCTGGTGAGGACTTGATTAGCGAAGACGCCAAAATGTGGCGCGTTCTGTTGCTCCTGGCAGCTGCAGCGACACTAATGATGCTGAAATCCACCGCAATTTTGTGGGACGTGCTGCCCAAGCTGCGCTTTGTTCAGTTCCCTTGGCGCTGGATGTCGATCCTGGCTGTGACCTTTGCTTGGTTCCTCGCCGCCGCAACCACGAAGCCGCGCTATAGGTGGATTTGGATGTCCACGACAATTGCGGTCCTGGCTGCGACTGGCATTTTCTTTGTCCGGAACACCTGGTGGGACGCGGATGATGTGCCTTCGCTTGAATTCACCATCGAGCATGGACGGGGATTCGAAGGTACCGACGAATACGACCCAGTCGGCGACGACCACTACAATCTCCCGACCAAGGGACCGCAGCCTCAGGCGGTCATCCTGCCAGTCAGGGACGGATTGCCGGTTCCGGACGGTACCAGAGTCTTTGTCGAGCGCTGGACGGCCGAAGAAAGAATCATTCGGGTAGAATCTCCTGAGCCGGCGCGCCTCGCTCTACGCCTTCTCAACTACCCGGCCTGGCAAATTAGGGTTAACGACTCCTTCATCCGCCCGGAATCCCCGACGGACACTAACCAGATGATGGTTCCGATACCTCACGGGCAATCCACAATCCGTGTTCGCTTTACGCGAACCTTGGACCGCACCGTCGGATTGCTACTGAGCTTGCTGAGTGCATTGCTATCGGTGACGTTGCTAGCTGTCACTCATTTTCATTTTTACTGACTATGAATTTGCTAATCTTTCTTCAGATTTTCCCGTTGCGTCTCGAAGATCATCAAACCCCCGGGACTGCTCACAGTCCCACTCCATGGTCGCAATGTCAAACGCTGAAACGCGGAGAGCGCCGCGGTTGCGCACAGAAGAGGCCATTTCTTAGGCCCGCGAGTTGTGCTCGCGGGCCTTTACGTTGCGGCGACGGTGAGCTTTGGAGCTAACCCTTCGCACGTTTGAAATACTCGACTTGCCTTAACCTCTTTTGGGCGGCGGCCTTTGATTTATACGGTCCGCCGAGATTTTTCCCTTTTTCGGAAAGAACCTTGTAGCCTCCCGTGGTTTTCTTGATCATTGGGCCTCCCTTCAGGAACTGCGATCCGCGCTGCATCGCGCATCGATTGCGGCGGCAACCGAAGCACAGCCGATGTTCTCCATGCCGCGCGAGATTGCGAATACCGAAATTCACGGATTTGCAGGCGGCAGACGGTGTAGGGACCCCGTTGGTTCGAACCTTTTGGCTGCTCCGCGGGTCAAACTCTGCAACTAGCTCGACAACGGTGTACGCACAGAGGAGAAAATTATGGAGTCCACAAACGGAACGCCGACCGGCGGCTTTCACAGCTTCGCAAGCTGGGCCTCCCACATTGTCGGCTCGAAATGGGCCTTCACGTTTGCCACGCTGCTGATTGTGGTTTGGGGGATCTCCGGACCGTTTTTCCACTACTCGGATACGTGGCAGCTGGTGGTGAATACGGCCACGACGGTGGTTACGTTCTTGATCGTTTTCCTGATTCAGAACTCCCAGAATCGCGATGCTCGCGCGATTCATCTGAAGCTGGATGAGATCATTCACGCGCTGGGCAAGGCGCGGAATGAAATGATCAATATCGAAAGCCTTTCCGACGCCGACTTAGATGCGCTAACCCAGAACTTCGATCGCATCCGCGCCGAGTGCGAACTGCGAAAATCGCAGATGAAGAGCTGATTTTTGTGAGGAATTATTCGCTGCCGGGCGTGACCAGCGTCCACATTTGCTCGGCGATCAGCCAGGTGCCATCGGGCTGGCGCTTGAAGATCATCACGTAGTTCCCCTGCACTTCGGCCTTGGTCTGGTCCGAAAGTTTGACAAGCGATTCGCGGTATTCGCCGCTGTCATAAGCCAGGTCGCCGGAATGATCGGAGGCCAGGCTCTGGAAAGTGATCTCGCTGGTGAAATTGTCCATGATTTTCTTGCAGATATCCCGAATGGCAGGCCGGCCGCTTACGCGCGCCCCGCTGGGCAGAAGGTAGACCGCATCCGGCGCGTAAAGGGCGGCAATTTGATCGAGCTGCTTGGCGCGAAGATTCTTCGCCCATTCCGTGCGCAGACGCACGATTTCGTCGGCGACGCGCGCCGGTTTGCGCGAGTTTTGCGTGAAGGCTCGCTGCGCGAAGGCGGGCGGTTGGGAAGCAACCAGATAGCAGGCGGCAACCAGCAACCACCGGCTCGTCATCTATCACCTCCGCCAAGGTTACGACTCTGTGATGCTTGTCACTGTAAGCCCACCGTGAATCGCAGGTCAATCCTGGCGGTTCTTGCGCTGCGCCAGGCGTCCGGTGATCGCGGCCAAAAATGCGAATATCACAAAGTAGAAGGCTCCATTGATGGCGATGGCCACGCGAAGGAAATCGCCGAAGGTGGAACCCAGAGACTCGCGCTTGACTGGAGTGAGCAGTTCGGCCACTTTCAGGCCCGGAGAGAACGTCGCTACTACCACGGCAGAGAGATGCGGTTCGTTCTGCATGGCGAACGCCAGCGCAAAGATGCCAACCGCCGCGCCGGTCGCGGCGGGCAAGACAAAGACGAAGAGAATACGCTTCCACACTGCCCAAAGCTTAACAAAAGATGCGCATGCCGTTCGTCGTTCGCCGAACACTGATGATAGAATCCCGGCGCTTCCATGAGGAGAGACTTCATGCGCAGACTTTGCTTTGGCGTCATTGCGGCCATTTTGTTCGGCGGGATGGCAGGCGCGCCCTGTTTCGCACAACAGGAACCGGACTGGTCCAAGGTGCAAATCAAGGTCACCAAGGTCGCCGGCAACATTTACATGCTCGAAGGCGAAGGCGGAAATATTGCCGCCTCGGTCGGGGAGGACGGGATCGTGATCGTCGACGACCAGTTCGCGCCGCTGGCCGAGAAGATCCAAACCGCGCTCAAGAGCCTGGGCATCACTGACAAGCCCGTGCGCTTCGTCATCAATACGCACTACCACGGCGACCATGCCGGCGGGAATGTGCCCTTTTCGCAGGCGGGATCGACGGTCATCGCGCAGGACAACGTGCGGAAACGGTTGGAGACCGGCGGAGCGGCCGGCAATGGCGGCTCCATCAAAATGGACGTAAAGCCTGCGGAGAAAGCGGCGTTGCCGATCATCACGTTCGAGCACGACGTAACGGTGCATCTCAACGGCGAGGACATTCGCGCGCTGCACTTCCCATCCGGGCATACCGACGGGGATTCCGTGATCTTCTTTCCCAAGAACAACGTAGTGCACATGGGTGATGACTTCGTACGTTACGGCTTTCCGTTCATCGACGTCGCCAGCGGGGGAAGCGTGCAGGGCATGATCTCCGCGATGGAGAAGGCCGCCGCGCAACTGCCTGCGGACGTAAAGGTGATTCCGGGTCATGGCCAGTTGTCGAACCTCGAGGACGTCCGCGAGTTCGTCAAGATGCTAAGGGAAACCTCGGCGGTGGTAGCGAAGGCGCTCAAACAGCACAAGACGCTCGAGCAGATGAAGCAGGATAAGATCCTCGACCCGTGGGCGAAGCGGTGGAATGGGGATTTCGTCAAGACGGACGCTTTTATCGAGACGTTGTACAACTCGATGACGGGAACCAAGGGCGAGTTCGTCAAACACAACTGAAATCAGTCAGAGGGCATGCCGGCGCCAGTCGAGGTCGCAGCGAATCTTTGGCTTTCTTCGTTGTGCGGATGTCTATTACCTTGACATTCATCACGGCCCAGCGTACTATACGGAGTTTTTAGATGGCCCCGGAAACCAGCCTAGGGGCGGGACTCCCATGGATAAGAAACGACTGGACTACTACAAAAAGAAACTTACGACGCGCCGCGAAGAATTGATGAAGACCATCGCCCGCACGGAGGAAGAAGGCCGCCAGGCGGACGACGATCCGACAGTCGACCTCGCTGATAAAGCCGCGAATTCGTATACGAAGGAATTTCTCTTCGGAATGACCAATACGGACCGTACGATCTTGAACATGATCGACGAGGCCTTGAAGCGCATCAAGGCCAACGAATACGGCCATTGCATGAACTGCCAGGAAGAAATGCAGCAAAAGCGCTTGGAAGCGGTACCTTGGGCGAAGCACTGCATCAACTGCCAGGAAAAGATGGAGCAAGGCCTACTTTAACGTTGCAAAGAAGCGGGGCAGTCAGGGCCCGCTTCTTTTATTTTACCTCTGACTCTCCCAAGCCTTGTTACCATACCAGTAAAAAAGATTTTTGTTTATCTTCCGGTTATAGGTAACTTCTGGCCGCGCGGTACCGCCACACGACTCCGTGAAACGCGGGAGCGGCCGGCTCGCCGATGTTTGCGATACCGTCGTCAGCGTCCTGTTTCCCGCGGGCTGCCGGCTGTGCGAAGGCCTCCTGACCCGTGCGAGCCGGGTACCGATCTGCGACGCTTGCCTCGCATCCCTCGAACCGCTGCAAGGGAGGACCTGTGAGATTTGTGGCGCCACATTTCAGGCTTCGTTCGGAGCACCGGGGCCGGACACCGAAGACGAAAGCAGAGCGGGGTCGGACCGACGGATCTGCCGCGTCTGCACATCGCGGCCCTATGCCTTTGAGCGGGCCCGAAGCTATGCGCAATAGGAGGAAGCGCTCGTCCGGGCGATCGTAATCCTGAAGTTTGAGCGCATCGAGCCACTGGGAAAGTGGTCCGTGTATCGACTCGCCGAGCTCGCTAAGGACGAGCCCGAGGCCGATGTTGTGGTACCGGTACCCCTACACGGCCAGCGACTTCGCGAGCGCAACTACAACCAGGCCGACTTGCTCGGGAAGCCCTTAGCCGACTGTTGGGGGCTTCCTTATCGCGCGGTGCTACTAACCCGCACTCGGCCTCGCCCGAACCAGCACATCCTCATCTTTGCGGGAACGGTGGGAATCCGTGCGTGGCGCTTTTGCCACACGTCCGGGCAGCCAAGTTGACAACTTACGCGTCTTACTGGTAGATGATGTAATGACGACAGGAGCTACGCTGGACGCCTGTTCCAAGGCGCTTCAAGTTGCAGGAGCCAAGTCAGTAGTAGCGGTTACGGTGGCCCGGGCAGTGCTGCATCCAGCGACGGATTCCGTGTAGGCGGGTCCCGAGGGAGCAATGAGCGCGCGACGTCTGGAATCGCTCGATTCCCGGGGGCGTCACAACCCCCAAGCCTCCGGTGCTTCTGCGTCGAGTTCGAGTTCCGACAGTCCCGCCGGCAGTAGAATCCACAACCCGATGCCCTTGCGGCGCGCGTCGCTGATGCAGGAGCCTGTCTTGGTCCTGAACGCCACCTATGAACCGATCAACGTTACCGCCGTACGGCGTGCCATGGTGCTGCTCCTGAAGGGTGTGGCTCAAGCCGAGGAAGTTCACAATGCCGAGGTACATTCATCGGCCCATGCTCACCGCGTACCGTCGGTGATCCGGCTTTTGGCCTACCGTCATATTCCTCAGCAGAGCCGAGCCCTTTCCAGAAAGAACATCCTGCTTCGGGACCGCAATACCTGCCAGTTTTGCGGGCGCGTCTTTCCGGGATCGGAACTAACTCTGGACCACGTGCTGCCGCGTTCGCGGGGTGGCCGCTCATCCTGGGAAAACCTGGTAGCCTGCTGCTATAGCTGCAACAACAGCAAAGGCGACCGAACCCCTGAAGAAGCTGGCCTGAAATTGGCAAGGCGTCCGCGCCCCTTTACCCTACATACTTCCCGACAACTAATGAGGCTGATTGGGCACCGCGACGATCGCTGGCGTAAGTATCTTTTTTACTAGTAGATTTGTATTAGGCCGGATTAAAAGAATTTCACATTAAAAGGAAACCTTTTTCGCTGGCATGCATCTATAGTATTAACTAACCACTTCGAGGACACACCCCGGGAAGCAGTTAAGGCCAAAACCTTAGCTGCTTCTCTCCTTTTAGGCCTACTTATTTTTGAGATATTTCCGATGGTCTCAGGCAATGAAGTCGATGCTAGCGGCTTCTTAACGCCGGATCAATGCTTCGGGCAGTAAAAGCCACTAAGCTCTCTCTGGCTTCCTCTCCGGGAAGCTGTTCAGCGCCGCTTCTTCGTCTTGAAATTCCTGAAAGACTCGATACAGCTGGGTAATCTTCAATATCTCTTCTACTTTCGGCGTCAGTCCGACCACCTTCATCTCTCCGCTTTGCTTGATTACACCCATGTAGCAGTTCACCAATTCCCCGACGCCGGAGCTGTCCAGGTACACCAGCTCGCCGACATTGAGCACGATTTTCTTGCGACCCTGTTTCATAAGGTCGGCGACGGTGCAGCGCAAGGCTCCGCTGGCAAACGAAGTAAGCTGCCCCGTGAGGTCAATAATCGAAACTGCTCCATCGTGACGGATCGTCGCAGAAAAACTCACAAGCCAACCTTTCTGATTGCAAATGGCGCCATTGTACTCTCGCGTTTGCGCGGCAGCCAACGCAATCTGCTATCGCGGGCGAAAACTGGATGAGGGTCAAATCACTCATCCGCCAGTCCACCATCTAATCAGTGCCTCATCACCACGCGTAGACCCCGACGCCAGCTCTCCACCAACCCCACACGCACAAATTCGATCTCCGGCGAAATGTACCGCAGCAACACATCGGTTGCCGGATGAAAGCGCAACGCTGGAGCGACCAGGTACACCAGCGGGGGAGCGTTCTCAGCTCGATTCCGCGGAAGTATCCGTGGCTTGGAAAGTCGCCCGGCTGCTGGTGCCGGCGGATGCCTAGCCAGTAGTCTGCGACCAGTATTCCGAGAACAGCGCAAAGCGTAGATCACGCGTTGACATTTGGATTGTTGTGGCTCGATAGAGCGCAGGAATGGAGCAGCCGGGGAGTCATCGCTGGACTTCGCCTAGTTGTGCCCAGGGGCACCGGCCGCATCTTCGCGCATCTTCGCGCATTTTCGGCGCGCGCCAAATTCGCGGCCTCTCTCTGTGGTCGCCTGCGCCGAAACACACTTTGCTGGAATTCTCGCGGACCTCCAGGGGCGGGGGACAGATCGCGAAGCGAGGCTTCCAGCTCCGTGGCTAGTCCCACGTGCCTGATTATAGAAGAGGTACGTACACTTGTGCTATTCAATTAATACCTAAAATAATATCCCAGTAATCCGAAGTAGCGGAGTCTGCATGTTCCACGACGAGGAGATGTGCTCGAACGATATTTCAAAAGGGCGCCGCTCGCCCGCGGCCAACGGCGTTACCCCCGGAGTGACCACGGGTCGCGTTTCGCGCAAGGCGATTTGGTTCATCTCATCGAAGAATTCAATGGTCAGCTCCAGCCCGCGAATAGGCCGCTCTCCATCGTTAATCACTTCCCCGTTCAGGGTATAGACTTCTTGGTGCAAAAAGTTCTCCGCGCGGCTCAGAAGGATGCCTTCCACGCGAATTTTGGCGGCGTACTCTCGTTCCGCCGCGCCAAAGGCGAAGTGCGTATTTTTCGGCGCGCCATCAGGTGGTGACTGCCGGCCGGGCTGGAGATATACCGCGCCGAGTACCACGATCAACGCCCCCGCAGCGAGAATCAGTGCGAAACTGAAGCGCCCTCGCTCCGGCTGCAGACGGTCTGGCAATTCGATTTGTGGATCCTGGTGCACGAAGTCACCGCACCATAATTATGCACGTTAGGCCTGTCGAAGGGGAGGGAGGCTGCCGAGCGTGACGCTATCTAACGACCCACCACGAGCCGCTGCACCAGAGGTTCCGGCAGGTGCGCCGCGCGCATGCGCGTCTGCACTTCGGAAATGTCGTAAGGCACTCGCCAGAATTCAACGATGCTGTGCGCCAGATCCGCAATGGCAAAGCCCGCACGGGGATCGCCATCGCGCGGTTGGCCGATAGATCCCGGATTAAGCAGATACCGGCGCTTTTCTTCCAGCCGCAGGGCCGCAAAAGGCTCCGACGGACGTGGGTGAATGTTGAGTACTTCCAGATGGGAGTTGAAATTTTCGTACGAAAATCCGCCCTGGTGATGCGTATGACCAAAGAAAGTTACGCTCGCGGAAGAATCCAGTAAACCTTCAAGCGCCTGCGCCGGTGTAAAGACATATTCATCTTCATCCTGGAACGCTCCATGCACCAGAACAATGTCGTCGGTTTCCAAGGGACCGGCAGGCAGGTCCGATAACCACTTTAAGTTGTCGGGGGATAGGCGCGAGCGCGTCCATTCCACCGCGGCTTTTGCGATGGGATTGAAATCGTGCGTGGCCATGCGGTCCGTCGCGGCCTTGTCATGATTTCCCCGGATCGTTTTTGTGCAGATTTCGCGGATCTTGGTGGTGACTTCGTTCGGATCAGGTCCATACCCGACGACGTCGCCGAGACACACTGCGCGATCCCAGCGTCCATTCACGGCATCGAGAGCCGCGCTAAGCGCAGTAAAATTCGCGTGAGGATCGCTGAGAACCAGAATCCGCATCAGTGGTATCTAAAAAGAGCACCTGAGTATAGATGAACGCGTTCCTCGATGCATTACGTGAATGCATCGGTTGGAATCACAACCATGCCCCGCCCTTTTTTCTCCTGTTTCTCTGTCGCCGTTCGAATCTGGAGGACGATGCCGCATCTCCCTTAAGGCTTTTTACTGCAGATCGCCGCTTTTGGGCGCGATCTCCTGTTTTCTTCGCCGTCCGATATTTTTTCGCCAGTTCCCCTCCTTACGGCACCAGGAAAGTGCCCGCCACTGTTATCCCTTTCCTGAAGTTCTAACTTCTATGAACTATTCAGCAATGCGCCATGAAAACCTGGCGATTCCCATCGTTTTTCATAACCCTTTGGATACATTCGCGTCCAGAAATTTAATCGATACAACGAAACAATTCCACCGGGTCACTCGTCTATACGGAGTGCAGCCGGTTAGTGGCTGCTGTGGGCGAATCGAAGGGTTTCAAAAAATACCCCGCGGTGGCAGCCGCGGGGCGTTGACACGCATCTTTCCGGCCGTTAGTCCAGGAAGAGGAGGTGTCGTTCGGGGAAGGCTACTCGGCCCCGTTCGGCGTGTCAACTTTTTCGATCCTGCAGCACGTGGTCTTGCGGCTGACTCGATCTGATGGAAGGACATGACACGCATGAAATCCAATTCAATTCTCCGTAGTCTTGCACTGCTCGCCGCGATCGCGCTGACAGTGCCCGCATTTGCCAAGCCGGTAGCCAAGACGATCAACATTCCTCAAGCCGCGAAGCTCGGCAAAGCCGATCTCCAGGCTGGTGAGTACCGCCTGTTGATTGACGGCAACAAAGCCACAGTGCAAAAGGGCAAGCAAGTCGTTGCTGAAAGCGATGGCCGCTGGGAGGATCGCGACGCCAAGTCCTCCTATGACGCCGTCCTGCTCAGCGACAACGGTCAAGTCAAGGAAGTGCGCTTCTCCGGCCAGAAGCGTGTTTTCGTCTTCAACGAATAGCCGGGCCTAGTCGTGATCCGTTTCTATCGCCTTTTCGATCAGATGAGTGGGAGGCTGCTACACGCGGCCTCCCAGCTCATCGCTTTAACGCAATTGTTGAAACAGCCGCAGTTGGCGGCAGAAAAGGCTCGAACGAAGAAATCTCCACGCTACTCCTAACCAGCGGTTTTTCTCTTTGATCCGCGCATTGCGACGGTTTGTCTCCCTTCGTCAGCGAATCAACATACAGTCGCCGTAGCTGTAGAAGCGATAGCCGGCCTCAACCGCGTGGTTGTAGGCCGCGAGCACGTTTTCACGCCCCGCGAAGGCGCACACCAACGCAAGGAGCGTCGAGCACGGTAAATGGAAGTTTGTTAGCAGCCCGGTAACGATGCGAAAGCGATATCCGGGAAAAATGAATAATCGGGCCTCAGCCTTCCCAGAAATCAACGGTTCGTGCAAACCCGACTCCGAGGCGCGCAACGCGGCGTCTTCGAGTGCCCTCACAACCGTAGTCCCAATGGCCAAAATTGGACGTCCTTCACTCTGCGCGTTGCGAACGCGTTCTGCAGTCTCGGCGGGAATTTCATACGTCTCCGCGTGCATGACGTGAGCTTCCAGCGTCTGGGCATGAATTGGCTGAAAGGTGCCCAAGCCCACTTCCAGCGTCAGCTCGCAAATCTCTACGCCATGTCGTCGGATCTCTTCCAGTACTTCCGAGGTGAAGTGTAATCCTGCAGTGGGTGCCGCAATCGCTCCGGCATTCCTGGCAAAGACCGTCTGGTAGCGCTCGCGATCGGCCGGTTCATCTGGCCTGTCAATATAGGGAGGCAGGGGAATATGGCCGAGTCGTTCGATGTGTTCCCGGACACTCAACCCATCGTGAGAGACGAACCGCAGGGTGCGCGCGCCCAGTTCACCGCGTGAAACAATCTCTGCCTCCAACTCTCCTTGGCCAAACCGCACGCGCTCGCCAGTGCGCATTTTCCGGCCCGGGCGGACCACGGCCTCCCATCCTTCCGGGGCAATTTGGCGGGTCAACAACACCTCGACTTTGCCGGTCAAATGCTCTCTGCGCGTAGCGTTCGAGGGTGGGTCGGAATGCACGCCCGCGCGATGGCCAAATAGGCGGGCGGGGATAACTCGCGTGTTGTTCAGTACGACAAGCTCATCCCCGTGCAGCATCTTTGGGAGTTCGGCAAACATCCGGTCCGTAGATTCCCCCGTGAAGCGATGGAGCTGAAGCAAGCGAGAGGCGTCCCTGCGGTCTAAAGGTTTTTGGGCAATCTGCCCCGAGGGGAGGTCGAAGGCCAGCTCGTCAAGTCGCATGGCTGTCAGTCTAGCAGCCAAGCGTCAGTTTGCAGTCTACGGACGTAGAACAGGCATAGAGCGAGCAAGATGCGCAATCCTGCTAACTGCGGTTACCCGCTGCAAAGCACTGATAACACGCGTTATATTGTGAATTTAAAGGACTGGAAATCGTACTTGACAATAATAGACGCATATTTTATGATCTCTGTGCAGTCACCTAGCAACTGGAGGCTAACAGAGATGAGAACCATGGCACCTTTCCGCGGAGTGAGCACTCTGCAGGATCAGATCAATCGCTTGTTTTCCGATGCATTCGAGCGCACCGAAGGCGAATCCAATCTTACGGCGTGGGCACCAGCCGTTGACATTAGCGAGAATGAACACGAGCTTTTGGTCAAGGCCGACCTGCCCGGAATCGATCCCAAGGAACTCGATATCCGAGTAGAGAACAACGTGCTCACCATTCGGGGTGAGCGCAAGTTCGAGAAGAAGGTCGACCAAGACAACTATCTACGCGTCGAGCGGACCTATGGTTCGTTCAGCCGCAGCTTCGCGTTGGCGAATACCGTCAATGCCGACGGCATTAAGGCCGATTACCAGAACGGCGTGTTAACCCTGGTAGTCCCGAAGCGCGAGGAAGCCAAGCCGAAGCAAATCAAGGTCCATGTCGCGAGCGCAGTAGGCACACCGTTGGCCGCTGCCGCAGCGGCGGGCAAGTAAGCCAGCGAGTAGTTCCACGTCAAAGGGGCTGGCAAAAGAGCCAGCCCCTTTTTGTTGCTCTTATTCGCTGCGAAACGGAAGGAAGTAGGTAGCGAGGAAGACTATGTTGCGATTTGAGAAAATGACGGTCAAGGCGCAGGAAGCGCTACAACAAGCCCAGGAAGTGGCTGCGCGCCACGAAAACCAACAGGTTGAGCCGGTGCACTTACTCGCCGCGATGGTTGGCCAGGCAGACGGCGTGGTGTCCCCGCTCCTGGCGCGGTTAGGAATTCGCAGTGAAGCGCTGTCTCAGGAAATCGAGCGCGAAATCAGCCGCCTGCCCAAAGTGAGTGGATTCGGTCAGCAGCACATAGGCCGCCCGCTGAACGACGTGCTGGAACGTGCGTTCAAAGAAGCCGACAACTTTAAGGACCAGTACGTTTCCACCGAGCACATGTTCTTGGCGATCGCCGCGCAGGACCGCGATCCAGCGGGCCAGCTGCTGAAGAAACATGGAGCGTCGCATGAAGCGATTTTGCAAGCGCTCACAAGCGTGCGCGGCAATCAGCGCGTGACCTCGCAGAATCCCGAGGCGACGTATGCGTCGTTGGAAAAGTATGCTCGAGACCTCACCGAGCTGGCCCGCAAATCGAAGCTGGATCCGGTAATCGGGCGCGATGAAGAGATTCGCCGCGTCATGCAAATTCTCGCTCGCCGCACAAAAAACAATCCGGTGTTGATCGGCGAACCCGGCGTTGGCAAAACCGCCATCGTAGAAGGCCTGGCGCAGCGCATCGTTGCCGGCGATGTGCCCGATGTGCTCAAAACCAAGCGGCTGGTCGCCCTCGACTTGGCGGCACTGGTTGCCGGCGCGAAATTCCGCGGCGAATTTGAAGACCGGCTGAAGGCCGTGCTCAAGGAAATCAGCGAGTCCGACGGACAAATTATTTTATTCATCGATGAGTTGCATACTCTCGTCGGCGCTGGAGCTGCTGAAGGTTCAATGGACGCCTCGAATATGCTGAAGCCGGCGCTGGCAAGAGGTGAACTACGCGCAATCGGCGCCACTACTCTGAATGAGTACAAGAAATACATTGAGAAAGATCCTGCGCTCGAGCGTCGCTTCCAGCCGGTGCTGGTGAGCGAGCCGACGGTGGAGGATACCATCGGAATTTTGCGCGGCCTCAAGGAGCGCTACGAAGTTCATCACGGCGTGCGCATCAAGGACGCCGCGATCATCGCGGCAGCGCAACTCTCGCATCGCTATATTTCGGATCGCTTCCTGCCGGACAAGGCCATCGACCTGATCGACGAGGCCGCAGCGAGCCTGCGCATGCAGATTGATTCTCTCCCCGTGGAGATCGATGAAATCGAACGGCGCATCATGCAGCTCGAAATCGAACGCCAAGCGTTGCTAAAGGAAAAGGATCCGCATTCCAAGGAACGCCGCGGGCAGATCGACAAGGAGCTCGCGACGCTCCGCGAAGAATCCAGTGCATTAAAAGCGCGTTGGCAGACCGAGAAAGACGCGATCAGCAAGATCCGCAAACAGAAGGAGCAGATTGAGCAGCTGCATGCGGAAGAGCAGCGTTACGAGCGTGCCGGCGAACTCGCCAAGGTGGCCGAAATCCGCTACGGGCGTATCGCCGCAGCCGAGCGCGAACTCAAGCAAGCCGAAGAGCGATTCGCAAAAATGCAAAAAGATGCGCCGATGCTCAAGGAAGAGGTCGACGAAGAAGACATCGCGAAGCTCGTCAGCAAATGGACTGGAATTCCCGTCGGACGCCTGCTGGAGAGCGAAGTCGCCAAGCTCGTGAAGATGGAAGATCGCTTGAGGCAGCGCGTTGTGGGGCAAGACGACGCTCTCACGCGTGTATCCAACGCGATTCGACGGAGCCGCGCCGGTCTGTCAGATACAAAACGTCCGATCGGTTCGTTCATTTTTCTGGGCCCCACTGGCGTCGGCAAGACGGAGTTGGCTCGCGCACTCGCCGAGTTCCTGTTTGACGACGAGAAGCTGATGATCCGCATCGATATGTCCGAGTACATGGAGAAACACAGCGTGTCGAGGCTGATCGGCGCGCCCCCGGGCTATGTGGGCTACGAAGAGGGCGGGCAGCTTACCGAACAAGTGCGGCGTCATCCATATTCGGTCGTGCTGTTCGATGAAATCGAGAAGGCGCATCCGGATGTCTTCAACATCTTGTTACAAATTCTCGAGGACGGCCGCCTGACGGACGGGAAGGGCCGCACGGTCGATTTTCGCAATACCGTTCTGGTGATGACCAGCAACGTGGGATCGACGGCCATCTTCGAGCTCGGAAATTCCAACCCCCAGCGCGCCCGTGCCGAAGCGATGGACGCTCTGCGCTCCTCGTTCCGGCCGGAATTCATCAACCGCATCGACGAAATCGTGATCTTCAATCCGCTCGGCAAGGAACAGCTGCAAACCATTGTGGACCTGTTGCTGCGAAGCGTGGAGAACCTGCTGCAGGAACGCCAAATCACGCTGGAACTCACACCTGCCGCGCGAGAACTGCTTGCGAGCGAGGGCTACGACCCGGCGTACGGTGCGCGGCCTCTGCGGCGTGCGATCCAGAGGCTGATTCAAGATCCGCTGGCGCTGCAAATCCTGGAAAGCAAAGTCTTGCCCGGAGAACGCGTACTAGCGGATCGCGACGGCCAGAAAGATGCCATGCGCTTCGAACGCGCTGCGAATCCCAAGATCGCTGTAGCGCGTTGACGGTACGAGCGCCCGGCTTGCAGCGGGGGACCCGGCGCTCTAGACTGAAATTTGAGCTATCCGTTTTGCGTAGTAGGAAGTACTGGTGACCTATGAAGATTCTAAAGACTGGCGCATTACTGATTCTACTGAGCGTTTTGCTGGTCGTGGCAGGCAACGCCTTAGCTGGCCCCACCGGGATGAAGGTCGCTTTGGCCTTTGCGGTGGTCATGAATGCCGTGTCGTATTTCTTCTCCGATAAGATTGCGCTGCTCAGCAGCGGTGCGAAGCCCGTGACACGAGAGCAACTGCCTCGGCTTTACATGGTCATGGAACGCCTGGCCCAGAAGGCCGGATTGCCCGTGCCCAAGTTGTACGTAATTCCGGAAGCCGCGCCGAACGCATTTGCGACCGGACGCAACCCGAGCCACGCGTCCGTGGCAGTTACGCAAGGTCTTCTCGAATTGATGAACGACGACGAACTCGAAGGCGTGATAGCTCACGAACTTTCGCACGTGCGAAACTACGACATACTCACCAGCTCAATCGCAGCGACCATCGCTGGAGCGATTACCTACCTGGCGAGCATGGCGCGTTGGGGCATGTTGTTCGGCGGCTACGGCGGGAATCGCGACGATGATCGCCAAGGCGGGGGTATCGGTGCTTTGGCAATGATGATCTTGGCTCCAATCGCTGCGCTGATGTTGCAGCTGTTCCTGTCGCGCACTCGCGAGTACTCGGCCGATGAGACCGGCGCGCGTATGGTCGGCCAGCCCTATGGGCTGATCAGTGCCTTGCAAAAACTGGGCGCCTACAACAAGCGCATCCCAACTACCGCGCTCGCGCCTGCGACCGCCGCTCTGTGCATCGTGCAGCCGTTCTTCGGTTTGGGTGGCTTGACCTCGCTGTTCAGCACCCATCCTCCGCTTGAGGAGCGCATCGCCGCGCTGCGCGAGATGTCGGTCGTTCCACAACGGTAGAACTCTGCCCAAACGGCTTGATTTCTCGCATCTATCGACCAGCTGATGTAAAGATTGCCGGGGCATAGTAGCGGCTGGCACTTTACCTAATTTGGCAGAATCAGTTTATCTCCCTGATTCTTAGTGTGTTACAGAATATCGCTTTGCCGGCGCAACTTTTGGTATCTCAAATGCACGACTTAGGCCCTCGCCGTTGTATGTCGGGGAGCGTACCCGGTACGGGATTATGAGTTGCAAAGACACTATTCATCTGATTTGTTGGTACTTAGAGCGCAAGCTCTCGCCCTCCGTTGAAAACGAGATCGAGCGCCACCTGAGCGAATGTCGAGATTGCCATTTGGTCTTCGACGCTGCCAACACTACGCTGGACCGCTATTTCGGCCCGCACCGCCACGCCGACACCGAAGCCGCAACAACTGCTGCCTGATTCGTATCGCTCGTAGATTACTGATTTTGAAAAACTTACATTTGAATCCAAGACAGGGCCAACGCTATCGGTTTCGCCGCTTTGCGATTCTAACGTGCCTACAAGCAAGCAAGGGCGGCTTTGCAAAAAAATTACCGACAGCCTAGAGAGAAGGTAATCTTTACTAGTACTAGTACGTATAAGAAGGCGCTCTCGTAACGCTCCAAATGCCTGTAAACTGCTTCCAAGACAGGGATTAGCCGTTTCTCCACAGCCCCTCAGGTGTTTGGTGTATCAGATGCTCCCTTTCAAGCGCCAGGCGGACAACGCCAAAGGAGACGAAGTCCATGAGCGAGTATCAGGAACCGGCTTATCAGGCCACGACGACCACGGGGACGCCCCGCTGGGTGGGTTTAGCCGTAGGAATTCTGAGCGCGGTATCGGTGCTGGGCTTGGGCGTGGCCGCGGTGGCACTCAGCCACACCAACAGCATTGAACAGAGCACGCAGGCCGCAGTAAAGCAGGCCACGGACTCTCTGAATCAGCGACTGGCCAAGGAAGACGAGGTTAACCAGCAACTCCAAAGCGATCTTAAATTAGTGACGGACAAGCTGAATCTCACTCAGACGCAATTGATCGCGGCACGCAAGCAAAACAAAGCGGTTTCGGTGACTGTCGACAAGAAATTGACCGGGCTTGAGAGCAACATCAACTCGCAGCTAGCGACCAAGGCGAGCGCGGACGATCTGAACAAGCTGGGTGGCGACGTCAACGGCGTTCGGACAGACCTGGATGCCACCAAGAACAATCTGCAGATGGCGCGCTCGGAAATGGGCACGCTGATCGCACGCAATCATGACGAAATTGACCAGCTCCGCCGCATGGGCCAGCGCGACTATTTTGAGTTCACCGTAACCCGCAAGGCCGGCGCCGAGAAAGTCGGTTCCGTTCAGGTGGAACTGAAGGACGTCAACACCAAGAAAAATCAGTACACCATCAACGTATTAGCCGATGACAAGAGCTTCGAGAAGAAGAATCGCTCGGTAAACGAGCCGATTTTCTTCTACACCGGCGGAAGCCACGCAGCCCTGGAGTTGGTTGTCAACAAAGTGACGAAGACGACCGCATCGGGCTACCTCAGCGTTCCAAAGGCAGCTGGCGCCACCTCTGCGAGCAACGCTTCGGGCCAATAGACCGAGTTTGCAGTAACCCAGAGCACATACCCCAAGGGAGGATTCGAAAGAATCCTCCCTTTTTCTTTCTGGACCACATACGAACAGGCGGGCGTATTATGAGATTCTGCGGAATCAACGGTTTTTTCCGGAGGCCAGTAATGAAACTACGACTTGAAATCGTGCTGGTGATTGCTCTACTGGGGACGCCATACGCAGCGATGGCCGCCGATGGCACCTGGACGGGTTACATCGCTGACAGCAAATGCGGCGCACAGGCGGCCAACGATGGCGCGCGAGAATGTACGATCAAATGTGTGAAGGCTGGCGCGACGTACGTTTTCGTGAATGATGGAGATAAGAAGATCTTCGCAATTGATGACCAGAGCAAGGTCGCCGAGCATGCCGGGCATCATGTGACCGTTAGAGGCACCGTGGAAGGCGACGCCCTGAAGCTCAGCAGTATCGAGATGGCGGCGAAGAGCAAATAGCCCGACTTTGCCATCACTTCCAGCGGGAGAGACTTCGCCTTCGCCCGTTTTGCTGCGCGCGGGATTTCCGTTACGATGTTGACCTGCCAATGACGACGATTTTGCTGCATACCGCCCGAGCACTGACCCCGACAGCTGAAATTCCAGACGCAGGAATTCTCATTCGCGAAGGTGTTATCGAAGCCATCGGCCCGCGACAAGGCATGAGTTTGCCTACCAGCGCGAAGGAAGTGGACGCGAAGCACCTGACGGCCATTCCCGGCTTTGTCGACGTTCACATTCACGGTGCCGGTGGACACGATGTGATGGAGGGCACTTCCGAAGCTATGAGCGCGGTGGCGGGCATGCTGGCGCGTCATGGCACCACTTCCTTTGTGGCTACGACGGTCACGGCGAGCCCTGAGGACACCTGCCGTAGCGTCGAAGGAATCGCGCGGTACATTGCGGTGCAGCACGAGACCGATGAGCCTCGCGCCGAAGTTCTGGGCGTGCACTACGAAGGGCCATTCATCAACCCGGCGCGGCGTGGGGTGCATCCCACGGAATGGATTCAACTGCCGTCGGCCGAAATGATGGAGAGATTCTTTCAGGCGGCAGCGGGGAACGCCCGGATTCTGACGATCGCACCAGAATTGCTCGGCGCGGCTCCCTGTATTGACGCGGCGCGCAAGGCCGGCGTGGTCGTCGCAATGGGCCACACGGATGCAACGTACGAGCAGGCGCGCGCGGGAATGGCGCGCGGCGCGCGTCATGCGGTTCACGTGTACAACGCGATGCGGCCATTTTCTCATCGCGACTCCGGCGTCATCGGCGCGGTTCTCACCTCGCCCGAGGTTACCGCCGAATTGATCGCCGACGGAGTGCACGTTGAAGAAGCGGCCATGCGCCTGCTGATTCAGGCCAAGGGCGCGGGCGCTGTGGTCCTGGTCAGTGACGGCGTATCCGCCACCGGAATGCCCGATGGGAAATACATGCTCGGCAAATTTGAGGTAACCGTTTCCGGCGGGGTCTGCCGCAACGCCGAAGGAAATCTGGCCGGAAGCACGCTTACGCTGGACCGTGCGTTACGCAATGTCGTCGGCCTGGGCGCCTCGTTGCCGGATGCGGTTCGGATGCTGACGACAAATCCCGCCACTCTGTTGGGTGTCGAGTTCAAAAAGGGTGCCCTTCGCACCGGCGCCGACGCGGACATCGTCCTGCTGGACGAAAGTCTGCACATTACGAACGTTTGGGCACGTGGAATTTCCCTGAACTGATTGGACGTCAGAATCCTGCAGGCAGGGTTACGGATTCAGCGGCACATTCAGCTCATGCGCCAGCTCAGCTGGATTAAACGGGCTGCACGCCACATAGCGCTCGCCCACCTTTAGTGTCGGCACCTTGCGCTTGCCCTTGTTCGCTTTTAACACGATCGCTTCGGCGACCGCGTCCAGCTCGATATTGACTTCGCGAAAATGAATCCCGCGTTGGGTCAGAAACGACTTTACGCGCCGGCAGTCACCGCACCACGTCGTGGTGTACATGGTGATGGGTTCCGATGAAGATTTGTGCTTGCTCATCCCGGAGTTTACTTGGCTACTGGCCTACCCTCACCCTGCTCTGCTTGCGCGCTACCTGAATGCGAATCAGAGATCGTTGCAGCGCGATGGCCGCGCGAGCCCAATCGATTTCCGGATCGCTCGCCGCCGCGGCCAACCGTTCTTCGGCGCGCTTTTTCGCCTCTTCCGCGCGGCTCAGATCGATTTCTTCCGGACGCTCGGCGGTTTCCGCCAGCACTGTGACGCGACCTCCCAGAACTTCCGAGAAGCCGCTAATGATCGCCAGCGTGCCTTCGCTTCCGCCTTGCCCCCGGTAGGTCAGTTCGCCGATGCCGAGCTCGGTGATCAGCGGCGCGTGACCTGGTAAAACACCCAGCTGACCATCCGCGCCGGGAAGCGTGACTTCCACGACTTTCTCGCGCAGAAGCTGTCGCTCCGGCGTAACGATGATCAGCTCAATGGAATCAGGAAGCATTTCTGTGGTTGATCTCTTTTATCCTTACGCGTTCGCCTTCATTTTCTCGGCCTTCTCAAGCGCTTCCTCGATCGTGCCCACCATGTAGAACGCCTGCTCCGGGATGTCGTCATACTTGCCCTCGACAATTTCCTTGAAGCTGCGCACGGTGTCTTCAATCTTGACGTACTTGCCTTCCAAGCCCGTGAACTGGGCCGCGACGAACATCGGCTGCGACAGGAACCGCTCGATCTTGCGCGCGCGCGCCACGGTCTGCTTGTCTTCGTCGGAAAGCTCTTCGATACCCAGAATGGCGATAATGTCCTGCAGATCCTTGTAGCGCTGCAGAATCGACTTCACGCCGCGGGCGACGGCATAGTGCTCGGCGCCGACGATTCGGGGATCGAGAATGCGCGAGTAGCTGGCCAGCGGATCAACCGCGGGATAAATGCCGCGCTCGACGATTTGACGGCTGAGGTTGGTCGTGGCATCGAGGTGAGCGAACGTTGCGGCCGGCGCGGGATCGGTGTAGTCATCGGCGGGCACGTAAATCGCCTGCACCGAAGTGATCGATCCCGATTTCGTCGATGTGATGCGCTCCTGCAACTCACCAATCTCGGTGTTGAGGTTCGGCTGGTAACCCACGGCGCTCGGCATGCGGCCAAGCAGCGCCGATACTTCCGATCCGGCCTGCACGAAACGAAAGATATTGTCGATAAATAGCAGCACGTCGAGGTGCTCTTCGTCGCGGAAATATTCGGCAACCGTTAAGCCGGTCAGCCCGACACGAAGACGCGAACCGGGAGGCTCGGTCATCTGGCCGTAAATCAGCGCGGCGCGCGATTTCTCGGAATTGCCCGGCACGATGACGCCGCCTTCGGACATTTCCAGCCACAGGTCGTTGCCTTCACGGGTGCGCTCGCCAACGCCCGCGAATACCGATACGCCGCCGTGCTTCATCGCGACGTTGTGAATCAGCTCCATGATCAAAACCGTTTTACCGACGCCCGCGCCGCCAAACAGGCCGATCTTGCCGCCCTTCAGATACGGCTCGATCAGGTCGACAACCTTGATTCCGGTCTCGAACATTTCCAGTGTGGTGGACTGATCTTCCAGTTTTGGCGCTGGACGGTGAATCGGATAGGTCTTGTCGCTTTTCACCGGGCCAAGCTGATCCACCGGCTTGCCTAGAACGTTCATCACGCGGCCCAGCGTCGCCCGTCCTACTGGCACGGAGATACCTTCGCCTGTGTCGTAAGCCTTCATGCCACGGACCATGCCTTCGGTCGGCTCCATGGCCACCGCTCGCACGCGACCTTCGCCCAGGTGTTGCTGCACTTCCACGGTAACGTCCAACGGCTCGGGCAGGTTGTAGCCTTCGCTTGTAATTCGCAGCGCGTTGTAAATCGCTGGCAGGTGCCCTTCCTCAAACTGCACGTCGAGTACAGGTCCGATGACCTGCACGACATGTCCGACCGCTTTTTCTTTCTCAGCCATGCTCTCTCCTAAGCGCCGTACGCCGCGCCGCTGACAATCTCAATGATTTCCTTGGTGATCGCTGCCTGACGAACCTTGTTCATATGCAGCGTCAACGCTTCGATAACGTCGCCGGCGTTTTTCGTTGCCGATTCCATTGCCGTCATGCGCGCCGCGTATTCCGATGCCGAAGATTCCAACATCGCACGCAGCACCTGCGTCTCGATGTATTTCGGCAACAGCTTGCTCAAAATCTGTTCCGGTGGCTGCTCGTAGATGTAATCCACCTGAGCATCGGACGCGCGTTCCTTCTCGTCTTTTGCGTCTTCGTCTTCGATCTTCTCGATCGGCAACAATTTCTCCAACGCCAGATTCGGCGCCAGGACGCTCTTGAACTCGCTGAAGATGATGTAGACCGCGTCGATTTTCCCGTCGATGTACAGCCGCGTCGCCAGATTCGCAATTTCCCGCGCGGTCTTGAATTCCACGCGCGCCAGCACGTTCACGTATTCACCGGCGAACTCGAACCCCGCCTTCTTCAGTGAGTCACGCCCTTTTTTGCCGACCGGTATCGTCACAATTTTCTTGCCGCTGTTCGCCCGAAAGAATTCGGTCGCCTTGCGCAGAATGTTGGTATTGAAAGCTCCGGCTAGCCCGCGCTCGCCGCTTAATACGATCGCGAGAATGTTCCGCTCTTCTCGCTTTTCCAGCAGCGGATGCTGCGGCTCCACAATTCGACCCATGATCGACCGCAACAGCCGCGCAAGCTCTTTCGCATAGGGCCGAGCGGCCAACGCCGCTTCCTGTGCGCGCCGTAGCCGCGCCGCCGCCACGAACTTCATGGCGCGCGTGATCTGCTGGCTGCTCTTCACCGAGCGAATGCGCCGCCGAAAATCGAGAAGTGTAGGCATAGTTGACTAAATTTGCGGTGCCAGCGAGCCGCGGCGCTACTTCGCAGCCGCCGCCTGCTGTACCGAAGCCGAAAAACGCTCCTTGAACGACTCCACCGCTTTCTTGATTTCCGCCTTGATCCCATCATCCAGCGCTTTCTTCTCGCTGATGTTCTTCAGGATTGACGACTGGCTGGTCTCGACGAATTGCAGCAACTCCTTCTCGAAGCGCCGCACTTCGCTGACCGGGATCGAATCCATCAAACCGCTGGTCGCCACGTAGATGCTGAGCACCTGCTTTTCGATCGTCAGCGGCACGTATTGATCCTGCTTCAGGATTTCCGTCAGTCGCTGCCCCCGTGCCAGCTGCGCCTGCGTCGCCTTATCGAGCTGGTCGGCGCCGAACTGGGCGAAAGCCGCCAGGTCGCGGTATTGCGCCATGTCCAGCCGCAGCGAGCCAGCCACTTGGCGCATCGCCTTGATCTGCGCGTTGCCGCCAACGCGGCTGACCGAGATGCCGACGTTAATGGCGGGACGAATGCCTGCATTGAAAAGGTCCGCTTCCAGATAAATCTGACCGTCGGTAATCGAAATCACGTTTGTTGGAATGTACGCCGAAACGTCACCTGCCTGGGTCTCAATGACCGGCAGGGAAGTGAGCGAGCCGGCGCCGAGCTTGTCGTTCAGCTTCGCCGCACGCTCCAGCAAGCGCGAGTGGAGGTAAAACACATCGCCAGGAAACGCCTCGCGCCCTGGGGGACGCCGCAGCAGCAGAGAAATTTCGCGATATGCCTGCGCGTGCTTGGAGAGGTCATCGTAGAAGGTGATTGCGTGCCGCTTGGTATCGCGGAAATACTCGCCCATCGCGCACGCGGCGTAAGGCGCGATGTATTGCACCGAAGCAGGCTCGGAAGCCGAAGACGCCACGATGATCGTGTAATCCATCGCACCCGCTTCGGTCAGCACCTTCACGACCTGCGCAACCGTCGAGCGCTTTTGCCCGATCGCGCAGTAGATGCAGATCATGTCACCGCCCTTCTGGTTGATGATGGTGTCCAGAATGACGGCGGTTTTGCCCGTCTGGCGGTCTCCGATGATCAGCTCGCGCTGCCCCCGGCCGATCGGAATCATGGAGTCGATGGCTTTAATGCCGGTCTGCACCGGTTCGCGCACCGGCTGGCGATCCAGTACACCTGGAGCGATTTTCTCCAGCGGATTGCGCTGCTTCGTGGTGATCGGACCCTTGTCATCGACCGGCTCACCCAGCGGATTCACAACGCGCCCGATCAATTCCTCGCCCACCGGCACGGACATGATGGTGTTCGTGCGCTTGACGGTGTCCCCTTCCTTCAACTCCACCGTTTCGCCCAGCAACACCGCGCCAACCTCTTCCTCTTCCAGGTTCAGCGCAATGCCGTAAACGTTGCGCGGGAACTGCAGCATCTCGCCGGACATCACTTTCTCCAGCCCATGGATGCGTGCAATGCCATCGCCCACGCTAATGATCGACCCCACTTCGTCGACCGCTACGGTCTGCTCGTAGTTTTCGATCTGCTCGCGCAGAATCTTGCTGATTTCGTCCGCTTTTATTTTCGCCATCCGGCACCTGTAGCCGCCGGGCTTCAGCCCGGCTGGCCCGACTCAATTTTCATCCTGCCCAATGCCCTGCCGATTCCTACTCCGCTGTCAGCCTCGTACGCATCTCATTCAGGCGGCTGCGCAGCGAACCGTCGTAAATCGTGTCGCCGATGCGCACCACTGCTCCACCGAGCAGCGCCGGATCCAGCGAATATTTGGTCTCTACGCGCTTACCGGTCAGCCGCTCCAGCGTAAACGCGAACTCCGCCTTTTGCGCTGCGCTCAACTCGATTGCCGAGGAAATCTCCGCCTCGGCGACTCCTTGCCTCCGCCGCACCACGTCCTGAAACGCCATAATGATTTCCGGCAGAATGTGCGCGCGCTGGTGATCCATCATCACGAACAGAAAATTACGGATGATCTTGCTGGCGCCGATTCGCGCCAACAGCTTCTCGATCACGGCGTGCTTGGCGCCACGGTCCACCGCCGGACTCGTCAGGAAATTTCGCAGCTCCGCTGATTCCGCATACATCGCTCCCACATCGGCAAGCTGCTTGTTCACCGCATCGGCAGCGCCTTGCGCCAAAGCGATGTCTGCCAGCGCGTTCGCGTACTGGAGGCTCGCAGACTTCAATTCGGCCTCCCCTCGAGCGTTCCCATGAATGCGGCAACCAGCGCTTCCTGCGTTTGCGGCGTGAGCTGCTTCGCCAGCAGCGATTCGGCTCCATCCACCGCAAGATTTGCCGCGATGGCTTTCAATTCCATGCGTGCGGCGCGCTCGGCGGCCTCGATTTCTGCCTTGGCTGCCAGGCCAACTTTCTGTATATCGTTTTGCGTGGCGTTACGAATCCGTTCGGCCTCGGCGACGTCTTCGCGCTGGGCGCTCGCGCGCAATTCCGACACTTCCTGCGGTAGTCGCGCAAGTCTCGACTCCGCATCTTTTAGTTGGCGGTCCGCCTCGGCCTTGGCGGCCGTCGCTTTCGTGATGGCCGAGCTGATCGTTTCGGCTCTCTTGCGGAAAACTGGCGGGGTCAACTTCAGAAAAACCCAGCCTAGCAGCCCGGCAACAATCGCAAAGTTGATCCACTTGAAGATTTCGACGCTGTGCTCGTGCGCCGCGTTCGCGCCCTCGTCAGCGGCTTGCGTTCCAACCGCAAAAAACAAAACCGTCAACAGTGCTATCACAAAAAGAGAGCCCACCCGCAAGCGCTTCATCGAGCCTCTCTCACAGGGCTTCCCGGCCGCGGAGCCTGCAGCACGCGGCGGGCAATTTCCGCGGCCAGTTGTCCGGCGCTTGCCCCCACGTCGCGCCGGGCGTCGGCCAACTCCCGCGCAATGCGCTCTTTCGCTGCCGACACTTCATGGCTCGTCTTCGTGCGCACATCCTTTAGCTGCGCGGCGCGCTCGTCCAGCAGCCTCTTCCGCGCGGCTTCCTGTTCGGCGTACACCTGCGCTCGCGCCTTCTTCAGCGCGTCCTGATATTGCTTCACCTTCTCGCCCGCCGCACCGTGTGCCGCTTCCGCTGCCTTCTGCGCCCCGGCGGTCCGCGCCTCGCGCTCGGCCATCACCGCCAGCAAAGGCTTGAAGAAAAGAAACCGTAGAACAACGTAAAAGACCAGCACGATCAGCGCTGTAGGCACAGCCTGAAGGAAGAGTTCCCCTAATTGGTGAACAATCTCTTGCATTTAGCTTGTATCGCCTGAACCTCAGGTTGATAGTCTAGCCATGCACCCAACCCGGGAAGGGGTAGCACGGTGGGCCTGAAGCTGCCGAGTGAAACACTATTTTATAGCATTCGGCATCGCACAACGTCAATTCGCCTAAATCAGTGGCTTTCTTGATTTTTGCCGCAGTGCAGGCTACTGCTTTGGAGCAGGGGCTGGCGCTGGTCGAGCCGAAGCGGGCGCAGCGGCCGATGCGGACGCCCCCGATCCCGGCGCTTGATCGTATGCGTAACGTATCACCAGCGGAGTGTTATTGCGTCCCACGGTCATGTGCAACGTCTCATAAAGCTGCGTGCCGTCGTACGAAAGCTCGTACGTCCGGCTCATCTTTCCGCCTCGCGGGTTCTTTTCGTCCGTCACCAGGCGCGAACCTTCCCAGTGCGCCGCAATTTCCTGGTAGTTCAAATCCTTCGATTTTTGCAATTTGCGCCCGTCCGTAAAGAACGCGCGTTTCCGCTCCTGGTCGTCGAATAGATCGACCTCGGCATCCTTCTTCGCCTCCGCCAGGGTCAGTCCCTGCGAAGGGCGTAACAACTCCTGCATCTTCTGGCGTTCTTCGTCGGTCTCACCTTGCGAACCCATTCTGCGGCCGCCATATCCGCCACCCGGGTACCCGCCACCCATTCGGCGATTGCCCCCATAGCCACCGCCGCCTCCACCTCGTGCCTGTTGCATTCTCTTGCGAGGATCATCGCTGTCGTCGGGATTCAACTTCCACGCGCCAAAGATAGAAGTCCGTGGTTTTACGAGAGGCTTCTTGACTTGTGGCTGTGCATTTGAGGCGGACGGCCGCGAATCGGCGGGTGCCGTAGGTGTCATCGGGCCCGGAGGGGCTTGAGCTCGCATTATCGCAGGCGCAAACGCATATGCCGCACCAAGTCCCACGATCGCGAGCCATGTTCCGTTCGATAAACCCCGATTTAGTAAGCTTCGATTCGTGCTCATCAATATCTGTAAGTCTCGATAAATTGCGCGCAAACGCACCTATCTCTACTTCTTCCCGATGGCTGCCGGGAAAGTTCCCGCCTGATTGCGGAACCCCCGGCCCGAACAGTCTTATAAATAGATGCCTTGAGAGCTCCTCAAGGTAGGTCGGACATCCTACGTCGCAGCACTATTGCCGGACTCGGCAAGCCACGAATTTAGCGCCGTCGCCCGTGGCAACAGCGCAATCGCTCCAAGTTCGCGAAATCGCGCCGCTCGCTTGCGATAGTCGTGCGATCCAGGAGGCAAAATCGCGAAAAATGGCACGCCCGCATCGCGCGCCGCCAGCGCATCATCAATGTTGTCCCCCACATAAATCGCGGTCTTGGGGTCGCGCCCGTTCAAAATCTTCACAAGCCCCTCAGGATGCGGTTTGCCCTTCATCACGTCGTCCATCGTCACAACCGTTCGAAAGTGGCCGGAGTGTTTCCATCGTTTGAACGTAAAGTCGTACTCTCTCCGATTGCGTCCGGTGAAAAGATGCAGCTCATACCGCTTCGCCCAGATTTCCACCTGCCGCGGCGTGATCATGAATTTTTCTTTGTGCACATTCCCGGGTTTGTCGTCGGTTCCCCAGTAAAATTTCTCGAACGCTGCGCGCGCCTCTTCGTAAGTCGTTGGCCTCCCCAGTGACGTGACCCAATCCGCCGTCATTCGCCAATCGTCGTTGTATCCCGGCTTGCTCTTCCACGCGTGCAGTTGCGCGTAAGTTACGCGCTTGCCGCTGAGAAAGCGCACCGTTTCCAGGCCCGAGCGCCAATATGTCCCACGCACGTCGATCAATACGCCGTCGATGTCAAAAATCAGGATTTTGCTGTTTAGCAGCGCTTTGGGATGGCTTCTTTTCTTTGCAGTCATGTCTCAGCGAGAAATATCCGATGCGCTGCGCGCTTCAGGTACGGATCTCGGTTCGCGATCGCGCAAATCCGCACGGTATCGGTATCAGTCAATCCAGTTTCGCCGCACGCGCCGGTACCGTCAAGCCGTCGGCACGGCGCTCGCTTTGCTCTCGCCGCATCATCCGCGGCGTTCCCCCGATTTCCACCGCTCGGGCGCAGCGCCGTGACGTGAAACTGGCTTCCTCGCCCCAATTCGCTTTCCACCCAGATCCGCCCGCCCATCATCTCCACCAGCCTCTTGGAAATCGTCAATCCCAGTCGCGTGCCTCCATACTTTCTGGTCGTCGACGTATCCGCCTGCGAGAACGCCGCAAAGATCAGCTCCTGCTTCTCTTCCGGAGTGCCGATGCCGCTGTCCATCACCGTGAATCGCAGCATGCACTCGTTCAACTCTCGCGTTTCCGTCTCCACCCTCACGGAAACTTCGCTGTGCTCCGTAAATTTAGTGGCATTTCCTACCAGATTGATCACCACTTGCCGGAGCCTCGTGGCGTCTCCGCAAATAACCGCGGGAACTTCCTCCGCCACCTCGCACAACAGCTCCAGGCCCTTGTTGTCGGCTCTCAACGCAACGGTCTTCAACATCGATTCCAAGGCATCGCGAAGATTGAAATCCGTCGATTCCAGGTCGATCTTTGCGGCTTCGATTTTCGAGAAATCCAGGATGTCGTTGATCACGATCAGCAGCGCATCCGAGGACCACTTCGCGATTCCAGATACTCTTTTTGCTCCTGCGTGAGTTGCGTTTCCAATGCCAGGTCGGTCATGCCCATCACGCCATTCAGGGTTGTGCGGATTTCATGGCTCATATTGGCCAGAAACTCGCTCTTCGCAGGCCGGCCGCCTCCGCGGCACCTTTAACCTTGACCAGGTCCGCTTCGGCCTTCTTCCGGATCATGAACAGCTGCTGGAGCTTTTATGAGGTGATATCTGCTTAAGAGCTCTCATTGCAGGTGCCAAACCGTGCGCGCTGCGTTTTCGGCGATCAAACCATTGCTTTCATTCACTTGGTCCTAGCCGATCGGTGCCCGATATCCCGGAGTGGACCTACGTTGCCTGGGCGTCCCAAATTGGGCCGAGGAGTGTCCCATCCCGGCCCTATTCTGGCCATGTGGGTCTGCCGCCTGTTCCAGGGGATTTGCTACAATGCTGGAGCACGAAACCGCGGATGACTCAGACGCCTTCTGCTTACGGCGCCTGCGATTTCTCCCTCACGCAGTTTTTTCGACGGGCATTTACGGACATCGCAGCAGGCCTGGCGAATTTTGCGCAGGCGAACTGGTTCGCGGACATTCACGGCGTCGCAGTTCATGCGCGGCGCAAATCAATTCAGGAGCGCGGCATGGCTGCTTACTCTGGAGTGGACTTCATCGATTTCGATTCGCAGCTCAACGACGAGGAAAAGCTCGTCCGCCAGACCGCGCGCCAGTTCGTCGAAAACGAGATCATCCCGATCATCGAAAAACACAGCCGTGAAGGAACGTTCCCGCATCACCTCGTTCCGCAGCTCGGCGAACTCGGCTTCTTCGGCGCCAATCTTCACGGCTACGGCTGCGCCGGAATGTCCAACGTCGCCTACGGCCTGGTTACTCAGGAGCTCGAACGCGGTGACTCCGGACTCCGCAGCTTTGTCTCCGTACAATCCGCGTTGGTCATGTATCCGATTTACACCTATGGCAGCGACGCCCAGAAAGACAAATGGCTGCCGCTGCTCGCGCAGGGCAAGGCCATCGGCTGCTTCGGTCTCACCGAGCCGCAGTTCGGCTCCAATCCCGGCGGCATGCTCGCTCGCGCCGTAAAAAAGGGACACAGCTACTTGCTGAACGGCGAAAAAATGTGGATCACCAGCGGCTCAATCGCCGACGTCGCCGTCGTGTGGGCCAAATGCGAAGACAACAAGGTCCGCGGCTTTCTTGTCGAGAAGGGCACGCCCGGCTTCAAAACCTGGGACGTGCACGGCAAATGGTCCCTGCGCGCCTCGGTCACCTCAGGGTTGTCGTTCAGCGACTGCGAAATCCCCGAAGCCAATCTGCTCCCCAAAGTCGTCGGCCTCAAAGGCCCACTCGGTTGCCTGAATCAAGCGCGATACGGCATCGGCTGGGGCGCGCTGGGCGCCGCCATGGCCTGCTACGACACCGCGCTGCAATACGCCAAGACGCGCAAGCAGTTCGCCAACAAGCCCATCGCCTCGCACCAGCTCGTCCAGGAGAAACTTGCTTGGATGATCACCGAAATCGTCAAAGGCCAGCTCCTGGCGCTGCATGTCGGCCGCCTCAAAGACCAGAACAAAGTCGATCCGTCGCACATCTCCATGCTCAAGATGAACAATGTGGCCATCGCCCTGGACACTGCCCGCAAAGCGCGCGACATCCTCGGCGCCAACGGCATCGTCGACGACTACTGCATCATGCGCCACATGAACAACCTCGAATCCGTCTACACCTACGAAGGCACCAACGACATCCACAAACTGGTGATCGGCGAACGCATCACCGGCATCGCCGCCTTCGTCTAGCTGCTGCTCTGCAAATTCTTTGTTAGGCTACGACCGCCTTGCGCGTTGCGCGATCTGTGCTCGAAGGAGTCGCAGTTGCACTTTCATATGCAGATTGTCCCAATGCTTCCTGTTCTTGCCTAACTGGTCGGACATACGGCCGATTTCTTTGGTCGCGTTATAGGTTTCTTCGACGAGTTCCGGCCCTGCGTCACTCCACAGCCTAAGCACTGATTTGCACCCACCATTCCAGGCAGCCCCACCGTTGTCCTGCACAACCATGTTGCGAAAGGCGGCGAGTGTCGGATACGACGCACCTTTTGTGAGGCGGTTACTGGTGACGACGACACCGCGAAGATGGCAAGACGAAGCTCGCCGCTACTGGGCGAAGGTCAACGTCCGCACCCTTCTGAGACCGGAAGGGTGCGGCACTCGGGGACCGATTTAACGACCGGCCATTCCATTTCGCTGCTTTCCTCTGTGGGCGAGGCGATGTATCGTTTTGGCGGTCAGGAGCTACCGCCGATGATTGCTCGCCTTTGCCGCTTTGTGATCGCAACGATTCTCGCGCTGGGGTTTGTTGGTGCCGCGCCGGCGCAGCAGCGCAAGGCGGCTGCGCCCGATCCGGACAAGCCCAAGATTCGGGCGATTACGGCGTTTGTGAATCTGGACCGCACGCAGTACCAGCCGCAGATTGCGGACGCGGTGAAAATGTTGAAGTATGCGCGCACGGTGTACGAATCGCGCGGCTTCGAAGTGCAGACTATTCGCATCGCCACGCAGCCGTTTCCCGAATACATCAAGGGTCTGACCAGCGAGCAAGCGCTGGCCTTCTTCCGCAACTACGACGCCGTGGCCACCCAGGAAAAATTCGACGCCTCCATCGGTCCCGCCATGCTCAGCGCGGACGCGCCGGAATCCGAAGCCGACCTGCTGGCCGATATCCTGAAGGGCACCAAATCGCTGAACGCCAGCCTGGTGGTGGCCGGCGAAGACGGCGTGCGCTGGCGCTCCGTGGGGGCAGCCGCGCGCGTGATGAAGAAACTGGAAGATACCGAGTACAGCCAGGGGAACTTCCGCTTCGCCGCAACCGCGATGGTCCCGCCGCTCACGCCCTTTTTCCCCGCCGCGTACCACAACGGCTTTGGCCATCAGTTCGCCATCGCCCTGCAATCCGCCAACACCGTTGCCGCCGCTTTCAAGGGCGCTGCTGACCTCAACGCGGCGCGCAAGAAACTCACCGACGCGCTCACCGAGGCGGCCATGGACGTAGAAGAGCAAGCCAGCCGCATCGATCGCGATACCGGCTGGGCTTACGTGGGCATCGATCTTTCGCCGGCTCCGCTTAAAGATGTTTCCATCGGCGCGGCCATGGAAAATCTCACCACCGAACCGGTCGGCACTCCGGGCACGCTCACTGCCGCCGCCACCATCACTGCCGCCATCAAGCCGATCAAAGTGAAGCAGACCGGCTACAACGGGCTGATGCTGCCGATACTAGAAGACTCCCGGCTGTCGCAACGCTGGAGCGAAGGGCTGCTGTCGATCGATTCGCTGCTGAGCTACAGCGCCGTCTGTGGCACGGGCCTCGACACCATTCCGCTGCCCGGCGACGTCACCGAAGAACGCCTCGACCTGATCATCGGAGACATGGCTACGCTGGCAGTGAAGTGGCACAAGCCGCTGTCGGCCCGCCTCCTGCCCGTGACGGGAAAGGGGCCGGGCGATCAGACCGAGTTCGATGATCCGTTCATGGTCAACGCCAAGATTCAGCCGCTGGAGCATTAGAGGGTTGCTGGCAGCGGGTGGCAGCATTCACGATTTGTTCATATTGACGTGATCGGGACGTCATGTGGATCACTGAAACTCTCTACTTGGCAACCCTACGTCCAGGTGCCGGCGATCCCACTCCTTCGCACAGCTATCCCAATCCGCCTGTCTACGATACACTTCGGGCAAGCCGGCGTGCGGGACATGCCAAACCCATGAAACGCGTCCTGATTATTGAAGATGATAAGGATATCGTCGAGCTGGTGCGGTACAACCTGGCCAACGAGGGATTTCAGGTCAATGCTGCGTTTGACGGCAGCAGCGGCCTGAACTCGCTCAAGAAAACGCCTCCGGATCTGCTGCTGCTCGACCTCATGCTGCCGAAACTTTCCGGCCTGGATATTTGCCGGGAAGTGCGGAAGGATGACTCACTGAATCGCCTGCCCATCCTGATGCTCACCGCGCGCGGTGAAGAAGCCGACCGCGTGGTGGGACTGGAGATGGGCGCGGACGATTACGTGACCAAGCCGTTCAGCCCTCGCGAACTGCTCGCGCGCGTCAAGGCGCTGCTGCGACGTGCGGAGCCGCCGGTGGACTCGCCGCGCACCATCGAGGTCGGTAAGCTGGCGATCGATCCCGCGTCGTACCGCGTCAGCCATTTTGGGAAGCCTGTGCCGCTCAGCACGCTCGAATTCCGGCTGCTCTACTACCTAGCTTCGCGTCCGAACCGAGTCTTCACCCGGGATCAGCTTCTGGATGCCGTCTGGGGCACCGATCGCTTTGTGACTCCCCGCAGCGTGGACGTGTATGTCCGCCGGCTGCGGGAAAAAATCGAAAGCGATCCGGAAAATCCCATGCACCTGAAGACGGTGCGCGGCGCGGGGTACTTGTTCGAGACACGTGCGGCGTAACCTTTTCTGGAAACTTGCGCTGACTTTTTTTGGCTTGCTGCTGAGCGTCCTGTTCGCGGTTGGCTTCTTCGCCGAGCGGGCGCTGAGACAAGACTACGAGCGCTCGGCCTACGCGCAACTAGCCAGCGTCGCGCGATTCGCGCAAACGCGGCTCCCGCAATTCCCCACAAATCCTGCCGCGCAACCTGAAGAACTGCGTGACGTGCGCGCATGGGCCGCGCAAATCGGACAGAGCGGCACGCGCGTGACGGTAATCGCGGCGAACGGCCAGGTTCTGGTCGATTCCGAATCCGACGCCAGCACCATGGAGAATCACGCGGATCGGCCGGAGTTTCGGCAAGCCCTGGCGAGTGGGAGTGGGCGCTCGATCCGTCCTAGTGTCACGCTGAAACGCGATCTCATTTATTACGCGGTTCGGCAAGGTACCGCCTCCAGATCGCCGGTCGTACTGCGCTTCGCTCTTCCCCTCGACAATGCCGATGAGGTCGTGGCGTCGTTTCGGCGGAGCCTATGGCTTGCGTTGGTGATCATTTTTCTGATCGCCGGCGGAGCTTCGCTGCTGGTTTCGCGGAGCGTCGCCGATCGCGTGGAGCGCCTCCGGAAATTTTCGCATCGCGTGGCGGAGGGCGATTTCCGGCCGTTGCCCGGAGATGGCTCGGGTGACGCGCTGGAAGCCCTCGGCGCGGCATTAAACCAGACCGCCGCGCGCATGGACCGCACCATTCACACGCTCACCGAGGAACGCAATATGTCCGCCGCGATTCTGGGGAGCATGGTGGAAGGCGTGGCGGTGGTGAACGGTTCCGAGCGGCTGGTGTTCGCCAATCAGGGATTCGCGGAGATTCTGGAACTGGATGTGCCGCCCAAGTCGGGCAGCGCGCTGGTGGAAGTGGTGCGCCAGACCGAATTGATCGAGGCCGTGCGGCAGGTGCTTGCGGGAGAATCGCGGGTTGAGGCGGAAATCGTCACCGGCACGCTGCGGCAGCATTTTTTTGCCGCCACGGTTGCCGCGGTGCGCGCCGGGGAGACTTCCGGCGCCGTCGTGGTGCTCCACGACATCACGGAGTTGCGCAAACTCGAGCGCGTGCGCCGTGATTTCGTCGCCAACGTTTCGCACGAATTCAAGACGCCGCTTACCGCGATTCAGGGATTCTCGGAGACGCTGCTCGCCGGGGCGATCGACGATCCGCAAAACCGCGAGCGCTTTCTGGGGATTATCCTGGAGCATTCGCGGAGGCTGGCGCGGTTGACCGATGACCTGTTGAAGTTATCGCAAATGGATGCCGATCGCCTGGAAGTGGAAATTCGCAGCGTGAGCGTCTCCGAGTTGATCGAAAGCTGCCTGGAGACCGCGCAGCACCGAGCCGCGGAAAAGGAGCTGGAAGTCAGCGCTGATTTTCCGGCCAATTTGCCCAATATAGCGGGAGACCGGCGGCGACTCGCCGAGGTGCTGCAAAATCTCCTCGACAATGCCATTCAATATACGCTGCCGGGCGGGCGCATCGTGGTTCGCGCGGATCTGCGCGAGGCCGACGTGGTTTTCACCGTGTCGGACACCGGGATTGGCATCCCCAAGGTCGATCAGTCGCGCATCTTTGAGCGCTTCTATCGCGTGGATGCGGCGCGTTCGCGGGAGGCCGGCGGCACGGGGCTGGGGCTGGCGATCGCCAAGCATCTTGTGGAGGTTCACGGTGGGCGAGTCTGGGTGGACAGCGAGGTCGGCCAGGGGTCGCATTTTCATTTTTCCGTGCCAGTGTTCGATCGGGAGCGTGTGGCACCGCGGGCTGCGGCCGGCGGGAGCCGCATGGCTGGCTCGGGGCGCCCGCAATCTTTGTAGTTCAGGTCTTCAGGCCCGAGGGTCTAGATTCCATTTCAAGCGTCAACAATCCGAAGCAAGCGCGGTGGCAGCTCGACAGCTCGAGCCCCTGGCTCGAGCTAGCCGGCGATCGCACAGGCCTCACCCCTGAAGGGGTGAGCTACATTTTCCATTTATTGATGTTGCTGTGAACATCGCGTAACGCTCGACCCACGATACTTGCGCTTACGAGTGGGAGTGTGCCGCGACGCTCTCCCGCCGCCAAGGAGACCCATGGACACAGTTTCGCGACTGACCGAAACGGTTTTGTACGAAACGTTGGTGGACTACCTGGCTTCGATGGCGCGTACGGTAGAAGGGGCCATGAACCGGGCGCTCGACTCTTTAGTGAATTTGCGCGGGATGGAAACCACGGCATTTCCGGGCGAGGTTTTCCTGCTGGAACCGCGTATCAACGAAATGGAAATCGTCATCGACGAGCACGCCATCCGGCTGCTGCGCCGCGGATCTTTTTCCGATGATGAGATGCGACTGATTGTCGCGGCGCTGAAAATTACCAACGATCTGGAGCGCATCGGCGACATCGCAGTCAATCTGGCGGAACGGGTCATTTCGCTGCGCGAGCTGCCGACGACCGACCTGCCCGAAGAGCTGGCGCCGATGGCGTCGGCGGTGCGGGCGATGGTGAGCAAGAGCCTGGGCGCGCTGATTTTTCGCAATGTGGAAATGGCCACTCAGGTCCTGGAGAGCGACGACGTGGTGGACCAGTATCGCGATCGCATCTTCGAGCGACTGCTTCAGAGCATGACGCAGGAAGCGGGTTACGTCGGCCCGGGGATGCAATTCGTGCTGGCGACCCGGCACCTGGAACGCATTGCTGACCACGCCACGAACATCGCCGAGGACATTATTTTCTGGGTTCGCGGGCTGGACGTCCGCCATGGCCGGGGGCTGATCACGCGCACCGAGATGGCCGCGGACACGGAAACACGAGCGGCTGGACAGAGTGATGGGCAAGTTTCCCCAGGCGGCTCGGGCGTTACGGAGAATTCACACGGCCTTCATCGCGACGTGACTCCGGCATGGAACACTCGGCACGCTTGATCTTCACTAAAGTCCTACCACGGGGACCGGTGCACCCCTGGCTCCGGTCCCCTTCTCCCCCCTCTGCGGTGAATACGCCACGACAGGATCGCTGGCAGCGGCTCCCGCAGACAAGAAAACGCATCCATTCCTTTCTATGTGGCGTCGAATGAGTGAGCGTATAATTTAGCGATGCCTTCGGCACTCCAGAATGGCGCGAGCTCCGGCGCACACGTGCGCCGGGCTGCGGTGTGCATGCTGCTGGCGTTGCTTTCGCTCTACAATCCCTTTCTTACGGTTTCCGGCGCCTGCGGTGTTCCGCATGTGCATCATCCGTTGAGTTTCCGCGCCACACTCGCGAGTTCCGAGTGGCACAGTTGTACGCTCGATCCAGGCAAGCCGCTGCTCCCTGCTCCGGAGGCGTTGGAAAAGACGGAATCGACGCCTGTCGTGTCGCAGACCGCCACATTTTTCCCCGCCCGGCAAGATTACGATGTGCAAATCCCACTGCCACAGATCACCCTTGGCGGCGTATGGTTTCGGCCGCCCCCTTCGCTGTAATTCACCTCTGATCGCACGGTAATTCGTTGAGCTAGATCGGGTCCGCATCGCGGGCCTGGATTCCATCTCCACGGGCCCCAACATTCTGCGGGTGTCTCGCGCTGGGGGTTTTCATCCCGCCGCTCACGCCGCACAGGAAATAGGCGATGACAAAAACAAGACTGTTTGGCGCGATCGTCGCAGTGGTTGTTGTGGCGCTGGTTGCATGGCGGTGGCGTGGCCGAGGTCCGCTGGAAGCCGAGGAGCCGGATCGCGCAGCCGACAGTGCCACGGCTGACGTCGTGACGGCGGCCGTGGTGCGCGTGCAGCGCCATAACGTTGCCAGCACGCTCACTATCGCCGGAGAATTCAAGGCGTTTCAGGACGTGGATGTGCACGCGAAAGTGGCCGGCTACATTCGAAAGATCTACGTCGATGTCGGCGATCACGTGAAGGCCGGCCAGACGCTGGCGGTGCTGGAAGTGCCGGAGTTGCAGGCGCAACTGGGCGGCGCCGACGCCGCGTTGCGCGCCGCGCAGGAACAAATCCGGCGGGCGCAGGGCGATGTGCAGCGCGCGCAGTCGGCGCACGCGGCCGCGCATTCCGCGTACACGCGTCTCAAGCAGGCCGCGGACTCAAGAGCGGGATTGGTCGCGCAACAGGAAGTGGACGACGCGCAGGCCAAGGACCTCGGCTCGGAAGGCCAGGTGGCCAGCGCGGAGGCAGAGCTGTCTTCCGCGAAGCAGCAGATGGAAGTGGCCCAGGCCAACCAGAAGCAATATGCGGCCCTGTCCAACTACACGCAAATCACCGCGCCGTTCGCGGGCGTGATCACGAATCGCTTTGCCGATACCGGAGCGCTGGTGGCCGCGGGAACTTCGTCGAGCACGCAGGCCATTCCGGTGGTACGGCTGGCGCAGGTTTCCGTTCTGCGGCTGGTCCTGCCGATTCCGGAATCTGTCGCCGCACAGATCCATCTGGGCGACGTTGTTAACGTGCGTGTGCAAGCGCTGGACCGCGACCTGCTGGGCAAGGTTTCGCGCTTCGCCGATTCCCTGGACATGCAAACGCGCACGATGGTGACGGAAATCGACGTCGAGAATCGCGACGGACGTTTGATGCCGGGCATGTACACGGAGACGAAGCTCTCGCTGCGTGAAAAGAGAAATGCGCTGACGGTGCCCCTGGAAGCGGTGGCGCGAAACGCCGATGACGCCACCGTGCTGGCGTTGAATACGCAGAACAAGATCGAAGAACGGCACATCAAGCTGGGAGCCGAGGACAACGAGCGTGTGGAAGTCGCTTCCGGGCTAAGCGAAAACGAGCGCGTCATCATCGGGAATCGCAGTCAATTTCGCGTTGGGGAACTGGCGCAGCCCAAGGAAATCAACGTGGCAGCGGCGAAGACGGGAGGCCAGAACTAATGTCCGGTTTCTCGATCAAGTATCCGTTTTTCATCATTGTCGCCTGCCTGGTAATCGCCATCGTCGGCACGGTCACGCTGGTGCGCATGCCGGTCGATTTGTTTCCACCGATCAACATTCCAGTGGTCGTGGTGGCGACGTTTTACTCCGGGATGCCGCCGCAGCAGATTGAAACCAATATTACCAATCCGTTCGAACGATTTTTTACGCTGGCCAGCGGTGTCGATCACATCGAATCGCGTTCGCTTCCAGGCGTGAGCCTTATCAAGATTTATTTCCAGCCCGGCACCAATGCGGACTCGGACCTGAGCACGGTTTCCAATCTCGCGATGGCCGATCTTCGCCGGCTGCCGCCGGGCACGCTGCCTCCGGTGGTGCTCAAATTCGATGCCTCCAGCCTTCCCGTCTGTTTGATCACCCTTAAGGGCCAGGGCTTGAACGAAACGCAACTCCAGGACATCGGCCGCTACACCGTGCGAAACCAGATCGCCAACGTGCCCGGCGCGTCGGTCCCGCAGCCCTTTGGCGGCTTGTATCGCCAGATCATGGTGTACGTCGATCCGCTGAAACTTGAAGCACACCAGCTCAGCCCTATGGATGTGGTCCGCCAGATCAACGAGAGCAACCTGATTCTGCCTGCGGGCGACGTAAAGATTGGCCCGTTCGACTACAACCTGTACTCCAATAGCCAGGCTCCCAGCGCTGCGGCGATCAACAGCATGCCGTTGAAATCCGTAGGCCAGTCCTCGGTGATGGTGGGGGACGTTGGCAAAGCAATGGATGCCAACGCGATCCAAACCAACATCGTCCGCGTGGACGGGCAGCCCTCGGTGTATCTGCCCATCCTGAAGCAAGGCGGAGACACCAACACTATAGCGGTAGTGCAAGGCATCAAGGACGCGCTGAAGACGCTGGTGGACATTCCGAAGCAGCTCAACACGCGCGTGGTGTTCGATCAATCGCTGTTCGTGAAAACCGCGATCAGCAACTTGATTCATGAAGGCGCCATCGGCCTGATTCTGACCGGCGTAATGATTTTGCTTTTCCTGGGCAGCATTCGCGCCACCGCCGCGGTTTTCCTGTCGATCCCGCTGTCGGCACTTGCGGCATTCCTGGCCATCAGCGCGGGAGGCGGCACCGTTAACACCATGGTCCTGGGCGGGCTGGCGCTGGCTTTCTCGCGGCTCATCGACAACTCGGTGATCGTGCTCGAAAATATCTTTCGCCATCTGGAGATGGGCGAGGCGCCCGAAGTGGCGGCCGAAAAGGGGGGACAGGAGGTTGCGCTTGCGGTGCTCGCTGCCACGCTGACCACCGCGATTGTCTTCTTTCCGGTCGTTTTCCTCTATGGCGTGAGCCGCTTCCTGTTCGTAGCGCTGGCGCTGGCCGTGATTCTGTCTCTGTTCGCCTCGTACTTCGTGGCCATGACGGTGGTGCCGCTGTTCTGCGCCAAGCTCATCAAAAAGCACCAGGCTGACGAAGAAGTCGGTGAAGGCTCTGCGGGCGCCCGGTTCGGCGATGTCGCCAGGAAATTCAACGCCTACTTCGAAAAAATGCTCGGCAAGTACGATCGCACGCTGAGCACGGCGCTGCTGAAACCGATTGCAACGGTTATCGGCCTTGCCGGAGTCTCCCTGCTTTGCCTCTCGCTCTATCCGCTGCTGGGCGTGTCCTTTTTCCCGCGCACTGATCCCGGCCAGTTCGTCATCAACATGAAAGCGCCGTCGGGCACGCGCGTCGAACTAACCGAAAACTACGTCAAGCAGGTCGAGGACATCATCCGTCAGGTCGTACCTGCCAACGAATTGCAGATTGTGGTCTCCAACATTGGGATCACCACGGATTTTTCCGCGATCTATACCTCAAATTCCTCATCCAACACCGCGTTCGTTCAAGTGAGCCTCAAGGAAGGCCACAAGGTCGGCAGCTACGAATACATGCGCCGCGCGCGCCAACAGCTGTCCGAGCAACTCCCGCAGATCAGTACCTATTTTCAGTCTGGCGGCCTGGTCGATGCGGTCATCAATCTGGGCTTGCCGGCTCCCATCGACGTGCAAGTCAGCGGCAACGACCTCAACAAGGTGTACGCCACGGCCGCGCAAATCGGGGCGCCGATTCGCGGACTCAAAAGCGTCAGCGACGTGCTGGTCCCGCAAGACATCGACTATCCGGCTCTGGAACTCGACATCGACCGCGAAAAGGCCGGGCTGCTCGGCCTGTCGCAAAAGGAAATCGTCGGCAACGTGATCACCGCGCTCACCTCTAACGGCATGATCGCCCCGAATTACTGGATCGACCCGAAAAGCGGCAACCCCTACATGCTGACCGTGCAATATCCGGAGAACGCGGTGAAGACCATCACCGATCTCAAACAAATCCCGCTGCGCGGCGTGAAGAGTACGCAACCCACATTTCTCGATACCGTCGTGAATATAAAGAGGGTCCCGTCGCCGACAGAAGTCGATCACTACCAGCTGTTCCGGGTGATCGACGTGTATGTTTCGCCGAAAAATCAGGATCTCGGCGGGATTACCGGTCAAATCGAAAAAATCATCGGCGAAACGAAGCTCCCAGAAGGCGTGCGCGTCAATTTGCGCGGCTCGGTACAGGGCATGCGCTCCTCGTTCAAGAGTTTTGGGATTGGCCTGATTCTGTCGATCGTGCTTGTTTACTTGATCCTGGTCGCACAGTTCGCGTCCTGGCTCGATCCGTTCATTATCCTCCTGGCTATTCCCCCCGGTCTTGCAGGGGTGTTGCTCTTCCTGCTCGCCACTGGCACGACACTCAACGTGATGTCGTTGATGGGTCTGGTGATGATGGTCGGTATCGTCGTGTCCAACAGCATCCTGATCGTGGAGTTCGCCCGCCATTTGCATCATGACGGCAAGCCGGTGAAAGAAGCCGTTTCGCTGGCGTCTCGTCTGCGCCTTCGTCCGATTCTGATGACTTCGCTGGCCACCGTTCTCGGCCTGATTCCCATGGCTCTGGGCACCGAAGCCGGCAGCGAACAATACGCGCCGCTGGCTCGCGCCATCATCGGCGGCTTGCTGGTTTCCGTGATCGTTACCGTTTACCTGGTTCCTGCCGCGTACCTGCTGATCCACGGCCGCAAGGAATCGCGAGAACTCGCGGAGGCCCAATCGTGAACCGGCGTCGCTCAGTTGTTCTGATGGTTTTCGTCAGCCTCGGCGCTTGGCCACTCGCTTCGCAAGCGCAAAATATATCAGCGCCGATGAATGCATCTTCGGTATCCGCTGCCGCATCCGTGCCTCAGTCACAGCAATCCCCGCAGGCGCCGGGGAACCCCTTGACGCTGCAACAAGCGGAGTCTCTGGCCTTGCGTAACAATCCGCAAATCACCATCGGCAAGCTGCGGGCGCTGGAAGCCCGCCAGTATGTGCGCGAGACGCGCTCCGCGCTATTGCCGACGGCGTACCTCAGCCTCACTGCGGTCGATTCCGAACCCGGCAGCCGCATCGCCGCCGGCGCCCTGAACAACCCGACCATTTTCCCGCGCGCGGCCGCGGGCGCCACCGTCAGTCAACTCCTTACCGACTTTGGGCGCACCAGCAATCTGGTGTCAAGTTCTGAACTGCAGGCCAAGGCTGCAGACCAGAACGCCGCCGCCACCACCGCCGACATCACGCTCGCCGCCGATCGCTCGTTCTACAGCTGCCTGGACACGCGCGAACTCGTCAAAGTCGCGCAAGGTACGGTCGACGCGCGCCAACTCCTAGTCGATAAAGTTCAGGCGCTGGCCAATGCCAAACTTCGCTCCGACCTGGATCTGAGTTTCACCAAAGTCGATCTCGCTCGCGCCAATCTGCTGCTCCTCGAAGCACGCAACAACGAGCAAAGCTGCCTGGCCACCCTTTCCGCTATTCTCGGTTTTCCGGATCAGCAACCCTTCGATTTGATCGACCCGGCGCAACCTGGCACCCCTGCGCCTCCTGCGCCCGACGCGCAGCCGCTGATTCAGCAGGCGCTCCGGCAGCGGCCGGAAGTCTCCGCCCTGCAATACCAGGTCGCATCGGCGCAAAAAAGCAGTAGCGCGGAACACGATCTGTGGCGGCCGACCATTGGCGCGCTCGGCGTCGTTGGCACAACTCCCGTGCGCGATCCGGCGATCACGCCGAACTGGTACGGGGCCGTCGGAGTGAACATCAACATTCCCGTGTTCAATGGATTTTTGTACAACGCGCGCGCGCAGACCGCCGACCTGCAAACTGAGGTCGCCCGCCAGAAGCTTTCCGACCTGCGCAACAACATCGCGCGCGACGTGCGCATCGCCTGGCAGGACACCAATCGCGCGTATGAACGTCTCGCGGTCACCCGGCAATTGCGCGAGCAAGCCAGCCTCGCGCTGGACCTGGCGCAGACCCGCTACAACCTCGGTCTGGCATCCATTGTCGAATATAGCCAGGCCGAATTGGCCAAGACCGAAGCGGACATCGCCGACACCGATGCCAATTATTCGTATCGGTTGACCCAAATCACGCTGGCCTATACGATCGCGTCGCCGAAGTAAGCCCTATCCCGGGGGTGGGATAACGGTCCGGCCAGGGAGTCCCGACCCTGCTTTCCGCGCTCACACCAACTTCGCTGACAGCGCTTCTGGTGTCTCTTCGCCTCTCCTGTAGATAAAGTCTGACGTCTCTACGTAACTTTAATCCGGTCAATCATATACAGTCGCCTCCGGCCCATTGTTACAGGATATTCACATTCGGTTGACGCAACCGTAAGACGTGGCCTTTACCTTCTGCCCCGGGGTGGTTCGCAAACTCACCGGCATTTGGTCGAAAGAATTTTGATTCAAAGAGAGAGGCAATGAAAACATTTGCAACAATAGCTTTATCGCTGTTTGTGGTTTCGGGAACAGCCTTCGCCGATTCCCCCAAGGACGCTGACGCATCACCCGCGAAATCAGTTCCGCCAGCAAAGTCCAAGCCGGCGGCCAAAAAAGCTGAAAAATCGGATGCTAGTTTCGCCGCAGAACTCGAAGAGCTGCGGCAGACGTTGCAATCCCAGCAGGAACAATTGCAAATGTTGAAAGAGGAGCTCGGCAAGCGCGATCGTCAGATTGACGAAGCGCGCGAAGCCGCCGCTGCCGCTAACGCTCGTGCGTTCGAAGCCCACAGCCGTGCCGTCGAGGCTGTCAGCACTTCCGCGGCGCTGAAGTCCACGACCGAGTCCATCAACTCGAACGTCAGTGATTTGAGGGCCAGCAACGAATCCCTCAAGTCCGAGGTTGTGGCCGAGCAGGCCGAGGCCAAAAAGGCCAGCGAAGATGGGCCCGCGAGTATCAAGTTCAAAGGCGTTACTTTCACACCCGGAGGCTTCCTGGCCGCCGAAACCGTGTTCCGCAATCGCGCCCTCATGTCGGACGTCAACACTGCCTTTACCGGTGTTCCCTTCAACGGCAGCGATCTAAGCAAGGTCACCGAGTTCAACCTCGGCGGCCGCGCATCACGTTTCAATCTTCTTGTCGAAGGCAAGCTCGCTGCCGCGACGCTCCAGGGCTTCTACGAAGCGGACTTTCTGAGCGCCGCCGTGACTTCCAACAACCGCCAGAGCAACAGCTATTCATTGCGCCAACGTCAAGCGTTCGCGCGCGCGCGGCTCGACAATGGTTGGGCGTTCACCGGCGGCCAGATGTGGTCCCTCGCTACCGAAACCAAGAAACTGCTTGATAACCGCACTGAGGCTACGCCTCTGACGGTCGACCACCAGTACAGCGTTGGCTTCACCTTCGCTCGCCAATACGGCTTCCGTGTCACCAAGGACTTCGGCAACAAGTTCGCCGTCGGTTTCGCTATCGAAGCGCCGCAAACCACCATTGGCGGACGCGGCTTCCCGGCAAACTTCTTCATCAACGCGCAGGGTGCTGGCGGCGGCCTGTACAACTTCGTCGACACCAGCGGCTACACTGTGAACCAATCCCCCGATTTCATCATCAAGGTAGCCGCCGAACCCGGCTGGGGTCACTACGAGCTCTTCGGCATCATCAGCACCTTCCGCGAACGCAACTATCCCTGCGCGACCACCGCGGCCACGGCTGTCTGCCTCGGCGTCACCGGGCCGTCCTCAGCCGGCGCGTTCAACGACTCCCGCACCGGCGGTGGCATCGGTTTCAACGCTCGCGTTCCACTGTTGAACAAGAAGGTTGACGCCGGCATCCACTTCCTGGGCGGTGACGGCATCGGCCGCTACAGCAGCGCGCAACTTGCCGACCTTACCGCTCGTCCCGATGGCACGCTCGCTCCGATTCGCGGCGGCAGTGTTCTCGCTACGTTGGAAACGCATCCCACAAAGGCGGTCGATGTGTATTTCAACTTCGGATCGGAGTACGCCTTCCGCACCGCCTACACCAATGCAGCCGGCACTGCGGGCATCGGCTACGGCTCGCCGCTGTTCAACAACACCGGTTGCAACAGCGAAGTGGTTCCAACCGCGGGCACGGCCGTCGTTCCAGGAGGCACTCTTAGCCCCGCCAACGCCGGATCTTGCGCGGGCGACATCCGCAATATCATGGAAGGCACCACGGGCTTCTGGCATCGCGTCTATCAGGGTCCCAAGGGACGCATACAGTGGGGCATCCAATACTCCTATCTGATCAAGAACACCTGGTCCGGCAACAACAACAACACAACGTTCGGCCAGGCTCCCAATGCCCATGCCAACATGGTGTTCACCTCGTTCCGCTACTACATTCCATAGTCCCGCAGTCGTGAAGGCCTCGCTCCTTCAAGAACAAAGGGCGGCTCCACTGGAGCCGCCCTTTTTCTTTCGCCATCCCTTCGCCCTAAGTGCGGCTGTTCTTTTATCGCGGCGGCTACTGTCAACAGATGCTGAATCGGCTGTAACAATGCTGTAACAACAACGCGTCACACTGCCTTCTAAAGCCAGGTAAAACCGTTCACGGAGAAAAACATGAAAAAGATTGCTGGATTGCTGGTGGCCGCCCTCGCCCTTGCAACCGTCGCATGGTCGCAAGGCGCCCTGCTCATCAACGGGGCAGGCGCGTCCTTTCCTTATCCGATTTATTCCAAGTGGTTCGATGAATATCGCAAAGCCCACGGCAACGCCGAGATTAACTATCAGTCGGTGGGATCCGGCGCAGGCATCAAACAAGTCACCGATGGCACCGTTGATTTCGGCGCTTCCGATGGTCCGATGAACGACGAACAGATTAAGGCCTATACCGACAAGCACGGCTATGGAATCCTGCATTTCCCCACGGTGCTCGGTGCCGCAGTCCCCACCTACAATGTCCCCGGTGCTAGTGCTGCTCTTAACTTCACTCCCGAGGCCCTGGCCGGAATCTTCCTTGGCAAGATCACCAAGTGGAATGATCCCGCTATCGCCGGCGCGAACAAAGGCGTCAATCTGCCCGCGAACGACATCGTTGTTGTCCACCGCTCCGATGGTTCCGGCACCACTTACATCTGGACGGACTATCTCTCCAAAGTCAGCGACGAATGGAAGAACAAAGTTGGAAAGGGTACCTCCATCAACTGGCCCGTCGGCCTTGGCGGCAAGGGCAGCGAAGGCGTCACCGGCCTCATCAAGCAGACGCCCAATTCCATCGGCTACGTCGAACTCATCTACGCTGCGCAGAACAGCGTCCCCTACGGCGCGGTCAAGAACGCCGCAGGGACCTTCGTAAAGGCCGATCTCGCCAGTGTCAGCGCCGCAGCCGCGGGCGCCGCAAAGAGCATGCCCGACGACTTCCGCGTCTCTATCACCAACGCTCCGGGCAAAACCGCTTACCCGATCTCCAGCTTCACTTGGCTGCTGATTCCTGCCAAGATCTCTGATGCCGGAAAACGCAACGCCATCAAGGACTTTCTGAAGTGGTCGCTTGCCGACGGCCAGAATTACGCCGAAGCCTTGTCCTACGCCAAGCTACCCAAGGAAGTTGTGGCCAAAGAGGCCAAAGCGCTTGGCAGCATCCAGTAACTCAAGGCGGCTGCGCACCACTACATGGCTTCCTCTTCAACAACCGTTCCTGGCGCGGGCCCCATCGTGGGCTCGCGCTCTTTTCTCAGCAAGCTCCGCGAGGGCGACGAGATCGCACGCCTCATCACCTTTATCTTCGCCGCCGCCGTTGTGCTCGTTACCCTCTTGCTCGTCTACGAACTCTGGCGAGACTCCGTTCTGGCGCGCCAGAAGTTCGGCCTGGCTTTCCTTTGGACCCGCGTTTGGGATCCTCTCGCCGACCAGTACGGCGCCCTTCCTTTCATCTATGGCACTGTAGTCACTTCCACCGTCGCGTTGTTTATCGCGGTCCCTCTCGGAATTGGCGCCGCCATCTTCCTCGCCGAATTGGCTCCCGCTCGCGTCTCCGATACCCTCGAATTCTTCATCGACCTTCTCGCTGCCGTTCCCAGCGTCATCTATGGACTGCTCGGCTTCCTTGCGGTGGTCCCATTGATGCGCGAGTACATCCAGCCTGCGCTGAAGAAAACCATGCTCCCGATCTTTTCCGGACCGGCCTATGGTCTCGGTTTCCTCACCGCCGGCGTGATCCTCGCCATCATGGTGATTCCCTTCATCATCTCCGTCTCTCGCGAAGTCCTTCTGTCCGTCCCGCGCGATCAGCGCGAAGCGGCTCTCGCGCTGGGCTCCACTCGCTGGGAGTCCACCTGGAAAGTCGTTGTGCCTTTTGCCCGCACCGGTATCATGGGCTCGATTTTTCTCGCACTCGCTCGCGCTCTGGGAGAAACCATGGCGGTCACCATGGTCGTCGGCAACGTTGTCGCTATCACTCCATCGCTCTTTTCTCCTGGCTACTCCATCGCCGCCGTCATCGCCAACGAATTCACTGAGGCCACCGGCCAGCTCTATAGCCAGGCCCTGATCGAGCTCGGCCTCGTTCTCTTCTTGCTCACCTTCATCCTCAATGGCCTCGCTCGCCTATTGATTATCGCTACCTCGCAGCGCGGCAGCGGAATGGGGCACGCTTGACCAATCGTCTCCGCTGGCGCAAGCTCGTAAGCGGCTTCATGCTCACCATGACCGGCGTTTGCGCCTTTGTCGCCGTCTCTGTTCTTTTTCTGATCCTCGGCTATCTCGTCTATAACGGTGGGACCTCCATCAACTGGAATTTCTTCACCAAGCTGCCCACTCCGGTCGGCGAAACCGGCGGCGGTATGGCCAACGCCATCGTCGGTAGTGGCAAACTCTTGCTCCTCGCCACGCTCATCGGCGTCCCTGTCGGCTTTCTCGGAGCAATCTACTTGGCTGAGTTCAGCGGCGCAAAGACCGCTTTCGTGGTCCGCTACGCCGCTGACGTGCTCAACGGCGTCCCCTCCATCGTCGTCGGAATTTTCGCCTATGCTTTGATCGTCGCGCCGATGGGGCACTTCTCTACGCTGGCTGGCGGATTCGCTCTCGGCATCATGATGATCCCAATCACCCTGCGCAGCACCGAGGATTTCCTCCTCGCGGTCCCAAAAGCTCTGCGCGAAGCCGCCATGGCCTTGGGCGCCAGCAAGTGGAAAACCATCGCCACGGTCATCGTCCCCGCTGCCTACCGCGGCATTCTCACCGCCATCCTGCTGGCTTTCGCCCGCGTCGCCGGCGAAACTGCTCCGCTGCTCTTCACCGCACTGGGCAATCGCTATTGGAGCCCCGGATGGAATCACCCCGTCGAGTCTTTACCCCATATGGTCTTCACTTATGCTATTTCTCCCTATGAGGACTGGCGTCGCCAGGCTTGGGCCGCAGGCCTTGTCCTTTTGGGTCTGATTTTGGTCATCAATATTCTCGCCCGGGCGATTCTGTCCCGTGGCATTGCGGTCCCGAGGTCCTGACATGCACGCTTCTGTGAGGCCGGCTGTGTCCGTAAATTTGACTCCTACTACGCCAACCGGGACGCCCAGCCGTGAAACCCCGGCCGCCCTTCCCATGCGCATGAACATCAACAAGGTCAACTTCTTTTATGGCACCAAACAGACCTTGTTCGATATCAGCATGGGCATCGCCACCAATAAAGTCACTGCGCTGATCGGCCCATCAGGTTGCGGCAAGTCCACCTTGCTCCGCACCTTTAACCGCATGCACGAAACGGTACGGGGCGCCCGCTTGGAAGGCGAGATTCTCCTCGATGGCCAGAACATCCTCGCCCAGGACGTCACCCAGCTCCGTCGCCGCGTCGGCATGGTCTTTCAGCGGCCCAACCCGTTCCCGAAATCCATTTTCGATAACGTCGCTTACGGCTTGCGCATCAACGGCTCTAAGCTGCCCCTCGCAGAAGCCGTCGAAAAGAGCCTGCGCCACGCCGCCCTGTGGGACGAAGTGAAGGATCATCTTCATAAGTCCGCCTACGAGCTTTCCGGTGGCCAGCAGCAGCGCCTGTGCATCGCCCGCGGCTTGGCCGTCGAGCCCGAAGTGCTCCTCCTCGATGAGCCTTGCTCGGCCCTCGATCCCATCAGCACCGCAAAAATCGAAGAACTCCTGGTTCAGCTCAAGGATCTCTGCACCATCGCCATCGTCACCCACAACATGCAGCAGGCCGCGCGCGTCAGCGATTTCACTGCCTTCCTGCTGATTGGCCAGCTAATCGAGTTCAGCCCGACGCCGCAGCTTTTCACTACCCCGAGCGATCCGCGAACTGAGGCCTACATTACTGGCCGCTTCGGCTGATCGGTGGTCTGCAGCCACCGGGCTTCAGCCCGGACCGCGAGCAGAGCGAGTCGGTTTGCGCTTCTGGCGAATTTGCCGTTGAACCGAGGAAATAATGGAACGCCACTTCGAAAAAGACCTCAACGAACTGAAAGAGCGCCTTCTCTGGATGGGCAGCCTCGCCGAGCGCGCCGTCCACCAGGCTGTCCACTCCGTGCTCGATTCCGACGAACAACTGGCCAAGCGCGTCCTCGACGAAGAAGACGCCATCAACGAGCTTCAGCTGGAAATCGACGACCGCGTCGTCCAGCTCCTCGCCCTCCATCAGCTCATGGCCATGGACCTCCGCCTGGTTCTCGCCATCTCGCGCATCAACAACGACCTCGAGCGCATTGGCGATCAGGCCGTTAACATCGCCCAGGGCTCGGTCCGCATCCTTCGCCACCCACGCGTAAAGCCCTATGTCGATCTGCCGCGCATGAGCGAGGTCGCCGAAGAGATGGTACGCGACGCTCTGAACGCGGTGGTCCGCCGTGATGTCGAGCTGGCCCAGAAAGTTCTGACCATGGACGATTCTGTGGACCATTACCGTGACCAGATCTTCCGCGAGCTGCTCACCTACATGATGGGCGACTCCAGCGTGGTCTTCCCCGCTTTCGAGCTGATTCTTGTAGCCAAGAACCTCGAGCGTATCGGTGACCACGCCACCAACATCGCCGAGGATGTCATCTACATTGTGCAAGGCCAGGACGTCCGCCATCCCACCGTCGACCGCCGCTGACGGCTGTATCCCAATCGAAGATTCCGAGTGCCAGCGGCGATCAGGCCTCCGCGTCAACGCCACCGCCCAGGCGGCGAGTATCAACGTGGCCGTCCCGGCCGCTCTTTTTGTGCCCGTGCGAGTAATAATCCTTTCTGTATAGTCTTCCCTCTACTTGTGCCGTTTTACTCCTCGGTCTGAGAAAATCGTATTTTCAGAGGTGCCCGGTGTCTCCGGTCCCGTACGTAGCCCTTTTTCTATCTTGTACGCTTGGTCTGTCCCCGCTCGCGCAAGGCGCGGTGAAGATCCGACTGCGGCAGCAGGACCCTCAAGCTCCGTCGCCCGAAAAGCAGCCCTCCGCTCCACAGCGCCAACAGCTGCCCGCTTCGCCCGCAAAATCACCCGACAAGCCCAAAAAGGTCATCACCAACGATGACCTGAAGCCCGCTGCTGACGGTGACGGATTCTCTCCTGTCGATTTCAGCCAGATCAATGATTGCAACAGAACTTGCTTCGAGCAGGTTCGCCAGTTAGCTCGTGTCGCGCCCGAATTCAATCCCAACTGGAAGCGGAATCTTTTGCAAGCTATAGACACCGTCCGCAAGGATGACGAGTGGCAGAAGCACCTGCGCAATCTCTACGATGTCCACCTCAAGTTCTGTCAGTTAGGGGCCGAAAAGAAGAACGAGCTGGGCAAATACGGGGACCCCCATAACGTCACGCCGCAAGAGCTCTCCATCGACGAAAAATACGACGCCAAATTCAAGCAGGCGCAGGCGGAATTGCAGAGTCTCTACAACCGCCAGGGCACGATCCAGCACAAATTCAGCGAAAATCCGCTCGCATATCAATTCACGACAGTACAGACCAACCGGATACAAAACACTAGCTGTCCAATGCAGCAGTATCCCAGCTATACGCCGGGTGATGACAATGATCCCTAAGCGCTCGATAAGGTACGTCGAGGCTTGCGACAAGAACTGTCGTCTTCCTCTCCGGGGCGTTTCTTTTCGAGCCATTGCGTTCGCAACGCTGTTTACATTTTGCGTCAACCACGGTTCTGCCCAGTCGGCCGCTGCTCCGGTTCAAACGCCTCAGCAGCCCGGTTCCCAGGCTGCTCCCAATGCTGCTTCATCCAAACCCAACGCTTCCTCCAAACCAAAGAAAGTCATCACCAATGAAGACCTCGAGGCGCGTCCGGGTGGCAGCGCCGCCGCTCCATCGAACACCAGGATCGTAACCGGCGGCGACAACAGCCCGCTTCTCAACTGCGAGTCTGCCTGCGAGCAGACCGCGCGCGCCGAGTTAGGCTACGACTCCGACCGTGATGCGGAATGGCAGATGCAGATCGTCAGCGCTCGCAAGGAGCTCATCGCCGATACCGAGTGGCGCCAGCTCCTCTCGCAAGCTATTCAACAGACGCACACGTATTGCAATTTTCTGGCGCAGCGCTCCCAGAAAGTTTCGCCCAGCGGAAACAGCTTTGACGCCCAAATGCAGCGCGCTCGCGCCGAGGAATATTTTCAGAACATGGATCGCACCCTTCAGCAAGGTCTCAACACCCTCACCAGCCGGATTAATTCGCGGATTCAAGAGGTGAGCGTGCTCTCTCCCGTGCGCGGAGCCATGATGAACGCGCAAGCCTCGCGGATTTTTCAGCGCGACTGCGAATTTCCTTCCCCTCGATGACTCGTCCGGGTATGACTCTCCGCTGGGCACCTGTAGCTTTTTTCGCTCGCAGTTTCTCGGGCGGCTGCATCCTCTTCACCTGCGCGGCTTGCGTCGCTCTGCTATTTGCAGCCTGTGGCAAGACGACCGCTCCAGCTGCAAAGTCCGGCCTGCGTCTGAAGTGGCAATACAAGAGCACAGGCTCTGCGCTCTCGCATCCGGCGGTGGCTCCGGACGGCACGATCTACGTCGGCACAAATCGCGGCCTTGTCGCTGTCTCGCCAGAAGGGAAACTTGTCTGGGAAACGACTTTTGACGCTGCCAACGTGCCGGTCGTTTCCGACGATGGCACCATCTACCTCGACACTTGGCATGGCCTTGTGTTCGGAGTGGACCAACACGGCCAGATTGTCTGGCGCCCCGGCTATGGAATGAACGCGTTTCACGCTCCGCCGGCCCTGGGGCCCGCCACCACGCTGTACTATCTCAACGGTTCTGCGGACATCTGGGCGTTCCAGCCCAAAATGTCCGACCGCGACATCTGGCACCTGGAAACCTTCCGCGAGGGCATGCTCGGAGCCGCCACTGTACTACCCGGCAGCGCTCGCGCAGGCGGTTCCTCCGGCGCGCCCCTACTGACCCGCGCCAGCTCGATCATCCTGCCCCGTCAGAATTTTCTCCATTCGATCTCCGCTAGTGGCAATCCCGAATGGGATCTCGAGCTCTCCTCGGGCGGCCTGGGACAAGCGGCATTAGCCAACGACGGCACCATCTATGTGGGCGATGGGGCTGGCGTCCTGTACGCCGTCGATCCCTCCGGCTCTGTCAAGTGGCGCTTCGACGCCGCCGGTATCACCGGCTCGCCGGTCATCGACGTGGATGGGGTGATCTACTTTACGGGCGGCGGTGCCGTCTATGCCGTTACTCCGGACGGCAGCCTCAAATGGAGGTTCGCGCCACAGCTGCCCTTGAACGTTTTGACTTCGCCGGTTCTGGCCGCGGACGGCACCCTCTATCTCGGCGGTGAATTCGCACTGATCGCTCTTCGCCCCGATGGCACGCTCAAGTCCAACCTGCGTGTCTTCACGCCCACCTCCTCTCTCGCGATTGCGCCCGATGGCACCATCTATTTTGCCTGCGGCTATGCCGTGCTCTGCGCAGCGGAGGATGCCGGCTCGCCTCTCATGCCAAGCGCCTGGCCCAAACAGTTCCACGACTTGGCGAATACCAGCAATCCGCTTCACGGCCGGGATTAGCGGAAAGGTGCAACCTGTGGCTCGAAAGCAATCTCTTGCAGCAGCTCTCGTACTCCTGTGTACTCTGGGATTTGTCTCATGCAAAAAGCCTGCGGCCTCTTCCGAAGGCGTTCCGGTGCTCGCCAAGAAATGGGAGTTCACCGTCGGTGGAAAAATCACGGCCGCCCTTGCCCTCGCGGGCGACGGCACGCTCTACGCGTCGTGCGAAGACGGTTTCATCTACGCCCTGGACCCGGCGGGAACTCTGCAATGGAAAACCTATGTAGGCCCGACCGACGCGACTCCCGCGATCGGATCCGATGGCGCCATCTACGTCTCCAATAGCAATGGTCGGTTCTTCGCATTGAACCATTCCGGATCCATCCGATGGACCATCGATTCCTATGACGGGAATACGGTCAACAAGAGTGCCGGCGCCCTCGGTCGCGACTACCTTTACGGTGTGTCACGCGGCAGTCTGCTAGCGGTGCGACTGGACAACGGCCAAATCGCTTGGCAGTCGACATGGGGCGGAGACCAATGGGGCTCGGTCACTTTGCTCCCGGATGGCAGCCTGCTCTCGCCGGGCCGTGCAAAGCTCACGGCGCTGGACTCCAACGGGCAAGTCAATTGGCAATATCCAGCGGTTGCCGCAGGTGCCTCTCCCAGCAGCTTCTTCATTTCCTCCGGAATCGCCATCGATAACAACCGCACCCTATACGCAACCGCCAACCGATCCAGCTTGGTTGCCATGGGACTGGATGGCTCCGTCAAGTGGGAATTGAAGACCAATTCCACCGAGTTAGGTCGCTCCACACCGGTGGTCTCGACGGACGGCACCATCTTTTTCGCAGGCGCCGACGCGACTCTGTACGCAGTCGACCCATTCGGTTCAACCAAGTGGAAATTGGCCCTGCCAGGTCCCCTTCACGCCACACCCCTGCTAGCCCAGGACGGAGTTATCTTTGTCATCGGCGCACATACTCTGTCTGCCGTCTCTTCCGATGGCCGGTTGCTCTCCCAAGCGGACGTGGAACACGCCACCGAGTCTTCTCCAACTCTGGCGCCCGACGGCACCGTATACGTGGCGACTAGCTATGACAGCAAGATTCTCGCTTACGCCGGCGGCCACGGAGGCCTGATGAACAGCCCGTGGCCCAAGTATCAGGCCGACCTGTCCAACTCCGGCACCCCCCATCTGTTCTAACCCGCCTGAACCCGTTGGCAAAACGCGAGAGGCTTCCAGTGGCTGCTCTGGACAAGAGGCTCCGTGATGCCGCGACGAAAGCGGGCCTTAGGCTGATGTAGAGGCTGATGTAGAGGATTGATAACGCCGGTATGGGTAATCTTGGCAAAACTTGCCATGGCGCAGATTTTTACTACATATGATTCTCCTCAGCTTGCAAATGCCGGTCTGCACGGTCAAGTCCGCCGCCTTGGATTTTGCACAGAGCTGAAAATTTGCACAGCGGGATGGCCAAAAAATATTTGGCAAGGGGCTTGACGGATCCCCGGAATCTTGTATACTTGCAAATGGCTTGGGGGTAGTTGAGCCAGTAGGGCATCACAGTCGGGTCGAATACGCAGTCTTCCCAGCGCAAGATCAAGCGAAGGCCAGCAGTAGATCCTATAGTGAGGTTCTTTACGAGTACAGGTTAGAAACGAGTCGAGCTACGCGTGGATACGCCAGAAGCAAATGGCGTATGTGCCCGGCGCTCGACGCCGGGTTTTTTATTGTTCGGTCGCAAGATTGGACAATGCTTCAGCGGAATGCTGAGGCGCTCTGACGGGATCAGGGCCATCGCTCTTTGACAACAGAAAGGCTGGCAATCCACGCCGAAAATCGTGGTCCGATTACGGTCGGACGCGACGTCATGGTGTGGATAATTACAAGTTTGCTCGAGTTGAGCAAAACTGTGGACAAACAAAGGCAGCTCAACTAATTGCCTGATGAAATGTGGAAACGAAAGCCAATGTCCGGTGTCTGCGGGACCTACCCAGTTCCGTAAGAGCCGAAACACAAGGTATATGGAGCCATAGACAGTCAGGACGCTAAGTTATTAAAGCTAAGACGTTTAGCTCGAATGATTTGACGGATTGGGTGAGTTTTATGATTAAGCTACTAAGAGCGTACGGTGGATGCCTTGGCGCCAGAAGGCGATGAAGGACGTGGCAAGCTGCGATAAGCCCCGGGGAGCCGCAAGCAGGCTTTGATCCGGGGATTTCCGAATGGGGAAACCCTGCGAGATGAACTCTCGTTACAGCCGACTGAATACATAGGTCGGTATGAGCCAACCCAGGGAAGTGAACCATCTCAGTACCTGGAGGAAAATAAATCACAGAGATTCCGAAAGTAGCGGCGAGCGAAATCGGAACAGCCCAAACCCCAGTATTTATACTGGGGGGTTGTAGGACCGCATAAGTAGAGTTATCAATTCGACGGTTAGGTGAACCTGCTGGAAAGCGGGGCCATAGAAGGTGAGAGCCCTGTAACCGAAAGCCGATCGAACTCGAAGCGGTATCCTGAGTACCACCGGACACGTGTAATCCGGTGGGAAACTGGGGAGACCACTCTCCAAGGCTAAATACTCTCTGGCGACCGATAGTGAACCAGTACCGTGAGGGAAAGGCGAAAAGCACCCCTGCGAGGGGAGTGAAATAGAACCTGAAACCGTATGCTTACAAGCAGTCGGAGGGCCATGCACGGACTTCGGTCCGTGAAAGCCTGACGGCGTGCCTCTTGCTTAATGAGCCGGCTAGTTATTCTAACGTGCAAGGTTAAGCGCAAGCGAGCCGTAGCGAAAGCGAGTCCGAATAGGGCGACAAGTACGTTGGAATAGACGCGAAGCGGGATGATCTACCCTTGGCCAGGTTGAAGGTCGCTTAACCGCGACTGGAGGACCGAACAGGTGTGAGTTGAAAATCGCTCTGATGAGCTGAGGGTAGGGGTGAAAGGCTAATCAAATTCCGTGATAGCTCGTTCTCCCCGAAATGTCTTTAGGGACAGCCTTGTGTGAATTACCACGGTGGTAGAGCACTGAATGGACTAGAGGCCAACTCAGGCTATCAAATCCAATCAAACTGCGAATGCCGTGGATAACTGCACGGGAGTGAGACTACGGGGGATAAGCTCCGTGGTCAAAAGGGAAACAGCCCAGATCGCCAGCTAAGGTCCCTAACTATGTGCTAAGTGGGAAAGGAAGTGTATTCGCTCGGACAGCCAGGAGGTTGGCTTAGAAGCAGCCATCCTTTAAAGAAAGCGTAACAGCTCACTGGTCAAGCGGATATGCACCAACAATCCAACGGGGCTAAAGCACATGACCGAAGCTGCGAAATGACACTTCTTAGGAAGTGTTCTTGGTAGGGGAGCATTGCGTGGAGTCTGAAGGTAGACCGAGAGGACTACTGAACACTACACAAGAGACCCTGCCGGCATAAGTAGCGATAAACACGATGAGAACTCGTGTCGCCGAAAGTCTAAGGTTTCCTGAGGAAGGTTAATCCGCTCAGGGTTAGGCGGGTCCTAAGGTGAGGCCGAAAGGCGTA